>NZ_CDXDQE010000003.1:0-621511 GCF_978021625.1 Janthinobacterium foliorum | reverse complement strand
GGCCATTCTTCGCCAGCTTCACGACATTCGGCCGCACGTCCTTGCAATGCACATGGCAGATGCGGGCGATATGCTTGTTCAGCACCGCCAGCGCGTCGCCGCCGGCAAAGGTGATGTGGCCCGTGTCGAACAGCAAGCCCACTTCCGGCCCCGTCAAGGCCATCAATTGATCCACGTCGGCCGGCGTTTCCACGTAAGCGCCCATGTGGTGGTGATACGCCAGGCGCACGCCGTGCGCCAGCAAATGCGCGGCAAAGGCCGTCAACTTGTCCGCGTATGCCTGCCATTGCTGCTGCGTCTGGAAGCGCGGGCGCTTATATAAAGGGCGCGCTTCGCCCTGGATGGCGTCCGCCACTTCGCCATACACCATGACGGTGGCGCCGCTGTCGGCCAGCAGGCGCAGATGCGATTGGACTGCTGCAATCTCTTCCTCGACCGACCTGTGCACCAGGCGGCCCGAATACCAGCCGGAGACGCAGGCGAGATGATATTTGCCCAGCACGGCATTCAGGGCTGCGGCATCCTTGGGAAACTTGTTGCCCAGCTCAAAGCCCGCATAGCCGATCTCCGCGCCTTCCTGGAGCGCCGTCGCCAAAGGCGTCTCGCCGCCCAGGCTGGGCAAATCGTCGTTCATCCACGAGATCGGGTTGATGCCGATCTTCACATTCCATGTTGGTGCGTTCATTGTTGTTGTCCTTGGCGGTCAAGTTCATAACGGGCGCGGGCAAGCTGCACGCCGGGCTGGGTGGAGACCTCGGGCACGGCCACTTCCCACCAGCAGCCGCCCTCTTCTGTCGTGCGCGTGGCGTCCGTGTTGATGCAAATCAGATAGGTGCGCGAAGCGTCCCGGGCGCGCAGCATGGCTTGTTCGAGTTCGGCGATGCTGGCCACGTGCTCGGACAGCGCGCCCAGCGATTGCGCATGCAGGGCGAAATCGATGCGCGGGGCGCTGTCGGGCAGCATGTTGTTGAACGACGCGTTGCCGCACGCCTGCTGCAGGCGGTTGATGCAGCCGTAACCCCGGTTGTCCAGCACGACGATGATGAGTTTTTTCTCCAGCATGACGGAAGTGGCGATTTCCGAATTCATCATCAGGTAGCTGCCGTCGCCCACCATGACGATGACTTCCGATTCCGGTTTCGCCATCTTGACGCCCAGGCCGCCCGCGATTTCATAGCCCATGCACGAGTAGCCGTATTCCATGTGGTAGCCGCCCGGCGTGGAGGTACGCCACAGTTTATGCAGTTCGGCCGGCAAGGTGCCCGCCGCGCAGACGACGATGTCGCGGCTGGTGGACGCCGGCGAGGAACGCTGCACGGCGCCGATGACTTCGCCGTCATACGGCAGGCCGGCGACGTCCCGTTTGCCGGTAATCGTGGCCACCGTCGCGCGCCACGCGTGCCCTGCCTGCTGCGCGCGGTCCAGCCACTGGCCGGCGCTGTTCCAGCTGCCCAGGTGCCGCGACAGCCCCTGCAAGCCCAGTGCCGCATCCGCCTGCAGGCCCAGGCCACGGCGTTTCAGGGCATCGAAATGGTTGACGTTCAGGCTGACCAGTTGCGCCTGCGCAAACAGGGAATTCGAGCCCGTCGTGAAATCCTGCAAGCGCGTGCCCACGGCCAGCACCACGTCGGCCTCGGCCGCCAGACTGTTCGCGGCAGGCGAACCGGTGACGCCGATGGCGCCCAGCTGCAGCGGGTGGTCCCACGGCAAGCTGCTCTTGCCCGCCTGCGTTTCCGCCACGGGGATGCCGTGGCGCTCGGCAAAGGCCTGCAAGGCGGCGCTGGCCTGGCCGTACAGCACGCCGCCGCCGGCGACGATCAGCGGCTGTTTCGCATGTTTCAGCAAGGCGGCCGCTTCTTCCAGTTCCTGTTCGACAGCGGGCAAGGCGCGGAAACGCACGGTGCGCGGCGTAAAGAATTCTTCCGGATAGTCATATGCCATCGTCTGCACGTCTTGCGGCAGGGACAAGGTGACGGGACCGCAGGCGGCCGCGTCCGTCAAGGCGGCGATCGCCCGTGGCAAGGCCGTCAGCAACTGCTCCGGATACACGATGCGATCAAAGTAACGCGACAGCGGCTTGAAGGCATCGTTGACGGAGACGCTGCCGTCGGACGCATCTTCCAGCTGCTGCAGCACCGGGTCCGGCGCGCGCGAGACGAACACGTCGCCGGGCAGGAGCAGCACGGGCAGGCGATTGACGTGGGCCAGGGCGGCGGCGGTGAGCAAATTGGTGGCGCCGGGACCGATGGAGCTGGTGACGGCCAGCATGCGCCGGCGCATGTGCGCTTTCGCATAGGCAATGGCCGCATGCGCCATCGCCTGTTCGTTGTGGGCGCGGAACGTGGGAAACTGCTCGCGGTACTGGTACAGCGCCTCGCCCAGGCCCGCCACGTTACCGTGGCCAAAGATGGCAAAGGCGCCGCCGAACAAAGGGACGCCCTCTTCCGTGCGCAAGGCGGCCAGATAGCGGACCAAGGCCTGCGCCATGGTCAGGCGGATGGTGTTGTGCGGGGAAGTCTTCATGCCGCACGCTCCAGGCGGTGGCGCGTGCGCTGCCACAAAACAATCAACTGTTCGAAGTTGGCGCGCACGGCGGCGATCAGGCCCGCGTCGTCGAGTTCGCCCGCCAGCCAGCGCCGGCTCGGTTCCTGGAAGATGGTGCGTCCCACCATGAAGCCGCGGCAGGTGCTGCTGGCACTGGCTTGCTCGAAACTGGCGGCCAGCGCCTCGATGGGGGCGTTCAAGCCCAGCAATACTACGCCACGGCAATACGGATCGCGCTCCTGCACCAGCGCATCGATGGCTTGCCATTGCTGGGCCGACATGCTTTCCAGCTTCCACCATTCCGGGTAGATGCCCAGGTTGTACAGGCGCTTGACGGCGCGCAAGACCGTGTCGTCATGCTGCGGCAGCGCCTTGGCGGGGATGATTTCCAATAGCAGTTCGTGGCCCGTGATCTGCGCGGCCTCGTACAAACCCTTGATCTGCGCTTCCTGTTCCAGGCGGTTTTCCACGGCGTCGTCCGGATGCAGCTGCACCAGGCATTTGATCACGTGTTCCTGCGGCCACTGCGTCAGCCGCGCCGCCAGCGAGCGGCCCCAGTCGAACTGCAGCGGGTTCGACCCCGGCAACTCCACGGGACGGCCGATCCACCAGCCCCGTCCGGTCGCATCGTTGAGGGCATCGACGCCATAGCGGTCATCGATCAGCACACCCGTGCCGCCTTGCAAACCGCGTGCCGCTTCCGTCTGGCCCACGGCTTGCACGAACAGCTGCTTGAGGCGTGCAATTTTTATCTCGTCGGCGCCGCCCTGTTGCGCCAGTTCAAAGAATTGCGTGCGGTGGTCAAAGGCAAACACGCACAGTTCATCCCACTGCTTGCGCGCCACCGTCGTGCGGTGCAGGCGCGCCAGGGTGGCATCCTGGTCCGGTTGCGTGAGCCTGGCCGCGTTGGCCAGGAAATAGTCGAGCTCGACGGGCGACGGCATGGCCGGCGCGCAAGCGTGGCGCGACACGACCAGCGCGCCGCAGGCATTCGCATAGCGGCAGCAGGCTTCGTAGCCTTCGCCGCGCAGCCAGCCTTTTAAAAAGCCGGAAATGAAGGCGTCGCCCGCGCCCAGCACATTGAGCACCTCGACGCGTACGCCACGATAGTTATAGGCATCGTCCAGGCTCTGCGGCACCACGCTGTCGATCACGGCGCAGCCCAGCGGCCCCCGCTTGACGACAAGCGTGGCCGTGCTCACCGCCCGCACGGCGCGCAGGCTGGCCATGATGTCGGCGCCGCCGCCGGCGATCATGAATTCCTCTTCCGTGCCGACCACCAGGTCGAACTGCGGCAGGATGCCTTGCAGATGGCTGGTCACGCCGTCGTTCGAGACGAAACGCGTTTCGCCGTCCGCCTTGCCCGACAAGCCCCACAGCACGGGCCGGTAATCGATGTCGAGCACGGTGCGCACATTGTTGGCACGCGCCAGCTGCAAGGCCTGCGTGCTGACGGCGTGCATGGCGCTGGTCGAGAAATGCGTGCCGGTGATCAAGAGCGCCTTGCTCGACGCGATAAAGGCGGCGTCGACGGTGGACGCTTCGATGGCCATGTCGGCGCAATTGTCGCGGTAAAAAATCAGGGGAAAGGTGTTTTTATCCTTGATGCCCAGCATGACCAGGGCCGTCAAACGGTCGCGGTCGATGCCCACGTGGCTGACGTCGCAGCCCTCCTTCGACAAGGTGTCCGTCAAAAAACGGCCCATGTGGTCGTCGCCCACCTTGGACAGCATGGCCGATTTGAGGCCCAGGCGGGCCGTGCCGAAGGCGATGTTGGCGGACGAGCCGCCCAGGTACTTGGCAAAGCTGCTGACGTCTTCCAGCGGGCTGCCGATCTGCTGTGCGTACAGGTCCACCGCCAGGCGGCCCAGGCAGATCACGTCCAGCGCCCGGCCTGGCGCAAATTCAGTTGTATTCTTCATGGCACTCTTTCCTTATGACAGTTGCACGATGCGCTGCTCGCGCCACGACACGGTGGCCGCTTCCGCCAGTTCCAGCGCCTTCAAGCCATCGTGCACGGTGGTGCGCAAGGGCGCACCATGGGCAAAGGCGTCGAAAAAATGCGCCATCTCGCGGGCATAGGCGGCGCGGTAGCGTTCCAGGAAAAAATCTTCCGGCTTGTCCACGCTGACATTCACGGGACCATACGCAGTTACCTCCGTCGGCTTGTGGTTGCCCGCCTGTAGCATGCCCTTGCTGCCCAGCACTTCAAAGCGCTGGTCGTAGCCGTAGGCGGCGCGGCGCGACGCGTTGATCTGGCACACGCGGCCCTTGGCCGTGCGGATGGTGACGACTGCCGTGTCCAGGTCGCCCGCCTCGCCGATGGCCGGATCGACCAGGCAGCTGCCCGTCGCATGCACGCTGACGGCTTCATCGTCGAGTATCCAGCGGAAGATGTCGAAGTCATGGATCAGCATATCCTTGAAGATGCCGCCCGACACCTTGATGTAGCTGACGGGCGGCGGGCCCGGGTCGCGGCTGGTGACGACCAGCAATTCCGGCGTGCCGATCTCGCCCGCGTCGATACGCTGCCGGACGGCGGCAAACGTGGGGTCGTAGCGGCGCTGGAAGCCGATCATGCACAGCACGCCCGCCTGCTGCACGGCGGCGGCGGCATCGCGCGCCCGTGCCAGGGTCAGGTCGACGGGCTTTTCGCAAAAAATGGCCTTGCCGGCGGCCGCCGCGCGCACGATCAGGTCGGCATGCGTATCCGTGCTCGACGCGATCAGCACGGCCTTGACGTCGGGGTCGGCCAGCGCGGCATCCACGCTGGCGACACTGGCGCCATGCAGGGCGGCCACCTCCGCCGCCGCGCCCGCATGCACGTCGACCACGTATTTCAGGCGCACGCCGGGCTGGCGCACCAGATTGCCGGCGTGGATACGGCCGATGCGGCCGGCGCCGAACAATGCCACTTGAATCATTTCCATCTCCTTGAAGGTCGGTACAGCGCTTGACCGAATTTGCACACGTGTGCAAATCCGGTCAAATAAAAGTTAAAACAAATGAATGACGCCCAGCATCACACCGCTGAGCTTGGCGCCCTGCTTGACGCTGGCAAAACCATTGCCGCCAAACGTGTAGTTGGCACGCTTGTCGTTGTTCGTTTGCGTGTAATACGCATACACGGTGCTGCGCTTGGACATGTAATACTCGTAGCCCAATGTCGCCTGCTTGGCGCCGCTGTCGTCGCCGCGCACCAGCGAGGTGGTCTTGATGGTGACGCTGGCGCCGTCCGGCGCGCTGCCCGAGACGTCGCCGGCGATGCCGAAGCGGCCGATGAAGGAACCGCCGCCCGCCTTGTAGGCAGCCGTGATGGTGAAATAGTCGCGCTGCAAGTCGCCGCTGGCCACGTCATACACCATGCGGTTCCACGCCACGCCCACGTCGCCGCCGCCAAAGTTGTAATTGCCCACGGCACGGTACATTTTTTCGCTGAAGCCGGGACGCAAGTCCTTGTGCTTTTCATAGCCGACGGCGCCCTTGATGGGGCCGTTCACATACTGCACGATGCCCGAATAGATGCGGTCGCCATTCGATGCCTCGTTTTCGCTGGCGCGGTAGATCGTTGCGCTGAAGCCTTGCAGCACGGGCGTGCGGTAGCTGACGGCATTCGCGCTGCGGCGATTGAAACCCTCGCCGCCCAGCTGTGAAATGTTGGCGTCATCCTGGATGCCTTCGCCGACGAAGCGGTTGGTGTAGCCGTTGATCTGGCGGATCGGCGTGGCGAAGCGGCCCAGCGCGATGCGGCCATACGCGGGGTTTTCCAGGCCGACAAAGGTATCCTTGCTGTTGATGGCGCCCGTGCCGTCGTCCAGCTTGGCATTGCCTTCGATCTGGAAAAAGGCCGTGTTGCCGTTGCCCAGGTCTTCTCTGCCCCGAAAACCGATCTTCGAGGAATTGTCCGACACGCGCGACAGCGACTCGCCATGCGGCCACGCGGCCGAGGTGGAACTTTCGATATGGTCGAGGCCCGCATGGATGCGGCCGTACACGACCACGCTCGATTCGGCCAGGACGCAGCCCGGCACGGCCAGCAGCAAGGCCGCGGCAATCTTGTTCAGCTTGCCGGCGTGCTGTACGTTTTTCATCTTGTTTTTCATCCCGTCTCCTGCTTGTTTTTATGGTGGTGGATTACTCATGATGCTCAACAACGTGTTGCCACTGCGCGCCCCGGCGCAGGCCGCCCTGCCCTCCTTTCGACGAAGATGCGCGCTCAGCAGCGCGGCAAGGCCAGCGCCGCCAGTTGCGGATACAGGCGGGGTCCGCCTACCAGGATGGGATTGCCCTTTTCCAGGCCGTTATTGGCCAGGAAATCATTGCAGCGGCCGCCCGCCTCGTTGACCAGCACGATGCCCGCCAGGCAATCCCAGGAATTGATGTGCGGCTCGAAGTAGCCGATCAGGCGCCCGGCCGCCACATAGGCGATCATCAAGGCGCCGGAACCGTTGCGGATGAACATGCCGCCCTCTTCCAGCACGTCGAGCAGGAAGGGCAAAAAAGTACCGGTGCCGACGCGGTGCGAAAAACCCACGCCCAGCACGCCGCCCTGCAGGCTGGCCACGTCGTTGACGTGCAAGCGCGTCTGTCCCTGGCGCGACAGCACATGCGCGCCCTGCCCCAGGCAGGCATGGAACAGCTCGTCGGCATTCGGGTCGTACACGGCGCCGATGGCGGGCTGGCCATCGACCAGCACGCCGATCGACACGCACCAGGCCAGCATGCCGTTGACGAAACAGGCCGTACCGTCGATGGGGTCGATGACCCACACGCAGCGCGCATCGGACGCCCCGCCGCCGCGCTCCTCGCCCACCACGGCATCGCCGGGGAAGCGCGCAGCGATCTGCGCGCGCACATGGTCTTCCACCATGCGGTCGGCGATGCTGACCATGTCCTGCAAGCCTTTTTCCTCGATCACCAATTCCGTGCGGCGGTGAAACATGCCCAGCGCAATCTCCCCCGCCTGGCGGATGATCTGTTGCGCGTAGGCATAGCGCTCCAGGGTGGCCGCGTCGGCCAGTACCGCTGCCGGTGTCATATCTGTCATGCTTGTCCTCCAATGATGGCTGCGCCATGTTCGTGTACGGTCATGGCGACCGATGTGCCTTGCGTGAAAACCTGGCTCAAGTCGTGCGAGACGGCAAACAGTTCGCCCACGGGCGTCTCGAGCGTGTATTGCATTTCGCGTCCCAGGTAGGTGGCGCGCGCCACGCGCACCACCATGGCGCTGTCGGCCTGTGCCGGCGACAGCAGGATGGCTTCCGGGCGCACGGCGAAACTCGCTTCGCCGCTGCGCGGGCTGCGGCATGGCAGGCGCAGGCGCAGCTTGCCCATGGCACAGACGGCCTTGCCGTCGGCCACCGATTCGATCACGCCATCGACGATGTTGGCGTTGCAGATGAAGTCGGCGACGAACTTGTCGGCCGGCGACTCGAACAGCTCGTGCGGCGTGCCCTTTTGCGCGATCACTTGCCGGTTCATCACGATGATCTGGTCGGAAATGGCCAGCGCCTCTTCCTGGTCATGCGTGACATACACGGCCGTGAGACCCAGCTTGACCTGGATGTCGCGGATTTCATCGCGCACGCGGCGGCGCAGTTTCGTGTCCAGGTTCGACAGCGGCTCGTCGAGCAGCAGCACCTTGGGCTGCAGCACCAGCGAGCGGGCCACGGCCACCCGCTGTTGCTGGCCGCCCGACAATTCGTTGGGGAAGCGCGCGGCAAAGTCGGCCAGGCCGACCAGGCGCAGGCTTTCCTGCGCCCGTTCGATGGCGCGCGGCCGGGTTTCGCCAGAGACGACGAGGCCGTAGCACACGTTGTCGAGCACCGTCATGTGCGGAAACAGGGCATACGACTGGAACACCATGCTGACGTCGCGCTCGGCGGCGGACGTCAGGGTGACGTCCTCGCCGGCCAGCAGGATGCGCCCGGCGCTGACGCGCTCCAGCCCGGCGATCAGGCGCAGGGTCGAGGTCTTGCCACAGCCGCTGGGCCCCAGCAGGGTGACCATGGTGCGCGGCGCGATCGTGAACGAGACATTGTTCACGGCCAGCGCCTTGCCGTAGCGCTTGGTAACTTGCTCGAATTCCAGCGCATTCAGTACGCTCGGCGCCGCAGTGGCGAGGGTGGAGAATTGGTTCATGCGTAGCTCTTTTCCAGGTGGGGAACGGCGGCCGGCAAGGTGCTTTCGGCGCTGACGCGGCGAAGGCGGCGCTTGCCGACCAGCAGGTGGATCAATTGAATGCACAGCAGGATGACGACGATCAAGACCGTGGCGTAGGCGATGGCCGTGCCATAGTTGCCGTTCGACACCAGGCCGATGATGTAGGACGTGGCCATGTCGTAATCGGCGCTGACGAGGAAGACGACAGCCGAGATCGACGTGATCGAGCGCACGAAGCCATACACGAGGGCCGAGGCGATGGCCGGACGCAGCAGGGGCAGGATGACCTTGCGCATGGTGGTCCAGCTGCTGGCGCCCAGGGTGATCGACGCTTCATCCAGGCTGCCGTCGAGCTGGCGCATGGCGGCGATGCCGGTGCGCAATCCCATCGGCATGTTGCGGAAGACAAAGCACAGGATCAAAATCGTCGCCGTGCCCGTCAACTCAATGGGCGCCGAGTTGAAGGCGAGGATGTAGCTGATGCCGATGACGGTGCCGGGAATGGCAAAGCTGAGCATGGTGCCGAATTCGAACGCGCCTTTCAGGGCGAATTGCTGGCGCACCAGCAGCCACGCTGAAAGGATGCCGACGAAGGCCGTCAGCGGCGCGGCGATGGCCGAGATCGTCAGGGTCGTGAACAGCGATGGCCAGGCCTGGCCCGTCCAGTGCCAGCCGCCACTGTCCATGGTGATGCCGAAGGCGTCGATGTAGTGGCGCAGGGTGAAGGCATTGTCCTGGCCCCAGTTGTTCACGAAGCCGCCCGCCACCACCGTGCCATATACGAGGGCCGTGAAGGCGAACCATGGCAGGGCGATGCTCCACAAGGTGGTTTTCAGGCGCGGATTGAGCGCGGCGTGGCCGCCGTGGTCGGCCTTGCCCGTCACCGTCACATACGATTTCTTGCCGAGCCACAGGTTCTGGATGAAGAAGGCGCCCACGGCAAAGGTCAGCAGCACGATGGCCAGGGTGGCAGCGCGGCCCTGGTCGTTCGAGGCGCCCACCACGGAAAAGAAGATTTCCGTCGACAGCACGTGGAAATTGCCACCTAACACCATCGGATTGCCGAAGTCGGCCATGCTTTCGATAAAACACAGCAAGAAGGCGTTGGCGATGCCGGGGCGCATCAGGGGCAGCGAGACCTTGACGAAGGTTTGCCAGCTGCTGGCGCCCAGGGTCCCGGATGCCTCTTCCAGCGATGGGCTGACCCCTTCGACCACGCCGATCAGGGTCATGAAGGCGATCGGCGCAAAGGCCAGCATCTGCGACAGCCACACGCCCGTCATGCCATACAGCCAGCGGCTTTGCTCGATACCGAACAGGTCGCCGACCAGGCCCGTGACGGCGCCGTTGCGGCCAAACAGCAGGATCAGCGCCAGGCCCAGCACGAAGGGCGGCGTGACGATGGGCAAGATGGTGATGGCGCGCATGGGGCGCACCCAGCGGCCGTTGGTGCGCGTGACCAGCAGGGCGAACACGAGGCCCAGGAAGGTGGCCGAGACGCCCGTCAGCAAGGCCAGCGCCAGGGTATTCCAGGCCACGCCGCAGCGGCCGGGGCCGGCTACGCAGTTAAGGCTCCAGATGCCGGGGTCCGCCAGGCGCCGCGCCAGGGCGGCGGCGCCCGTGCCGCCATCGTCCATGGGCTGGCCGGCGCTCACGAGGATCAATGCGACGGGGAACAGCACGAACAGGGAAATCAGGCAGATGATGAGGCCGATGGCGCCGGCCACGAAGGCGTCGCCGCGGCACACGCCGCAGGCAGCCGCCCCGGAGGTGAGCAGGAAAAGCAGGCACAGCGCCAGCAGCAGCGCGCCAAAGCCCAGGCCGGTGCTGGCGGCCAGCGGCCCCCAGCCCAGCCATGCCAGCCACAGCATGCCCGCGCCGCCGATGGCGATCTGCCCCAGGCCCAGGGTCTTGCGCGGCACGTTGCCGGCCACCAGCGCGGCGCTGGCCGCCAGCAGGGCGAAGAACACGCCCAGCGGCCAGGCGCCGAACGTCACCAGCTGCAGCAGGGCCGGGGCGCCATGCTGGCCGAAGAACTGGCCGTCGCGCAGCCACTCGCCGGCGAACAGGCCCGCTTCCTGCTGATGCCAGGGCAACAGGCACAACGCTGCCAGGGCGGCCAGCAGCCAGCCGTAGAATATCTTTTTCATGAGTTTCATCCAACGATGAACGTCTGAAATTCTGTTGCGCGGCGCGCCTTGATTTCCAAACGTTTTGAACAATGTATATAGGTTGAACGCCTGCCAAAACTGTAGCGGGCGGCAGTGAGTCGTGGCCGGAACGCGCAGTCAGTTTTGGCGCGCGTTAATTGCCGGCAGAATAAATCTGCGTGGTCCAGCGCTGCAGCAGGCGCTTGCGCGTGTCCGACGCGCCGTACTTGGCGAAGTCGTAGTTGATGGTCTTGATGTTTTCCAGGCGCGGCGAGGCGGCGGGAATGGTGGCGGCCACATTGGACGGGATCTGGAAGGCCAGCGCTTTCACGGCCTCGCTCTGCACGTCGGGACGCAGGGCGAATTCATAGAATTTCCTTGCCTGCTCCATGTTCTTCGCGCCCTTGACGATGCTCATCGAGCCGATCTCGTAGCCCGTGCCTTCGCAGGGCGGCAAGACTTTCACGGGGAAACCGGCCACGGTGAGTTTCATCAGGTCATGCATGAAACCGATGGCCACGCCCGCTTCGCCGCGGCCCACGTCTTCGCCGGGCGCCACGCCCGCATTCGGATACTTGCTGACGTTCTGTCCCATCTTGGCGAGGAAATCGAAGGCTTCCTCTTCCCCCATCAGCTGCACCACGGTGGCCAGCGCGTTGTAGGCGGCGCCCGAGGAATTCGGGTTGGCCATCTCGATCTCGCCCTTGTAGGCGGGCTTGACCAGGTCTTTCCAGCATTGCGGCGGCGGCAGGTTTTTCTTCTTCAGCACGGTTTCGTTGTAGGCCAGGCCCAGGATGCCGATATAGATGCCGACGGTGCGGTACTTCGCCGTTTCGGCTTGCTTGACGGCCCACGGCTGCAGCCGGGCCAGGGTCGGCGACTTGTATTCTTCCGTGTAGCCCTCGGCGGCCGCTTGCAGGTGCGGGTCGCCCGTGCCGCCCCACCAGACATCCGATTTCGGGTTCGATGCTTCGGCGCGGATCTTCGCATACGCCTCGCCGGCGCTCTTGCGTATCATCGATACCTTGATCTTCGTTTCCGCTTCGAAGCGGGTCTTCATCAGCTGGCACCATTCCATGTCGGCCGAACACAGCACGGACAAACGCTCCTCGGCGGCCATGGCCGTCATCGGCAGGGCCAGGCCCATCGCCATCACAACATTGCGCATCTTCATCGTCTCACTCCAAGTTTGTTGTATTGGGGTACTTCAGACGGCACCGCTATCTTGCGGTGTCACTGTCCGTGGATGTGCTTTTTTGCCGCTTGCACTACATTGCACACGTGTGCACACCTTAACACCAGCCGATTTTGACTGTCAACAAGAATCTCGGCGGGGAGGCGGCGTGGTGTTTTACCGACAAAAAAAGCCGCCAGCTGGGCAGCTGGCGGCTCGCGGGGCGGTCGGCGTCAGGCGGGCTGACTGCGGGACCTTACTGCCAGGCTTCCTTGCCCGCCCGTGGCTTGCCCACCAGCAGCAATGCGCCCAGGGTCAGCACGGCGGCCAGCGACAGGTAGTAGCCCACGTATTGCAGGCCATAGTTGGTGGCCAGCCAGGTGGCGATGTACGGCGCCAGCGAGGCGCCCAGGATGCCGGCCAGGTTGAACGTCAGCGAGGCGCCCGTGTAGCGCACTTCGGGTGGGAACAGCTCGGACAGCAGGGTGCCCAGCGGTCCGTAAGTCATGCCCATCAGGCCCAGGCCGACGGCCATGAAGATCGTCACTTCCCACGTCACGCCCGAGCCGAACATGGGCGCGAGCACCAGGCCGAAGATGGCGATGGCGACGGAAACCCAGATCATGGTGGCGCGGCGGCCGCGGCGGTCGGCCAGCACGGCCGAAAACGGGATGGTCAGGGCGAAGAACAGCACGGCAAACAGCTGCACGATGAGGAATTCCTTGCGCGTGAAGCCCAGCTTGGTCGTGCCCCAGCTCAGCGCGAACACCGTCATCAGGTAGAACAGCACGAAGGTGGCCAGGGCGATGATGGTGCCCAGGAACAGCATGCGGCCATGCTGGCGGAACACGGTCGCCACCGGCAGTTTCACCACTTCGTTCTTGTCGATGACTTTCTGGAAGTCCGGCGTTTCCGTGATCTTCAGGCGCACGTACAGGCCGACGATGACCAGCAGCGCGCTGGCGAGGAACGGGATGCGCCAGCCGTAGCTGAAGAACTGTTCATCCGTCATGGTTTCACTGAGCAGCAGGAAGATGCCGCCCGACAGGAAGAAGCCGATCGGCGCGCCCAGCTGCGGGAACATGCCGTACCAGGCGCGCTTGCCCGGTGGCGCGTTCTCGGTTGCCAGCAGCACCGCGCCGCCCCACTCGCCGCCCAGGCCCAGGCCCTGGCCGAAACGGCACAGCGCCAGCAGCAGCGGCGCCAGGGTGCCGATGGCGGCATACGTCGGCAGCAAGCCGATGATGACGGTGGAGATCCCCATGGTCAGCAAGGCGGCCACCAGCGTGGCCTTGCGGCCGATGCGGTCGCCGAAGTGGCCGAACACGGCCGAGCCGATGGGGCGGGCGAAGAAGGCGATGGCAAACGTGGCCAGCGACTGCAGCACGGCGGCCGACGGGTCGCCGGCGGGGAAGAACAGTTTCGGAAACACCAGCACGGCGGCGGTGGCGTAGATATAAAAGTCAAAGAACTCGATCGTGGTGCCGATCAGGCTGGCGAACAGCACCGTGCCGGGGGAATTTTTCTTGGGGGGGGTGCTCATTTACTGCGCTCCTTGGGGAGGGTGTCTAAAGGCCATTCTCTGGATGTTTTTTCAGGCAGCAGCACAGCACGTTGTATAAAGTAACCGCCAGCAAATTATTGTTATTTCTGACTTCCATAAGCGGCGCGCTGCTGCGTTGGCAGCCGCTCGCAGTGCTCGCACTGCATCGCGACAGCCGCCTTGCATCACATCCGCTTCTGTTCCTCATAAATTTACAATAATTTCCCGACGATTACTTAGGCGCATTGTTCACCTATCATATCCGTGCACGGTGAAATTTGCGGCAAATTTGCTATTAAATTCACAAACAAATTCCATGCTGCAACACCCCGTTATTAACGGCAGGCAACGGCAGACAACGGTGAACAAACGCGCGCTAACGCGCCGTGATCAGTGCTGATCAGAGAAACAACGGTCGTGCGCCATCCGGTTACCCGGGGCACGGCAGGAAAGGCGTCAGGGGATGGGCGACGTGTATCAGGCCCGGCGTATCGCCAGGCATTCCGTACCAGACCCGCGCGTCGGCATCGCGGCATCGGTCATTTGTGGTGAATCCTTGCCTGCGGCCCCTCCGGGTGGAGCGGGCCGGCGATGATCGCGCCTGCATCACGAAGGATGCGGTTGATCTTGCTGTAAGCGGCCCATGATACGCGTAGTGCTGCGGTGCGGCAAGAAATTGTGGACAACTGCCGGGGTCAGACCCCGCGGGTCCGACCCCAGGTGATGCGGCAATCGGCGCAAATGTCTTTGAAATGCAAACCCCAACAGCAAGGACCGGGGTCTGCCCCTCAGAGTCCGACCCCGGTATTTGCCGTTGGGTTAATCAGATTGAACGCCTGCGCAATCTCGGCGCTGTCGAGCGGGCGCACGAGGCGCGCCACTTCCTGGCCATCTTTTAAAAAAATCAGGGTCGGCCATAATTTCACCTTGAACGAGCGGCCCAGGGGACGGCCGGGGCCGTCTTCCACGCGCAGGTGCGGCACGGCGCCATGCCGTGCAAACGCGGCCGCCAGCGGCGCCTGGGTGGCGCGGCAATGGCCGCACCAGCCCGTGCCGAATTCCAGCAGGGCCGGGCCCGTCAAGGCATCGATCTCGGCGCGCGTGGGTTGCGCCACAGAATACGTGTCGTTCATCATGAGCATCTCCTTGCTTCCACATAAAAAAACCCGCAAGGCGATTCTGCGCCAGGCGGGCTTGTCGTGCTGTGCGGCAGGCCGCTTTAGACGACCTTGACGCGCAGGGTTTCCAGGCCGGTAATGGCGCCCACCAGCGCGTCGCCGCGCTGCACGGCCGCCACGCCGGCCGGCGTGCCAGTGTAGATCAGGTCGCCAGGCTGCAAGCTAAAGTAGGTGGACAGGTCGGCGATGGTTTCCGCCACGTTCCAGATCAGCATGTCGATCGTGCTGCTCTGGCGCACGGCGCCATTCACGTGCAGGGTGATGGCAGCCCGGCCCATGTCGCCCGCCTGCGCCGCCGGCGTGATGGGGCCGATCGGCGCCGAATGCTCGAACGCCTTGCCCGTGTCCCACGGGCGGCCCAGCTTTTTCGCTTCGCCCTGCAGGTCGCGGCGCGTCATGTCCAGGCCCACGGCATAGCCCCACACGTGGCTCAACGCGTCATCGACGCCGATATCGCTGCCGCCCTTGCCGATGGCCACCACCAGCTCCATCTCGTGCTGGAAATCCTGCGTGCGCGCGGGATACAGCAATGCGCCCGTCGTGCCGGCAGGCACGGGCAGGATGGCGTCGGCAGGCTTCATGAAGAAGAATGGCGCCTCGCGGCCCGTGTGGCCCATTTCCTTGGCGTGGTCGACATAGTTGCGGCCCACGCAATAGATGCGGTGGACGGGAAAGCTGGCGTCGCTGCCGGCGACGGGGACACTGGCTTGCAAGGGTGCGGGAATAACATACGACATGAAAACTCCTGATCGGCACGGTAAAAGGATGGCACTATAAAAAAGGCGGCACCGCAGTGCCGCCCCAATTCTACGGCAACTTTACTTCAGCAGTCCCGAGCGGCTCGGGTCCGGCATGCGGATGGCGACGATGAAGGACACCAGGCACATGATGGTCACGTACCAGTAGAAATACTCTTCCACATGCCAGGCCTTGAACTGCAGCGCCACGTATTCGGCCGAGCCGCCGAAGATGGCGTTGGCCAGCGCGTAGGACAGGCCCACGCCCAGCGCGCGCACTTCGACGGGGAACATTTCCGCCTTGATCAAGCCGCTGATCGACGTATAAAAACTGATCACGGCCAGGGCCACGATGATCAGGCCGAAGGCCGCGTACGGGCTGCTGACGTCTTTCAGCGCATGCATGATGGGCAGCACGCACAGGGTGCCCAGGCCGCCGAAGAACAGCATCGAGGTACGGCGGCCGATGCGGTCGGACAGGGCGCCGAACACAGGCTGCAGGAACATGTAGACGAGCAAGGCGCAGGTCATGACGGCGCTGGCCGTCTTGGTATCCATGCCGGCCGTGTTGACCAGGTATTTCTGCATGTAGGTGGTGAAGGTGTAGAACACCAGCGAGCCGCCCGCCGTGAAACCGAGCACCGTGATGAAGGCGCGCTTGTGCTTGAGCAAGCCGCGCAGGCTGCCCGCGTCCTTGTCCTTGCGCTCGCTGGCAGTCGTCGTTTCCGTCAGCGATTTACGCAGGTTCAGCGACACCAGGGCCGCCAGCGCGCCACAGACGAAGGGAATGCGCCAGCCCCAGGCGCGCAACTCTTCCAGGGTCAGCAGCTGCTGCAGGATCACCAGCACCAGCAGGGCCAGCAGCTGGCCGCCGATCAGGGTGACGTACTGGAACGAAGCAAAGAAGCCGCGCTTGCCCGATTCCGACACTTCGCTCATATAGGTGGCGCTGGTGCCGTATTCGCCGCCCACGGACAGGCCCTGGAACAGGCGCGCGACGAGCAGCAGGAACGGGGCGAAGGCGCCGATGGTGTCATACGTCGGCATGATGGCGATCATCAGCGAGCCGCCGCACATCATCAGCACGGAAATCATCATCGACTGGCGGCGGCCGTACTTGTCGGCGATGCGGCCGAACAGCCAGCCGCCCACGGGACGCATGAGGAAGCCGGCGGCAAAGATGCCGGCCGTTTGCAACAGCTGGGTCGTGGTATTGCCGGATGGGAAGAAGGCGTGCGAAAAATACAGCGCGCAGAAAGAATAAATGTAGAAGTCGAACCACTCGACCAGATTCCCGGAAGACGCGCCTACGATGGCCTTGATGCGCTGCTGGGAAGTGAGTTGGGAGACGTCGTGCGGGGTATCGTGCATGGTCATATCACTCTTCTTGAAATCAAAAAACGGCCCGCAGGCCGGTACCAGGCCAGCCGCTGCGGTGCAGCGGCCAACCTGGTTTTGCATCATACGCGCTTGATCGAGAGCAAAAAGCCATGCGGCATACGGGTTAATACGTAGCGCCTGCAACTTTTTTTATGGCCATCGCCTCCCTGCCTTATGGTTTCTTGAATTTTGCGCAAGGGTCCGGCCGCGGCTGCGCCGGCATGGTTTGCGTCAGGTCGAATTCGCCCGGATACGTGCTGCCGCCCTGTTCGATGTAGCCGATGCTGCGCACGATCAGTTGCGGATCGGCCAGTTTCAGCCAGCGCGGCACGCCGATATCCTTGCGCACGTGATCATTACCCGCCAGCAAGACCACATCGCGCGGCGCCTGGTCGCGGATCAGCTTGGCCATCCAGATATCGCGCGCCAACTGGGCGTTGACGACACCGCCAAGCATCATGTCCGGCAGCATGTTGCAACGGGCGGCCTGGATTTCCTTCTTTTGCTTTTCCACAATATCGCCCGGCACGGGCGCGGCCAGGTAAGTACTCACCATGGCTGGCGGCATCGACCATTTGATGCCGTCGCGCGCGATGCGCGAGGCGTCCGCGGGTGACAGGCTGGCGGCGATCAGGGGCAACTGGTAGCTGATGGCCAGGTCCAGCACGGGCCGGTACAAGCTCCAGTCCCAGCGCGGCTGTTGCATTACGCGGATGATGCAGTCGGGATCGGCGCATTCGCGCGCGGCGCGCGTCAGCAAATCCTGGTTGTCACGGTCGAATTGCTCCATGACAATCACGGGACGCCAGCCGGCAGCCACGCGGCGCTGCAATTCCGCCAGGCGCAGGCGGTGGCCTTGCGCATTGTCATGCACTTCGCCCAGCAGCAGAACTTGTGGATTGGGCAAGGTGTCGGCCACGGGCGCGGGTGGCGGTGGCGCTTCTTTCTTCAGCAGGCTGCCGCAGGCGGCCAGCGCCAGCACGCTGCACAGCATGGCGGCGCGCACGCTGCTGCGTTGAATTACGTTCTTCATGGTCAGGGAGCATCCTCAGTGGCGATGCGCCAGATTGTACCGTCTCAGGCCTTGAGGCGCGCCTTGCGGCGCTCCAGCACTTCAAACACGGCCATGCCGGCCAGCATGGCGCCGGCGAAGATCCACGCCTTGGGCTGCCACGCCAGCAGCGATACGAGCGCGGGGCCGGGACAGAAGCCGGCGATGCCCCAGCCCGTGCCGAAGGCCAGGCTGCCCAGCAGCAGGCGCCGGTCGATGCGGCGCGCCGTTGGCAGTTGCAGGGGGCCGCCCAGGATGGCGTGCTGGCGGCGGCCCGCCAGCCAGAAAGCGGGCATGGCGACGGCGATCGCGCCGCCCATCACCAGCGCCAGCGACGGGTCCCAGGCGCCGGCCAGGTCGAGGAAAGCCAGCACCTTGGCCGGATTGCTCATGCCGGAAATGAGCAGGCCCAAGCCAAAGACGAGACCGCTCAACAAGGAAAGGATCAGCCTGCTCATGCGTGGCGCAGCAGATAGACGTTGAGGAAACCGGCCGCCATGAAGGCGATGGTGGCCGCCAGCGAGCGGTGCGACCAGCGCGACAGGCCGCACACGCCGTGGCCGCTGGTGCAGCCGGCGCCATAGCGCACGCCCGCGCCGACCAGCAAGCCGGCGGCGAGCAGGGCCGGCGTGCCGGCGTCGATCCGCACGCCGGGCAAGGCCTGCCACACCTGGTACAGCAGGGGCGCGCCGAGCAGGCCGGCCAGGAAGGCGATGCGCCAGCCCAGATCACCCCGGCGCGGACGCAGCACGCCGCCGAGGATGCCGCTGATGCCGGCGATGCGGCCATTGAACAGGATCAATAGCGCGGCGGCCAGGCCGATCAGCATGCCGCCGGCCAGCGCCGGCCACGGCGTGAAGTGCTGCCAGTCGATATGCATCGCCGTCTCAGTCCGCTTCGTCGTTGAATGGGGGGCGTGGCGCGCAAAATTGCGCATACAACACTTGCAGCACGGCCAGCACGGGCGCGCTGGCCACCCGGTAATAAATCTGCTTGCCATCGCGGCGCGTGGCCACCAGCATCTCTTCGCGCAGCACACCGAGCTGTTGCGACAGGGTGGGCTGGCCGATGCCCACTTTTTGCTCCAGGTCGCTGACGCAATGTTCGCCCTGCGACAGTTGGCACAGCAGCATCAAGCGGTCGGCATTGCCCATGGCTTTCAGCAGCGAACTGGCTTTGTAGGCCGATCCGCGCATGGCGTCGAGGTTGTAATCAGTCTGCTGCATTGTTGGCGTTTCCATCGTGCCCTCCCACAGGCGGTAGCGTTATTGACGTTGTCGCTGGCAACGTAGATCGTGCGATAAACAATATACTAATCAATATATTGTTTTCCTGCTGGCGATTCGCACAAAAAAACAACAGTGTTTTTTTGCTCGATAGCGTGCTCATGTAATGTCTGCGGCAGTGATCATGCTGACGCTATCAGAATGATAAATATTCGTAATAAAGAGGAAATTAACGTAGCAAAATTGTCACGATCTGTGCTGTAATGAGAAGTCATCAGAAGAACCAGAATGCGCCCCCGTACAGGCGCATGTTCCGTCCAGGCGCAATCCGGTCTCGGCTGCGCCGCGCGGTGAACACAGGGAGAGCAAGATGGGAATACTTCAGCCGCTTTGCGTGGCCATGCTGGCGTTGTCGGCCAGTGCCTGGAGCGTGGCGGCAGTCAGCGACACCACGGCCGGCAAGCAGCAGGAAGCGGGCGAACGGGTAACGATCGATGAAAACATCAACTTGAATAACAATCCCGGCTGGGAAACGCCGGACTTGCCGTATGCGCGCCTGCTGGCCAGCAGCACCACCATCGCGGCGCCGCACTGGAGCAGCAGCGGCGCGCGCCACAGTGCCCTGGCGCCCCCCAAGCCCGTCACGGCGGCACCCGCGCAGCAAGTCAACATCCCCGCACCCGTGCCGGAAGCGAGCATGGTGTCGATGTTATTGGTGGGACTGGGTTTGCTGGCCTTCAGCGTGCACGGTGAAAAACAGGAAAAATTCGACGGTTGACGCCACTTTCGCGGCGCCATGGCGCCAGCGTCAAAAATTCCGCCTGGTGCGGAATTTTTTTTGCTCCCGCTACGACTTGTCCAGCAGGCGGCAGACTCTCTCGATATTTCCCACAGGAATACCCGATTTCAAGGCCCGTGCGATGCAGCCCGCCTTGTCGGGTCCCGACGCGGAGATCAGCACGAAGGCCGTCAGTACCACGCTGAGGGCGACGAGCACGATCAGGACACCCTTGACGATATCCCAGTTCATGGCGCCTCAGAAATGTCGTACGTGAAATCATAATAATGCTTGCCGCCCTCGATGCGGATGGCCAGGCTGCCGGTGAGGCCTTGCAACTGCTGCGTGCCCGTATCAGGCACCACCGTGACCGACAAGGTGGGCGTGCCGCGCGTCATGATGCCGCTGTGCTGCAAATAAAAGCTGCCGTGGCGGCCGTCCAGACTGCCTTCGACCCGCTCCAGGGCCACGTAGCCGGCAGAACCGGCCACGGCGGCGCGCACGCTGAGCATCTCGCCCTGCGCACTGGCGTCGAGGGCGCCGTGGTAGCGCTTGTTCAGCGACAAGCGGCCCAGCCCCGACTGCGCGGCCGTGTCGGACAGGGTCTGTGGCGTCATCGTGACTTCGAATTCCCCGGTAATGTGTGGCATGTCTTCTCCCAGTGTCCTACGCCGTGGCGGCGTTCTCCGTCCCGCCCAGCAGGACGTGCAGTTTTTGCATGGTGGCCCAGTTGCGCGACGTGACGCCATCGCCGAGCAGCACGCCAAGCGTCGCCACCACCTTGCTGGCCAGTACGCCATCGGGACACCAGGCATACGCGGCCCATTGCCCCAGCGCCAGCGCTTCCGGCTGCCATGGCTGCTGCAGCAGCGGCGCCAGGCGCTGCATGTCGGCCGGATTGTTCAGTACCAGCGCCAGCAAGCGGGCCGCATCGGCCGCGGGCGCCAGCGTATTTTGAATGATCAGCTCGTCAAACTGGGTGGCCGACAGCACCGTCACGCGGGCCGCCACGCCCAGCTTCAGCACCAGCGCTTCCTCAATGCGGGCGGCCGCCTCGGCCGGCGCCACCGTACCCCCGTCATACACCACATTGCCACTGTTGAGCACGGTGCGCGCGTCCGCGAAGCCCAGGTCGCCCAGCAGCTTGCGCAGGTCGGCCATGGCCACCCGCTTGGCGCGACCGACATTGATACCCCGCAAGAATGCCACTTGCTGACTGTTTTGCCCATGTGCCATGCGTTTCTCCTCGCCTATGCCAGGCTGCTGGTGCTTTCAGGCAACGGCGTCACCTTGGGCAGGCGCAGCAGGAACGTTGCGCCCTGCCCCAGCGTGCTGCTGACCGAGATGGTGCCGCCAAACTGCTTGGCAATCAAGTTGAACACGATATTCAAGCCCAGTCCCGTGCCGCCCTGCCCGCGCCGCGTGGTGACGAACGGGTCGAACACGCGGTCGAGCATGTCCGGCGCGATGCCCCGGCCATTGTCGCGCACCTGCATCTCGATCCAGTCCTGCTCGCTGCGCACGACTATATGGATGTTGCCGGCCGTGTCCGCATCAAAAGCATGCTCGACACAGTTCAGCACCAGATTGGTGAGCACTTGCGCCAGCGCGCCCGGATAGCTGTCGAGCACGATGTCTGGCGGGCAATCGATGTCGATGACGATGCGCGTCTTTTTCAAGGTCGGCTGCAGGCTGGAGATCACCTCGCCGATATAGTCGCGCAATTCGAATAAACGGCGCGCCTCGCTGACCTGGTCGACGGCGATCTGCTTGAAACTGTGGATCAGATGCGCGGCGCGGTAGGCATTGTTCATGATCAGGCGCGCGCTTTCGCCGGCCGTCTCCAGATAGCGCACGATATCGGTCTTCTTCACGCCGCCGCCGGCCACGGCCGCGCTGATGCTGTCGGTGGCTTCCTTCAGCACCGAGGCGCTGGTCAGCGCGATGCCGACGGGGGTATTGATTTCGTGCGCCACGCCGGCCACCAGGCTGCCCAGCGAGGCCAGCCTTTCCGACTGCAGCAACGATTCCTGCGCGCGGCGTAGCTCATCCATGGCTTGCGCCGTCTCCTGCTGCGAGCGGCGCGCCATCTCTTCGGCCTCGCGGCTGCCCTCGATGATGGACTTGAGCTTGCGCTGCACGGCATTGAAACCGCGGATCACGTCGCCCAGTTCGTCGCGCCGGTTTTCCGGCAGCTCCTCGACTTCATCGCTGCCGCGCGTGGCCAGGTCGAACAAGCCGTCGCGCAACTGCTTCAAGGGGCCAAAGACGATGCGCAGGCTCAAGGCCAGCGCCCCCACGAGAATGATGTCGAGCAGCAACACTTCCACCACCTTGCGCCGCACTTCGCTGCGCAGTGCCGCGTCGATCTGCTCGCGGCTGAAATTGACGATGACCTTGCCCACGATCACGGGTTTGCCACCGGTAGCGGCCGCCACGGCATCGCGGAACACCAGCGGCGCCTCGACGGGCGTGCCGCCGATGGCCACGTCCGTCGTCAGCGGCACCAGGGCGCCCGTGGCGTCGCGCATCTCGCCGGCGAACAGGCCCACGGACGCGTCATAGACGCGGATGCCGACCAGTTCCGGCGGCAGCATTTCCGCGGCGACGATGCTGTCGACCTTGGACTTGTCCAGGTCCCACAGGGCGGAAGGCAAGCTGGTCTGCAAGCGCGTCAGCACGCCGCTGCGCAGGCGCGCGCTGCCTGACTCGAGTTCCTTGCTCAGGGTATATTGGGTGTAGCTGCCGGAAATGCCCAGCACCAGCGTAACGATGACGACAAAAAGCAGAGTCAGCCGGACTTGGATACTCACCATCAATCAACGCTCCCCATGCCAGGCTTGCCGCCGGCCCGCGGCGCGGGCGCATGTGCGTCAGCAAAATCACCGCCTGCAGCAAATGTACGGTATGACATGCTTATTGGCAAGATTTACAGCAGCCCTGCTGGCAACAGGGGCATTGATCCAGGTTGAGACATTGCGTCATGGCAATGGTAATATCCCGCAATCATCAAAGGAGTCGTCATGGCGGTCACGCATCAACATCTACCCCTGGAACAAGTTCGTCCTGGCATGGTCTTGTCGGATGTCTTGCTCGATGCGCATGGACAAGTGCTGCTGCCGCAAGGCGCGGTGCTGACAGAAAACATGCTGGCCCTGATGCCGCGCCACGGCATCGACATGCTGCCGATCCAGGCGCCGCCGCCGTCGCCGGAAGAAGTGGCCGCGCAACAGGCCGCCGACCGCGAGCGGCTCGCTTACCTGTTCCGCAAGCATGACCCGGACAATCCTGACGAGGCTGCGACAACCTTGCTGCGCAGTTATGTCACGACCTATCGCCTGGGCAAGGGAGACGCGGCATGAGCGCCCTGCTGACCCTCGACGACATCGTCGCCCACCTCGACGACCTGCCCTCGCTGCCGGCCGTGGTGATGGAACTGCTCAACAGCATCGACCAGGAAGACGTGGATATTTCCGTGCTGGCGAAAAAAGTCTCGTACGACCAGGCCCTGACGGCCAAGACCCTGCGCCTGGCGAACTCGTCGCAGTACGGCTTGCAGGTGAAAGCCACCACCATCCAGCAAGCGATCACTTACCTGGGCTTCCAGACCACGCGCAGCCTGATCACCTCGGCCGCCATCACGGGCGCGTTTCCGGAAGGCCGCTGCGCCGGTTTCGACGACAAGGCCTTCTGGCGCCATTCCGTGGCGACGGCCGCCTGCGCCAAGGTGCTGGCGCGGCAGATCCGCTTCAACCAGGATTACGCCTTTACGGCCGGCCTGCTGCACAACATAGGCCGGCTGGTGCTGGTCAGCAGCTTTCCCGCGCAATACGCGCAAGCCATCGCCCACCAGGCCGCACACGACTGCAGCCTGCTTGAGGCCGAGCAAGCCGTGCTGGGCGTGGACCATGTGCAGGCGGGCGTGGCACTGGCCGAGCACTGGAATTTCTCCGACACGACGCGCCTGGCGCTGGGCAATTATCTGCAGCCGGAAACACCGGGCGCCGGTTTCCTGGCGTCACTGATCCACGTGGCCAATGCCATCGTCTGCGCGCTCGACCTGGCGCAGGCGGGCGACGACATGGTGCCGCGCGTTTCGCCAGTGGCCTGGGATGCGCTGGGCCTGGGCGAAGAAATCTATCTGCAGCTGTTCCGCGAAACAGAACTGC
Source organism: Janthinobacterium foliorum (assembly GCF_978021625.1). NCBI lineage: Bacteria > Pseudomonadati > Pseudomonadota > Betaproteobacteria > Burkholderiales > Oxalobacteraceae > Janthinobacterium > Janthinobacterium foliorum. The sequence continues at coordinate 597,419 of NZ_CDXDQE010000003.1, read as the reverse complement.
GCTACGACGAAATCACCACCGCGCTGCTGGGCTAAGCCGTGCTGCCGAGTGCGGCTGTAAACGCAAACGGCCCTCGCGGTGAAGCGAAAGCCGTTAGGGGTACTGCCTTGTTTCCGTCCTCCCCGGTCGACGCCAGCCTGTTACCGCCAGCAGCTACGCAAGCGGTACAGTCAGCGCGCGACCACCACATCAGTGCGCGTAATTCGATTCTTGCGCATCGCCGCGGTCTTCCGCTTTTGGACGGCCCTGGGCGTCGGACAAACGATACTTGGTGCGGCGGTCGCCCATCAGGTCGCGCAGGTCGCGGATGCTCATGCCCGTTACTTCGTGCATGCGGATCAGCAGGGAAGCGCCGACCGGCAAGCGGTGGTGGCGAATCTTGCTGATGACTGGTGGCGCCACTTCAAGCAGGCGCGACAGGGCTGCATCGTTTTTCAGCTGCATCTTACTCAGCAGAATATCGAGCAGGTGGTTAGGGTTGTAACTCTCTTGCGATGCTAATGCATGATGTGCCATGATTTTTCCTCGTCTGGTGAATGTTGAAAATAATGCCGATACGAACTTAAGGCTGGCTTAGAGTGTTTAAAAGTATTTCAAAAACCGTCAGCCTCCCCTCCTCCTATCGCCGCCTGCACAAGACCAGCACAGCCACGTCCAGCCAAGGTGCGCAGCTTGCCGCGTGAGTAAAAGCACGTGCAATCCGCTGAAATGAATTGCATATAAGGCAATATACTAGTCCAAACAGGCAGCATCCGCGCCTGGCGCAACCTTCCCGATTGTTAAATATCAATCAAGGTGCTGGTTGGCTTGGCAACGATGCCATTTCAACACATTAGGATGCCAGCGGGCGCACACAAGGCTTTGCAGCAACTTGTTACAAATCAATGGTGCAGTAAGGCAATAAATGCTTTTCAGCATCACCGAAAACAGCGGCCCGCCGGGGTCAAAACCTTGTCGGCAAGGTAAGCACGGCATTGGCCCCTCCCGGCGATTTACGCTAAACTACGGCCAGCACTTGCAGCGCGCCTGCCATTGGGCAGCCCCGGGGCGCCAGGACGCTCATCGACGCGCTCATGCACGGTACCCCGCCCTGCGCCGCAGCACCCTGCCCAGCCATCTTATTTGCCGCCACATTTACCGATAAGCGCCAGAATCCATGCAGAAAAAAGTATTCATTAAAACCTTCGGCTGCCAGATGAACGAGTACGACTCGGACAAGATGGCCGATGTGCTGGGCGCCTCCGATGGCCTGGTGCGCACCGATACGCCGGAAGACGCCGACGTCATCCTGCTCAATACCTGCTCCGTGCGCGAAAAGGCGCAGGAAAAAGTGTTTTCCGACCTGGGCCGCCTGCGCGAGCTGAAGCTGGCCAAGCCGCACCTCCTGATCGGCGTGGGCGGCTGCGTGGCGTCGCAGGAAGGCGACGCCATCGTCAAGCGCGCGCCGTATGTCGACATGGTCTTCGGCCCGCAAACCCTGCACCGCCTGCCGCAGATGATCGAGCTGCGCCGCGCCAGCGGCGACGCGCAAGTGGACATCAGCTTCCCGGAAATCGAAAAATTCGACCATCTGCCGCCGGCCAAGGTGGACGGCGCCTCGGCCTTCGTCTCCATCATGGAAGGCTGCAGCAAATACTGCAGCTACTGCGTGGTGCCCTACACGCGCGGCGAGGAAGTCTCGCGCCGCTTCGAGGACGTGCTGACGGAAGTGGCGGGCCTGGCCGCCCAGGGCGTCAAGGAAATCACCCTGCTGGGGCAAAACGTGAACGCCTACCGTGGCGCGATGGAAGGCGGCGACATCGCCGACTTCGCCCTGCTGCTCGAATACGTGGCCGACATTCCCGGCATCGAGCGCATGCGCTTCGTCACCAGCCACCCGAAGGAATTCACGCAGCGCCTGATCGACGCCTACGCGAAGATCCCGCAGCTGGTCGACCATCTGTATCTGCCGGCGCAGCACGGTTCCGACAAGGTGCTCGGCGCCATGAAGCGCGGCTACACGGGACTGGAATACAAGTCCATCATCCGCCGCATCCGCGCCGTGCGTCCGAACATGGCCATTTCCTCGGACTTCATCGTGGGATTTCCCGGCGAGACGCAGGCCGATTTCGACGCCATGATGAAGCTGATCGCGGACGTCGGCTTCGACAACAGCTACAGCTTCATCTTCAGCAAGCGCCCCGGCACGCCGGCCGCGAGCCTGGAAGACGACACGCCGCACGAAGTCAAGCTGGCCCGCCTGCAGCAGCTGCAGGCGGCCATCGACGCCAACACGCGCAAGTACAGCCTGGCCATGGTGGGCACGGTGCAAACCATCCTCGTCGAAGGCCGCTCGAAAAAAGACATGATTGACCGCGAACTGCAAGGCCGCACCGAGAACAACCGCGTGGTCAACTTCGACGCCGGCCCGGATGCGCTGCAGCTGGTCGGCCAGCTGGTCGACGTGCGCATCACCGAGAGCCATTCCTACACCCTGCGCGGCGAATTGGTCGCCAGCGCCCCCGCATTGAAAAGAGCCAGTTGAAAACCAAAGCCCCGATACAGCCGCACTATTTCATCCCCGAGCCGCTGGACAACACGCGCCTGGCGCACCTGTGCGGCCCGCTCGATGAAAACCTGCGCCAGATTTCCGCCGCCCTCGACGTGACGATCTTCCGCCGCGGCGAGAAATTCATCGTCGGCGGCAGCAATGCCGAACGCGCCGTGGAAATCCTCGAGCAGTTCTACGCCATCGCCAACAAGGTGGTGCCGCTGGAAGAAGTCCAGCTGGCCCTGGTGGAGCAGCGCGCGGGCCTGTCCGCCGCCTCGGAACACCACGCCAACGCGCCCGTCAGCACCTTCGTCGAACCGGACATCGCCAGCCCCGTGCTGAAGACGCGCCGCTCCGACCTGCGTGGCCGCACGCCGCACCAGATCGCGTACTTGCGCGACATCCTGGAGCACGACATCAGCTTCGGCGTGGGGCCGGCCGGCACGGGCAAGACGTATCTCGCCGTCGCCTGCGCCGTCGATGCGCTCGAGCGCGATGCCGTCAAGCGCATCATCCTCACGCGCCCCGCCGTCGAAGCGGGCGAGCGCCTGGGCTTTTTGCCGGGCGACCTGGCGCAAAAGGTCGACCCCTACCTGCGCCCCCTGTACGACGCGCTGTACGACTTGCTGGGCTTTGACCGCACGCAGAAGCTGTTCGAAAAACAGGTGATCGAGATCGCCCCGCTGGCCTACATGCGCGGGCGCACCCTGAACCACGCCTTCGTCATCCTCGACGAAGCGCAGAACACCACCGTCGAACAGATGAAGATGTTTTTGACGCGCATCGGCTTTGGCAGCAAGGCCGTGGTGACGGGCGACGTCACGCAGGTCGACCTGCACAAGAGCCAGACGAGTGGCCTGATCGACGCCGTGCACGTGCTGAAGGACGTGCGCGGCATCGGCTTCACGCAATTTAACAGCACCGACGTGGTGCGCCATCCGCTCGTCGCGCGCATCGTCGACGCCTATGAAACGGCGCAGGCGGCCAATGCCGACGCCGCCCAGTTACTCCCCTTGTTGAAGCCAGCAGCCGCCAAAAATGTCCGAAAAAAATAAACTCTCGCTGTCCGTGCAATATCCGGACGCCCGCCTGGAAACCCTGATCACGCGTCCGAAAGTGCGCCGCTGGGTCAAGGCGGCCCTGTTCGCCCCCGCCGAATTCACCATCCGCTTCGTCGACGCGCAGGAAGGCCGCAGCCTGAACCGCGACTACCGTGAAAAGGACTACGCCACCAACGTGCTGACCTTCGCCTACAACGAAGGCGAAGAACTCGGCGACGACGAGCCGACGCGCGCCGACATCATCCTGTGCACGGACGTGCTGGAAAAGGAAGCGGCGGAACAAAAGAAGAGCGTGGAAGAGCACACGGCCCACCTGATCGTCCACGGCGTGCTGCATGCGCAGGGCTACGACCACATGGATGACGAGGAAGCCGCCGAGATGGAGGGCCTGGAGACGGAGATCCTGGCAAAACTCGGCATTACCGACCCGTACAAGGAGTAAGCAGATGGGAACCTGGGCACTGGATGCCTTCGGCAACGACTACGCCATGGATTGGGCGCAGGATTTGCACGAATATAAAACCCTGGAACTGGTCGAAACGACGCTCGACAACGTCATCGACAGCACGGAAGCGGAACTGGAAGCGCCGTTCGCCGCCGAGGCGCTGGCCGCGCTGGAAGTGATGGCCCGCCTGCTGGGCAAGCCGGGCGAGGACGACCCGGCCACGGCGGAAGTGGACGAGTGGGTGGCCGCATGCAAGAAGAAAGTCACGCCGCCGCTGCTGGACAAGGCGCGCCTGGCCTTCGAGCGTATTCTGGCGGAATCGTCGGAACTGCGCCAGCTGTGGCAGGACAGCGAACATTTCGCCGACTGGCAGGCCGAGGTGGCCAGCTTGCGCCACCGCGTGCTGGGCCAGGACAGCTGAAACATCGCGCAACGGGACACTTCAGCGTATTAAATTTACATCAAAAGCGGGGAAATCCGGTGCGTGCCCACTTTTGGTGTATCCTATAACCCTTCGCAACAACGGCTCACGCCTCCTATGCCCGAGCACCCTAGTGGCGTCAGAACTGACGTCAAGCCCCACCGGTCACTGTTTGAACGCCTGACCGCACTCATTTCCCCCGAGCCAGAGAACCGTGCAGAATTGCTCGATGTTCTACACGATGCGCATGAACGCAAGCTGATCGACGCCGACGCCCTGTCGATGATCGAAGGCGTGTTCCAGGTATCGGATCTCTGCGCGCGCGACATCATGATTCCCCGTTCGCAGATGGATGTCATCGACATCAGCAAGCCGATCGAGGAATGGATGCCGGAAGTCCTGTCCACCGCCCACTCGCGCTTCCCCGCGATCGAAGGCGAACGCGACAAGGTTATCGGCATCCTGCTGGCGAAAGACTTGCTGCGTTATTACGCTGAAGAAACTTTCGACGTCCGCGACATGCTGCGCCCCGCCATCTTCATCCCCGAATCGAAACGCCTGAATGTGCTGCTGCGCGATTTCCGCGCCAACCACAATCACATGGCCATCGTCGTCGATGAATACAGCGGCGTCGCCGGCCTGATCACCATCGAAGACGTGCTGGAACAGATCGTCGGCGATATCGAGGACGAATACGACTTCGACGAAGCCGAGGACAACATCCTGTCGCTGAAGGAGGGCCAGTTCGGTCCCCGCTGGAGGGTCAAGGCGCTGACCGAGATCGAACAATTCAACGAGGAAGTGGGCAGCCACCTGGTGGACGACGACGTCGACACCATCGGCGGCCTGGTCTCCAAGTACCTGGGCCGCATGGCGCACAAGGGCGATATTTTCGACCTGGGCAATTTGCGCTTCGAGGTGCTGCGCGCCGATGCGCGCCAGGTGCACGTGCTGCTCGTCGAGCGCCTGCCCAACGTGCCGGAACTGGAACTCTGACATGCGCGTGCTGTAGATGCGTTTCAGACGCGCCGACCCCAACGCCCCCGCCAAACCGCCCCGCAGCACGTGGGCGCGCATGCTGACTGCCGCCATCGCCGGCGCCGTCGCGGTGCTGGCGTTCGCCCCTTTCGGCTACTGGCCCCTGCAAATCCTCAGCCTGGGCGTGCTGTTCTACCAGGTGCTGCGTTCGTCCAGCGTCAAGGGCGGCGCGCTGATCGGCTGGGCCTATGGCTTCGGCTGGTGCGCGGCCGGCACGCACTGGCTGTACATCTCCATGCACCGCTATGGCGACATGGCCGCGCCGATCGCGGCCCTCGCCGTGGCCCTGCTGGCCCTCCTGATGGCCATCTACGTGGCCCTGGCCATGGGCGCGGCCGCCTGGCTGCGCCAGCGCTGGGTGCTGTCGCTGCCGGCCATGACCCTGCTGGTCCTGCCGTCCCTGTGGACCCTGTTCGAATGGACGCGCGGCTGGCTGTTTACGGGTTTCCCGTGGCTGGCCACGGGCTACGCCCACAATGCCAGCCCGCTGGCCGGCTATGCGCCCGTCGTCGGCGCGTATGGCCTGGGCTGGCTGGCGGCGCTGTCCGCCGGCGCCCTGCTGCTGCTCACGCACCGCACGCGCTGGCTGGCGCTGGGCGGCGTGATCGCCCTGTACGCGGCCGGCATCGGCTTGCAGTACGTGGCCTGGACGCACCCGGTCGGGCGCCCGATCACGGTGCGCCTGCTGCAGGGGAATGTGCCGCAGCAGCAGAAATTCGATCCCGGCTTCGTGCTGGGCGCCCTGCAGATGTACCAGAGCGCCATCACCAGCGCGCCGGCCGACCTGATCGCCACGCCGGAAACGGCCGTCACCGTGCTGCCGCACCAGCTGCCGCCCGGCTATCTGGATAGCCTGGCCACGTATGCGCGGCAGACGGGCAGCACCATCCTCGTCGGCATGCCCGTGCTCGACGAGCAGCAGCGCTTCTACAATGCGGCGCTGGGCATCACGCCCAACGGTGCGCCAGGTCCGTACTACCAGTACCGCAAGCAGCACCTGGTGCCGTTCGGCGAATTCGTGCCGCCCGGCCTGCACTGGTTCGTTGCCATGATGGCCATCCCGCTGGGCGACATGGGCCGCGGCGCGGCCGTGCAGGCGCCGCTCCAGGTGCGCGACCAGCTGGTGCTGCCGAATATCTGCTACGAAGACCTGTTTGGCGAGGAAATCGCCGGCCAGCTGGCCAGCGCCCACCGCCATGGCAAGCAGTCTGCCTCGGTGCTGCTGAATATCTCCAACCTGGCCTGGTTTGGCGACTCGATCGCCATCCCGCAGCATCTGCAGATTTCGCAGATGCGCAGCCTGGAAACGGGCCGCCCCATGCTGCGCTCGACGAATACGGGCGCCACCGCCGTCATCGACGGCAAGGGCGTGGTGCAAAGTCTGCTGCCGCCGGAACAGCAAGCCACCCTGGCGGCCAAGGTGCAAGGCATGGGCGGCATGACGCCATACATTCTGTACGGCAACAAACTGGTGCTGGCCTTGGCCGCGCTGGCCCTGCTGACGGCCTTCCTGCTGTCGCGCGCCGCCCGCCGTGGCGCCGCCGCGCAGCAATAAGCGGCCGATATTGCCCGAAGAGTCACAGTGGGCCCGTAAAAACCGCTAAAATTAGCAAAACCCCGGCCCGGACGCGCTTGTTGGCAGCGTGCGGGCTTCAAGCAAACCTTAACAAAGCGCAGCCTGTCCGCGCGGCGAACTCATACGATGCTCACATTTCAACAAATTATCCTGACCTTGCAAACCTATTGGGACAAGCAAGGTTGCGCCCTGCTCCAGCCTTACGACATGGAAGTCGGCGCCGGCACCTTCCACACCGGCACCTTCCTGCGCGCGATCGGCCCGGAGCCCTGGCGCGCCGCGTATGTGCAGCCCTCGCGCCGCCCGAAGGATGGCCGCTATGGCGAAAACCCGAACCGCATGCAGCACTACTACCAGTATCAGGTGGTGCTCAAGCCGGCGCCGGAAAACATCCTCGACCTGTATCTGGGTTCGCTGGCCGCGCTGGGCCTGGACTTGAAGCAGAATGACGTGCGCTTCGTCGAGGACGACTGGGAAAGCCCGACTCTGGGCGCCTGGGGCCTGGGCTGGGAAGTCTGGCTGAACGGCATGGAAGTGACGCAATTTACCTACTTCCAGCAAGTGGGCGGCCTCGATTGCAAGCCCGTGCTGGGCGAGATCACCTACGGCATCGAACGCCTGGCCATGTACCTGCAAGGCGTGGAAAACGTGTATGACCTGGTCTGGACGGAGTGGGAAGAGAACGGTGTCACGAAAAAGCTGACCTACGGCGACGTCTTCCACCAGAACGAGGTGGAGCAATCGACCTACAACTTCGAGCACGCGAATACGGACCTGCTGTTCGAACAGTTCAGCAACTACGAAGCGGAAGCCAAGCGCCTGATCGAGCTGCAGCTGACCCTGCCCGCCTACGAGAAAATCATGAAGGCCTCGCACAGCTTCAACATGCTGGACGCGCGCGGCGCCATCTCGGTGACGGAACGCGCCGCCTACATCGGCCGCGTGCGCACCCTGTCGCGCCTGGTGGCGCAAGCGTATTACGACTCGCGCGAGCGCCTCGGTTTCCCGATGCTGCCCGCCGCCGACCAATCCGCCGCCGCCTAATTCGAGCCTCCATACCGCCGTACCAGACAAGAACACCATGAACCAAACACTGCTCATCGAACTGCTGACCGAAGAACTGCCGCCGAAAGCGCTGGCCAAACTGGGCGCCGCCTTCACCGCCGGCATCGTCAACGGCCTGAAATCGCGCGACTTCCTGGAAGCCGACAGCGTCGCCACCAGCTACGCCTCGCCGCGCCGCCTGGCCGTCTCCATCACCAATGTGCGCGAAGTCTCGCCCGACAAATCCATCCGCGAAAAAGTCCTGCCCGTCTCCGTGGCACTGGACGCGAACGGCAACGGCACGCCGCCGCTGGCCAAGAAACTGGCCGCGCTGGGCTTCCCCGACCTGACGGTGGCGGACCTGGAACGCGCCGCCGACGGCAAGGCCGACAGCTTCTTCTACACCTACACGGCGCCGGGCAGCCAGCTCGCCACGGGCGCGCAGGCTGCCCTGAGCGAATCGGCCGCCAAGCTGCCGATTCCAAAACTGATGAGCTATCAGCGCCCGGACGGCACCACCGTGCAATTCGTGCGCCCGGCGCACAGCCTGATCGCCCTGCACGGCATCAATATCCTGCCACTGACCCTGCTGGGGCTGACGGCCGGCCGCAGCACCCTGGGCCACCGCTTCCTCACCGACGGCACGCCGGTCACCATCGCGCACGCGGAAAACTATGCGCCGTCGCTGATCCTCAACGCCAGCGTCATCGCCAGCAACGAAGAACGCAAGGAACGCATCCGCGCCCAGCTGCTGGACAAGGCCGGCGCCGACCAGGTCTTGATGCCCGAAGCGCTGCTCGACGAAGTCACCGCGCTGGTCGAATGGCCGGTCGTGTATGAATGCCACTTCGAGGAAGAATTCCTGGCCGTGCCGCAGGAATGCCTGATCCTCACCATGCAGACGAACCAGAAATACTTCGCGCTGACGGACAGCGAAGGCAAGCTGCGCTCGCGCTTCCTGATCGTCTCGAACATCGAGACGGACACGCCCGAGCACATCATCGGCGGCAATGAGCGCGTCGTGCGCCCGCGCCTGTCCGACGCCAAGTTCTTCTTCGAGCAGGACAAGAAGAAAACGCTGGCATCGCGCCTGCCACTGCTGGCCAACGTCGTCTACCACAACAAGCTGGGCACGCAAGCGGCCCGTACGGAGCGCGTCAAGTCGCTGGCCGGCGCCATCGCCGCCAAGCTGCAATATGACGTCGCGCTGGCTGAACGGGGCGCCCTGCTGGCCAAGGCCGACCTGCTGACCGACATGGTGGGCGAATTCCCCGAGCTGCAAGGCATCATGGGCACGTATTACGCGCGCCATGACGGCGAGCCGGAAGAAGTGGCGCTGGCCGCCTCGGAGCACTACCAGCCGCGCTTTGCCGGCGACAGCCTGCCGTCCACCGCCACCGGCACCGCCGTGGCCCTCGCCGACAAGCTCGAAACCCTGGTCGGCATCTGGTCCATCGGCCTGGCGCCGACGGGCGACAAGGACCCGTTCGCGCTGCGCCGCCACGCCCTGGGCGTGCTGCGCATGCTGCTGGAAAAGCGCCTGCCCCTGTCGATCCAGGGCTTGTTGGCCGATGCCGCCGCGCAGTTCGCAGCCATTCCCGGCTTCAAGGACCCGGTGGCCGACGTGACCATCTTCATGCTCGACCGCCTGCGCGGCATCCTGCGCGAGCGCGGCTTCTCGCCGAATGAAATCGAAGCCGTCGTGGCGCAAAATCCCGACCGCCTGGACGACATCGTGCAGCGCCTGGAAGCCGTGCAGGCCTTTGCCGCCCTGCCGGAAAGCGCCTCGCTGGCTAGCGCCAACAAGCGCATCACGAACATCCTGAAAAAGAACGAGGAAGCCGTGAGCCAGGTGGCAGCCGGCGGCGTGAACGTGGCGCTGCTGCAGGACGAAGCGGAGAAAAAACTCGCCGCCGCCGTCTCGCGCGTGCAGCCGGAAGTCGATGCGGCCTTTGCCAAGGGCGACTTCACCGGCACCCTGCAAACCCTGGCGCAGCTGCGCGACGATGTCGACGGCTTCTTCAACGACGTGATGGTGATGGCCGAGGATGTCGCCCTGCGCAACAACCGCCTTGCCCTGCTGTCCTCGCTGCACGGCATGATGAACCGCGTGGCCGACATTTCCAAGCTGGCGGCATAATGGGGATTCCGGCGCTGAAACTGATTATTCTCGACCGCGACGGCGTCATTAATCATGACTCGCCGGACTTCATCAAGTCGCCGGCCGAATGGCTGCCGATACCCGGCTCGCTCGAAGCGATCGCCCGCCTGAACCAGGCCGGCTACCGCGTCGTCGTCGCCTCGAACCAGTCGGGCATCGCGCGCGAGTACTTCGACATGACGGTGTTGAACGCCATCCACCAGAAGATGCATACCTTGGCGCAGCAAGTGGGCGCCGATATCGATGCCATCTTCTTTTGCCCGCACGCGGGCGCGGATAACTGCGACTGCCGCAAGCCCAAGCCCGGCATGTTCCATGAAATCTCGCAGCGCTACAACACCAGCCTGAAAGGCGTGCCGACGGTCGGCGATTCCCTGCGCGACCTGCAGGCAGGCTTCATCAGCGGCTGCGTGCCCTACCTGGTCTTGACGGGCAAGGGCGAAAAAACCAACGAGACGGGTGGCCTGCCCCCCGGCACCCAGGTCTTTCCCGACCTGGCCGCCGTGGTCAGCCATCTGCTCAAGGCGCCCGCCGCAGCGGCGCCCAGCGTGGCATTGAGTATTTAATCTTCGGAGAACCGCATTGCGTAATATTTCCCTGTTCCTGCGATCCCTGCTGTTCATGATCATCATGGTCGTGGCCACCATCGTCTGGGCCTGCGTGTGCTTTTTTGCCGCGCCATTGAGCTACAACAAGCGCTATTGGGTCACCTCGCGCTGGAACGTGTTTATCCTGTGGTGTGCCAAGGTCATTTGCGGCATCCGCTATGAAGTCAAGGGCGCCGAGAACTTCCCCGATGCGCCGGCCATCGTGCTGTCGAAGCACCAGTCGGCATGGGAAACCATCTTCTTGCTGCCAAGCTTGCCCCGTCCGCTGGTGTATGTGTTCAAGAAGGAGATCCTGTACATCCCGTTCTTCGGCTGGGCCATGGCGCTGCTGCGCATGATCCCGATCGACCGCAAGCAGGGCAAGCATGCGTTCAAGAGCGTGGTGGCGCATGGCAAGCGCCGCCTGGCCGATGGCCAGTGGATTATCATGTTCCCCGAAGGCACGCGCATTCCGGTGGGCCAGACGGGCAAGTACAAGAGCGGCGGCACGCGCCTGGCCATCGCCACGGGCGCCGTGGTGGTGCCGATCGCGCATAATTCAGGCGAGTGCTGGCCCAAGCAGTCATTCCTCAAACGCCCGGGACTGATCACCGTCTCGATCGGCAAACCGATTTCGCCGGAAGGGCAAACCCCGGACAGCATGATGCAACAGGTGGAAAATTGGATAGAATCAGAAATGCGCGTCATTTCGCCTCACGCCTACAACGCTGGCTAGACGGCATCAGCGCGGTCATCCAGGAGCCGACCCTGCGCCAGCAGATGAAGACCATCAAGGTCGGCGACCAGCAACTGGATTTGTTCGCGCATGACGTCTCGACCAGCACGCCCCCGGCGGTGCGCCCCACGGCACCGCCAGCGCCGCCCGTGGAGGCGCAGCCTGCAGTACCTTTGGCGCCGCCGGCGCCTGTCATTCCTCCCGCACGTCCCATTCTTCCCTCCCCGCCACGCACGGCCGACGGCCCGCCGCTGCGCCAGCTGCAGCTGGGCAGCCACCTGGTCGAATTCGCCCTGCGCCGGTCCACGCGCCGCTCCATCGGCTTCATGATCGACGACAATGGCTTGCGCGTCACGGCGCCCAAGCGCGTCACCCTGGCCGAAATCGACAATGCCATCCGCGCCAAGCAAGGCTGGATCGTCTCGAAGCTGCTGGAACGGGGCGAGCGCAAGGTGCAGCGCCAGCAGCGCCCGCCCGTGGCCTGGATCGACGGCGCCACGCTGCCGTATCTTGGCGGCGAGATCACCTTGCGGCTGCACCAGGCGCCGCGCCACCGCGCCAGCTTCCAGCGCGAGACGAATGAATTGCACGTCTGGGTCACGCCCGCAGGCACGGAACAGCAGTTGAAGGAAAAAGTGAAAACCTGGTTCCAGCACGAGGCGCGCCAGCTGTTCGAGGCGCGGCTGGACCTTTACGCTGACAAGCTGGGCGTGCGCTACGATTCGCTGTCGCTATCGTCGGCCGGCACGCGCTGGGGCAGCTGCACCATCGAGCGCAAGATCCGCCTGAACTGGCGCCTGATCCACTTCGCCCTGCCGCTGGTCGACTACGTGGTGGCGCATGAACTGTCGCACCTGCTGGAAATGAACCACAGCCCCCGCTTCTGGGCCACCGTGGAATCGATCTATCCAGATTACGATGGCGCCAAGCAGGCGCTGAGGAAGCGCTCGCAGGAGCTGCCGGTCCTGTTCGCGTAAACAACATTGTTGGCGTCGCCTGTCGGATTACGCGCAAGCGCTAATCCGACCTACCTCGATCACGGCAGTAGGTCGGATTCGGCCGCAGGCCGTAATCCGACAGCATTGTTGGCCGTGCATCCATCACGGCAACAAAGGCTTGATGGCCGCTAGCGTGCGCGGCGTGGCGCCACGGTGCTGCGCCGCGAAGGCCAGCGCTTTTTCTCCCATGGCCGCCAGGCGCGCGCGGTCCTGCAGCAAGGCTGACGCCTGCGCCATCAGCGCATCGGCGTCCGCCACCAGCGCGGCGCCGCCGGCGGCGATCGCCTGTTCCGTGACCAGCGCAAAATTGAAGGTGTGCGGACCGATCAGCACGGGTTTTCCCAGCGCCGCCGGCTCGATCAGGTTTTGCCCGCCCAACGGCAGCAGGCTGCCGCCGACGAAGGCGCAATCGCAGGCCGCGTAGTATGCAAACATCTCGCCCATTGAATCGCCCAGCAGCACCTGCGTGCCCGCAGCAACGGGGGCGTCCTGCGCCAGGCCGGACCTGCGCTGCACGGCCAGGCCGCGCGACGAGATCAGTTGTTCCACGTCGTCGAAGCGCTGCGGATGGCGCGGCACGATCAGCAGCAGCGCGTCAGGTGGCCGGCTGGCGCGCAGCCAGGCGTCGAGGATCAACGGCTCTTCCCCCTCGCGCGTGCTGGCGCACAGCAGCACGGGCCGTGATCCTATCGCCGCGCGCAGCCAGGCGCCCGTCGCCAGTGCCGCGGCGGGCACGACGACGTCGAACTTGATGCTGCCCGTGACGACCACTTCCTGCACGCCCAGCTGGCGCACGCGCTGCGCATCGTCCGGCGTCTGCGCCGCCACCAGGGTGATGCCGCGTGCCGCATCGGCGATCAGGCTGCCCAGCCGCTGCGCCTTGGTCAGCGACCGCTGCGACAAGCGCGCATTGGCCAGCACCACGGGCACTTTGTAGCGATTGCATTGGTGGATCAGGTTCGGCCACACTTCCGTCTCCATCAGGATGCAGATGCGCGGGGCGAAATGGCGGATGAAGCGGGCAGGCATGGCGCCCGTGTCGTACGGCAGGTAGCTTTGCACCAGGCGCGCGCCGTGCCTGGCGAACAGCGCCTTGCCCGTCGCGCGTCCCGTCGGCGTCATGTGCGTGAGGACGATGCGGCAGTCGGGCCATTCGGCCAGCAGCGCATCGATCAGCGGTTCGGCCGCGCGCGTCTCGCCGACGGAGACGGCGTGCAGCCATAGCGTCGGCATCAGGGACCCGGACTGCCGGCCATAAAAGCCCAGGCGCTCGCCCCAGTGCTGGCGGTAGCCGGGTTCCTTGCGTCCGCGCAGCCACAGCCGCGCCAGCACCAGGGGCAAGGCCAGCCACCAGGCGTAGGTATATAGAAGTCGCATGATAGTTTAAGGTTGTGAAGTCAGGCAGGAGGATAATCGGCCAGCAGACGCCGTGCCGCGGCCAGCACTTCGGGCACGCCGGGCGGCGCGCCCTTGTCACCCAGGTTGATGATTTTTGGCGACCAGTTGCCTTCCGTTTTCCACAGCGGCGAATCGGCATAGATTTCCACCGTCGGCCGCACGAAGGCGGCGGCGATATGCGTCAGGCCCGTGTCGACGCCGATCACCAGCGCCGCATGGCGCGCCAGCAGCGTGGCGTCGCTCATCGACAATTTTGGCAGCACGCGCGCGTTGGGCAGGCCGGCCGCCAATTGTTCGGCTTCCGCCTTTTCCTTGGGCGAACCCCAGGGCAGCAGAATCGGCATCGGCGCCAGCGCCTGGCCCAGCGCGATCCAGTTTGCCGGCGCCCATTTCTTGGCGTCGCGCGCGGTGCCATGGAAATACACGCAATACGGCGCCTCCCCCATCCAGTCCGGGCGCGGCTCGCTGCTCGATACTTCCGGCAAGCCAAAATCGGCCGGCGTATCGACCGTGTAGCCCAGCGCGGCCGCAGCCACCAGGCGGCCACGCGCTACCGCATGCGTGCGCGGGTCGAGGGGAATGCTTTTGGTATGGAACAGGCGCGAAATGCCTTCGTAGCCCGAGCCTTCGCTGCCATTCGCCAGGCCGACCTTCTGCCCGCCCGGCGCCAGGCGCGCGGCGCCCATGATGACGCCGGTCTTCAGCAAGCCCTGGGTATCGAATACGTAATCGTAGCGCGTCTGGCGCAGGCTGCGGAAGAAGGCGGCGATTTCCGCACGCGTCTCCTTCTTGCCCAGGCTCTTGCGCCAGCGCCGCAGCGCAAACGGGAAGATGGTATTGACGCGCGGATTCAGGCGCACCAGGCTGGTGTAGCCCTCCTCGACCACCCAGTCGATGCTGGCGTTCGGATAATGGCGGGCGATGTCCGCCACCATGGGCAGGTTATGCAGCACGTCGCCCAGCGACGACACCCGCACCAGCAGGATTTTCAGAGGCGCCTGTGCGCCTGCTTGACCGGCCATGCTGTCAGAACGGCAGGACGGCATCCGGCTTGGCGGCCAGGATCACGCTCTTGAACTGGCCCTGGATGCGCGCCAGGGCTTCCGGCGTTTCCGCTTCGAAGCGCATGACGATCACCGGCGTGGTGTTCGACGAGCGGGCCAGGCCAAAGCCGTCCGCATACTCCACGCGCAGGCCGTCGATGGTGATGATCTGTTCATTGCCCGGGAAAACGGCGTCGCGGCGCAGCATGTCCATCAGCGCGACGTTTTCGCCTTCCTTCAGTTCCAGGTGCAGTTCGGGCGTGCTGTCGGACTGCGGCAGGGAATTGAGCAGCGCCGACGGATCGGCTTCCCGCGTGAGGATTTCCAGCAGGCGCGCACCCGAATACAGGCCGTCGTCGAAACCGTACCAGCGGTCCTTGAAGAAGATATGGCCGCTCATTTCGCCGCCCAGCGGGGCGCCCGTTTCGCGCAGCTTGGCTTTTACCAGCGAGTGGCCGGTCTTGTACATCAGCGGCACGCCGCCATGCTTGGTGATATAAGGCGCCAGATGGCGCGTGCATTTCACGTCGTACAGGATTTGCGCGCCAGGATGGCGGGTCAGCACGTCGGCGGCAAACAGCATCATCTGGCGGTCAGGATAGATGATCTGGCCGTCCTTGGTGACCACGCCCAGGCGGTCGCCGTCGCCATCGAAGGCGATGCCGATTTCGGCATCCGTCTCGGCCAGGCAGCGGATCAGGTCCTGCAGGTTTTCCGGATGCGCGGGATCGGGATGGTGATTGGGGAAGTTGCCATCGACTTCGCAGAACAATTCAATCACTTCGCAGCCCATGCCGCGGAACAGGTCGCCCGCGAACGCGCCGGCCACGCCATTGCCGCAATCGACGGCGATCTTGATCGGGCGCGCCAGCTTGACGTCGTCCAGGATGCGTTCCAGGTAGGCGGCGCGGATATCGTGCGTGGCATAGCTACCCGGCTGGTCGCTGTCGCTGCCGTCGTGGGCGACGATGCTGTGGTACAGCGCCTGGATCGCTTCGCCGTGAATCGCTTCGCCGGCCAGCACCATCTTGAAACCATTGTAGTCGGGCGGATTGTGGCTGCCCGTGACCATGATGCCGGAGCGCGTATCGAGCACGTTGGTGCCGAAGTACACCATCGGCGTGGCGACGACGCCCAGGTCGATCACGTCGACGCCGGCCGCCTGCAGGCCCAGGGCCAGCGCCGCCGTCAATTCAGGTCCCGAGAGGCGGCCATCGCGCCCGATCACGACACTTTTTTCTCCCTTGGCCAGGGCGGCCTGGCCAAATGCCTGTCCAATCTTGCGCGCCACGCTGGCATCGAGGGTTTTGGCGATGATGCCGCGGATATCGTAGGCTTTGAAGATCGTTTTGGACAGTGGGAGCATGGTTATCGACAATTATCTGCAAGTAAAAGGGTAGGATTTTGGCGCGCGCAGCGTGGGAAAATCTTGCCACGGCGCCAAAAGTATACCGAATTATACGCGCAGCAGATCGATGGACTTGCCCGATACCACCCAGTTCTTGACCCACAGCGGCTGACGGCCACGGCCGGTCCATTGTTCTGCGGCGTTGTCGGGATTGCGGAAACGCACGGCAACCTTGCCCGTGCGCGGATGCAAGCCATCGAGAATCAGCTGTTTCAGGGGAATGCCGGCTTGCTGTGCAATGGCCATGATCTGTTCGCGCGCCTTGCTCAAATCCTGGCGCTCGCGCTGGCTGATTTCTTGCTGAACCTTTTCCTGCAGATCGCGCAGTTCAAGCATTGTCATTGTCGATACATTCATGCTTCGCCTTCCGGATAGTAAATGCGGGTTGCTAAAGCCCGTGAATATACACCATTTAAGTCATTTCTTCTTTTTCATAATCATCCAGCGCGGAGATTTGAATCGGATAATGCGGAAATATAACCAGACATAGGCCGCCATGAATAACAGCGAACACAAAATCAATAACCAGCTATGACGCCAGAACAAGGTCGCCGGAATCACTGCCGTCAGTGAAAACAGCCATAAATAGGGTGACGTCATGGAATTACGGCGCATCAATGCCCGCGCCTCCTTGCGGCCCACCGTCCATTGCACGATGCGGCGGAAAATCAGGCTATGGAGGTGAATGCCATCGGGCATAACCGGCGATTTTCCTTGAATAAAGGCACGCCGGTAGGCGGAAAAAATCGTTTCGAATGCAGGATAAATGAGCAACAAAATCGCATACCAGGTCGATATCTGGGGATTGCGCATCACCAGCAGCAACGTCAATTCACCCAGCATGAAGCCGATAAAATAGGCGCCGCCATCGCCAAGAAAAATCAGGCCGACGGGATAATTCCAGATCAGGAAGCCCGTAATCGCGCCCGCCACCAGCAAGGCGGCGACAAGAATGAAGGAATCGTTGACTTGCAGGGCCACGTACGCCAGCGACAACAACATGCAAATGGACACCACGCTGGCCAGGCCATTGAAGCCATCGATAATATTGATGGCGTTGGCAATGCCGGCCACGGCCAGCACCGTAATAGGCAGGCTCAGCCATATAAAGGGAATCGCCCAGCTGGAAAAGACCCAGTCAACGCGGTCGATGCGTGCATCGATCAGAAAATAAGCGAGCAATGCTCCCGCCATGGTCAGCAGCAAGCGCCCCATGGGACTGACTTTGCCGGTAAAATCCTCCGCAATGCCGCCAATAAAGGCAATGCCTGAACACAGCAGCAGCGACAGCATCCAATAGGTCATGGGCGGCAGGCGCCAGATCGAGACAAAGGCGCCCAATACCACCGCCAGGAAAATCGACAGACCGCCAATACGCGCCACCGAATGCGAATGGACTTTTTGCACGCCATGGAAATCCGAGTCAAGCGCGGAGCTATGCAATCTGACCTGTTTTATAATTAACAGCGTCAATAACGCGGAGGCGACAAAGCTCACGATAAAAGAAAACATTTTTTATTATCAATAATAAAATCGGGCTTGCCACAAAAAAGCCATCGACATGGTAAAAATACGAGAAAATAGCAAACAACGGCAGCGCAATGGCATTGTACCAAAACGCCAATAAATGCCAATTTTTAGAGCAACGCGTGGACGGTGCGACGCTGCCGGCATGGCGTCTGCATTTGGCATGCCCCATGCCTGCCGATTCTGCCGTCCAAAAAAATAACCGCAAAACAACATTTATTTTTGGAAAACGCTTGCTACCTACGTGACGGCGTGCCGATGGTAGCAAGCCTGGCCACGATTGCTAACGGCTTTTACCATTTGATACATCGTCAATAGCCGGATGCATAAGATGGCCGGATAAGGGTACGGCTGGCGCCGTGTGCCGCCTCCGTGGTATACATGGCGACACGCCATATCTTCGCGCAACAACAAGAGCCGTCCATGAAAACCTACTTTATCGGTGACCTGCAAGGCTGCCATGCACAAACCGTCGAGCTGATCGAACGCATCCAGGCGGCGGCCAATGGCCCGTACCGGCTGCTGTTTGCGGGCGACCTGATCAATCGTGGCCCCTCTTCGCTGGCCACCCTGCGCCATGTTTACGCACTGGCGCGGCAAGGCCTGGCCGACAGCGTGCTGGGCAACCATGACTTGCACTTGCTGGCCGTGGCCAATGGCATCCGTCCGCAGCACGCTTCCGATACCCTCGCTGAAATCCTCGACGCGCCCGACCGTGAAGAATTGATCGCCTGGCTGCGTGGCCGCCCCCTCGCCCTGCAGCACCAGGGCCATTTGCTCGTGCATGCGGGCTTGCTGCCGCAGTGGAGCGCGCAGCAGGCGCTGGCCCTGGGCGGCGAAGTGGCCGCCATGCTGCGCAGCGATGGCTGGGTGGCATTCCTGCGCACGATGTATGGCAACGAACCGGCCGCCTGGCGCGATGACCTGCAGGGCGCCGACCGGCTGCGCTGCATCATCAACGCCATGACGCGGCTGCGCTTTTGCACGCCCGATGGCGTGATGGACTTCAAGATGAAGGAAAGCGGCAGCGCGCCGCCCGGCTCCGGCCTGCTGCCGTGGTTCGACGTGCCGGGCCGGCAAAGCGCCGGCGACACCGTCGTCTTCGGCCACTGGTCGGCGCTGGGACTGCAGTTGCGCCCCCATTTGATCGGCCTCGATAGCGGCTGCGTCTGGGGCGGCCAGCTATCGGCCGTGTGCCTGGAAGACCGCTCGCTGCTGCAGGTGGAGTGTCCCGCGTTCCAGCAGCACAGCGGCAAGAAGTAGGCGCCATCGTGCGCATATGCTTAGTCGAAATCCGTCGTTGGCCCTGGCGCGCGCGGCCCGTATGATGCAGCTTTTGCCTCTTCGATCCCATGCATCCTGACACCGACAGGCTGGCGCGCTGGCTGCTGGGCAGCCTGCAGCTCGACACGGCCGTACTGCACGTGGGCCAGTACTGCGGCCGCTGGCGCGCCTCCACGGCGGGCCGGGAACTGGGCAGCTTTCACCTGGTGCTCGACGGCCATTGCTATTTGCATCTCGACGGCGCGGCGCCCATCGCCCTCGGTCCGCGCGACGGCGTCTTCCTGCTGCGCGACCTGCCGCATTTCCTCAGTCCCCACAGCGATCCCCTGCAAGCGGCGAGCGCGCAAGCCATGCTGCCGCTGCAGGCGGCCACGGACAGCCCGGCGACGGCGCTGGCCTGCGGCTTCTTTCAATTTCGCGGCGCCCTCGCTGCACTGATCGTCGATTCCTTCCCGCCGTACCTGCTCATACGCGGCGACGCCCCAGCATTCGGCGCCGCCACGGCGCTGTTCGACCTGATCCTGGCGGAAGCCGGCGGTGATCCGGAACAGCCCTCGCCCCTGATCGCGCGCCTGGTCGAACTGCTGTTCTTTTACCTGATCCGCCATGTGGCGCAAGGCGAGCAGGTGGCGGCCGGCCTGCTGTCGCTGCTGCACCAGCCGGCATTTTCGCCGCTGCTCGAACGCATGCTCGATGCGCCCGCCGACGACTGGTCGATCGAGAACATGGCCAAGGCCGCGTGCATGTCGCGCGCCAGTTTCTGCAAGCATTTCGCCAGCGCCAGCGGCCACTCGCCGGCCCAGTTCCTGCTGCTGCTGCGCATGAAGATCGCCGCGCGGCGCCTGCACGATGGCGCCTCCGTCGAGCGCGCGGCCGAACTGGTGGGCTACCGCTCGCACGCCGCCTTTACGCGCGCCTTCAAGCGCGTCACGGGGGAGCAGCCGGGCGCGTATCGCCGCGACCAGCGCCTGCGCCAGCTGGCCAGCTGAAGTCACGCATCACACAATCGCAGACGAACGAGCACAAAAGGGCGACGCTCACGTCTGTTGCGTGCACGATCTGGCCGATATAATGCATGAGTGACTTACTAACTTAGCAAGGTACCCCATGTCCCGTCTGACTCTGCATACTCTCGATACCGCGCCGGCCGACAGCCGCCCCTTCGTGGAAAAAGCCATCGCCAACAATGGCTATCTGCCCAACCTGATCGGCGTGCTGGCCAACGCCCCGCTGGCCCTGGAAACCTACCTGACCGTATCCGGCATCAATGCACGCGCCAGCCTGAGCCTGATGGAGCGCGAAGTGGTGCAGATCACGGCCGCGCGCATCCATGGCTGCGATTTCTGCATCGCCGGCCACAGCGCCATCTCGCTGAAAAAAGCCGGCCAGACGCCGGAGACGGTGCGCGCCCTGCAGCATGGCCAGCCGACGGGCGATGCCAGGCTGGACGCATTCGCCGCCTTCGCCACGGCCGTCATCGCCACGCGTGGCGCCGTCCCGGACGCCGACTATCAAGCCTTCCTGGGCGCCGGCTACAACCAGCAGCAGGCGCTGGAAGTGGTGCTGGGCATCAGCCTGGCCACCCTGTGCAATTTCTCCAACAGCCTGGCCGGCACGCCCGTCAATCCGCAATTGACACCCTACCTGCCCGGCGCCGTCTGACATGGGCCATCTCAATCACTGGCTGCACATGCATGCCGACCAGCTGGACCAGTCGTCGCAGCTGGCTGAAACCGTCCTGCCGGCCCTCGCGGGCGACCACCTGCTGCGCATCGGCGTGCCGCAGGAACACGGCGGCGCGGGCGGCGACGTGCGCGATGCCATCCACGCCATCGCGCGGGTGGCGGAAGAATCCGTGACGGCGGCCTTTGTCTTCTGGGGCCAGCGCTGCTTCATCGAATTCCTGCTGCAAAGCGGGAACCGCGCCCTGGCCGAGCGCCGCTTGCCGGGCCTGCTGGCAGGCACGCAGGCAGGCGCCAGCGGCCTGTCGAACGCCATGAAATTCTTGTCCGGCATCGAGCAGCTGCAAATTACGGGCGCGCGCCGCGCCGACGGGCTGCTGGTCGATGGCGGCCTGGCGTGGGTGACCAACTTGCGCAAGGCGGGCTTTGTCGCGGCGGCCGCCGTGGCGCCGGACGACGGCGCACCGCCCGTCATCGTCGCCTTCGACAGCAGCGCGGCGGGCGTGCAGCGCAGCGAGGACCTGGACCTCGTCGCCCTGCGTGGCAGCAACACGGCCTCCGTCAAGCTGGCGCAGGTGCACATTCCCGCCGCGGACATCATCAGCGACAACGCGCCGGCCTGGCTGCCGCAGGTGCGCCCTTCCTTCCTCGGCATGCAGTGCGGTCTGTCGATCGGCCTGGCGCGCGCCAGCCTGGCGCAGGCGGCGCAGATTTCCGCCGGCTCGCGCAACCAGCTGTCGCCGCGCATCGAAGCGCTGCAAGCGACCCTGGAAGCGGCAGTCGCGACCCTGCTGGACGGCGTGCACGATGGCCGCTTCAAGACGCAGGCGCCGGCCATGTTCCGCCTGCGCATACAGCTGGCGGACGTGCTGCAGCAGGCGCTGATGCTGGAACTGCAAGCCATGGGCGGGCGCGCCTACCTGAACGCGGAGCAGCAGGGCTTTGCCCGCCGCTGGCGCGAATCGTCGTTCATCCCCATCGTCACCCCCAGCCTGACGCAATTGCAGGCCGCCTTGCAGCTGTTCGACAGCCAGCAGGCGGCGAAGGCGGCGGGAGCGCAAGCATGAGCGTTGCTGATTGGGCCTTGCAGGCGCAGGACCTGAGCTATGCCTACCCGGGCAGCGCGCCCGTCTTCCAGCACGTCTCGCTGGGCGTGCGCAAGCGCGAAATCGTCTGCCTGCTGGGCGGCAGCGGCTGCGGCAAATCGAGCCTGCTGCGCGTGCTGGCCGGCCTGCAGCCGCCATCCGCGGGCGCCATTCAATTCCTCGACGCCCCCATGCGCGAGCCGGACCCGCGCAGCGCCCTCGTCTTCCAGCAGGCCAGCCTGCTGCCCTGGCTGAACGTCACGGGCAATGCCGGCTTTGGCCTGGACTTCCAGCATCAGCCCAAGCTGACGCGCGCGGCGCACCAGACGCGCGTGGCGCAAGCCATCGACGCGGTCGGCCTGAAGGGGCGTGAAAAGCTGTATCCGTCCGCGCTGTCGGGCGGCATGGCGCAGCGCGTGGCGCTGGCCCGCGCGCTGGCCCGCGAGCCGGAACTGCTGTTCGCCGATGAGCCGTTTTCCGCCCTCGACGCCATCACGCGCGCCGAGATGCAGTCGCTGCTGGTGGACGTGGTGCACCGCTGGCACACGGCCGTGCTGCTCGTCACCCACGACATCGACGAAGCCATCCTGGTGGCCGACCGCATCTTGCTGATGGGAGGCAAGCCGGGCAACATCGTGCGCGAATGGAGCGTCGCCATTGCCCAGCCGCGCATCGGCCACAGCGCCGACGTCATCGCCCTCAAGATGGACATCCTCGACGCCCTGCAAGCGCTGCAAAAGAAGGATCACGCGCCCGCCTTCGCCCAACTTTAATCGACCGGAACACTCCCATGACATTCCCAGATCAAAACAAACCCCTGCACATCTGCGCCTCGTCCGAATGCGACTGCGGCCTGACGCGGCGCGACTTCCTGCGCATGTCGGCGCTGGCCACGGCCAGCGTCGCCTCGCCCCTGCTGTTCGCCGGCGACGCCATGGCGCAGCAAGGCCCGAAAGGCGACGACCAGCCCGTGAAAATCGGCTACCTGCCCATCACCGACGCCACCCCGCTGCTGGTCGCGCACGCGCGCAAGCTGTTCGAGGCGGAAGGCTTGCAGGCGGAAACGCCGCGCTTGTTCCGCAGCTGGGCGCAGATCATCGAAGCCTTCGTCGCCGGCCAGGTCAACGTCATCCATTTGCTGTCGCCGGCCACCCTGTGGGTGCGCTACGGCGCCAAGTTCCCCGCCAAGGTCGTCGCCTGGAACCACGTCAACGGTTCCGCGCTGACGGTGGCCAACGAGATCAGCAAGGTGTCCGACCTGGGCGGGCGCACGGTCGCCATCCCGTTCTGGTACTCGATCCACAACATCCTGCTGCAGCAGATCCTGTCCGCCAATGGCCTGACGCCGGTCACGCGCGCGCGCAACGCGGCCGTCAAGCCGAATGAGGTCAACCTGGTGGTGCTGGCGCCGGCAGAAATGGTCTCGGCCCTGGCCAGCAAGTCGATCGCCGGCTACATCGTGGCCGAACCCTTCAATGCGGCGGCGGAAAACGCCGGCATCGGCAAGATCCTGCGCTTCTCGGGCGACGTGTGGAAGAACCATGCCTGCTGCGTCACCTTCCTCTCCGAGCGCGACATCAACACGCGTCCGGAATGGGCGCAGAAGGTCACCAACGCCATCGTCAAGGCGCAGCTGTGGACGCGCTCGAACCAGGTCGACACGGCCAAGCTGCTGTCGAACGTGGGCGAGCACCGCTACACGCCGCATCCGCTGCAAGTGCTGACCAAGGTGCTGGCCACCACCGACTACGCCAGCTACGAGAAGCAGGGCCTGATCGTGCACAAGAACTGGCAGCAGCGCCGCATCGACTTCCAGCCGTACCCGTTTGCCTCGTACACGGAAGAACTGGTGCGCGCCATCGGCCGCACCAAGGTGGAAGGCGATACGCGCTTCCTGGCCAACCTCGATCCGAAGTTTGCCGCGCGCGACCTGGTCGATGACCGCTTCGTGCGCAAGGCCATCACGGCAGTCGGCGGCCCTGCCGCCTTCGGCCTGCCGGCCAACCTGCTGCGCAGCGAAACCGTGGCGGTCTGACGATGGCGAGCAAGCTGTTCACGAAGTTCGGCCTGCCCCTGGTGGGGCTGGCCTGTGCCTTGCTGTTGTGGTCCGTGGGCGTGACGGCGCTGGAGAAATCCACGCCCATCGCCACCGCCTTCGCGCCGCTGCCCACGGCGCTGGCGTTCAGAGAGATGCTGGGCGGTTCGGATATCTGGCTGCACGTGGTACTGAGCCTGCAAAGGGTGGCCGTGGGCCTGGGGCTGGCCATCGTCATCGGCGTGCCGCTGGGCGTGCTGGTGGCCATGTCGAAAAGCTTTTCCGGCGCCGCCATGCCGCTGTTCCAGCTGCTGCGCATGATTTCGCCGCTGTCGTGGATGCCGATCGCCGTGATGGTGCTCGGTGTCGGCGACGCCCCCGTATACTTCCTGCTGGCGTTTGCGGCCGTCTGGCCAATTTTGCTCAATACGGCGGCCGGCGTGGCGCGGCTCGATCCGAACTGGCTGCTGCTGGCGCGCAGCCTGTCGGCCACGCGCAGCGAGATCGTCTTCAAGGTGATTTTGCCAGGCATCACGGCCGACATCCTGACGGGAGTGCGCCTGGCCATCGGCATCATCTGGATCGTGCTGGTGCCGGCGGAAATGCTGGGCGTCTCGGCCGGCCTGGGTTACTTCATCCTCGACACGCGCGACCGCCTGGCGTATTCGGAACTGATGGCCGCCATCGTGTTGATCGGGATCCTGGGCTTCCTGCTCGACTACCTGGCCCGCGCCGCGCATGCGCGCTGGCTGCACGTGAAGAACTAGGCAGCCTGCTCCAGCGGCAGCGCGGCGGCCACCGCCGCCTGCGTTGCCGCCGCCAGGTCGCGCCGGTGCGCTCCTGCCGTCGGCACCGGCGCCAAACAGGTCAGGCGCGCCGTGATCGGCGGCCCGCTGAGAATCGCCACCATGCTTTGCGCAAAGCTCATGTCGCCGATGAAATCAACGGCATGGTGCAGCTCCCCCCTGTCATCCACATACACCAGCGCGAACGGCTGCACCGGCACTTGCGCGTCGATGGCCGCCTCGAACAGGTTGGCGTGGAACGGCAGGATCTGCCCTTGCGCGGCGGTGGTCCCTTCCGGGAAAAACGCGATGCGCTCGCCTGCCGTCAATTTATCCACCAGGCCCTGGAAGATCAGGCGCAGGTCACGCTTGCTGCCGCGCGAAATGAAGATGGTGCCGGCGCGTCCGGCCAGCCAGCCCAGGATAGGCCAGGCGCGGATTTCCGCCTTGGCGACGAAACGGCAAGGGTGGACGGCATTGATGACGAAGATGTCGAGCCACGAGACGTGGTTCGCCACCACCATCGCATGCGCCAGCGCCGGCAGGCTGGCGGCCGGCTGCTGCACGCGCACGCCGCAGATATCGAGCAGCTGCGTGGACCAGCGGCGGATGCGCCGGTTGCGCCCCTCCAGGTCCAGCCATGGGAACAGCACGGCGCTCTTGGCCATGCCGCAGCTCAGGTGAATGGCGATGCGCGCGAGGCGGTAGGTAAGCAGAAGTTTCAAATCACACCAACAAATTAAATAAGGCTCTCGCCCCCAAGCAAAATCCGGGGCCAGACCCGGCGGGGGAATCCGCCCCAATGGGGCGAATTCCGCTCCTGAAAGGACTGACCCCGGCTTCGACACCTTCGCTGGTGCACTAGCTGCAATTAGCGCTGGAACGCCACCTGTCCAGCCACGATGGTCGCCTTGACGATGCCGCTCAACTCATAGCCGAGGAAAGGCGTGTGCTTGCCCTGGCTGGCCAGCGAGGCCGACGACACGGTCCAGCGCGCGGCGGGATCGAAGACGCAGATGTCGGCCGCTTCGCCCACGGCCAGGCTGCCGGCCGGGATGCCGGCCACCCGCGCCGCGTCGGAAGTGATCTTCGCCACGGCGCGCGCCAGCGGACGCGCACCCGATTGCGGCTGGTTCAAGGCATAGTCGTCGGCCCATTTCAGGGCCAGCGACAGCAGCAGTTCCAGGCCCGTGGCGCCGGGCGACGCTTCGCCGAACGGCAGCAGTTTTTCATCGTCGTCGACGGGCGTGTGATCCGAGCACATGGCGTCGACGGTGCCGTCGAACAGGCCGGCGCGGATCGCATCGCGGTCGCGCTGGCTGCGGAACGGCGGCGTGACGCGCGCGTTCGGGTCGAAGAAGCCGATGTCGGCGTCCGTCAGGTGCGCATGGTGCACGCCCACGTCGCAGGTGACGGGCAAGCCTTCGGCCTTGGCGGCGCGGATCAGTTCCAGGCCGGCAGCCGACGAAATGCGGCACAGGTGCACGCGCGCGCGGCTGGCGCGCATCAGTTCAAAGATGGTGTGCAGCGCGATGGTTTCGGACATCACGGGCACGCCGGACAGGCCCAGGCGCGACGCGAGCGGACCGCTGTGGGCGATGCCGCCACGGCCGATATGCGGGTCCTGCGGACGCAGCCAGACGGTGTAGCCGAAGGTGTTCGCGTATTGCATGGCGCGCAGCAGCACGGTGGTGTCTTCGATCGGCTCCTCGGCCTGGGCGAAGCCGATGCAGCCCGCTTCCGTCAATTCCGCCATTTCCGTCAGCGACTTGCCCTTCAAGCCCATGGTCAGCGCCCCCAGCGGGTGCACGTGCGCCTTGTTCTGCGTCTTGGCGCGGTATTTCAGCATCTCCACCAGGCCCGGCTCGTCGAGCACGGGATCGGTGTCGGGCGGGCAGACCAGGCTCGTCACGCCGCCTTGCAGGGCCGCCTGCAATTCCGATTCCAGGGTCGCCTTGTATTCGTAGCCCGGCTCGCGCAGGCGCGCGGACAGGTCGACCAGGCCGGGGGAAACCACCAGGCCGGCCGCGTCAAACGTAGCGTCGGCGGTGAAGCCGGCGGGGGCGCTGCCCACGGCCAGCACTTTGCCGTCGGCGATGAACAGGTCCTGCAAGCCATCGATGCCGTTGGCAGGGTCGATCAGGTGGCCGTTCTTGATATGTAGTGTCGTCATGCTTGCTTACTCGTCCTTGGGCTATCAGCCCTGATTACCAGCCAAAATACTCATCACCGCCATGCGGACGGCGATACCGAACGTTACCTGCGGCAGGATCACCGCCTGCGGACCGTCGGCCACGGCCGAATCGATCTCCACGCCGCGGTTCATCGGGCCCGGATGCATGACGATGGCGTCCGGCTTGGCCAGCGCCAGGCGCTCCGGCGTCAGGCCATAGCTCTTGAAGTACTCCTGCGCCGACGGCAGCAGCGCGCCGCTCATGCGCTCGTTTTGCAGGCGCAGCATGATGATCACGTCGACGCCCTTCAAGCCTTCATCCATGTTGGTGAAAGTGCGCACGCCCATCTGCTCCAGGCCGCCCGGCAGCAGGGTATGCGGGCCGATGGCGCGCACTTCCGGCACGCCCAGGGTCGTCAGCGCATGGATGTCGGAACGGGCCACGCGGCTGTGCAGGATGTCGCCCACGATGGCCACCGTCAGGTTCGTGAAATCCTTCTTGTAGTGGCGGATCGTGTACATGTCGAGCAAGCCCTGGGTCGGGTGCGCATGGCGTCCGTCGCCCGCGTTGACCACGTGGACATGCGGCTGCTTCGTGTCGATCAGGTGCTTGGCGATCAGGTAGGGCGCGCCCGACTGCGCGTGGCGCACGACGAACATGTCGGCATGCATGGCCGACAGGTTGTCGATGGTGTCGAGCAGGGACTCGCCCTTGCTGGCCGATGACGCCTGGATGTTCAGGTTGATGACGTCGGCCGACAGGCGCTTCGAGGCGATCTCGAAGGTGGTGCGGGTGCGCGTGGAGTTTTCAAAGAACAGGTTGAAAACGCTTTTGCCGCGCATCAGCGGCACTTTTTTCACGTCGCGGTCGGAGATGCCGACGAACGAGGACGCGGTGTCGAGGATGTGATTGACGATAGACTTCGGCAAGCCTTCGATCGTCAGCAGATGTTGCAGTTCGCCGTGTTTATTCAGTTGCGGATTAAGCATGGTGGGTATCTATGGTGAGCGTGAATTTTCCGTCGTCGGCTTGCTTCAGGACCAGGGCCTGGCCAGGTGGCACGGCAGTGAAGGCGGCCACGAAATCGGCGGCCACCGGCAGCTGGCGCTCGCCGCGGTCGACCAGGGCGGCCAGCATGATCTTCGCCGGGCGGCCATAGTCGAACAGTTCATTGATGGCCGCGCGCGTGGTGCGGCCCGTGTACAGCACGTCGTCGACCAGCAGGATGGTGGCGCCGGCAACGTCAAAGCTGATTTGCGTCGGCTTGACGTCCGCATGCAGGCCTTTTTGCGCGAAGTCGTCGCGGTAGAAGGAGACATCGAGCACGCCCAGGCGGTCGAGCAGGTTCAGGTCGCGCGCCAGGCGTTCGGCCAGCCAGGCACCGCCCGAATGGATGCCGACGATGGCCACGTTGGAGATGCCCGCCAGGCCGCTCTGCACCTGCTGCAGCAAGTCCGCATACAGGGCCTCGGCGTCGAGTTGGGAAGGATTCGTAGGGTGCGGCATAGGGTTCTTGATCATTCAGGAATGGCGTCAAAAGGTCGGATTAATAATTCGCGTCGAAGTACTGCTGCAGGATGACGGCGGCGGCGCGGTCGTCGATGACTTCACCGCGCTTGGCGGCGATGACGGCCGATGAATAGCGCTCGTCGACCAGTTCCACCGGCAGGTTGAAGCGGCCGTGCACCTGGTTGGCGAAACGCCGGCAACGCGCGCTCATCTCGTGCTCCGTGCCATCGGGGTGGCTGGGCAAGCCCACCACGATGCGGCTGGCGCCCCACTCCCTGATCAGGCTATCGATGGCGGCGAACTTCGGCTCATTCGCCGTGGCCGTGATCACGCTGAGCGGCTTGGCCTGGCAAATCATGGTATTGCCGATGGCCACGCCAATGCGTTTCAGGCCGAAATCGAAGGCGAGGATGGTGTCGATGGCGTCACCGCTCATGCGTGGCCAGCCTCGCTCGCCAGCATCAAGGGGTCGATGCCCAGCAGTTTGATGGCCGCCACATAGCGCTGCTCGATGGGGAAGTCAAACAGGATGTCGGCCGAGGCGCCCACCGTCAGCCAGCCGTTGCGGCCGATCTCGTCTTCCAGCTGGCCCGGACTCCAGCCCGAGTAGCCGATCGAGACCAGCATGCGCTCGGGGCCATCGCCCTTGGCGACGGCTTCCAGCACGTCGATCGAGGTGGTAAACGCGATTTCGTCCGTCACCGTCAGCGACGACGAATAGCGCGCGCCCGGCGTGTGCAGCACGAAGCCGCGGTCGTCCTGCACCGGGCCGCCGAACATGATCGGTTCGTTGATGATGGGCGCGTCGCTGCCGGCCGCCAGTTTCAGGTCGATGCGGTCGAACAACACTTCCATCGTCATGTCGGTAGGCTTGTTGATGACGACGCCCAGCACGCCGTTTTCATTGTGTTCGCATACGTACACGACCGTGCCGCCGAAGATCGGGTCTTGCATCGCCGGCATCGCAATCAGGAAATGGTTAGCCAGATTCAGGGTGGAAGAACCGGTGGCGGCCGGCTCGCCGACACCCTGCATCAATCGATGTCCTGGTAGAGTCTGGTCGATTTTACTCTTCTTCATACGCGATGCTCTCTCTGTGGGCTTGCTGGCAAGTCTCGCTTACCCCGCTGTCGTACGCCTGGCGCAATCCGCCGCGAATGCTGGGCGGCGGTCCGTTGTAATGCCAGACGTCATTCTTGTTATATTATAAATTTATTGATACATTCGCTGCTCAATGCACATCTTGCGTCTTGCAAAATATCAAATACCATCTCGATAACGGCTATTTTTTCAGATCAATTGTAAAATTGATTGCAAAATCGCTGTCGCACATAAAGCATTACAAACATACCTGCTAGTTTACACTGAATTGCCGCCACAGCGACGCCAAAGGCACGATGCGCGCGGCCATATCCTCCCCCAGACGGCAAAAAAACGCTTATCTTTGACCCGGAACACGCAATGACCTTCAAGACTTCCCTCGTATGGTTCCGCCGCGACCTGCGCGCCTTTGACCATGCTGCACTGCACCACGCCCTGCGCCAGAGCCAGGCCGTGCACTGCGTGTTTGTGTACGACACGGCCATCCTGGATGCGCTGCCGCGCCGCGACCGGCGCGTCGATTTCATCCATGCCAGCGTGGCGGAACTGGCGGCCGAACTGCGCGCGCTGGGCGGCGACCTGATCGTGCTGCACGCCGTGGCGGCCGAGGCCATCCCGCGCCTGGCGGCCGAATTGAACGCCGATGCCGTCTTCGCCAACCACGACTATGAACCGCAAGCCATCGCCCGCGATGCCTGCGTGGCCGCCGCGCTGACGCGCGACGCGCGCCTGTGGTTCAGCTTCAAGGACCAGGTGATCTTTGAAAAAGACGAGGTACTCACCCTGTCGCAGAAACCCTACACCGTCTACACGCCGTACAAGAATGCGTGGCTGAAGAAAATGCGCGCCGAACCTGCCTGCCTGGCGCCGTTCGACGTGGAACCGCATGCGGCCAGCCTGGCGCCGCCGCGCGGCGGCACGCCGGCGCCGCTGCCCGCGCTGGGCGAACTGGGTTTCGAAGCGAGCAACCTGGCCGAGCTGGCGATTCCGACCGGGATGTCGGGCGCCAGCGCCCTGTTCGAGGATTTCCTGCCGCGCGCGGCCCGCTACGACGTGGCGCGCGACTTTCCCGCGCTGAAGGGGCCGTCCTATCTCTCCATGCACCTGCGCTTCGGCACCGTCTCGCTGCGCTACCTGGTGCGCACCATCGTCGACCTGATGGACCGGGGCGGCGGCGGCGATGGCGCGCCCGTGTGGCTGGCGGAACTGATCTGGCGCGACTTCTATGCCATGATTTTGTACCAGAACCCGCATGTGGAAGGCGGCGCCTTCAAGCCGGCCTACGACGCCATCGCCTGGGAAACGGGCCCCGAGGCCGACGCCGCCTTTGCCGCCTGGTGCGAGGGCCGCACCGGCTATCCGCTGGTCGACGCCGCCATGGCCCAGCTGAACCAGACGGGCTACATGCACAACCGCCTGCGCATGGTCACGGCCTGCTTCTTGATCAAGGATCTGGGCATCGACTGGCGCCGTGGCGAAGCGTACTTCGCGCTGCACCTGAACGACTTCGACCTGGCGTCGAACAACGGCGGCTGGCAATGGGCGTCGTCGTCCGGCTGCGACGCCCAGCCCTATTTCCGCATCTTCAACCCCATCACGCAGTCGGAAAAATTCGATGCAGGCGGTCGTTTCATCCGCCGCTACCTGCCGCAGCTGAAGGCGCTGGGCGACAAGGAAATCCACGCGCCCTGGCTGGTGCCGCGCATGCTGCTCGAACAGAAAAACATCGTGCTGGGACGCGACTATCCCGAACCGCTGGTGCAGCACGACGAGGCGCGCAAGGAAACACTGGAGCGTTATGCCGTGGTCAAAGTGGTGGCGTAATCCGGCAGCCGGCGGCGCGTTACGCGCTTTGCGCTAAGCCGACCTGCCCGACCTGCCCTCGCTACCTCGGCCGACGTCTGACCCAAGCCGTCCTGCTACACCCCGCCGCCCAGCAAGCGCGCCACTTCCGCCAGCAATTCCTCCTCCTGGAACGGCTTGCCGAAATACGCATTCACGCCCAGTTCCAAGGCGTGCGTGCGGTGCTTGTCGGCGCTGCGCGAAGTGATCATGATGACGGGGATGGCGCGCGTCTTGTCGTCGCTGCGCACATTGCGCGTCAAGTCAAAACCGTCCATGCGCGGCATTTCCACGTCCACCAGCAGCAGGGCCGGCATGGCCGGCGCGTCCAGCGCGTGCAGCTGTTCCAGCGCATCGACGCCATCCTTGGCCAGCAGCACAAGGTAGCCTTCGCGCTCGAACAGGCGTTGCATCACGCGGCGCACCGTCAGCGAATCGTCGACCACCATCACGCAGGCGCGCGGCGCGGCCAGCACGCTGGAGGCGGCGCGCTGCCCGGCCGACGCCACCGCGTACTGCGACAGCAGTTCCGGGTGGTGTTCCAGGTGCTGCGCCAGCGCCACCGGGTTCAGGATCAGCACGATGTCGCCCGTACCCAGCACCGTGGCGCCGGCGATGCCCGGCATGCGCGCCAGCTGCGGCCCCACGTGCTTGACCACCACTTCGCGGTTGCCCAGCACGTCATCGACCTGCAGCGCCAGCCTGTCGTTGCCATTGCGTAGCAGCAGCACGGGCGCATGGCGCTGCACGGCCTGCGTCTCCGGCGTCTCGCCCAGCATGGCCGACAGGTGATGCAGCGCCAGCGCCTGGCCGTGTGACTCGATGCAGCCAGCCGCCTGCACCTGCTCCAGCTGCTCGCCCTTCAGGTGCAGCACCTGCTCCACCAGCACGGAAGGCAGGGCATACGTCTTGCCGTTCGCCGCCAGCAGCACCACTTGCGTGACGGCCAGGGTCAGCGGCAGGTGGATGGTGAAGCGCATGCCCAATCCGGCCTGCGTGGCCGTCTCGATCCTGCCGCCCAGGGCCAGCGCCTCGGAGCGCACGATATCCATGCCCACGCCCCGCCCCGCCAGTTCCGTCAGGCTGTCGGCGGTGGAAAAGCCTGCCGCGAAAATCAGCTCGGCCGCCTGCGCATCGCTCAGCTGCGCATCCGGCGCCACCAGGCCGGCGCTGAGCGCCTTGGCGCGGATGCGTTCCAGGTCCAGTCCCGCGCCATCGTCGGAAAAGGCGATCGCCACCTCGTTGCCCTGCTGGCTGACCTGCACCAGCAGTTCGCCCGTCTCGCTCTTGCCCGCTGCCAGGCGCGCGTCGCGCGGCTCGATGCCATGCACGATGGCGTTGCGCAGCAAGTGCTCGAACGGCGCTGCCATGCGTTCGAGCACGCTGCGGTCGATTTCCACGCCACCGCCGCGGATGTCGAGGTTGACGCGCTTGTCGACTTCCTTGGCGCTTTGCCGCGCCACGCGGAACAGGCGTTCGGCGATGCTGGCAAAGGGCACCATGCGGATCTGCATCAGGTCGCGCTGCAACTCGCGCGTCAGGCGCGCCTGCAGCACCAGGTCGTCCGTCACCGCATCGACGCTGTGGCTGAGGTTTTCATGGAAGGAAGCCACGTCATTGACGCTCTCGGCCATCATGCGCGTGAGTTCCTGCAGGCGCGTAAAACGGTCGAACTCGAGCGGATCGAAATCGCGCTCGCTACCGACGGCCATGCGCGAGGCGATCTGCGATTCGGCCTGCATCTCCACTTCGCGCAACTGGCGCCGCAGGCGCTGCAGATTGTCGGAAAACTCGGCCAGCGAGGCACCCAGCACGCCCACCTCGTTTTCCATTTTCGAGCGCGTGATCGACACTTCGCCGGCCTGGTTCACCAGGCGGTCGAGGATATCGGCGCGCACGCGCACCAGGGCCGCCTTCGGCTCGGCGGCGGGCGTGTCTTCCATGCCCGGCAACGGCAGCAGGGGCTGCTGCAGCTGCTCGAACAGGTGCAGCGCATGGTCGTAATGGGCCAGCAATTCCTCGAAGGCTTGCGGCGTGGCGGTGCCCGCGTGCAGCATGTTTTCGATATGCGTCTCGATCTCATGCGCATGCTGGCCCAGGCGCATGGCGCCGGCCATGCGCGCGCTGCCCTTCACCGTGTGCAGGGTGCGCAGCAGCATCTGCGCCTGGCCGCTGTCGTGCGGCTGCTGCTGCCAGCTGCGCAGCGCCTCGCCGATCTGCGGCAGCAGGTCGGCGCCCTCTTCCAGGAAGACGGACAACAGGTCGAGGTCGAGTTCATCGCTGATGCCGGCGCTGGCCGCCAGCAGCGCGGCCGCATCGGCCGGCATGATGGCCGGCACCAGCGCTTCCGGCAGCGCATGCTCCAGTGGCGGCGCATGCTCGAAGCCGGCGTCGAACAGGTCGTCGCCGGCGCCATGGGCCGGCACCGAAGGTTCGGCAGCGGCGGGGCCATCCTGCTGCAGCGCGTCGGCAACGATGCTCGCGTATGTCGCCGCGAACAGGGTGTCGAGCTGCGGCGCGGGCACCTCTGCCAGCTCGCTTGCTGACGCGTCGGCCGATTCGTCGCCCGGCGCTTGCGCAGATTGCGCAGATTGCGCCGGCGTGCCGACGATGCTGGCGTAGGTGGCGGCAAACAGGGCGTCGAGCTGCTCTTCCCTGCTTTCCCCGGGCGGCGCCGTCAAGGCGCGCCACAGGGTGTTGAGCGCTTCGATCATGTCCGGCTGCGCCGGCGCCAGGTCGCCCAGCGCGAATGCCTGCAGCATCTGTCCGATGCGCTGCGTGGCCTGTTCCAGCACGTCGTGCTGCGCATCGCGCAAGCCGGCCAGCGGCGGCACCACCGTTTCTATCGTCGTTTCCAGCGCATGCGCCAGGTCGCGCAGGGACTGGAAGCCCACCGTACCGGAGGTTCCCGCCAGGGTATGCACGGCTTGCAGCGCCTCGCCGCTGACGGCGCGCTGTTCATGGCGCCACTCGCCGAAGTCGCGCGTCAGCACGCGCAGCAATTCATCCGTTTCGGCCAGGTAGATGTTGTACAAGGGCAGGCTGACGCGCAGCTCGCCCACGTGCTTCAGATTGTCGTCGGGCGCCTCGTGCGCGGCAGGCGCCGTGGCGGACGGAAAACCGATCACATTGCCGCTGCTGGCGACGGGCGCCGCCGGGCGCGGCTTGCGCAGCTCGAACGGCCCGCCTTCGCGCACGCGCTCGGCCGCCGCCAGCAGCATGCCCGCCGCGCGCTCGCGCCCCGCGCCGCCTTCCAGCTCGGCCACCCATTCGCTGAGCTGGTACCAGCCGTAATTGAGGAGCGTAAACAAATCGTCGCTGGCGGGGCGCGCCTCGGCCAGCCAGGTATTCATGACGCGCTCGATGGCGCCGGCTGCTTCGGCAAACTGTCCCAGGCCGATCATCCGGCTGCTGCCTTTCAAGGTGTGGAAGGAGCGGCGCAGCATGGCCAGGTGTTCGCTGCTGGCGGCCTGCTCGCGCGGCAAGGCCAGGGTGGTGTCGACAAAGGCCAGCACCTCGCGCGCTTCGGCGATGAAGATGTCGAGCATTTCCGCATCGACGTCTGCCGCTGCCGGCGCGGCATCAGCCGCGGATGGCGCGGCGGGCGCCAGCGCCTGGTCGAGCAGGGGCACGGGCACGGCACCGGCGGCGGCGACTTTTTCAAACGGCAGCGCGCGGAAGGCGCCGGTGGCGGCGTCAAAATGGAAACGCCCCTTGGCCGCTTGCGCATTGCGGCCCAGCATGTCGACAAAGAAGCCCAGCGCGCTGACGTTTTGCGCGATCTCGTCGAGCGCCTCGGCTTGTTCGGCCTGGCCACCGATGGCGGGCAGCTGCAGCACGGCCGCATCGACCTGCGCCACGGCGGCGCCGGCGGCGTCCTGTTCCAGGCTGGCCAGTTGCTGCTGCAATTGCCGCAGCAGGGGCGCCACGCCCTCGAGCGACGCCTGGCGCGCGCCACCCGCATAGTAATCGTTGAGCAGTCTTTCCACCTGCCGCAGGCCCGTCTTCATGTCGTCGGCCAGCGCGGCGACGGTCTGTCCCTGTTCGATCTGGCGCGACAGTTCTCCAGCGGCGGCTGGCGGCGGCGCCTCGCCGGCCAGCAGCGCCTGCAGGCGCGCGGCGATGGTTTCCGCGTTGCCGGCGAAGTCATCGGGCAGGCGGCGCACCTGCTCCAGGCCCGTCTCGGCGAACAGCAGCGCCGTGCCGATTTCCTGTTCCAGCGCCGCACTGCGCCCGCTGGCCACGGCTTGCCGCGCCACGGCGGCGCACTGGCGCAACAGGCCGGCCAGGGCCGGCAGCTTCAGGGCCTCCGCATGCGCCGCCACATCCTCCAGCGCCTGGCCGAAATCCGCGCTCAAGGCGGGATCGAGATCGGCCTGCGCCAGGCGGCTCCAGCCGGCGCGCGCCCGCGCCAGGGCCGCGCGCGCGCCCTGCAAGGCATCCTGGTCGACCTGGCCGTAGCGCCGCGTCTCCACGTCGGCCGGCACCAGGCCATCGAGGGCGAAAGCGGCGCGCAGCTGCTGCGCCGCCGGCGTCGCTTCGGCGGCTGCCGCGATAAAGAACAGGGCGTCGCGCAGCATCGCCTCGGGCAGGCTGGCCGTGCCCTGCGCCAGGCGGCGCAACTGCAGGTTGATCAGGCCAAACAGCTGCTTCACATATAAGGTGCCCATGCCCTCGCCGCTGGCCGCCAGCTCGGCAAACGCCTGCATGGCGAACCAGAAGGTGCGCGCCGGCGCATCCTGCTGCGCGTCGGCCACCAGGGTCAGGGTGTCGTGCAGGGCACCCGCATGCTGGCGCCGCGTGGCGTCATCCTGCGCCTTCAGGAACGGCAGCAAGGACTTTTCAAAGCGCCCGCGCCAGGCCGGATAATCGGCGGCGGGCGGCGCTTCGGCCAGCGCGATGGCATGGCCTTCCAGCAGGGACGATGGCGGAAAAAACAGGTCCGCCGGATGGATGCGTTCCGCGCCCAGCATGGTTTGCAGGGCGCGGTAATACGGGAACAATCGAGTTGGCTGCGGCGGCGTGCCGGCCACCAGGTCTTCCAGGTATTCCACCAGGGCCTGGTACAGCTCGGCCACCACCTGCGCGTGATCCACCGTGTATTCCAGGCTGCCGTCACGAAAGCGCGCCAGCGCCTGTTCCGCGCCCGACGTCAGCAGGCTGGCGCCGGCCACGTCGACCATCACCAGCGCGCCATGCGCCTGGTGCAGGTGCGAGCGCGCATGCTGCAGGGCCGTGGCGCGTTCCTCGCGCTCGCGGCCACCCGCTTCGAACAGCGCCGTTTTCGAACGGCCCAGCGCTTCGCGGATTTCCACCATCACCCACGACAGGGGTTCGCTGTCGAACGGCTTGGACTGCTGCGGACTATCTGGTGTGCTCATGCATGCCTCGGTAAAGAAATCGTAGCGCAAAATCGGTACGCACAACGCGCCGCGCCCTGCACTGGCGCGGCGTTCAGGCGGCGACGCGGAAGCGCGACACCGAGTTTTTCAATTCCTGCGCCAGCATCGACAGCTTATGGATCGACTGCGCCGTCTGCTGCGTGCCATCCTGGGTCTGTTCCGTCACGCTCAGGATATGCTGGATGTTCAGGGCCACGCCGCTGGCGGAACCGGCCTGCGTGCCGGTGGCGAACGAGATGCCCTGAATCAGTTCGGCCAGGTGTTTCGACACCTGGCTGATGTCGTTCAGCGCCGCGCCGGCCGCGTCGGACAGGCGCGCGCCCTCGACCACCCCCTGCGTGGATTTTTCCATCGCCCTGGTGGCATCCTGGGTGTCGGCCTGGATGGTGCGCACCAGCGCGCCGATCTGCTTGGCGGCGGCGGCCGAGCGTTCGGCCAGGCGCTGCACTTCCTCGGCCACGACGGAAAAGCCGCGTCCCGCCTCGCCGGCCGATGCGGCCTGGATGGCGGCGTTCAGCGCCAGCACGTTGGTCTGTTCCGTGATGTCGGAAATGAGCTCGGTGATCTCGCCGATTTCCTGCGACGATTCGCCCAGGCGCTTGATGCGCTTGGAGGTATCCTGGATCTGTTCGCGGATTTCATGCATGCCCTTGATGGCATTTTCCACCGCCGTCGAGCCTTGCAGCGCGGCCGCCACCGACTGGCGCGCCACGTCGGCCGAGACGCTGGCCGATTTCGACACGTCGGTGATCGCATTGGCCATCTTCACCACGGTGGCGCTGGCATCGAGGATTTCGCGCGACTGCTGCTGCGAGGCGATCAGCAGTTTGCTGGAAATGCTTTGCGCCTGCGTCGAGGCGCGGTTCACCTGTTCCGCCGTGGCCGTGACCCTGCCCACCAGGCCGCGCAATTCCTCCACCGTGTAGTTGACGGAATCGGCGATGGCGCCCGTGATGTCTTCCGAAACGGTGGCCTGCACCGTCAGGTCGCCGTCGGCCACCTTCTGCAATTCATTCATCAGGCGCAGGATGGCCGCCTGGTTCTGGTCATTCTTGGCCTTGGCCTGCTCTTCCTTTTCCTGCGACAGCAGGCGCTGGATTTCCGCCTCATGGCGGCGGCGCTCGGCCTCGCGCGTGCGGTTGACGGAATCCTGCAGCAGCACCCTGCCGATGCCGGCCGCCGCGATCAGGGTCAGCAGCACGCCGGCCACCATCAGCCAGAAGGCGATGCCCAGGGTTTCCTGGTTCGCGTGGTACATCTGCTGCAGCAGGGTCAGGCGCTGGCGCAGGTCTTCATTCTCGTTGAAGATCAGCTGCTCGGCGCTCTTCGCCGAACTGAATTTGTCCAGGCGGTCGAGGATGGACGACACCAGCTTCTGGTAATTGTCGAAGCTGGCCTTCAGCGCCACCAGGCGGTCGCGCAGCTCGGCGTCGCGCGTGGGCGCCAGCTGCAGCGAGACGCTGCCATTGAGCAGGCCTTCGACGGCGGCGCGGAAATACGTCGTGTCGCGCCCCAGCGAAAACGCCGTCTCCGAACTGATGCTGCCCGACGAGAGGAATTCGCTGGCGCTGCGGCTCATGCGCTGGCTCAGCATCATCAGCCGGCCGATGACGGCCAGGTCGCGCGCATTGCCGCCGCGCTGCACCTTCAGGGCCGCGATTTCCTCGGTCTGCGCCAGCAGCGCGGGCGACAGCGCGTTCAATTGCTGCAAGGTCTTGTCGAATTCGCCCAGTTCCGGTTTCAGGCGCAGGATGGTGCTGGCCGCGCGGTCGCTGCTGGCCCACTTCTTGCGCGCGTCGGCCACGGCCGCCAGCAGGCTGGCACGCGATTCGCCGATGTCGCGCCCATGATAGGTGCCGCCGCGCAGCATCAGGCGGAAATCCTGGTTCAGCTCATTGCGGCTTTCCTCGAGCTGGCGGAACGCTTCCGGATTGCCCTGCACGGCGTTCGGCGCGGCCTTGCCGATGCGCTGCGAGTGCATCAGCGCGTCGCTGGCCAACTGCGTCTGCGCCGAGGCGATATTGCCGCTGCGCGTGTTGATGCCGACAAACAGCAGGCTGGCGGCCAGACTCAGGGCCATCACCGTCGACAGGATGCTCAATTGTTTTTGCAACGGCAAATGGCCGATCAGCGGCAGCTTCAAGTCGCTGGCCGGCGCGCTGGCCAGCGACTTGCGCCGCCCCAGCGCGTCGCGCAGGCGCAGCGGCAGGTCGGCCGGCAGCGCCGGTTCGCCCGGCGCGTGTTCCGCCTCGGCCATGCCGGATGCCAGGATAGGGGAATGGGCGCCCATCAGTCTTCGCCCTTGCCGCTGGGCGCGCCGGCAAAGCCGGCATCGAGGAAGCGTTCCGCCTGCACCAGCTGCGCCAGGTCCAGGCGCAGCCAGTGCTGCCCTTCGCCGTCGCGCAAGGTCTGCGCTGCCCATGGCAGCGCGCCCGCTGACGCGGCATGCTGCGGCGGCACCGACAGCATGCCGCGCTGCTGGCGCAAGCCCAGCACGCGCTCGACCAGCAGCGCGCAATTCACGCCCAGGCGGGGAGAAAAGGTGATGATGCGGCTGTCGCCGCCGGCCGCGCAGGCCGGTTCGCCCATGTAGCGGGCCAGGTCGATGATGGCGGTCAGGCGTCCGCGCATGGCGGCCAGGCCCAGGTACCAGTCCTGCGCCAGCGGCACGGCCTGGATTTGCACGCCTGCGGGAATGACGATTTCACCGAGCTGCGTCAGGTCGAGCAGGCAATGCCGGCCGCCGAGCAGCACGCCCAGCTCCTTGCGCGCCGCCAGCGCGCCGCTGCGCGCGGCCTGCACCCGTTCGAGCAATTGCAGCTGGTACTGGCGCAAGCGGCCCTGCCGCGCGCCCGTCTCGTGCGGTGGCATGGCCAGCAAGGCCGGAGCAGGCACGCCATTGCCAGGCATCGTGCGCATGCGTCAGGACAGCGCCGCGATCTTCGCCAGCAGGTCGGCTTCGACCACCGGCTTGACCAGGTAATCGCGCGCGCCCTGGCGCAAGCCCCAGATGCGGTCCGTTTCCTGGCTCTTGCTAGAGCAGATAATCACCGGCACGTCCTGCAGTTCCGGATCGCGGGCGATCGCGCGCGTGATCTGGAAGCCATTCGCACCGGGCATCACCACATCCATCAGGATCAGGTCGGGCCTGGCCTGCTTCAGCTGCGCCAGCGCGTCGGCGCCGTCTTGCGCCGTCAGCACGGCGTAACCGGCACGCACCAGCATCTCGCTCAGGTAGTAGCGCTCTGTCGGCGAGTCATCGACGATCAGAATTGTGTGTATGGCCATCTGTGTTTTACTTCCTTGCTGCGGTAATTGAGTCATGCTCGATGAATCATACTAAAAATGGCCGGCCAGGTGCTGCCGCACGGCGGCCAGCAGCGCCTCGGGCGCCAGCGGCTTGGCCAGACAGGCGCTGGCGCCCGCCATGGCGCCGCGCGCGCGGTCAAACAGCCCCTCCTTCGACGACAGCATCAGCACCGGCGTGGCGTGAAACGCCGCACTGGCCTTGATCAGTGCGCACGTGCGGTAGCCATCAAGGCGCGGCATCAGGATATCGCACACGATCAGGGCCGGCCGGCAATCGCCGATCTTGGCCAGCGCATCGAAGCCGTTTTCCGCCACCACCACGCGATAGCCCGCTTCGCTCAGCACCTTGCCGGCCGCGCTGCGCACGGTGGCGCTGTCGTCGATGACCAGGATCGTCACGCCGCCGGACGCCGCCTGGGGCGCTAAAGGATTCGTCATTTGATTATTCGGCAATCTTTCATACCATAGCACAGGCGGCTGCCCTGCCACGGGCGGCAGCGGCATGCTTGTGCGTCATGCTTGATTAAATGGCCACCATTTCGAAATCATCCTTGCGCGCGCCGCATTCAGGGCAAGTCCAGTTCATCGGCACATCGGCCCAACGCGTGCCGGGAGCGATGTCTTCATCGGGCAGGCCAGCCTCTTCATCATAAACCCAGCCGCAAATAAGACACATCCACGTTTGGAATTGCTGCGTTGTTTCGTTGCTACTCACGTTCTGCCACCCTTCAATCAAGTAAAATGCTGAATTAGGTATCTTAATCTACCCGCCGTGCAAAACCAAACTTCTCCCCTCATATTAAGCTTCGGCGTGTCCGATCCCGTCGGCGCGATCGGCATCCAGGCCGATCTGGCCACGTTTTCAGCCTTCGGCTGCCATGGCCTGTCGGTCACCACGGGCCTGCTGATCAGCGATACGGCGCGCGTGGAAGACGTGCAGGCCGTCGACCCGGACTGGGTCTCGGACCAGGCGCGCGTGCTGCTAGAGGACATGTCGGTGGCCGCCATCAAGATCGGCGCGCTGGGCAGCGTGGAAAACGTCACGGCCATCGCCGAAATCGTCTCCGACTATCCGAACGTGCCGCTGATCCTCGATCCCTTCATTTCGGCGCTGCCGGAA
This sequence comes from Janthinobacterium foliorum, assembly GCF_978021625.1. NCBI lineage: Bacteria > Pseudomonadati > Pseudomonadota > Betaproteobacteria > Burkholderiales > Oxalobacteraceae > Janthinobacterium > Janthinobacterium foliorum. Next base: position 556,118 of record NZ_CDXDQE010000003.1, on the reverse strand, counting down.
CAGGGCATGGACGACGAGGACATCCTCACCGCCGTGCGCCAGCTGCTGATCCCGCAAACGACCTTGCTGGTGCTCTCGCCGGTGGAGCTGGAGCGCCTGGCCGAGACCTGGCGCGACGCCGACCCGGACGACACCCTGCAAAACGATGTCGACTACCTGGTGGCGCTGGGCTGCGAATACGTGCTCGTCACCGGCATGCCGGCAGACGCCAGCAAGGCCGGCACGGCCGAAGGCAAGCTGCGCACCAATACCCTGTTCGGCGAAGACGGCGTGGTGCGCCAGGACGAATGGCGCCACCTGCCCGGCATCTTCAACGGCGCCGGCAGCACCCTGTCGGCAGCCGCCACCGCCCTGCTGGCCCTGGCGGAGAATGAAGACGACGTGCCGCAGGCCGTCGTGGCGGCGCAGGAATTTACCACCGGCGCGCTGGCGCACGCGCAGCGCCACGGCATGGGCAAGCTGGTGCCGAACCGGCTGTTCCAGCTGCAGCGCCAGCCCGGCGCCCAATAAAGCACAGACGACACAGACAACGAACCACTTTCAAGGCACGATTATCATGACGACGACTTCACAGAACGACATCCTGTTTACCCGCGCGCAAAAAACCACGCCAGGCGGCGTCAATTCGCCCGTGCGCGCCTTCCGCTCGGTGGGCGGCACGCCGCGCTTCATCACGCGCGCCGAAGGCCCTTACTTCTGGGACGCGGACGGCAAGCGCTATATCGACTATATCGGCTCCTGGGGGCCGGCCATCGTCGGCCACGCCCACCCGGAAGTGGTGAAGGCAGTGCAGGACGCGGCCGCGCTGGGCCTGTCGTTCGGCGCGCCGACCGAAGGCGAAGTGCTGATGGCCGAGGAAATCACGCGCCTGGTGCCGTCGATCGAGCAGGTGCGCCTGGTGTCGTCGGGCACGGAAGCGACCATGAGCGCCCTGCGCCTGGCGCGCGGCGCCACGGGACGCGACAAGATCGTCAAGTTCGAAGGCTGCTACCACGGCCACGCCGATTCGCTGCTGGTGAAAGCGGGCAGCGGCCTGCTCACCTTCGGCAACCCGACGTCGGCCGGCGTGCCGGAAGACTTCGTCAAGCACACCCTGGTGCTCGACTATAACAACGTGGAACAGCTGAAGGACGCCTTCGACAGCTTCGGCGCGGAGATCGCCTGCGTCATCGTCGAACCGGTGGCCGGCAACATGAACCTGGTCAAGGCCACGCCGGAATTCCTGCAAGCGATGCGCGAGCTGTGCACGCAGCATGGCGCCCTGCTCATTTTCGATGAAGTCATGTGCGGCTTGCGCGTGGCCCTGGGCGGCGCGCAGGCGCTGTACGGCATCACGCCGGATCTCACCGCGCTGGGCAAGGTAATCGGTGGCGGCATGCCGGTGGCGGCCTTCGGCGGCAGCGCGGCGCTGATGCACCACATGGCGCCGCTGGGCGCCGTCTACCAGGCCGGCACCCTGTCGGGCAACCCCGTCGCCGTGGCGGCCGGCATGGCCACCTTGAAACTGATCCAGCAGCCGGGCTTCTACGAGCAGCTGGGCGCCACAGCCCGGCGCCTGGCCGAAGGCCTGACGGCCGCCGCGCAGGAAGCGGGCGTGGTCTTCTGCGCCGACTACATCGGCGGCATGTTCGGCATTTATTTCAGCGCCACGCCGCCGACCAGCTATGCGGAAATGATGGCGGGCGACCGCAGCAAGTTCAACGCCTTCTTCCACGCCATGCTCGACGAAGGTGTGTACTTCGCGCCGGCCGCCTTCGAGGCGGGCTTCGTCTCGGCGCAGCACGACGATGCCGTCATCGACGCCACCATCGCCGCCGCGCGCAAGGTGTTCGCCAAGCTGGCGTAAGACAGCGCCCTGACAAGACCTGCTGCGCGGCCGCGCCTTGCGGCCGGCGCGCGGCGGTACTGCCAGCTGCCGCTACACTGTGGCGTCTTGCAGCAGTTTCGCCACCAGCGCCGGCAGCTTGCCCATGTCGTTGAACACGACGTGCGCGCCGGCCGCTTTCAGCCTATCTTCCTGGCCCGGCGCGATATGTCCGCCGCCGATGAATCCCAATACCGTCGTACCTGCCGCCACGGCCGCCGTCACGCCCGTGACGCTGTCTTCCAGCACCAGGCACTGGCCTGGCGGCACGCCGAAGGCGGCCGCCGCCGCCAGATACACGCCCGGATGCGGCTTGGCATGGCCCACCAGGTCCGGCGTGAACACGCGGTTCTCGAACAGGGGCGCCATGCCCGTGCGTTCCAGCGCCGACAGTACGCGCGCGCTGACGCTGTTCGAGGCCACGGCCTTGGGCAGGGGAATCGCGGCCAGCGCCTGCGCCACGCCGGGCACGGCGCGCAACTGCGCGTCGCAGGCCGCGTCGACGGCATTGCCGATGGCCATGATGTCATCGGCCGGCAATTGCGGCAGGCCCAGTTCCTTGTAGATATCCTGCATCAGCGGCACCAGGCGCTGGCCCAGGCGCGGCTCGATCAAGCCTTGCAGGGTGACGCCTTCGGGCAGGTTCGGCAGGCGCGGGCCCAGCAATTCCAGCAGCGCCTGCAGGGCCACGGCCTCGCTGTCGATGAGCACCCCGTCGCAGTCGCTGATCAAGTGGGTAAAGCGCGGTGGGGTGGTGGCGGTATCAGGCATGGATTCTCCAGAAGACAACGGTGACGGGAAATGCGGCAGCCGGCCGGCAATGGCCGGCGCCGCAACAAGCATAGGTGGAACAGGCGGGCTTGGCCACGCCAAAAGCAGGCCGGGAGCGATACTTTTTTGCAAAGCAGGCGGCACACGGCAGCGGGAAGGAAGCGGAAACAGCGCAATACCACTTCAATACCACGCAATACCAGTGATTATCGCCGATTTTTGAAATTGCTGCGTTCGCCAGCGCATGCGGGACGGCCCCGCTGACGGCACTGGAGCGCGGGCGCGCCCCAGTTTCTGGCATTTACTTCAGCCAGCCCCGGTGGCGGAAGTACAGGAAGGGCGCGATGGCGCTGGTGATCATCAGGCCCCAGGCCCACGGATAGCCGAACGACCATTCCAGCTCCGGCATCAGCTTGAAGTTCATGCCGTACACGCTGGCGATCAGGGTCGGCGGCAGGAAGGCCACGCTGGCCACCGAGAAGATCTTGATGATCTTGTTCTGGTTGATGTTGATGAAACCGACGGTGGCATCCATCAGGAAGTTGATCTTGTCGAACAGGAAGGACGTGTGGCCATCGAGCGATTCGATGTCGCGCAAAATCTGCCGCGCCTCCTCGAACTGCTCGGAATTCAATAGCCGGCCGCGCATCAGAAAACTCACGGCGCGGCGCGTATCCATCATGTTGCGGCGGATACGGCCATTCAGATCTTCCTCGTGGGCAATCGCGTTCAGCGCTTCGGCCGCGTGCGCATCGGTAAATTCCTTTTGCAGCACGCGCGTGCTGACTTCTTCCAGGTTCTGGTAGATGCCTTCGAGCACGTCGGCCGAATATTCCGCATCGGTGGCGTACAGGTCGAGCAGCACGTCCATGTAGTCGGCAATCGAGCCGGGCCGCGAGCGAGCGCGCATGCGCACCAGGCGGAACACGGGCAGGTCGTCCGTATGCATGGAAAACAAAATCTTGCGGGCAAGAATGAACGCCACGGTGATGACGCGCGATGGGCCATCGTCCTCTTCGCGCAGGAAATCCGTGCGCAGGTGCAAGTCGCCGTTTTCCGCTTCGTAATAGCGGGCCGACGCTTCAATATCCTTGACTTCGTCTTCGCCCGGCAGGGTGACGTTGTAGATGGCCTTGACCCAGGCCCGTTCGTCATCGGTGGGGTCGGTCAGGTCGACCCACACCGGTTCGGCATTTTCGAGGTCTGCGCGGCTGTCGATCGGCACCTGGTTGAGCCGGCCATTCTGTAATACAAAGACATTGATCATGCGCGCTCTCAGCCGGATGTTAGGTTATCGTGATGTGCTGGCGCTGGCGCCAAAAATGAAAACAGCGCAAGTGTACCCGCAAAGGCCTTTTCACGACCACCCCTCCACCATGCTTTTTCACGGAAAATGTGCAGCAATGCACCATTACGATGCTGCGTCGCAATAATGCCGATTCGACAGTTTTAATGTAATGCAAACAAAGCCGGCCACCATCAAGGCAATTCGGCCGCACCCATGCGCCGCAGGATGACGCTTGTGCGCCGGTTCAGATAGCCCGTGTCGCGGTGGCGGTCGTAAAAGCGGGGATTCGGCAGCATCACGGCCAGCTTCGCCGCCTGCGCCGCGCTCAGGCTGGCTGCGCTGACATGGTAATAGTGGCGCGCCGCCGCTTCGGCGCCGAAGATGCCCGTGCCGAACTCCACCACGTTCAGGTAAATCTCGAAAATGCGCTGCTTGTCCATCAGGCTTTCCAGCATGTAGGTAATGATCAGCTCCTGGCCCTTGCGCACGTAGCTGCGCGAACCGGACAGGAACAGATTCTTCGCCAGCTGCTGCGTGATGGTGGAGCCGCCCGCCACGACCTTCTGCTTCTTGCTGTTTTTTTCATATGCCTTTTGCAAGGCATCCCAGTCCACGCCTTCGTGCTCGGAAAAATTCGCGTCTTCCGAGGCGATGATGGCGCGCTTCAGGTTATTCGAGATGCGGTTGTACGGCACCCACGTCTGCTGGATGGTGGCGTTCGGATTTTTTTCCTGCAAGACGGACAGCTGTTCGCGCATGAAGGCCGTGCTGGATGGATTATGGTCGACCCACCACCAGATTTGCAGGAAGAAATACAGTTGCACGGCGATGAATGCCAGCACGGGAACGATGAACAGCCACTTGATCCAGCCGTAGCGGCTGCCGCTGCCGCCCTTGCGGCTGGCCTTCCTGGCGGCGTTCACAGGGCACCGCGCAGCTGCGCCAGCAAGTCCTGCGTCCGCGGCCGCACGCCGCGCCACACGTAGAATGCTTCGGCCGCCTGCTCGACCAGCATGCCCAGGCCGTCGCGCACTTGCGCGCCATGCTGCGCGGCAAAGTCCATGAACACGGTGGGCTGCGCGCCATACATCATGTCCAGCGCCAGGGTCTGGCTGCCGAAGATGGCGACGGGCACGGGCGGCAGGTCGCCCGCCAGGCTGGCCGAAGTGGCGTTGATGACAATATCAAACTGGCCTTCGGGCTGGTCGAAACCGCCGGCGCGCAGCTGTCCGGGATGGCTTAGCGCATCGGCGAATTGCGCCACCAGCGCGGTGGCCGTGGCCACGGTGCGGTTGGCAATCACAATTTCCTGCGGCCCCTGTTCCAGCAAGGGCAGCACCACGCCGCGCGCGGCGCCGCCCGCGCCCAGCAGCAGGACGCGCTTGCCGGCGATGGCCACGCCCGCATTGCGCACGATATCGGCCACCAGGCCGGCGCCATCGGTGTTGTCGCCAAGAATGACATCGCCATCGAAACGCAGGGTATTCACGGCGCCGGCCGCCCGCGCGCGCGGCGTCAGCTGCGTGGCCAGCGCGCAGGCGTCCAGCTTGAACGGCACCGTCACGTTGGCGCCCTTGCCGCCCTCGGCGGCAAAGCTGCGGGCGGCCAGCGCAAAGCCATCGAGCGGCGCCAAGCGGCGTTCGTAGACGACGGGTTCGCCCGTCTGCAGGGCAAAGGCGGCGTGGATCAGGGGAGACTTGCTGTGGGCAATGGGATTGCCGAAGACGCAATATTGATCAGGATTCATTTCGTTTTTGCTCAATTGCTGCCGCCTGTCAGGTTAGCTTCCATTTTTTCTTCGCGGGTAAATTTGAAGCGGGTAATGACCACCCACAGGTCATCCTTATCGCTCGACAACATATTCGGCGGGAAACGGCCGAATGGCGCAGCGCGGCGCACGATGGCCAGGGCGGCCGCGTCCAGAGCCGGGTTGCCCGAACTGCGCTCCACGCGGGCGCCGCCTTCCTTCTGGTAAATCGTTCCATCCTGGAAGATGGGGATGTACACGACCAGCTCGCCATACATCTTGCGGCCGTTCTTTTGCGGGAAATTCAGGGTGCCAATTTCCTCGATGCGCTTTTGCAGGGTCTTGTAATACATGGCATAGCCGACCTCCTGCGTGCTGGGGGTAATGAAGGTCTTGCGGGGACGCTTGTTCTGGTCTTCCACCGTCTGGCTGATCTCGGCCGCCATGCGGGCGATGGCTTTGCTGCTTTCCATCAAGTCCGAGCCGGAGGCCATGGGGTTGGGCTTGTCTTTTTCCGTGACGGGCGCGGCGCTGTAGGGCGTGGGCTTGGCCGCCTGCGTCAGCAGCTCCTGCTGCTTCTGTTCCAACTCGGCAATGCGGCGGGCGCTGGCCTTGACGCTCTCGCCCTCTTCCACCTTGCGCATGTCGGGCAAGGGCGACTTGGCGCGGCCCTTGTCGGCCTGGCCGCCACCGTCCAGATTGGCTTGCGCCAGAGCCTCGGCCTTCAGCGGTTTGCTGGCATGCTTGGCGTTGACCAGGATGACTTCCAGGCCGGGATCGGTGGCGACGGCCCGCTGCGGCGCCGGGGCGACAAAATGCGTCGCCAGCAAGGCGCCGTGCGCCAGCAGCGATACCGCCACGGCTATCATCAGGAAACGATTCTCTCGGAAAGACTTCACGCGCAACCCAGTTCGCAACAAGCACAAGATACAAGATGGCTGAATTCTACGTCAAAGGGCGGTGCCGGCAACAGTTTTCGGCACCGCCTGCTGTCCTTGCGGAAGCCTTACTTGACCTCTGGCTCGCTGACCACGTCTTCGCTGGCCAGTTCCGCCACTTCCGCATCGGCATCGCTGACCTGGTTGGCCGCTTCCGGCGACGGCTCGGCCGCCACGCCACCCTCTTCCGCCACGTCGTCACCCGTCTCTTCCTCGTAGTCCAGCTCGGCATCGGCCGCCGCATCCGGCACGGCGGCGATTTCCAGCAGGCGCGCTTCGATGCTCAGGTCCACCTCGTCCCAGCGCAGCAGATCCAGCTTGACCTGGGCGCCGCGCGCCACCGATGGCATGCCCGGCAGCTTGATGACGAGTGGAATGTCGACCAGGCGCAGGATTTCATCCTTCAGCACGACGGCGTCGACCTGGCGCGCGTTTTCCTGGTGCAGCCAGCGCAAGCACCAGTAGCGTTCCATGTTCGACTGGAAATCGCCGTATGCGGCATACGCCGCGTCAAACGCCGAGACGATGGCGAACAGGTTCGCGTCGCGCGGCTTGAACGGGGCCACCAGCGGTGCCGTCACGCCGTGCTCGGCGCAGGCGATGATTTGCCACTGGTTTACCAGATCGGTATACCGGCGCAAGGGCGAAGTGCTCCACGCGTACTGGTCCACGCCCAGGCCCTGGTGCGGGGCCGCATGGGTGACCATGCGCACCTGCATCTTTGCCGCCCAGCTATTGCCCGTGCCGCCGCCCTGGCTGCGGTAGATGCCCGGCACGCCATGGTCGTGCAGCATCTTGCCCCAGGTGCTATTGGCAAAGATCATCAGTTCAGCGACGATCTTGTCCAGCGGCGCGCCACGCTTACGGCGCGCCACAGTGACGATGTCGTTTTCCACATAGAAGTTGAAATCGACGCGGTTGTTCTGCTCCGGCTTCAGGCCGAACGCTTCGCGCTTCTTCATGCGGCCCTGCTCCAGCTGCTGCGCCCATTGCCACAGGATGGCAAAGTCGGCCTTGTGGGGATATTCTCCCTCGCCGCTGGCCAGGGTTTCCTCGTTGACCAGGTCATCGAGCTGGTTGTGGCGCAAGTTGCTGGCGATGGGCACCAGCTCGGCGACGGTGTGCGTACTGACGACAGCCCAGTCCGCCTTCGGATCGAGGGTGGCGTACAGCGACAGGGCCGGGCACGTCGTGCCTTCGGCCAGGGTGAAGGCATTGACGACTTCATCGGGCAGCATGGTGATCTTGTCGCCTGGCATGTAGACGGTGGACATGCGCTGGCGCGCCATCTTGTCGATCACGTCTTCCGGGCGGATGCCCAGGCCCGGCGCGGCGATGTGGATGCCGACCTTGATCGTGCCGTCCGGCAATGGCTGCACGGAGAAGGCATCGTCGATCTCGGTGGTGGTCACGTCGTCGATGGAGAAGGCGGCCACGTCGGCCAGCGGCAGCTTGGCCGTCACGGCCGGCACGGGCACGTTCGGGAAGCCGGCACCTTTCGGGAAATTCTCGAAGAGGAATTTCGACAGGTGCAGGTCTTTCGGCGAAGCAATACCACCGACGGCCAGCATCAGGCGCGCCGGCGTCGTGTGCAATTCCGTGCACGCCGCTTCCAGCGCCTTGTATTCGATCGTGTTCTTGTCCGGCTTGAACAGCAGTTGCAGCACCATGGGCTGCATTGCGGCAGGCAGGCGGTTCTGTTTCAGTTCTTCCACGTACGCGGCCTGCACCAGCGCCTGCTGCTTTTTCTTTTCGATGCCGGCCAACGCCGCTTTCAACGACGCTTCCGGCGCCGCCTTGTAGCGGCCACGGCCCTTCTTGTAGAAATACACGGGCGCAGAATGCAGGGCCAGGATCAGGCCGGCCGCTTCCGGCGGCAGGGGGGCATGGCCGAAATATTCGGCGCCCAGTTCGGCAAAGCCGAATTCGTCTTCGCCCGCCACTTCCCACAGGAAATCGAGGTCGATGTCCGCGGCCACGGCCTTGGCTTGCTCCAGCAGTTCGGCCGGAGCCGGCTTTTCATACTGCAGCAGCACGTCCTTGGTCTTGACCTTGGTGCGCTTGCCGCTGGCCATTTCGACCTGGTAAGCCTCACCCGCTTGCGACAGGACCGTGCCGACCTTGAAATCGCCGGATTCTTCAAAAAATAGATTCATTGTTATGCTTTGTTTATTAATGTGTCGGTTGCAACGGCGCGAGTGACGGGACTCAACTCAAACACCGCCGGCAGAAATACTTCGGTTACCAGCAACAATCCCTGGTGACGCTGGTACAGGCAGCGCCGGGCAAAAAAGAGCGACTTGTCATCCGCACGCGCCCCGTCGAGGGCCAGCGCCGCCTGCGCCCGCCGCACCAGCGGATGGCCGGCGCGCAGCCGGGCAAATTCGAGCGGGCCACGCCGCACCATGCGGTCGCCGAACAGGGTCGTGCCCAGCGAGCGCTCGCCCAGCGCGGAAAACAGGGGCCAGTCGGTGGCCGTCGCCTGCATGGGCACGACCGTGTGGCCAAACACGGCCGGCTGCTGATCACAGCGCAACAGCACCTCGCGTTCCCAGACCCGGCCCGCGCGGTGCAGGCCAATGATGCTGGCCTCGTCACTGAGGCAACGCGCTGTTTCTTGATGCAAACATTGCACGCGGAATGCCTGGCTGTGCGCCTTCAGCTTGGCCGTCAGCGAACCACCGCCCGTCAGCCAGTGGCGCAGGGCGGGCGGTGCATTGACGGCATTCACGTGCGCATGCCATTGCGCCTGGCGCAGCGAACCCGGCCTCACCGGCCCGCTTCCGCGTCGATGCCGCAAAAGGCCAGTACGGGCGCCACGTAATCGGCAAATTCGCTGATGCCGTGATCGCTGCCCTCGATGACGATCTGGCGTGCCCCTGGATAATGCGCCAGCATGTCGCGGTAGTCGAGCACTTCATCGCCGGTGGCGGCAATCAGCATATAACGTTGCGGCTCAGTAATTTTCTCTACAGCAAACGCACGCAGCTCCTCAATGTATGCGCGCTTGAACTCGAATGGCTTGTCCGAATGAAACTCGGTCGTCACGCCTACATGTTGCTCCAGGTCGATCAGGGGCACGATCGCGGGATTGAGCAGCACGGCGCGGCAGCCCAGCTGTTCGGCCAGCCAGGTGGCATAGTAGCCGCCCAGCGAGGAGCCGATAATCGTCAGGTCAGCGGGCGCCGCATTGTTAACCAATGACAAGGCCAGCTCGATGGCCAGTTTCGGCGAGGCCGGCAATTGCGGGCACAGCCATTCATCCGCGCGGTCCAGCGCCTGCATCTGCGCGGCCAGCAGGCGCGACTTCATCGACAGCGGCGACGAGCGGAATCCGTGCAGGTACAGAATCATCGGCCCAGCGCCTCCAGCAGTTTCTGGTGCACGCCGCCAAAGCCGCCATTGCTCATGACGACGATCTGGTCGCCGGGACGGGCGCTTGCCGCCACGGCGGCCACCAAGGTGTCGATGTCTTCATACGCGCTGGCGATCTTGCCCAGCGGCGCCAGGGCGTCGCCCAGGCTCCAGCCCAGCGCTTGCTGGCTGCCGAAGCCGAAGACCAGGTCCGCATCCTTCAGGCTGCCTGGCAGCGCATCTTTCATGGCGCCCAGCTTCATGGTGTTCGAACGCGGCTCCAGCACGGCCAGGATGCGGCCGCTGTTGCCGATTTTTTGCCGCAAGCCGCCCACGGTGGTGGCAATCGCCGTCGGATGATGAGCGAAATCGTCATACACGGTAATGTTGTTGACCACGCCGCGCACTTCCATGCGGCGCTTGACGCTCTCGAAGGTGGCCAGCGAGGCGCACGCCTGGGCGATGGGCACGCCCACGTGGCGCGCGGCGGCGATGGCCGCCAGCGCATTGCTGCGGTTATGCTTGCCCGTCAGGGCCCACGCCACATGGCCTTCCTGCCGGCCATTGAAGAACACGTCGAAGCTGCCATCGGCCTGCTCTTGCAGTTGCCAGTTGGCATCTTGGCCGAAACTTTCCTTTTCGCTCCAGCAACCGCGCGCCAGCACGCGCTGCAACGATGCTTCGTCGCCGTTGAAGACGAGGCGGCCAATGCCGGGCACGGTGCGCACCAGGTGGTGGAATTGCGTCTCGATCGCGTGCAGATCGGGGAAGATGTCGGCGTGGTCATATTCCAGGTTGTTCATGACGGCCGTCTTCGCATGGTAATGCACGAATTTGCTGCGCTTGTCGAAGAAGGCCGTGTCATATTCATCCGCTTCGATGACGAAGAAGTCCGAATCGGCGCTCTTGCCGTCGATCTTGCCGCTGAGGCGGGCGGAAATGCCAAAGTTCATCGGCACGCCGCCGATCAAAAAGCCCGGCGCGTAGCCCGCGTCTTCGAGTATCCACGCCAGCATGGCCGACGTGGTGGTCTTGCCATGCGTGCCGGCCACGGCCAGTACCCACTTGTTGCGTAATATATGTTCGCCGATCCACTGCGGGCCCGACACGTACGGCAGGCTGCGGTTGAGGATTTCTTCCACCAGCGGGTTGCCGCGCGAAACCACATTGCCAATCACATACAAATCCGGGTTCAGCCTGGTTTGTTCGGGGGCGAAACCCTGGATCAGTTCGATTCCCTGCGATTCCAGCTGGGTGCTCATCGGCGGATAGACGTTGGCATCGCAACCGGTGACTTTATGGCCGGCTTCCTTGGCCAGGACGGCCAGGCCGCCCATGAAGGTACCGCAAATGCCGAGGATATGAATATGCATGTGATCAGTGCGAAAGGTGCGCGGTTAAGTAATTGGGTGAGAAAAAAACAGCAAGTGTGAGATTTTACCCGACGCCATGGCTTTTTCCGCTTCGGAGTATCATCTCGCTCATGACGACTGATGCATTTGACGATAGCGCGCTCGTGCGCCTGGAAATTGCCGCCGCTGCCGCGCGCCTGGTGGCGCAGGACGGCGCCGACTATGGCAGCGCCAAGCGCAAGGCGGCGCGGCAAGTATTGGGCGATGCACCCAGCCGGCCCAATGTACTGCCCGACAACGACATGATCGAGGAACAGGTGCGCCACTATAACGCCCTGTTCCTGGCCGACAGCCAGCCGGCGCGTTTATTTCAGCTGCGCACCATCGCGCTGCAGGTGATGGAAGCCTTGCAACAATTCCATCCCCTGCTGAGCGGCCCCGTGCTGAATGGCACGGCCGGCCCGCACGACGAGATCTATCTGCAGCTGTTTGCCGACAGCGCCAAGGATATCCACATCTTCCTGCTGAATAAAAATGTGCTGCTCGACATGTCGGAAAGCCCGCATTTCAAGGGAGCGCGTTATGATGCGGTCGAGACCGCCAGTTTCTTGTGGAAAAATGAAGGCGTGCACGCGGCCATGTATGAACTCGACGACATGCGCGGCGCGCTGAAGGCCAAGGACGGCAAGGTGCTGCGCACCGATATTGCGGGACTGCGCAGCCTGCTCGCCGCCAGCCTGGCGGACCGGCAAGCGGATCACCCCGACCACTGACATAGATAGAAGATAGATTAAAGAACCATGACAAAAAAGAACTGGATCGCCTGTGCCATCGTTGCCCTGATGTTCGGCGGCATGGGTGCCTATGTGGGCATGCATAAAGAGAAAGAAAAGGCGGCGCCGGTGACAACCACCATCGCCCCTGGCGCAACGGGTCCCGTAAACGAACTGTATGCACTGTCGCTGCCGGACGCGGCAGGCGCCACGCAAGCATTGTCACAATGGAAAGGCAAGAACCTGCTGGTGAATTTCTGGGCGCCATGGTGCCCGCCGTGCGTGGAGGAAATGCCGGAGTTATCCGAATTGCAAGGCCATTATGCGGCAAAAAACCTGCAAGTGATCGGCATCGGCATCGATTCGGCCAGTAATATTGCCACCTTTGCCAGCAAGTTCAAGATCGCCTATCCTGTGTATGTGTCCGGCATGAGCGGCACCGACCTGTCGCGCCATTTTGGCAATGCCACGGGCGGTTTGCCCTTTACGGTGCTGATCGGCGTCGATGGCGAAGTCAAAAAGACCTATCTGGGGCGCTTGAAATTCGATCAGTTGCGCGCCGATCTGGACAATTTGTAAATTCGGAGCGTGCTTTTTTCTCTTGCCAATGCGTATCTTTGGCGGCAAAATGCGGAACTTTCGCTAAAACGGTCTTCCATACATGGCAAAAAACCTCCTTCTGCTCAACGGCCCCAACCTGAATTTGCTGGGGACGCGCGAGCCTGAGGTCTACGGCGCCAGCACCTTGGCCGATATCGAACAGGCAGCGATGGCGCAAGCCATGGCGGCCGGTGCCGACCTGGTCTGCTTTCAAAGCAACCATGAAGGCGCGCTGATCGACCGTATCCATGCCGCGCGAGCGGAAGGGATCGATGCCATTGTCATCAATCCGGGCGGCCTGACCCATACCAGCGTCGCCTTGCGCGATGCGCTGGCCGGGGTCGCCATCCCGTTTGTGGAAGTCCATATCTCGAATATTTATCAACGCGAGACGTTTCGACATCACTCATTTCTCAGCGCGATCGCGCAGGGGACGATCTGCGGGCTAGGTATCGATGGATATCGGTTTGCCATCGACTTTGCGCTTAAAAAACGTTAATCTACGCGATCTGCACGCATTTAGCGCGGCGATAGGTTCTTGGACATCACCGCATCACTCATAAAACAAACTACATTCCTAGGGGTTTTACATGGATCTACGAAAACTCAAGACCTTGATCGACCTGGTCGCCGAATCGGATATCGCAGAGCTGGAAGTTACCGAAGGCGAAAGCAAGGTTCGCATCGTCAAATCGTCGGCCATGCCGCAAAACCAGATGGTCATGATGCAGCCGCAAGGCATGCAAGCCCAATACCAGCCAGCCGCGCCAGCCGCCGCGCCAGCACCTGCAGCTGCCGCCGTCGTGGTTGCCGCCGAGCCAACCGGCTATGTCGTCAAGTCGCCGATGGTCGGCACCTTCTACCGTTCCTCCGCGCCTGGCAGCGCCGCGTATGTCGAAGTGGGCTCCACCGTCAAGGAAGGTGATACCCTGTGCATCATCGAAGCGATGAAGCTCCTGAATGAAATCGACTCGGACAAAGCCGGCGTCGTGACCCAGATCCTGGTCGAAAACGGCCAACCGGTCGAATTCGGCCAACCCTTGTTTGTGATCGGCTAAAAACCAGTCCACACGGCCGGCAACGGCCGTTTGCAGTTTTAGCCCCTCACACTTGTTGTTTCGCCGGCTCGCCGGCTCTCACAGACATACGCGAACCTATACCATGTTTGAAAAAATCCTGATTGCCAACCGTGGTGAAATTGCCCTCCGTATTCAGCGCGCCTGCCGCGAAATGGGCATTAAGACGGTTGTAGTCCACTCCGAAGCCGACAAGGACGCGAAATACGTCAAGCTGGCCGACGAATCCGTTTGTATCGGGCCGGCACAGTCCGCCCTGAGCTATCTGAACATGCCCGCCATCATCAGCGCCGCTGAAGTGACGGATGCGCAAGCGATTCACCCAGGCTATGGCTTCCTGTCGGAAAACGCCGACTTTGCCGAACGCGTCGAAAAATCGGGCTTCGTCTTCATCGGCCCCCGCTCCGAGTCCATCCGCCTGATGGGCGATAAGGTATCGGCCAAGCAAACCATGATCAAGGCCGGCGTACCGTGCGTACCCGGCTCGGAAGGCGCGTTGCCGGACGATCCGAAAGCGATCGTGCAAATTGCCCGCAAGATCGGCTACCCGGTCATCATCAAGGCCGCCGGTGGCGGTGGCGGTCGCGGCATGCGCGTGGTGCACACGGAAGCTGCCCTGATCAACGCCGTGGCGATGACCAAGACGGAAGCCGGCACGGCCTTCGGCAACCCTGAAGTGTATATGGAGAAGTACCTGGAAAATCCGCGCCACGTGGAAATCCAGATCCTCGCCGACGAACACAAGAACGCCGTCTGGCTGGGCGAGCGCGACTGCTCCATGCAGCGCCGCCACCAGAAGGTGATCGAAGAAGCACCGGCGCCGGGCATCCCGCGCAAGCTCATCGAAAAAATTGGCGACCGCTGCGCCGAAGCCTGCCGCAAGATCGGCTACCGCGGCGCCGGCACGTTTGAATTCCTGTACGAAAACGGCGAGTTCTATTTCATTGAAATGAATACCCGCGTGCAAGTGGAACATCCCGTCACCGAGATGATCACCGGCATCGATATCGTGCAGGAACAGATCCGCATCGCCGCCGGCGAAAAACTGCGTTACCGCCAGCGCGACGTCATGCTGTCGGGCCACGCTGTCGAGTGCCGCATCAATGCGGAAGATCCGTTCAAGTTCACGCCATCGCCAGGCAAGATCGTGTCGTGGCATGCGCCGGGCGGCCCGGGCATCCGCGTCGACTCGCACGCCTATGCCGGCTACTACGTGCCGCCGCACTACGACTCGATGATCGGCAAAGTGATCGCTTACGGCGCCACGCGCGAACAGGCGATTCGCCGCATGCAGATCGCCCTGTCCGAAATGGTGGTCGAAGGCATCAACACGAACATCGCCCTGCACCGCGAACTGATGATCGACGCGCGCTTCATCGAAGGCGGCACGAATATTCACTATCTGGAACAGAAGCTGGCCGACATGCCGGACCTGGGCAAGAACCTGAATAGCGGCAGCCCCAGCATCGCCAAGAAGTCCGAAATCAAGGCGGGCGCATGAGCTGGACTGAAATCGTCATCGAAATCGCCCGCGACAACGCCGAGGCCATGTCCGACGCATTGATGGAAGCGGGCGCCCTGTCGGTGTCGGTGGAAGACGCCGACGAAGGCACGGAAGCCGAGCAACCCCTGTTTGGCGAACCCGGCATGGAACCGAAGGAAGCGGCGTGGGAACGCAGCCGCGTGGTGGCGCTGACGGACGTTGACGCCGACCAGGCCGCCATCGTGGCGACCGCCGCGCAAGCCGTCGGCATGACGGAGGCGCCCGCGTTTTCCGTGCGCCCCGTGGAAGAGCAGGACTGGGTGCGCCTGACCCAGTCGCAATTCGCGCCGATTCACATCGGCAAGAATATCTGGGTCGTGCCCAGCTGGCACGAGGCACCGGACCCTGACGGCCTGATCCTGGAACTGGACCCTGGCCTGGCCTTCGGCACGGGCAGCCACCCGACCACGCGCCTGTGCATGGAATGGCTGGAAGCGCATCCCGCGCCCGGCAAGACCGTGCTCGACTACGGTTGCGGTTCCGGCATCCTGGCCATGGTGGCCAAGAAACTCGGAGCGGCAACGGTCGCCGGCGTGGATATCGACCCGCAGGCGATCGAATCGGCGCGCGACAATGCCGAGCGCAACCAGTGCGAGATCGAATATTTCTTGCCAGACACGTTTGCCACCTCGGCACACGCCACGGCCAAATTTGACATCGTCGTCGCCAACATCCTGTCGAGCCCATTGAAACTGATGGCGCCGATGCTGTCGGGCCGCGTTGCCGATGGCGGCGCCCTGATCCTGTCCGGCGTGCTGGCACGCCAGGCGGAAGAAGTGGCGGCTGCCTACGCGCCGTTCATCGAGCTGGGTGTATGGGCCGAACAAGATGGCTGGGTGGCGCTGCATGGCCGCCTGGGCAGCACGCACGCCCCAGCGCCCCGCGCGGAAGGTGCATAAGCACAGCAATGGCCCTCGCCACCAAATGCCCCCATTGCAACACGATATTTCGGGTCGCTGCTGACCAGTTGAAGTTACGTGGGGGCATCGTGCGCTGTGGCACGTGCAGGGAAGTCTTCGACGGCAATGCCGCACTGGTCGATCCAGCTGCGGCATCGCCGTTTTTAACGTCCGGCCCCGCTGCCGCGCCGTTGTCCACGTCCCTGCCGGCCCCTTACCCGCCGGACGACAGCCTGCCGTCCGCGACGGACGACGAACCCATCTATTCCCTCGACTTCGACACCTCGTTCGACCCGTTCGGCATCCTGCCGGAAACGGCGCAACTGAAGGATGACGAAGACGACGAACACATCGAGCTGGACCTCGACGTGGGCCTGCCCGCCGAGGCGCTGGCCGAGCCGCCTGCCGCCGAACCGCGCAATACGCCTGTCGAGGCCTCAAAAGCGTCCCCTGAAAAAACCCCGGCCGACCTGCCGGAACCGGAACCGCCGCTGCCCCAGCCGATGGCGCCTTTCAGGCGCCGCCAGGCCGACGACGCGCCCGCCTTTGCCACGTATTTGCGCGACAGCCGCCGCGAACCGAGCCTGGACGCCGGCGCCGCGCCCGTACTGCCGGCCGCCGGCAAGGTCAGCCTGGACAAGCCTGTCCCGCCGCCGTCCGTGCGCCAGGAACCGACCCTGGCCGACCGCTCCTTCGAAGCGCTGCCTGCCGCCGTGCTACCTGAAGCCGCCGGGGATCAGGAGGAAACACCCGTGCCGCCCGCCGACGAGGAACCGGCCTTCGTCACCCAGGGCCGGCGCCGCGAACAGAGTGGCAAGGCCCTGCGCGCGGCCATGGCCCTCGGCTCCGTCGCGCTGCTGCTGTTATTGCTGCTGCAAGTGATGACCACCTTCCGCAATCCGCTGGCAGCGCAGTTCCCGCAGTGGAAGCCGGCCCTGGTGGCGCTGTGTGCCATGAGCGGCTGCCAGGTCGACTTGCCGGCGCAGATCGAGGCGCTGTCCATCGAGCAGGGCGAATTGCAGACCTTGAAGGAGCAGACGTTTTCGTATGTCTCGCTGCTGCGCAACCAGAGCCGCAGCGTGCAAGCCTGGCCCAGCATCGAACTGATCCTCAATGATGCCAATGACAAGCCCGTGTTACGCCGCGTCATCGCGCCGCGCGAGTACCTGCCGGCCACCATCGACGTCAGCCAGGGTTTTGCGCCGCGCTCGGAACAAACCATCAAACTGTATTTCGCATTAGACCAGCTCACGGCGTCTGGTTATCATATCGCCATCTTTTACCCTTAACCGACACTATCATGACCAAAACATCGTTGATCTGCGGCTCGCTTGCCACCGACACCATCATGCAATTTCCCGGCCGCTTCGGCGAATCCCTGCTGGCGGACCAGTTGCACAAAGTAAACGTGTCCTTCCTCGTGCCCACCATGCGCACGGAATTCGGTGGTTGCTCGGGCAACATCGCCTACAGCCTGAAAATGCTGGGCGGCGAGCCGCGCATCGTCGGCGTCATGGGACAGGACAGCGCCGCCTACCTGGAGCGCCTGCAAAAGCTGGGCATTTCCACCGCCAACATCCTGATCAAGGCCGACAGCTACAACGCGCAATGCTTCGTCACGGCCGATGCGGACAATAACCAGATCAACGCCTTCCATCCGGGCGCCATGGCGTTCGCGCATGAAAACCCGATCGCCAACGCGGGTCCGGCCAGGGTGGCCATCATTTCGCCGGACGGCGACCTGGGCATGCTCAAGCACGCCGCCGACCTGGCCGAGCTGGGCATCCCCTTCATGTTCGACCCAGGCCAGCAATTACCGCGCTTTGATGGCGCCCAATTGATCGACTTCATCAACAAGGCCACCTATGTGTCCGCCAACGACTATGAAATCGAAATGTTGATGGAACGCACGGGCTTGACCCTGGCGGACATCGCCAGCCGCCTGGACGCGCTGATCATCACGCGTGGTGAAAAGGGTTCGGAGATTTATACGGACGGCAAGCGCATCGACATTCCTGTCGTGGCTGCCAAAGAAGTGCTGGACCCGACGGGCTGCGGCGACGCCTACCGTGCCGGCTTGCTGTTCGGCATCACCAACGACCTGGGCTGGGAAACCAGCGGCCGCCTGGCCAGCCTGCTGGGCGCCATCAAGATCGCCACCCAGGGCGCGCAAAACCATGTGTTTACACAGGAAAGCATCGCCGACCAGTTTGAAGCGGCGTTCGGCTATCGCTATTAACAGATAGCTTGCATCCCGGGGTCAGACCCTCGCCAGCGCTGGCGCAAAGCTCAGCGCGAACCTGCGAGGGGATCTGTCCCCTGCCTTGCCTGCAAGGCCCTATCTCACCACAAAAATCATTCCCACCAGCACTTGCGCGATCTGCAGCAGGATCAGCGCGACCAGCAGCGACAAGTCCAGGCTGCCGACCAGCGGCACGACCTTGCGTATCGGACGCAGCAGCGGCTCGTTCAGGGCCCGCACGAAGGGCGCCAGCGGCGCATGCGGGTTGACCCAGCTGAAGATGGCTTCAATGATCAGCAAGGCCATGAAACCGTAGAGTATCCATTGCAGGAAACGTTGCAGCGACTTGAGCAGCACGGCCTCGAACGGATAGCCGGAAATCAGCAGGACCGTACTGGCCAGCAAGACGATCAGGAACGCGCCAATCAGGCTGGCCCAGTCATACCCGCCCACGCCAGGTACCACGCGGCGCAGGGGGCGCACCAGCCAGTCGGACAATTGAAAGGTGAATTGCGCCACGGACGACGGCGGCCGCACGCGCACAGCCTGCATCCAGAAGCGCAGCAGCAGGACGCCGCCCAGCAAGGTGGCGATGGTATCAACGATCAATGTAAGGATTACGATCAGCACGACTAATTCTCCAAAAAAAAACCGCTGTGTGATTGAGTCACACAGCGGCGTGTTGCCTCATCCAGGCATCCGTATCGTGAAAATTACGATGGGCGGGTGCTGGTTGGGAATGGCCAGGCTGCGGCCGGTGCCAACACGGTTTTTGCTACAGGTGCGATAGGCGCCGATGGCTTGGCGACAGGAGCTGCCTTCTTCGGTGCGGCCTTTTTAGGCGCGGCCTTCTTGGCGGCTGGCTTGGCGGCCACGGCGGCTGGTGCCGCTGGAGCTGCTGCTGGCGCCGGCGCGGCCGGTGCTACTGCCGCGACTGGCGCTGCGGCTGGCTTGGCGGCAGGTTTCGCTGCGGCTTTCGCTGCCGGCTTGGCGGCTGGCTTGGCGGCTGGCTTGGCTGCAGCTTTTGCTGCCGGCTTCGCTGCTACCTTGGCCGCTGGCTTGGCTGCCGGTTTTGCGGCTACCTTGGCGGCAGGTTTCGCTGCAACCTTGGCTGCCGGCTTGGCTGCCGTTTTTGCTGCTGGCTTCGCTACTGGCTTCGCTGCTGCCTTGGCGGCTGGCTTCGCTGCAGCTTTTGCTGCTGGCTTGGCTGCTACCTTAGCCGCTGGCTTGGCTGCCGCCTTGCTTGCTGGCTTGGCTGCCGCTTTTGCTGCAGGCTTGGCCGCTGCCTTGGCCGCTGGCTTCGCTGCCGCCTTGGCTGCTGGCTTCGCTGCTGCCTTGGCGGCCGGCTTGGCTGCTGCCTTGGCGACGACTTTTTTCGCTGCCGGCTTGGCTGCTGCCTTGGCGGCCGGTTTCGCTGCTGCCTTGGCGGCCGGTTTGGCTGCGGCTTTTTTCACCGCTGGCTTCGCTACAGCTTTTGCTGCTGGCTTGGCTGCCGCTTTTGCTGCCGGCTTCGCTGCTGCCTTGGCGACGACTTTTTTCGCTGCCGGCTTGGCTGCTGCCTTGGCGACCGGTTTTGCTGCCGGCTTGGCTGCAGGTTTCGCTGCGGCTTTTTTCACTGCAGGCTTGGCTGCTGCCTTGGCGGCAGGTTTCGCTGCCGCTTTTGCTGCTGGCTTGGCAACGGCTTTTTTCGCCGCTGGCTTGGCTGCTGCCTTGGCGACAGGCTTCGCTGCAACTTTCGCTGCTGGCTTGGCTGCCGGTTTGGCTGCGGCCTTCGCCGCCGGTTTCGCTGCGGCTTTGGCGACTGGTTTTGCGGCT
Organism: Janthinobacterium foliorum; assembly: GCF_978021625.1. Taxonomy (NCBI): domain Bacteria; kingdom Pseudomonadati; phylum Pseudomonadota; class Betaproteobacteria; order Burkholderiales; family Oxalobacteraceae; genus Janthinobacterium; species Janthinobacterium foliorum. The sequence continues at coordinate 535,856 of NZ_CDXDQE010000003.1, read as the reverse complement.
GGCTTGGCAGCCACTTTTGCTGCAGGCTTGGCTGCGGCTTTGGCGACTGGTTTTGCGGCTGGTTTGGCTGCGGCTTTGGCAGCTGGTTTAGCGGCAACCGGCTTGGCTGCGGCTGCCGGCTTCTTCGCGGCAGGAGCAGCCTTGGCGGCTGGTTTCTTTACTTCTGATTTCTTAGCGGCTGTTGCCATTTGTCTCTCCTTCATCTGAGATGAGAAATTTAAGCTACAAGATTTAAACCCGTCCGACCCACCACAGGGATAGGCCAGGCGAATTATTCATCGGCACAAACGGTCGTTTGCGCTAATGAATTCGGCACCAGCTGAACTGCTGCAACTCCTCACGTTTGCAGCACTTCAGCCATCGTCGGTGCCACCCTGCTTTATCTCGCAGCTGGTGGCAAAGTCTGAATTCGGTCATTCGTTTTCGATGCCGTGCGTTTTTTCGCTCCTCGCATCGCGCTCGCTACAACACCTAAGCGTCAAATAAAAAACCGCCATGCCTGAAAAAATTCGGGCACGGCGGCAGACGAAAACGGTGTGGTTTTGTGCATATCCGTGTAAATCTGTATCCCTGTTTTGCGAGGTTTTTTCGTTACCGCGCTGGTTAAAAAACCCCGCATTCTAACGCTCGCATTTGCAATCTCATAAAGTACACGAAAACCTTGTCAATGCGCAACCGGCACGACACGTTTTAGCGGGCTTTTTTGCACGATACGCGCGCTATCGCACAATCGCGCGCCAAATGCCGCCGCCAGCGTGTCCGGAAACGATATTTTCAGACTGCGATGCGGCCGCGCGCGGCCTCTGAAAAAACTGGCGCAAGCCGTGTCGCAGCGGCCGATGCCCGCGCATTTTTGCGCCGTGCCGGCGACGCTTTCCGACGTGCCGCGGCGACGGGATTTTTCTGGCGCCGGGACGAAAAAAAAGCGCCGTCATGTGACGGCGCTTCGGGTGTTGGAGAGCGCTGGCTTATTCCCAGTTCAGCGCGCCGCCGGTCTGGTATTCCGTCACGCGCGTCTCGAAGAAGTTACGTTCCTTCGTCATGTCGATCATCTCGCTCATCCACGGGAACGGGTTTTCTTCCTGGGCGAACAGCGGCTCGATGCCGATCTGCTGCGCGCGGCGGTTGGCGATGAAGCGCAGATAACCCTTGAACATCGGCGCGTTCAGACCCAGCACGCCGCGCGGCATGGTGTCTTCCGCGTAAGCGTATTCCAGTTCCACGGCCTTCATGAACAGATCCTTGATCTCTTCGCGGAAGGCGGCCGTCCACAGCTGCGGGTTTTCCATCTTGATCGTGTTGATCAAGTCGATGCCGAAGTTGCAGTGCATCGATTCGTCGCGCAGGATGTACTGGTACTGTTCCGCCGCGCCCATCATCTTGTTCTGGCGGCCCAGCGCCAGGATCTGCGTGAAGCCGACGTAGAAGAACAGGCCTTCCATCAGGCAGGCGAAGACGATCAGCGATTTGAGCAGCTTCTGGTCGTTTTCCACCGTGCCGGTGACGAACGCCGGATCGGTCAGGGTGTTGATGAACGGGATCAGGAATTCATCCTTGTCGCGGATCGACTTGACTTCGTTGTAGGCGTTGAAGATCTCGCCTTCGTCCAGGCCCAGCGATTCGACGATGTACTGGTAGGCGTGCGTGTGGATCGCTTCCTCGAACGCCTGGCGCAGCAGGTACTGGCGGCATTCCGGCGCCGTGATGTGGCGTCGTAGAGGGAGCTGCTCTGCACGATGTTGTTAGTGGCCAGAGGGTCGGTGGTCACGAAAAGCCCACTCGTTTCCGGACACAGACAATGCAAAAGATAGCTATCACATCATCGTTACCCAAAAAATGCAAAAAAAATGCGCCGTAAAATTTACGGCGCATTGAGCTTATCGAAGTTTATTCGACTGTGATAGTAATGAAGCAGCTAGGGCTTTGGTATCGTCGCTGTACTTACTGCTTTGCAGCACTTGCGACGCCTTTGCCTCCATCGCCTTTCCTGTCTGGTATGCGCCTTGTACCTGTGCCAATGCCGAACCAGCCAAACTCTTAGCCACCGCAGAGGCATTCGGATTTTTCAAGGTCTCTGCGGCTTGGGAGGCAATTCCCGTTGAGGTTTTTTTACTATTAAATGTCATGATAAAACTTTCTAAGTCGATATCAAAAGGTACGTATGAGTGAGTTAAACTCAAAAATTCGTTCTTTACTCCTACAAGGTTCAAGTTGCATTTGCATCATGAAAACTATCCAAATCCCCTAACGAGGACGGCAAAAAACCGTCCTCGTTAATCCACTATCGCGAGCGTGGAGACCGGCAGTGCTCACTCACAATTTCAAGCTTTCCAAAGCGGAAGCGCCAGTATTGCGTCACATGCACGGACTTGGGATAGGCACAGATTTTCATGTGTCGTTCCTTTCATCGCATACCTCGATGATGAACTTGAGCCTTGCCATATCGGCTTTCGAAGTTTAAACTTCGGCTTCTAGTACATAGAAATAGCATCAAGAGAAAGCCAGAGGTTGTTGTTTGGCCTTCTTTTCCCTAAAGTCCCATGAGCTGCAACTCATGGGACTTTTTCATTTCCTTATCTAATTATTCCCAGTTCAGCGCGCCGCCGGTCTGGTATTCCGTCACGCGCGTCTCGAAGAAGTTACGTTCCTTCTTCATGTCGATCATCTCGCTCATCCACGGGAACGGGTTTTCTTCCTGGGCGAACAGCGGCTCGATGCCGATCTGCTGCGCGCGGCGGTTGGCGATGAAGCGCAGATAGCCCTTGAACATCGGCGCGTTCAGACCCAGCACGCCGCGCGGCATGGTGTCTTCCGCGTACGCGTATTCCAGTTCCACGGCCTTCATGAACAGATCCTTGATCTCTTCGCGGAAGGCGGCCGTCCACAGCTGCGGGTTTTCCATCTTGATCGTGTTGATCAAGTCGATGCCGAAGTTGCAGTGCATCGATTCGTCGCGCAGGATGTACTGGTACTGTTCCGCCGCGCCCATCATCTTGTTCTGGCGGCCCAGCGCCAGGATCTGCGTGAAGCCGACGTAGAAGAACAGGCCTTCCATCAGGCAGGCGAAGACGATCAGCGATTTGAGCAGCTTCTGGTCGTTTTCCACCGTGCCGGTGACGAACGCCGGATCGGTCAGGGTGTTGATGAACGGGATCAGGAATTCATCCTTGTCGCGGATCGACTTGACTTCGTTGTAGGCGTTGAAGATCTCGCCTTCGTCCAGGCCCAGCGATTCGACGATGTACTGGTAGGCGTGCGTGTGGATCGCTTCCTCGAACGCCTGGCGCAGCAGGTACTGGCGGCATTCCGGCGCCGTGATGTGGCGGTAGGTGCCCAGCACGATGTTGTTGGCGGCCAGCGAGTCGGCGGTCACGAAGAAGCCCAGGTTGCGCTTGACCAGGCGGCGCTCGTCGTCCGTCAGGCCGTTCGGGTTCTTCCACAGCTCGATGTCGCGCTGCATGTTCACTTCCTGCGGCATCCAGTGGTTGGCGCAGCCGGCCAGGTATTTGTCCCATGCCCACTTGTACTTGAACGGCACCAGCTGGTTGACGTCGGTCTTGCCGTTGATGATGCGCTTGTCGTCGGCATTCACGCGGCGCGCGACTTGTTCGGCGTTCGCTTCGGACGGCTCGGCACCGGCCGGCAGGTTCAAATCGGTATTACCCAGTGGCGCTTGCTGCGCCGGACGCGGCACAGCTGCCGACGTGGTTTCATCATCCCATGACAACGACATAATCTTCTTCCTTTCCATGCCGGCGAGCCGGCGATCCGCAACAGGCCCGTTCAATCGGACAATACGGACATTAACAACATTGAATCAGCCCGACCGTGCCGGGCTGACCACTTTAAATGATTTCAACACCGTCGCGCGCAAGCCCGACAGGGCGTTCCGCGCATCCGGCTGTTACTGGCAGGCTTCGCATTCCTCAAAGCCGTCATCGCCGGGACGCAGGTAGCAAGCTTCGCCATCCGCATCGTCCGCTGCCGCTGCCACCACCGGCGCCGCCGCCGGAGCGGCTGCCACCGCGGCAGCTGCCGCTGCGCTGTGCGCGCTGGCCGACATGCCGCCGTCGACTGCCACGGCGTTCAGCGCGCCCGTCTTGGAGGTCGACTTCTCCATGTGGGTAGCGGCGATGGTGCGCAGGTAGTAGGTGGTTTTCAGGCCACGCAGCCATGCCAGCTTGTAGGTCTCGTCGAGCTTCTTGCCCGACGCGCCAGCCATATAGATGTTCAGCGACTGGGCCTGGTCGATCCACTTCTGGCGACGCGAAGCCGCTTCCACCAGCCAGCTTGGCGACACTTCAAAGGCGGTGGCGTAGATATCGCGCAGGTCTTGCGGGATGCGGTCGATCTTCACCAGCGAGCCGTCGAAGTACTTCAGGTCGGAGATCATGACTTCATCCCACAGGTCGCGCGCCTTCAGGTCGCGCACCAGGTAGCCGTTGATCTCGGTAAATTCGCCCGACAGGTTCGATTTCACGTACAGGTTCTGGAACGTCGGCTCGATACAGGCCGATACGCCAATGATGTTCGAGATCGTCGCCGTCGGGGCGATCGCCACGCAGTTCGAGTTGCGCATGCCGAACTTGGCGATGCGTTCGCGTACCGGGGTCCAGTCCATGGCCGACGAGGAATCGACTTCCAGGTAGCCGCCGCGCTCTTCGGCCAGGAGTTTCACCGAGTCCTGCGGCAGGATGCCACGATCCCACAGCGAACCGGCATACGATTCATAGCGGCCGCGCTCTTCGGCCAGTTCCGTCGACGCCAGGTAGGCGTAGTAGCAGACGGCTTCCATCGAGGTGTCGGCGAACGACACGGCGGCGTCCGAGGCGAACGGGATGCGCATCATGTGCAGGCAGTCCTGGAAGCCCATCACGCCCATGCCGACCGGACGGTGGCGCATGTTCGAATTGCGCGCCTTGTCGACGGCGTAGTAATTGATGTCGATGACGTTGTCGAGCATGCGCATGGCGGTGCGGACGGTCTTGGCCAGCTTGACGTGATCGAGCTTGCCTTCCTTCATGTGCGCCGGCATGTTCACGGAACCCAGGTTGCAGACGGCGATTTCATCGCTGCTGGTGTTCAGGGTGATTTCCGTGCACAGGTTCGAGCTGTGGACGACGCCGACGTGCGACTGCGGGCTGCGGATGTTGCAAGGGTCCTTGAACGTGATCCATGGGTGGCCCGTTTCAAACAGCATCGACAGCATCTTGCGCCACAGGTCCAGTGCGGCGATCTTCTTGAAGACGCGGATTTCGCCGGCGGCGGCCTTGGCTTCGTAGCCCACGTAAGCCTGCTCAAAGGCCTTGCCGACCTTGTCGTGCAGGTCTGGCGTGTCCGACGGCGAGAACAAGGTCCACTCGCCTTTTTCCATGACGCGCTTCATGAACATGTCGGGAATCCAGTTCGCCGTGTTCATGTCGTGCGTGCGGCGGCGGTCATCGCCCGTGTTCTTGCGCAGGTCGAGGAATTCCTCGATGTCCATGTGCCAGGTTTCCAGGTAGGCGCAGACGGCGCCCTTGCGCTTGCCGCCCTGGTTGACTGCCACGGCCGTGTCATTGACGACTTTCAGGAAAGGCACCACGCCTTGCGACTTGCCGTTGGTGCCCTTGATGTGGGCGCCCAGGGCGCGCACTGGCGTCCAGTCGTTACCCAGGCCGCCGGCGAACTTGGCCAGCAGCGCGTTGTCCTTGATGGCGTCGTAGATGCCTTCCAGGTCATCGGAGACGGTGCTCAGGTAGCACGACGACAGCTGCGAGCGCAGGGTGCCCGAGTTGAACAGGGTCGGGGTCGAGCTCATGAAGTCGAACGAGGACAGCAGGCTGTAGAACTCGATGGCGCGCGCTTCGCGGTCCGCCTCGTTCAGCGCCAGGCCCATGGCCACGCGCATGTAGAACGCCTGCGGCATTTCGATGCGCACGTCCTGGATGTGCAGGAAGTAGCGGTCATACAGGGTTTGCAGGCCGATGTAGCCAAATTGCAAGTCGCGGTCGGCAACGATGGCTTTGGCCAGGCGCTCCAGGTCGAAGCTGGCGAGTACCGGGTTCAGCAGCTCGGCGGCGATGCCCTTGGCGATGTATTGCGGGAAATATGTCAGGTATTCGGCGGCAGCGGCCGCTTGCGGCACTTCCTTGCCGAACACTTCCTTGCGCACCGTGTGCAGCAGGATGCGGGCCGTGACCTGGCTGTAGGCCGGGTCTTTTTCCATCAGCGCGCGCGCCGCCAGGATGGCCGACTTGTGCAGTTCTTCCACCGGCACGCCGTCGTACAGGTTTTTCACGGTTTCCGCCAGGATGGCATCGGCATCGACGTGCTTTTCCAGGCCGGCGCAGGCAGCGTTGATCAGGTCGCGCACTTCCTGCATGTCCAGCAGGCGGCGCACGCCGTTGTCGGTCACGTTCAGTTGCGGTGCGGTCACTTGCGCGGAAGCGCCTTGCGCTTCCTTCTGCAGGCGGCGCTCTTCCATGTGCTTGGCACGGTACAGCACGTAGGCACGCGCCACGTCGTGCTCGCCCGAACGCATCAGCGACAATTCCACCTGGTCCTGCACGTCTTCGATATGGAAGGTGCCGCCGCCCGGGTGGCGGCGTACCAGCGCGGCCACGACGCCGTCCGTCAATTGTTCCACCAGTTCGCGGATGCGGGCCGACGCGGCGCCCTGGCCGCCGTTAACGGCCAAAAACGCCTTGGTCATGGCGATGGCGATCTTCGAAGGCTCAAATGCCACCACCGCACCGTTGCGGCGGATGATGCGATAGTCGCCCAAGGCCGCGCCCGTACTCGCCACGCTATTGGCCGCGCCTGGCGCTGGCGATACTGGCGTTGGATGGATGGAAATATCTTGAGGTGATTGCATTGAAGCTCCCGTTGTCAGCTAAAGTCAGCCTGCAGTTTTGCTGCCGCGTGTGTGGTTGAATAGAACGCCCGATGGTCAGGGTTTCTTCAGGTAATAGTGTTGCTAAATAGTAAATTCATAATGCACGAACAGGGTCAGAATCCATATCGCCAAACCGCCCTGCCTGGCTGGCGCGAAACACGATCAAGGGTGGTGAACCGCCAGTTTCCATTGCCATGACAGCAAGTAGAGTGGCTTTGACAATAATTCTGAAAACGTCTGAGGTGGCACTAGATATAGTCTTTAAATCCAATTTCTGTACTAATTGTAGTGCCCATCGAAAGGGGATGCAATAGTTTTCCGGCATCGGCCGGCGTAATTTTTTGTGCTTTCTTCTACGATTTCGGTTGACTTTTCAGGCCGGCGGCGGGAAGCCCAATGCCCGCGTAGTAAGCGCTAACGCAGGCCGTTCCCGCTGGGTTTCCTGCCAGCATTCTTGATAGAAATGCCAGTCAAAAAACGGCCCCGGATCCGTCTTCCTTCCCGGCGCCACATGCTCATGGCCACGCACATGCGCCAGCCCGTAGCGCGCCGCCAGCGCCGCCGTCAGTGCCGCCAGCACGCGGTATTGCCGCGGCTGAAAGGGGACGAAGTCCGAACCTTCCAGTTCGATACCGACGGAATAGCCATTGCACTGCGGGCGTCCCTCGAACGAGGACGTGCCGGCATGCCAGGCGCGCTGGTCAGCCGAAACATATTGCAACAGCGCACCGTCGCGCCGCACAAAAAAGTGCGCCGAGACCTGCAAACCACGCAGGTCGGCAAAAGAAGGATCGGCATTATAATCTACCCGGCCGGTAAACAAGTCCGACACATGCGGCCCGCCAAAGTGGCCGCCAGGCAAGCTGATATTATGGATCACCAGCAAGTCGATCTGCGCCCCTTCCGGGCGCGCATCGCAGTACGGCGAGTCGTAGCGCACGGCGCCATCGCACCAGCCATCGTCATCTATCTTCCATGCCGTCATCAAAGCGGGGCTCCTGTATCGTCAACTTGTGCATCCTGTAACGCAGCTGGCGCACGCTGATGCCCAGCTGCTGCGCCGCCCGCGCGCGGTGATAGCGTTCCCGCACCAGGGCCAGCGTGATCATTTCCCGCTCCGCCTGGCACAAATACCATGCCAGCGGCAACACCGGCGCCATGCTGCGCGGCGCCATGCCGGGCAGCGACAATTGCCGTTCCGGCACTGGCGATGCCGGCCGCAAGGGCGTGATGCTGGCACCGGTGCCGGCGCTCGCCGCCGGCGGCAAGCCCAGGCCATCGGCGACGATCACGCCATCGTCGGCAAAAGCCAGCGCCCGCTCCAGCATGTTCTCCAGTTCGCGCACATTGCCGGGAAACGCATGCGCGGCCAGCGCCGCCAGCACGGACGGCGCCAGGCGCACGCCTTGCCGTGGCGCCAGGCGCGTCAGGATAGCCTCACATAATACCTGCAGATCGGCCAGCCGTTCCCGCAGCGGCGGCACGGCGAGCTCGATGACATTCAGCCGGTAATACAAATCGCGGCGAAACGTGCCGGCCGCCACGCCGCGCGCCAGGCCGTGCTGGCTGGCGCACAGGATGCGCACGTCGACGGCTTCGTCCCGGCTGCCGCCCAGCTTGCGCACGCGGCGCTCCTGCAGGGCGCGCAAGAGCTTCACTTGCATGGCCAGCGGCAAATCGTCCACTTCATCGAGCAGCAGGCTGCCGCCATGCGCCGCCTGGAACAAGCCCTGGCGCTCATGCAGGGCGCCCGTGTAAGCGCCCTGGCGGCAGCCAAAGAATTCCGCCTCCATCAGCGCTTCGGGAATGGCGCCGCAATTGACGGCAATAAACGGCAAGCCCGCGCGCGCGCCCTGCGCATGGATGGCGCGCGCCGCCAGCTCCTTGCCGCTGCCCGATTCGCCACGGATGGCCACCGGTGCGCCGCTGCCGGCAATGCGGCGGATCTGCGCGCGCAGCGCCTGCATGGCGGGCGAGTTGCCGATCAGTTGCGGCGCCGCCGGCATGCCGGCGGCGGCCAGGCCAGGCGAACGGGAGAGGGAGTCAGGCATCAGCGGGCCTTTCTGCGATGACGGCCGGAGCCGCTTCCTGCAGATGCTACGCCTGGCGGACCAGAGGGGACGTTACGATACGGATGAGCAATGCAGGGACGGCGCGCGACCGCTTACAGCGTGGCGTGCGCGTGGCTGCAGTAATCGTGGCCCTTGGCCTGCACGTTTTCGGACGCCGGGTAATAGACGCCGCAATGGGCGCAGCACAGCATCAGCTCGGCATCAGGCAATTCCTGCGGCCGCACCGGCGGCGTAAACGGGTTGGGCCGCTGCTGCTGTTGCGCACGGGCACGCTGCTGCATGCCACGGATCTTGCTGCGGATAGCAAACAGCACCAGAAACACCAGCGCCAGCCAGAATAAAACACGTGTCATGCGAATCCTCGGTGTAAAACCACTTCAAGTACAAAACGGCTGCCGACATAGGCCAGCAGCAAGGTGGCGAAACCGGCCAGGGTAAAGGTCAAGGCCGTCTTGCCGCGCCAGCCGCGAAAACGGCGGCCCGCCAGCAAGGCGGCGAACAGCAGCCACGACAGCATGGTAAACACCGACTTGTGATCCCAGTTCAGGGCCTTGCCAAACAGCTGTTCGGAAAAGACGATGCCAGACAGCACGGTCAGGCTGAGCAAGATGAAGCCCAGGCCGATCATGCGGAACAATAATTTTTCCATCGTCAGCAGGGCCGGCAACTGGTCCAGCGCGCTGCCGATGAAGCCGCGGCTTTCGCTGCGCGTATGCAGGCGCGATTCCTGCAGCGCCATCAGCACGGCGTGGAAAGCGGCGATCGTCAGGGTGCTATAGGCAAGCACGGCCACGGCGATGTGCCAGCCGAAGACGGCCGACTTGCCTTCCATGCTGACCTGGCTGCCGGGAAAGGCCCAGGCCAGGCCGATGGCGATGACGGCGCTGGGCATGACCATGCGGCGCAAGCCATCGAGGCTGAAATTGCGGTTCTCGATCCAGTAAGCGCCCACGGACACCCACAGCGCGGCCGACAGCATGGCGGAAAAACCGAAGCGCAAGGTGCCCGGCGCCATCAGGTCGAACCACAGGGTGGCGGCATGCGCCAGCCAGGCGACGCCTGTCAGCCCGGCAATGAGCCGGGGCCGCGACGGGGGAAGCACCGCACACGCCGCATATAACAGGGCGGCGACGAGAAAGAAGTAAGTCTGCATGTTTTAAGTTTACACCATAGCCGGCAAGCGCGATTCGGGGTAGCGGCACGGCACAGGCACTTGGCCGCCAGCCGATACCGCAAGCCTGCCATGATATCGCGCCTGAGGGGCGGCGGGGTGGCGCACCCTCAAGATTTTGGCAATCTTTCCCCGCACTGGCGCATCTCACGCAGCGGCCATGTTGCCATCATGATTAGCCAGTCCTATAATTATGTCCACAGAGCAACTTCCAACTGCCGCCATCTCCCTTTCGCCACTTTTCCCATCGCCATGCTTTCTTTTAAAAAAATTTCCTGGACTTGCCTCCTGCTGGCCGTTTGCACCGTCCTCAGCGGCTGCATGAAAGATACGCCGTCCCAGTCCACCTATGAAGACTATTTCCGCACCTCGATCCAAAGCTATGACCTGTACAAGGATTACTTTGACATCGCCAAGCTGGAAAAGCTGAATGGCTGGAAAGAAAACGAACAGTATGAAATCAAGGGCTCGGCAATCCTGCGCGCCAAAGTGGGCTACCTGGAGTTGCTGGCCGACATGGCCGACAAACTCGAGGCGCAAGCAAGGGCGGACAGTTCCGCGGGCATGAGTATGGGACTGGGCCTGATGGCGCGCGGCATGGGCGGCGAAAACAAGGCCTTCCGCACATTCTGGGCGCAGGAGCAGGAAAAGAAGGCCATCCCCGCGGCCTTGCTGGCGCGCCAGGCGGCGATGACGGCCGAGCGCTTCGAGAACCTGCTGCAATGGGCGGACCAGATCGTGCTGGACAATTACGGCGCCATCATCAACCGCCAGCTCAAGAAAGGCGATGAACTGACGCGCATCTACACCCTGAGCTTCCGGCAGACGGAAAAAGGCTGGATGGGCTTTAACGCCCGCTAACCGCCCGCCGGCGGCAAGCGCGCAGCATGAAAAAACCTCCGCGGCATCACTGGCGCGGAGGTTTTTTTTCATGACTTCCTGATTTACTTCACATTCAGGCTCTTTTTCGCCTGTTCCAGCAAATCCGTCTTGACCCAGTCCTTGGCCACGGGCGGCTTCGCCATGCGGCCCACGCCCGTTTTCACCATCACATCGGTGGTGATCTGGATATGCTCGGGCGTGATGTCATACGAATACGGCGAGTTGCTGATCGCATCGTCGAAGTCGTCTTTCGTGATCTGCCCGCGGAACACCACTTCGCGCACGTATTTCTCTGCCGTCGCCTTGTTGTCGATAAAGGTCTTGGTGGCCTCGACGAAGCAGCGCATGAATTTTTCCGCCACGGGGCGGCGTTCCTTGTAGAACTTTTCCGTCATCACCATGGTACGCACGGGTTCGCCGATCGGCGTGTCATACGGCTTGATGACTTCAGTGCCGAAACCCTTGTTGATGGCTTGCGACGATTGCGGCTCCGACTGCATCATGGCGTCGATATTCTTGCCCATCAGCGCCTGGTTCAGGTCGGCGTAGGCGAGGAACACCAGCTGCACGTCCTTGCCCTTGGTTTCGGCATACGTCAGGCCCGCCTGCGACAGTTCCGCCAGCAGCAGCACTTCCTGGATGCCGCCGCGCGTCACGCCCACGCGCTTGCCCTTCAAATCTTTTACATTGGCAATTTTTTGCCCCGCCCCCGCCACCAGGCGCGCGCCGCCCTTGGCAAAGCCGGCCACCACGTAGATGGGCGCGCCGCCGGCGCGGCCGGAAATGGCCGCCTCGGACGCCGTCGCGCCCACGTCCAGTTCGCCGGCGATGATGGCCTGCATCACGTCGAGCCCCTTGGCAAAGACATGCTCTTCCACCTTGATGCCGCACTTGGGCGCAATTTCCTTGATATACGACACGGCGCCGTAATGGGCAAATTTCAAGTTGCCCAGGCGCACTACTTCCTGCGCCTGCGCCTGCACGGCGCCCATGCCGAACGCCAGCATGAGGGCGGCGGCAATACCGGTCTTCAAGGTCAATTTCTTTTGCATCGGGTTCTCCTGTGGTGGTTGGTGTGTGCCCGCCAGGGCAAGACTACGCGAAACACTGCTTTTTTATTATGGGGAGATAGTACCGTGTGTTGAACCGAGAGCAATCTTTTTTATGGAAAGCCTGCCCTGGCGTTGTTGCTACAACGCAAAGGCAGGCGAACATGCCAGCAGAATGCCCGGCCGCGCGACAGGATTACTGTCCCGCCAGCGCCACCACGGGATCGAGTCCCGACGCCTTGCGCGCCGGCATGAAGCCAAACACCAGTCCCGTCACCACGGCGCAGCCAAACGCGCCGGCGATGGCGCTCAGCGAAAAGATCACGGGCACGTCCCACGCCAGCAGCAAGCCGGCCACCGTCACGCCGACCACGATGCCGGCCACGCCGCCCACCACCGACACCAGCACGGCTTCGGTGAGGAACTGGCGCAGGATGTCGCGCCGGCGCGCGCCCGTCGCCATGCGGATGCCGATTTCACGCGTGCGCTCGCGCACCGTCATCAGCATCACGTTCATGACGCCGATGCCGCCCACCACCAGGGAGACGGCGGCGATCAGGCTGAGCATGATGGTCATGTTGTCCTGCGTCTTCGCTTCCGCGGCGATCGACGCGGCCGCGTTGCTGATGCCGTAGTCGCGGATGCCGTGGCGCTCGAACATGGTGGCGTCGACGGCCGCCTCCACTTCCGTCACGCGCTTGACGTCGGCCACCGCCATGACGGTGTACGTCGGCTCGCGCTGGCCGAAGACGCGGATGCCGGCCGTGGAAAACGGCAGCAGCAGCACGTCGTCTTCATCCTTTTCGCCCGTCAGGGCGCCCTTCGCGCTCATCACGCCGATCACCTGGAACGGCACGTTGCCGATCAGGATGTTCTGTCCCACGGGATTGGCCACGTCGGGCATCAGCTTTTCCGCCAGGTGCGCGCCCAGCACGGCCACGGTGGCCATCTCGCGCTCGTCTTCCTCGGTAAAGAAGCCGCCCTTGGCCACGGGCCAGGTCTGGATCTGCGGCAGCGCCGGGCCCGTGCCCCGCACGTAGGTCTGCACGTCGAGGTTGCCGTGGCGAATCACCTTGTTGCCCGTGACATTCGGCAGCACGTGGGAAATGCCCGGCACGTCCTTGAGCGCATCGAGGTCGGCCAGGGTGATGCTGCGCCCGGGAATGCGCGAGCTTTCGCCGCGCGACGCCATGTACAGCAAATTCGAGCCGAAGGCGCCCAGTTGCGCCATCACCTGCTGGCGCGTGCCCAGGCCGATGGCCAGCATGACGATCACGGACGCGACGCCGATGATGATGCCCAGCAGGGTCAGGCCCGTGCGGAAGCGGTTGATCCACAGCACGCGCCAGGCGGCGCGCGCCGCGTCGAGCAGTTCCGTGCCCAGCGACGCGCCCGTATCGTGGGCGGCGCGCGACATGTCCAGCGGCGGCAGGGCCGTCGAGGCGGCGGGAATGGCGATGGCGCCCGAGTCTTCAACGATGGCGCCGTCGCTGATCTCGATCACGCGGCGCGCCTGGGCGGCCACCTTGCGGTCATGCGTGATCAGGATGATGGTGTGGCCCGCGTCGGCCAGTTCGCCCAGCAGGGCCATGACTTCGGCGCCGCTGCTGCTGTCGAGCGCCCCCGTCGGTTCATCGGCGAGGATGATGCGCCCGCCGTTCATCAGGGCGCGGGCAATCGACACGCGCTGCTGCTGCCCGCCCGACAACTGGTTCGGACGGTGGTCGAGCCTGTCCTTCAATCCCAGGCGCTTGAGCAGCGCTTCGGAGCGGGCATGGCGGGCGCTGGCGGGCATGCCCGCATACAGGGCCGGCACTTCCACGTTTTCGCGCGCCGATTCCGTGGCGATCAGGTGGTAGCCCTGGAAGACGAAGCCGAACGCTTCGCGCCGCAGCCACGCCAGTTCATCGGGATTCAGGCTGGCCACGTCCTGGCCGGCGAAGCGGTACGTGCCGTCGCTGGGCCGGTCCAGGCAGCCCAGCAGATGCATCAGGGTCGACTTGCCGGAACCGGAGGCGCCGACGATGGCGACGAATTCGCCGGCGCCGATAGACAGGGTCACGCCGCGCAGCACTTCCACGGCCGGCGCGCCGTCATGGCCGCCATAGCGCTTGCGGATGCCGTGCAACTCAATCAGTGGCGTCGGCTGGCCAGCTTCGCCAGGTTGCCCCAGCGAGCCGGCCTCGCTCATGGCGCTCATAGCTGGAACCTGCTGGCGCCGCCGCCGGCCGGCTGCTCGCCCGTCACCAGCAGTTCGCCTTCGCGCAAGCCTTGCAGCACTTCCGCATTCAGGCGGTTGCGCACGCCCACGGTAACGGCGCGCGTCCCCACATTGCCGTCGGCATCCATCACGCGGGCCGTGAACTGCCCGGGCTTCGCGCCTTCCTCCATCGATGGTTTCAGGGCCGGCAGGGGCACGGCCAGCACGTTTTTCGCCGCCGCCGTGACGAACACCACTTGCGCCGTCATCTGCGGCATCAGTTCGCCGTCGGCATTATCCACGTCGAACAGCACGGTATACAGAATCACCTTGCTGGTCGACGGCGCCAGGGGCGTGCCGGCGGCGGAACCGCCGGGCACCGGCGGCGCCGGCAGCACCTGCCGCACCTTGCCGCTCCAGCGCCGCTGGTCGCCGCCCAGGGTGGTGAAGTACACGGGCATGTCCGGACGCACGCGGCGCACGTCCGCTTCCGACACTTCCGTCCACACCGTCATGGCCGACAGGTCGGCGATGCGCAGGATGTTCGGCGTCTGGTAGGTGGCGTTCAGGGTCTGCCCTTCCTTCGCGTCCAGGCCCACCACCTTGCCGGCCATCGGCGCATAGATGCGCGTGTAGCCCAGGCGCGCCTCGTCCGCCTTCAGGCTGGCCTGGGTCTGGTCGATCTGCGCCTTCAGGTGGTCGATCTTGGCGGCGGCCGAAGCCAGGGTGGCTTCCGCCGTTTCCAGGTCGGCCAGCGGGGTGGAGTCGAACTTGGCCATCTGCTTCTGGCGTCCGTGCTGCTGGCCCGCCAGGCGGTGCTGCGCCTGCTGGTCGGCCAGCTGCGCGCGCAAGCCCGCCAGCGCGGCGCGGCCCGCGTCGACCGTGGCTTGCTGCACGCTGGGATCGATCTCGGCCAGCAACTGGCCTTTTTCCACGGCGCTGCCGGGCTGCACGTGCAGGCGCGTGATCTGGCCCGACACCTGGGCGCCCACGTCGACATAGGTCTGCGGCTGCAGGGTGCCGATGGCCGTGACGCTGGCCTCGATGTTGCCGCGCTTGACGGGGGCCGTGTCGAACACGGTTTTCGGGCCACGCGTGGCCCACAGGGCGCCGGCGCCGAACAGCGCCAGCAAGACCACGCCACCGAGGATGCGGGCGCGGCGGGAAGGCAGGCGGGCCGCCATCAGGCATCCGCCTTGTTACGATAACCAACGTCAAACAATGTCGCCAAGCGTGAAAAATGCATCTGTCTATCCTTGAAATATGCAGTCGGAATTACTGCAGGAACGTCACAAGACCTGCCAGCGCGGCGACGGCTGCCAGCAGGGAACTACGAAACAGGACGGTGGGCGCGTAGGGCAGCAGCAGGGCCACCAGCAGCGCACCGGCCGAGAGGAACCCCAGCCAGGCGACCACGCCGACGGTGGCGCTCCAGCCGGCCACGCAGGGCCAGATCGCCAGCGCCAGCAACACGGCGCCGGCCAGCTGCAGCGCGCGCCGCACGTTCGGCGCCGCGTCGCGCCCCCAGACCTGGCCGTGATGGCGGTCCATCGCCAGGGAGAGGCTGGCCATGCCCGCGTACGACAGGCCCAGCGCGCAAAGAATGGCATGCATCATGACTGTCCTTCCGTGTTTATTTGCAGGCTGGCCGATGGCGCCGCGCCATCCTTGACGGCGGCTTTTTTCAGCGGCTTTTCCTTGCGCTTGTGGACCTTCCACGCGCCCCAGGCGGCCAGCAGGCCGAATGCCATGCTGCACAATTCCACGCCGGCGCTTTCCCAGTCGCCACGGGCGATCTGCGCCGCCAGGTTGTCGCCCGTGCTCAGCACATTCAATACGGGCAGCAGCAGGCACAGGGCCGCCAGCAGGCACAATTGCTCGATCCACGCGCGCTTTTCCCCGCGCAGGCAGGCATGCGCCAGCATCACGAACCACACGCCGAAGAAGGCGCGCACTTCCCAGCCGGCGCGCTGCTCGATGCCGACGGGGATCAGGCGGTTGGCCCACAGGTAGCCGGCGCAGGCGACGGCCAGGCCGGCGATCGCCGCCACGTTCAGGCATGCGATGACGCGGTACACGCGCTGCGTATAGGCGCCGAACTCGCCGCCGGACTTCTGGCGCCGCTTGACCATGAACAGGATGGCGCCCGTGCCCATCATGGCCGTGCCGGCCAGGCCGCAGAGGAAATACAGCCAGCGCATCGGCGTGCCGCCGAAACCGGCCATGTGCAGGTTCGACATGACGACGCGCGTCAGGCCCGCGCCGCCCGTGCTCGACTCGCCCGGCTGGCGCACGGCGATCTGTTCGCCCGTGGCCAGCGCGTAGCAAGCCATGCCCGTGTTGGCGCTGATGCGCTCCATCGTCTCCGCCTCTTCATTCCAGCCGTACATGCACACGCGCATGGAAGCGTCGTTCGGATTGTCCAGCACCACGGCGCGGATTTCCTGGCCGATGGCCTGCTCGGCGCGCTGCGCGAACGGTTCCAGCGCGGGGATGGCCAGCGCCTGGCCCGTTTTCACGGGCTTGCCCGCATCGTTCCAGTCGCTCAGGAAGGCTTTCTTGGGATTGTCCATGCCGTATTGCGCCACCACGGGCGCCGGCACGTAATCGTCGCTGAAGAACGACAGGCCCGTATAGGCGATCATGAACTGGAACGGCAGCGTGAGCACGGCCACCGCGTTGTGCGCGTCGAGCCAGGAGCGCTGGCCCTTGGCCGGGCGGAAGGTGAAGAAATCCTTGAAGATGCGCTTGTGCGTGATGACGCCGCTGACCAGCGCCACCAGCATGATCATGGTGGTGATGCCGACGATCCACACGCCGATGCGGCCCGCGTGCAGCTCGTAGTGGAAATCGACGAAATGGTGGCCGCCGATGGTCTCGCGCTCGGTGGCCTCGCGCGCATGCTCGACGACGGCGCCCGTCAGCGGGTCGAGTTCCGCCGAGCCGTAGCCGCCGCCAGGCTGGAACCAGTAGGCGGACAGGCCGTGGCCGGGACGCTGCACGGGCCAGATTTCCCACATGTCCGCCTGCGGGTGCTCCTTCGCCATGAAGTCCAGCGCCAGCTCCAGGCGGTGGCCGCGGTCCGTGACCTTGGGCAGCGGCGGGTCGTTCGCGTGCGCCGCCTCGGCCAAGGCGTGCTCGGGCGTCATCCAGTGGCCGATCGGATCATCGAAGACGGCCAGGGAACCCGTCAGGAAGATGGCGAACAGCAGCCAGGATATCCACAGGCCGCTCCACGTGTGCAGCCAGGCCATGGCCTGGCGCAAGCCGCCCTGCTGGGGCGTTTTGACCACTTTATCGACCTTCACGGCGTTCATGCGGCACCTCGCGACAGCAGCATGCCGATGCCGCCGCACAGGATGGCCGGCAGCAGCATGCCCAGCCAGACGCGGCGCAGGTCCTGCACGGCAAAGACCCAGATGACGGCGCAGGTGTACACGACAAAGGCGCTCAGGGTGGCCGTCAGCACGGCTTCGGCGCGCGACAGCGGCAGCACGGCCGCCAGCAGCACGGCCACGCCGGACGTCAATGCATAGCCGCCAAAGACGGCGGCAAGCACGCGCGAAAACAACAGCATGTTGGCGGATTTCATCATCGCGGCGCCCCTGGGTATGGCTGTTGTGCCGGGCGGCAGACCTTGTACATCAGATGCATCACACTGCGTCCTTCCATCTAGGTTGACCATGGCGGCGGCACGCAGCGGCATGAAACCGGGCCGCGTGGCGCCTTGCATGGGTACGGCATATTGAGTCTCTCAACTACAGGTGCCGCGAGAATCGAAAACGGGCAGGCAGATTGACACTATTTTTTATCGAGGGGCTACGGCGCGGGTTCCACCGTGACCCAATACCGCGTGCGGCTGCGCACCTGCACCGGCAGGGAATTGGGCAGCATGTTCAGGATGCGCTGCGTATCGGCCAGCGGGAACACGCCCGACAGGCGCAGCTGCGCCACTGCCGGCGCGCAATGGATGACGCCGGGGCGGTAGCGGGCCAGGTCGGCCAGGAAGTCGGCCAGGGTCACGTCGTCGACGATCATCTGCCCGCGCGACCAGGCATCCGCATACGCGTCGATGGCGTGCGGCGCGTCCGGCGCCTGGCGCGAAAACGCCACGCCGCGCCCGGCCGCCAGCCGCAACGGATCAGTATCGCCGTCGCGCGGACGGATTTCGACGGCGCTTTCAAACACGTCCACCGTGCTGTAGCCATCCTGCTGGCGCACGGAAAAGCGCGTGCCCAGCGCGCGCACCAGGCCTTCTCGCGTGGCCACTTCCAGCGGCGCGGCGCTGCCAGCGCCGTGGCCGCTGACGACGAGGATTTCGCCGGCCAGCAATTCGATCAGGCGGCGGCTGGCGTCAAAACGCACGTTCACGGCCGATCCCGTATTCAGGCTGAGCACGCTGCCATCGGCCAGCGCCACGTCGCGCCGCTCGCCCGTGGCCGTGCGGTAATCGGCGCGCAGGCTGCGCGCGCCATCCCAGGCAGGCGTCTGCGCGGCCAGCAAGCCGCCGCCGGCCGCCACGCCCAGCCATGCCAGCAGCTGGCGCCGCTTGCCGCTGGCGGGCGGCCCGGCGCTGGCCAATGCCTGCGCGACCGCCGCGCGCTGCGCGCCGTCGCCGTACGCGCCGTGGAAACGCCGGGTGACGGCTTCGATATGCTGCCAGGCCCGTTCATGTTCCGGATCGAGCGCACGCCAGCGCAGCCATGCCGCCTGCCCGGCCTCATCCATCTCGCCCGACATCCGCATCGTCAGCCACTCGGCCGCCTGCTGCTGCACCTCGTCGCGGATGGCCGCCGAGGCCGCCGTTCCACCTGGCGCGCTCATGCCGGCAGGGAGAAAAACACCTGGCGGTTGGCACGCGTCAGGTATTGCTTGACCGAGCTGGCCGACACTTGCAAGCGCGCGGCGATCTCGGCATAGCTGAGCCCTTCCAGTTGCGCCAGCAAAAACGCCGTGCGCACGGGGCCGGGCAAGCCATCGAGGGCCGCGTCGATCTCCTGCAGCGCTTCGAGTGCCAGCAGGCGCGCTTCCGGCGCGGGCGCCACCTCGGGCGGCAGGCAGGACAGCGCATCCAGGTAGGCCTCTTCCAGCACTTGCCGGCGGTAGCGGTGCGCCACCAGGCGGCGCGCGATGGTGGCGAGAAATGGCCGCGCCTCGCGGATCTGCGGCGCCGTGCCATGCGTCAGCACGCTGATGAAGGTATCCTGCGCCAGGTCCGCCGCCTCGCTCGCATTGCCCAGCTTATGCCGCAGCCAGCCCTGCAGCCAGCCATGATGGCTGCTGTAGAGCGCGTGCAAGTCCTGTTGCTGGAGAAAATCGGCGGCCGGCATGGCATCCTCCCTGGTCAGGCGCCGCGCGCCCGAGAATGTAAATAAGAATTATTCTCATTTTAACCGCGTTCGTGCCATTCGTGCAATCGCGGCGTTGCCAGAACTACCAAGTAATTCAAAAGCAGGCCGACCGCCAGGCTGCGCAGCAGGGGAACGCCGGCGCCCCGCGATGGGGTAAAATGGCGCCCACGTCCGGTTTAGCACCTACCCCAGCAGATGAATGCATCTCCTGCCGGGGCAGGCACTTAGCGCCGCCCACTCCCAAGCTTTTCATTGCAGGTTCATCATGCTAGATAATCTCACCCAACGGCTTGCCAAAGTCGTCAAGACCATGCGCGGCGAGGCGCGCCTGACCGAAGCGAACACCGCCGACATGCTGCGCGAAGTGCGCCTGGCGCTGCTCGAGGCCGACGTCGCCCTGCCCGCCGTGCGCGAATTCATCGCCAAAGTCAAAGAAAAAGCCATGGGCGAGGATGTCATTTCCTCGCTCACGCCTGGCCAGGCCCTGGTGGGCGTGGTGCAGCGCGAGCTGGCCGCCCTGATGGGCGCCGACCTGGGACCGGAAGCGTCGCAGATCAGCTTTGCCCAGCAGCCGCCCGCCATCATCCTGATGGCCGGTCTGCAGGGTGTGGGCAAGACCACCACCGTCGGCAAGCTGGCGAAGTACCTGAAAGAAGAAAAGAAGAAGAAAGTGCTGACTGTCTCGGCCGACGTGTACCGTCCCGCCGCGATCGCCCAGCTGCAATCAGTCACCGCCCAGGTGGGCGCCGACTTCTTCCCGTCCAGCAGCACGGACAAGCCCGTCGATATCGCCCTGGCCGCGCTGGACTGGGCGAAAAAGCATTACCACGACGTACTGATCATCGATACGGCGGGCCGCCTGGGTATCGACGAAGAAATGATGCGCGAAATCGCCGCCGTCCATGGCGCCGTGAAACCGATCGAAACCCTGTTTGTCGTCGACGCCATGCTGGGGCAGGATGCCATCAACACGGCCAAGGCCTTCAATGACGCGCTGCCGCTGACGGGTATCGTGCTGACCAAGCTCGACGGTGACGCGCGCGGCGGTGCGGCCCTGTCCGTGCGCCACATCACGGGCAAGCCCATCAAGTTTGCCGGTGTGTCGGAAAAACTCGACGGCCTGGAAGCGTTCGACCCGACCCGCATGGCCAACCGCATCCTGGGCATGGGCGACATCCTGGCCCTGGTGGAAGAGGCGCGCAAGGGCGTCGACAGCAAGGCGGCAGCCGACCTGGCGCAAAAAATCAAGGTCGGCGGCAAGTTCGACATGAACGACTTCAAGGCGCAGCTGGGCCAGATGAAGAAAATGGGCGGCATGGCCAATCTGATGGACAAGCTGCCGGCCCAGTTCCAGCAGGCGGCAGGCGGCAAGAACATGGACCAGGCCGACAAGCAGGTGCGCCGCATGTGCGGCATCATCGACTCGATGACGCCGCAGGAGCGCGCCAAGCCGGAGCTGATCAAGGCCACGCGCAAGCGCCGCATCGCCGCCGGCGCCGGCGTGCAGGTGCAGGAAGTGAACCGCATGCTGACGCAATTCGAGCAAATGCAGACGATGATGAAGAAATTGTCGGGCGGCGGCATGATGAAGATGATGCGCTCCATGAAGGGCATGATGCCCGGCATGAGGTAGTGGAAGGCTTCAAAATCCGCTGCGCGGTGGTCTTTGCGGCCGGCGATGCTCACCGTACTAAAGTACGGTTGCGCTTCTCGGCCGCAAATACCGTCCGCTCGCTGGGATTTTGAAGGCCTTTTTTACGCCGCGCGAGGCGTAGTTCAAATCCAGAAACACCGTTATAAAATAATGCCGGATTGCATTTTCATGTGTCCGGCATCACTCTTCCCTCCCTCCGCAGTCCCCCTCCCCGCATAGCCAGCAACCATGCCATTTACGGGCAAAAACGCGCTGGCGCGCCCCCAAGCGGTGCGCCCGGGAGACAGGCGCGTCATTTCGCTGCTTTTTCCTCGTGAAAACGTGAAAAACACTTGCATACTAGGTAAATCCACACCAATATTAGCCGTGCGATTAATTGCGCAATTTCCCATGTGTTTGTTAAGGAGGCTCGAAGATGGCAACAGCCAAAAAAACCCCAGTAGCAGCGCCAGCCAAAGCAGCAGCAGCCAAGCCTGCAGCCGCCAAGAAAGCAGCACCCGCAGCCAAGGCAGCAGCTAAACCGGCAGCGGCGAAGAAAGCGGCAGCACCGGCAACACCACGCAAGCCAAACGCAGCATTCATGAAAGCAATGACGCCATCGAAAGATCTGGCCGCCGTTGTTGGCGCAGCACCACTGCCGCGCACGGAAGTGACCAAAAAGGTATGGGATTACATCAAAAAACTCGATCTGCAAGATCCGGCCAACCGCCGCATGATCAATGCGGACGACAAGCTGAAAGCAGTTTTCGGCGGCAAAGCCCAAGTCTCCATGTTTGAAATGACGAAACTCATCTCCGATCATTTGAAATAATCAGATACGCGCAGGGCGTTACGCGCCGTGCGAGTGCCCCGCCGCATTACTGCGAGCGGGGCATTTTTTTGCTGTGAGTGTCAACAATGTTGTCGGATTACGGTCTTTCAGACCTAATCCGACCTACATCCTGCCGGCGGTCTGCCCCCAGCCCTCATTTGAATTCCCACTGCTTCCAAGCCGCCCTGACCGCATTCGGATACTCGGCCCGTCCCCGGCTGCCGTTGTAGCGGCCCAGCGCCAGGTACAAATCCCCTCGCTCCATGTCCAGGTACATGCGCAGGATGGCGCAGCCATAGCGCAGATTCGTCTGCATGTGGAACAGCTTGCTGCGGTCGCTGTCGCCGATGACGCCCGTCCAGAACGGCATCACCTGCATGTAGCCGCGCGCGCCGGCCAGCGAGACGGCATATTTGCGGTAGGCTGACTCGACCTGGATCAGGCCCAGCACAAGGGCCGGCTCCAGGCCCGCGCGGCGCGACTCATACCAGACGGTTTCCAGAAATTCCGTGCGCAGCTGGGCATCCGGCAGCTTGCGCTGCAGGCGTTGCGACATCTGCGCCAGCCATTGCTGGTAGCGCTGCAGGTCGGCAGGGGTGGCAAATCGGGGTTGCGGCGGACGCTCGTCGCGGATCGCGTGCGACAGCGCCAGGCGGACGGAGTCGGCCAGCGCCTCCTCCTTCTGGTTGCCCGCCTGCGCCAGAGAGACGCAGGCCAGGCAGGCGGCCAGCGCGAGCGCGCCGGCCGTCTTGCTTAACGAGCAGCGCTTCACTGCGCCATTTGACCCTGGATGAAGGCGACGATCTCGTCCGGCGCCACGCCGGTGGCTTCCGCATCGCGGCGGCCCTGGTATTCCAGCTTGCCTTCTTTCAGTCCCCGTTCGCCGATGACGATACGGTGCGGCACGCCAATCAGTTCCCAGTCAGCAAACATGGCGCCAGGACGCAGGCCGCGGTCGTCGACGATGACATCCACGCCAGCGCCTTGCAGGGCCGCGTACAGCTTCTCCGTCTCTTCCTTGACCAGTTCGCTGCGGTCCATGCCCATCGGGCACAGCACGACCTCGAACGGCGCGATCGACGCGGGCCAGATGATGCCCTTGTCGTCGAAGTTCTGTTCGATGGCGGCGCCCAGGATGCGCGTGACGCCGATGCCGTAGCAGCCCATCTGCAGCGGCGCCGGCTTGCCGTTTTCATCGAGGAAGGTGGCTTTCATGCTTTCCGAGTACGCCGTACCCAGCTGGAACACGTGGCCCACTTCGATGCCGCGCTCGATGGCCAGTGCGCCCTGGCCGTCCGGCGAGGCGTCGCCGGCGACGACATTGCGCAGATCGGCAACGATGGCAGGCTCGGCCACGTCACGGCCCCAGTTGGCGCCCGTGTAGTGGAAACCGGCCTCATTCGCGCCGCAGACGAAGTCGCTCATGTGCGCAACCGTGCGGTCCGCCACCACGGTGACGGGGACGCGGGTGCCAATCGGGCCAAGGTAGCCAGGAACGGTGCCATAGACTTCCAGGATTTCCGCTTCCGTCGAGAAACGGTGACCGGCCAGGCCGGCAACCTTGCCCACCTTGATGTCGTTCAATTCATGGTCGCCGCGCAGCAGCAGCATGAAGTGCTGTTTCGTGACTTTCTCGTCCTTGCCAACGATTTCCACCGTCAGGGCGATGGTTTTCACCGTCTGCGACAGGGCTATGCCCAGCAGGCTGGCCACGGTTTCGCACTTGACGGTGTCCGGCGTGGCCGTCTTCGTCAGCGTCTGGCTTGCTGCCGGACGCTCGCCCGCTGGCGGCAGCGCTTCTGCCGCTTCCATGTTGGCCGCGTAGTCGGACGTCGGGCAATACACGAGCGCGTCTTCACCCGTGTGGGCGATGACGTGGAATTCGTGCGAACCGGAACCGCCGATGGCGCCGTTATCGGCCGCCACGGCGCGGAATTTCAGGCCGAAACGCGTGAAGATGCGCGTGTAGGCATCAAACATGACCTTGTACGACGCCTGCATGCCGGCCAGGTCGCGGTCGAACGAATAGGCGTCCTTCATGGTGAATTCGCGGCCGCGCATCAGGCCGAAACGGGGACGGCGCTCGTCGCGGAACTTGGTCTGGATATGATAAAAGTTCAGCGGCAGCTGGCGGTAGGACTTGATTTCCGTGCGCACGACGTCCGTGATGACTTCTTCCGACGTCGGCTGGATCGCGTATTCGCGGCCGTGGCGGTCTTTCACGCGCATCAGTTCGTCGCCCATCTTGGTCCAGCGGCCCGTTTCCTGCCACAGTTCGGCTGGCTGCACGAGCGGCATCAGCAGTTCGATGCCGGCGGCCTTGTTCATCTCGTCACGGATGATGGCTTCCACCTTGCGGATCACGCGCAAGCCCATCGGCATGTAGGTATAGATGCCGGAACCGAGGCGTTTGATCATGCCTGCACGCATCATCAATTGGTGGCTGACGATTTCCGCGTCAGAAGGTGCATCTTTAAGTGTGGAAATAAAAAAACGGGAGGCGCGCATAACGGTGAATTCTTTTTAAAAAGAGAGGGTTATAATCAACCTAATTTTAAAGGATTAGCTGGCTGATGCGTCCATACTTTACACAAATGCGCTCAATTGGTGCGATTCCGGCCCTTTTCGCACCCCGAAAAGGCTGCCGGCTTGCGGAGTTGTGGGTAATTATGTAAAAAAAGACGCTCTGTCGCAGAAAGTTTGAGGTGCATTATGCTCGACCGTGAAGGGTTTCGGCCCAACGTCGGCATCATCCTGCTAAACGCCCAGAACGAGGTGTGGTGGGGCAAGCGGGTGCGCGAGCACTCATGGCAGTTTCCGCAAGGCGGTATCAAATATGGCGAAACTCCGGAACAAGCCATGTTTCGCGAACTTGAAGAGGAAATCGGACTCAGACAGGAACACGTCAAAATTGTCGGCCGCACCCGCGACTGGCTGCGCTATGAAGTGCCAGACCACTTCATCAAGCGCGAGATTCGCGGCCACTACCGTGGCCAGAAGCAGATTTGGTTTCTGCTGAGAATGTGCGCGCGCGATAACGACGTCAATCTGCGCCTGACCGACCATCCCGAGTTCGACGCCTGGCGCTGGCATGAGTACTGGGTCCCGCTCGATGTCGTGATTGAATTTAAACGCGATGTGTACCAGCGCGCCTTGCAGGAGCTGTCCCGCTTCCTGACCTGGCCCGTGCATGGCAACGCACAGCAGCAGCACCGCCACACGGCGCGCTACCTGCGCCAGCCCCACGCGCCGCGCGCGCAGGACGGCGTGGCAGCGGCAAAACCTTGCGACGGTCCCGCCGCCGAAGGACGCACGCCGGAGCTGATCCTGCCGGGCAAGGGGTAGTCCGCCGCAATGAACGCATTCTCCCACGCAAAAGGGGCAGCCTGACCAGGCTGCCCCTTTTTTCATGCCGACAGGAAACTCCCCTGCCGGCCAGTCTTGCTTAGTTTGCCGCAGGCGCGGGCGGTACGTCGAGCGTGAACGCCTTCAAGCCCAGGATGCCGCTGCTGTACTGGCGGATCTTGTTGGCCAGGGCCGGGTCGCTATTGAGCTTCTGGCCATACGACGGCACCATTTCCACCATCTTCGCTTGCCATTCCGGCGTCGCCAGGCGGCTCTTGAATGCCGTCTGCAGCACCTTGATCATGATGGGCGGCGCGGTCGAGGCGCCAGGCGATGCGCCCAGCAGGGCCACGATGCTGCCATCGGCGGCGCCGACGACTTCCGTGCCGAACTGCAGCAAGCCGCCTTTGACAGGGTCATCCTTGACGATCTGCACGCGCTGGCCCGCGTTTTGCAGGGTCCAGTCTTCCATCTTGGCGTTCGGCAAGTATTCGCGCAGGGTCTTCAGGCGGTCTTCCGGCGTGTTCATGACTTGCTCGACCAGGTATTTGGTCAGTGGAATATTGTCGTAGCCCGCTTGCAGCATCGGCTTCACATTGCCCGAGCCGATCGAGGCCGGCAAGTCGGTCCACGAGCCGTTTTTCAGGAACTTGGTCGAGAAGGTGGCAAACGGGCCAAACAGCAGGGCTTTCTTGCCGTCGATGATGCGCGTATCCAGATGCGGCACGGACATCGGCGGCGAACCGACGGATGCCTTGCCATAGACCTTGGCCGCATGCGCCGCCACCAGTTCCGGGTTGGTCGTCACCAGCCATTGGCCGCCGACCGGCACGCCGCCGTAGCCCTTGGCTTCCGGAATGCCCGATTTTTCCAGCAATGGCAGCGAACCGCCACCCGCACCGATGAAGACGAACTTGGCGCGCATGGTCTTTTCCTGGCCATCGGCCAGGTTTTTCACCTTGACGTTCCACACGCCATCGGCGCCGCGCTGGATGTCTTCCACCTGGTGGCGCAGGTGCAAGGCCATGCCATGGCTGTCCGTCAGGTATTTCACGAGGCCGCGCGTGAGGTTGCCGAAATTGACGTCGGTACCGATTTCCATGCGCGTCGCGGCCACTTTCTGGCCCTTGTCGCGGCCCTGCATGACCAGCGGCGCCCATTGCGCGATCTGCGCCTGGTCTTCCGAGTACAGCATGCCCTTGAATAAGTTCTGCTTTTGCAGCGCGTCATAGCGCTTGTGCAGGAAAGCAATGTTCGCATCGCCCCACACAAAGGCCATGTGCGGCACGTTGTTGATGAAGGTCTGCGGCGCGCCCAGGTGCTTGTTGGCGACCTGATAGGCCCAGAACTGCTTGGAAATTTCGAATTGCTCGTTGATCTCGACGGCTTTCTTCGTCTCGATGCTGCCATCGGCCGCTTCCGGCGTGTAGTTCAGTTCGGCAAATGCCGAGTGGCCCGTGCCCGCGTTGTTCATCGCGTCCGAGCTTTCGGCGGCCACGGAATCGAGGCGCTCGACCATTTCCATCGTCAGCGAGGGATCGAGTTCCTTGAGCATGCTGCCCAGGGTGGCGCTCATGGTGCCGGCGCCCACCAGCAGCACGTCGACCGGTTTTTCAGACGAGGCCGGCGGGGTCTTGTCACATGCCGCCAGGATCAGGCACGACATCAAAAGTAATAGCGATTTACGCATACGTAACTCCATTGAGGGATACTGAAGGATGATTCTTGTGCGCCACCTCGACAGCGCCATCGCTGCAGCCGATGCAAACAGTCCGCCATCCGGAACGCCAGGGCGGCCGGAAAGGTGTAGGGCTATGGTGTCAGGCATGCTGCCGCGCTCCGGTTGGATGGGGAGCGAGTACGGGTGGCAACGGTGCGGGCAATGGACGGCGCGACATCGTTGTCGGCCGAAAACCGGCAATGAAATCGCCGTCATGTCCAGAGCAAATATCAAGAACGGCGATTTTATCACCGTTATTTGGCGCCGCCGGGGCGCGGGGATCGTGGATAATACTTACTGCAAGGTATTAAATTTCGGTAACTATCGGGTCATGGAGACGGACGGACAGCATAAAAAAGGCCTGCCGCTGCCCACTATTTGCCTACGCGTTACAATGCCGGCTGCCCTTCAGCCATCCAGCCAGCCAGAATACTCAGCCATGTTCAACCCCTCTTCAGACGATGTACGCCGTTTCTTTTGCGAAACATTGCGCAAGCACCGAGCCCACGAAATCCTCACGCCCATGGAAGCCATCGCGCTCGACTGGATCCTCGAGCACCCCGAATACGAAAACGAACTCGCCGACGTGGAAGCGGCGCTGGCGCGCGATTACTCCGTCGAAGGAGGGCAGGCCAATCCTTTCCTGCACCTGTCCATGCACTTGTCGATCACGGAGCAGGTGCAGGTGGACCAGCCGCGCGGCATCCGCCCGGCCGTGCAGCAGCTGACGCAGCGCCTCGATTCGGCCCATGCGGCCCACCACGAGGTGATGGAATGCCTGGGCCAGATGATCTGGGCCTCGCAGCGCTCGGGCTTGCCGCCCGACACGGACGCGTATATCGACTGCGTCCGCCGCCGCTGATACGGCGCACGCCCGCACAAACAAAAGCCACGTCGAGACGTGGCTTTTTGCATGGCGGCGCCGTGTCAACTCAGCGATGGATGACCAGGGTCGTCGGCAGGCTGTGGAAATAGGCCGCCAGGTCCTTGATGTCCTGGTTGCTCAGCGGCTTGACCTGGCCCGTCATGATGGCGTTGTTGCGGCCGTTCGGCTTGTCTCCCCGTTTATAGGCGGTGAGCGCGTGCTCCAGGTAATCCTTGTGCTGGCCCGCCAACTTCGGATACGACGGGTCGATGGGCGAGCCGTAATCCTTGCCGTGGCAGGTGGCGCAGCTGTATTTTTCCGCCAGGGCTTTCCCCGTGTTGATATTGCCGGCGGCGCTGGCACCGAACGAGACAGTGGCGCACACGAGGGCGGCGAGTAATGTTTTCATCTGGCTAGTCCTCAGTTCGACTTGGCTTGTTGCGCATAATAGGCGGCGACGTCGGCGATATCCTGGTCCGACAGGCTGCTGGCGATGCCCTTCATGCTGGGGTGCTTGCGGTCGCCTTTCTTGTAGGCTTGCAGCGCGTTCTCGATGTATTTGGCGGGCTGGCCGCCGATCATCGGCACCTGGAATACTTCGGGGAAGGTTGCCTTGTAGCCGGGAATGCCGTGGCAGCCGATACACATTTCCACCTTGGCAGTGGCTGCCTTGGCGTTTCCTACAATGTCAGCCGCTGTGACGGCATTGGCGATGCCGGCAAGCACGAGAAGTGCAAATATTTTTTTCATAGTGGCAAAGTGAACAAAGGTAATCGGAGAAACGCCAGAGCTGGTTTTTTTTGATTTTATGTGTTGACTTTAAATGTAGACAATTAAACTGTTGATTGCCGATTCTAACCAAGATGTTCTTGCAAGTCCACTCACAAAAAATACACTGTCGCAGGCGGACACAGGCCGCCCGCGTGGCAGTGCGCCACAGTTCTGTTTATACTTGCCCTTTCCCTACTTTGGCAGACCGCTCATGCAAGCACCGCACTCCCAGCAAGGCCAACGCTTCGAAGGTTCCGACAGCTACGTCGCCACCGCCGACCTGAAACTGGCCGTGAATGCGGCGCTGACCCTGCAGCGCCCCCTGCTGATCAAGGGCGAGCCGGGCACCGGCAAGACCATGCTGGCCGAGGAAGTGGCGGCCGCGCTGAACATGCCGCTGATGCAGTGGCATATCAAATCGACCACCAAGGCGCAGCAGGGCCTGTACGAATACGACGCCGTCTCGCGCCTGCGCGATTCGCAGCTGGGCGACGAGCGCGTGCGCGACATCCAGAACTACATCGTCAAGGGCGTGCTGTGGCAAGCCTTCACGGCGCCCGAGCCGGTGGTGCTCCTGATCGACGAGATCGACAAGGCCGACATCGAATTCCCCAACGACCTGCTGCGCGAGCTGGATCGCATGGAATTCTACGTCTACGAGACGCGCGAAATGGTCACGGCGCGCCACCGCCCGCTCGTCATCATCACCTCGAACAACGAGAAGGAACTGCCGGACGCCTTTTTGCGCCGCTGCTTCTTCCACTACATCAAATTCCCCGACAAGGACACGATGGAGCAGATCGTCGCCGTCCATTACCCGCACCTGAAACAGGAGCTGCTGGCGCAGGCGCTGCAAACCTTCTATGCCGTGCGCGACGTGCCGGGCCTGAAGAAAAAGCCGTCGACCTCGGAATTCCTCGACTGGCTCAAGCTCCTGCTGGCCGAAGACATTCCCGCCGAAGCGCTGCGCAGCCAGGATAACAAGACCATCGTGCCGCCGCTGCATGGTGCGCTGCTGAAAAACGAACAGGACGTGCACCTGTTCGAGCGCCTGATGTTCATGTCGCGCACCAACCGCTAGGACGCGGCGATGAACGACATCGTCCCGGACAGCGTCTTTGTCCCCCTGGAACTGCACGGCATACGCCTCGAAGCGCTGGCGCCGCATCACGCGCCGGGCCTGCGCGCGGCAGCCGCCGATGGCGAACTGTGGAAATTGCGCGTCACCTCCGTGCCCGAACCCGAGCACGTGGAACAGTACATCTTCAAGGGCATCGAGATGCGCCCCGCGCGCTTCGCCTTTGCCGTCATCGATACCGCCAGCGGCGAAGTGCTGGGCACCACCAGCTACCACGACGTGGTGCCCGCCATCGGACGCCTGGAGATCGGCTACACCTGGTACGCCAGGCGCTGCCAGCGCAGCCACGTCAACACCACCTGCAAACTGCTGTTGCTGACGCACGCCTTCGAGACGCTCGGCTGCGCACTGGTGGGTTTTCGCACCGATAATTTCAACCGTGCCTCGCAGGCGGCCATCGAGCGCCTGGGCGCGAAAAAAGATGGCGTGCTGCGCCACCACGCGCTGCGCCGCGACGGCACCGTGCGCGACACGGTCATGTACAGCATCGCGCGCGGCGAGTGGCCGGAAATCGCCGCGCACCTGCGCTACAAGCTGGCGCAGCGGCCCATCGCGCCGCTGCCGCTTGCCGGAGAAGCGTCATGCTGATCGATTTTTTCTTCACCCTCAAGGATGCGAAGATCCCCGTCTCGATCAAGGAATTTTTGACCTTGCTCGAGGCGCTGCACAAGAATGTCATCGGCGCCTCGATGGACGATTTCTACTATCTGTCGCGCCTGACCCTTGTCAAGGACGAGGCGCATTTCGACAAGTTCGACCGCGCCTTCGCGCAGTACTTCAAGGGCGTCAATGCGGCCTTCGACGCGAACGCGGCGATTCCCCTGGACTGGCTGTTGAAACGCATGCAGCGCGAGCTGACCGACGAGCAGAAGGCGCAGCTGGAAAAATTCGGCTATGACAAGCTGATGGACCGCCTGAACGAACTGCTGAAGGAGCAGAAGGAGCGCCACGAAGGCGGCAGCAAATGGATCGGCACGGGCGGCACCTCGCCGTTCGGCAATGGCGGCACGAATCCGGAAGGCATCCGCATCGGCGGCAAGGGCGGCAACCGCACGGCCGTGAAAGTGTGGGAAGCGCGCAGCTACCAGGACTACGACAGCGAACGCGAGCTGGGCACGCGCAACCTGAAGGTGGCATTGCGCCGCCTGCGCAAGTTCGCGCGCGAAGGCGCGGAAGATGAACTGGCGCTCGATGCCACCATCGCCGCCACGGCGAACAACGCGGGCTACCTCGACATCAGGATGCGCCCTGAACGCAAGAACCGCATCAAGGTACTGATGCTGTTCGACGTGGGCGGCAGCATGGACGACCATATCGAGCGCACGGAAGAACTGTTCTCGGCGGCGAAGACGGAATTCAAGAACATGGAATTCTTCTACTTCCATAACTGCGTCTACGATACCCTGTGGAAGAACAACCGGCGCCGCAACGCCGAGCGTTTTCCCACCTGGGACGTGCTGCGCAAATACCCGCCCGACACCAAGCTCATTTTCGTCGGCGACGCCACCATGAGCCCCTATGAAATCCTGCAGCCGGGCGGCTCCGTCGAATACAACAACGAGGAAGCGGGCTCCGTCTGGCTGGCGCGCTTTACCAGCGCCTTCCCGAAATTCATCTGGCTCAATCCCGAATCGGAAGGCCTGTGGCAGTACCGCCAGTCCATCGGCGTGATGCGCCAGCTGATGAACGACCGCATGTTCCCGCTGTCGATCGACGGGCTGGAACGGGGCATGCGCTTGCTCAGTAAATAAAGTCGCGCAACAAAAAGTCCATGGCGGCATGCCGCCGCCATGTCGTACACTGCGGTAGAAACACCCGTGCGGAGCATCTCCGCCGCGGGCGGCGCGCCATGATACTGGCCTGCCCCGCCCTGCTGATCTTGTGGCCGGCCGCCATGGCCGTGGCACTGTTCGATTGCGCACATCGTGCGCGCCATCTGCTCCGGTAGAATCGGCGCATCGCGCTGCGCAAACAATGCACCATCGCTGCACCATGCCGTTGCCGCGCCAGCCTCCATGCTGCCGGCCGGTGCCAGCGCAATTTCAAAGGAATGAGCATGCAAAGTCTGATCTCGATCGCCGCCGACCTGTCCTGGCCGTTCGCCATTACCCTGGCCTGGGTGGTCGGCGAATTCGGTCACCGCTGGACGGGCCTGCCGCGCATCAGTTTTTATGGCGTGATCGGTTTCATCCTGGCGCAAACCCAGGTCGGCATCCTGCCGCAAACGGACGCCGGCCCCATGCTCGTGCTGGCCGATGTGGCCTTTGGCCTGATCCTGTTCGAGGTCGGCTACCGCATCAACCTGCGCTGGCTGAAAAACAATCCCTGGATCGCCGTCACGGGCCTGGTGGAATCCCTGCTGACCTTTGCCGTCGTCTACTTCATCGGCATCGAATTCGGCTCCACCTCGATGACGGCGCTGCTGCTGGCATCCCTGGCCATGTCCACCTCGCCCGCCACCATCATGCGCGTGATTAACGAGGAACGCAGCTCGGGCCAGGTGACGGAACGCATCGTCCACCTCACGGCACTGAACTGCGTGCTGGCCGTCTTCATGTTCAACATCATCGTCGGCTTCTGGATGTTCCAGAGCTCCACGGACCTGATCGAAGCGACCAGCAGCAGCGCCGCCGTGCTGGCCGCCTCGGTGGCCGCCGGCACCGTCTTCGGCATCGTCGTGCCGGCCATGCTGCGCCGCCTGGGCAACATGGCGCAGGACGCCACCGTGGCCTTCGCGCTGTCGGTGATGCTGCTCGTCGCCCTGACCTACACCACCAGTCTGTCGCCGCTGCTGGCAACGCTCACCTTCGGCCTGGTGGCGCGCCACCGCCGCGTGGCCTTCAGCCAGGCGCAGCGCAACTTCGGCGCGCTGGGAGAACTGCTGACGGTGCTGCTGTTCGTGTATGCCGCCTCGACCCTCGAATGGGCCAGCGTGACGGCAGGCGCGGGCCTGGCCCTGGCCGTCGTCGGCGGTCGCCTGCTGACGAAAGTCGTCGGCGTGGCCGCGTTCTCGCACGTCAGCGGCATTTCATGGCGCAAGGGCGTGCTGACGGGCGTGGCGCTCACGCCCGTTTCCGTCTTCATCATCCTGCTGCTCGAACACGCGCGCCAGCATGGCGTGAACTTCGGCGACGAATTGAATGCACTGGCCGCCGTCACCCTGGGCCTGGAACTGGTCGGCCCCGTGCTGGTGCAGCGCGTGCTGATGCTGGCAAAAGAAACCCACGAAATCAAGGAGCGCTAAATGCCGCTGGAACCCTTTGGCCAATCGGCCGCGCTGACTTTCGGCGTCGAACTCGAACTGCAGCTGGTGAACCTGTCAGACTACGACCTGACGGCCGCCAGCCCCGACCTGCTGCACCTGCTGAACAAGAAGCCGTTCCCCGGCAACGTCACGCCGGAGATCACCGAGAGCATGATCGAAATTAATTCGAGCGTGCACACGCATCACGGCCCCCTGCTGGAGCAGCTGCAGGAAATCCGCGACACCCTGATCACAGCGGGCGACAAGCTCAATATCGGCATCGCGGGGGGCGGCACGCACCCGTTCCAGCAATGGTCGTCGCAAAAGATCTTTTCCAAGCCCCGCTTCCAGGAAATCTCGGAGCTGTACGGCTACCTGGCCAAGCAGTTCACCATCTTCGGCCAGCACGTGCACATCGGCTGCGCCTCGGGCGACGACGCCATGTTTCTGCTGCACTCGCTGAACCGCTACATCCCCCACTTCATCGCCCTGTCGGCCTCCTCGCCCTACGTGCAGGGACGCGATACCCTGTTCGATTCGGCCCGCCTGAATTCCGTGTTCGCCTTTCCCATGAGCGGACGCGCGCCGTTCACCCTGAGCTGGGAACAGTTCTCCAACGAGTATTTCGCCAAGATGGAGAACACGGGCATCATCAAGAGCATGAAGGACTTTTACTGGGATATCCGTCCCAAGCCGGAATTCGGCACCATCGAACTACGCGTGTGCGACACGCCGCTGACGGTGGAACGGGCCGCCGCGCTGGCCGCCTACCTGCAGGCCCTGTGCCGCTACCTGCTGGAACAGAAGGAAGCGCCACCCGTGGAAGACGATTACCTCGTGTACAACTACAACCGCTTCCAGGCCTGCCGCTTCGGCCTCGATGGCGCCATCACGCACCCGAAAACCTACGAGACGATGTCGCTGCGCGAAGACATCATGACCACCCTGCGCAAGATGGAGCCGCACGCCGAGGCCCTGGGCAGCACGCAGGCGCTGAAGCACCTGTCGGACGTGGCCAAGCAGTGGAGCGACGCGCAATACCTGCGCAAGCAGCACAGCCTGCAGGGCAGCGCCGAGGGCATGGTCGATTCGGCGATCCGCTGCTTCCGCGGCGAGCCGATGATTTACTGACGCCACGCGCGCTGGTAGCGTAGGTCGGATTAGCCCATAAGGCGTAATCCGACAATATTGTTAGCGCCAGTGGTGGCGTCGAATGACGCGCTTGCGCGCTCATCCGACCTCCCCACCCCTCGCCCCAAAAAACCACACCCCGCCTCCCCCATCATTTACAGCTCCCTCCCCTGCTTGTTACAATAAGTGAGAATGATTCTTATTATTGTTTAAACCAATCAACCAGCCCGGCACCGCCGGTCAAGCAAGGGGAACGCGATGCCGCTGGCAGAGCCGCTACACCGCCAGGAAATCGCGACGCTGTACGCCGACCACCACGGCTGGCTGCAGGGCTGGCTGCGCAAGAAGCTGGGCAGCACGGCCTGCGCGGCCGACATGGCGCAGGACACCTTCCTGCGCCTGCTGGACCGCGAAGATGCCGTCGCCGCGCGCGAGCCGCGCGCCTTGCTCGCCACCGTCGCGCAGCGCGTGCTGTTCAACCATTACCGCCGGCAGAAACTCGAAGCGGCTTACCTGGAGGTGCTGGCACAGCTGCCGTCCCGGCATGCCCCCTCGCCCGAGGAACGGGCCTTGCTGCTCTCCACCCTGTTTGATCTGGACCGCATGCTCGACGGCTTGCCGCCGCCCGTCAAGCGCGCCTTTCTATTGCGCCAGCTCGACGAGCTGCCGCAGGAAGACATCGCGCGCCAGCTGGGCATTTCGCTGGCCACCGTGAAACGCCATCTGCAGCGCGCCGGCAGCGCCACGCAGGCGTGGCAGCAGCTGCAACTGCAGCACGAGCACCTGCCTCCCGAGGCGCACGCCATCTTGCTGCGCGCCTGCGTGCAGGCCAATGCGCCGCGCCGCCATGCCGTCAAGACCCTGGCCCTGCTGCTGGCCTGCGGCGCCTCGCTGTATGCGTTCGAACGCCGCAGTCCTTGGCGCAGCTGGACGGCCGACTACCGCACCGGCATCAACCAGCGCCGCGTCGTGACCCTGGCCGATGGCACGCAACTCACGCTCAACACGAACAGCGCCGTGAATATCGGCTACAGCGGCGAACAGCGGCAGATTCAATTGCTGGCCGGCGAAATCTTCATCGCCACCGGCAAGGATGCGGCGCAGCGCCCCTTCTTCGTCGGCACGCCGCATGGCCAACTGCAGGCGCTGGGCACGCGCTTCACGGTGCGCGTGCACGATGGCTATGCCAGCGCCGGCGTGCTCGAAGGCGCCGTCGCCGTGCTGTCCGGCGACGGCAGCCAGCGCCTGGTGCTGCGCCCGGGCGAAGGCGCCCATTTCGACAGGAACAGCCATCACCGCCAGGCCCTGGCGCCGTATGGCGGCGCGTGGCTGGGTGGCATGCTGGTGGCGCGCGACATGCGCCTGGCCGATTTCCTGGCCGAGCTGTCGCGCTACAGCGAAGTCCCGCTGGGCTGCACAGTGGCCATCGCCGGCGCGCGCGTTTCCGGCTCCTATCCGCTGGCCGACGTGAATGCCATCGTCGACGCCGTCAGCGCCAGCCTGCAGCTGCGGCGCAATACCGTTACGCGCTTCTGGGGCCGCCAGGTGGTGCGCATCGAACTGGCGCGTCTCTGAGATTATTTTCTGCAAAGTGAGCTGTTTTGCCGTGCTTGCGTGACCTGGAAGATAGGCAGTCTCCATCTCGCGCATCCACGAAAGGTTTTACTCCATGCATCACGCTTCGCGTTCCCTCCTTACCCGCACCGTCCTGGCCTGCGCCCTGTCGCAGATCGGCATGGCGCTCACCCTGCCGGCGCTGGCCCAGGCACAAAGCCAGCAAGTGCGCGTCTACAGCATTCCCGCCGGCGCGCTGGGCGACGCGCTCACGCGCTTCGGCAGCGACAGCGCCATTTTATTGTCGTTTTCCAGCGAGTCCACGCAAGGTTTGCGCAGCGCCGGCCTGCAGGGCAGCTATGGCGTGCACGATGGTTTCCGCGTGCTGCTGGCCGGCAGCGGCCTGCAAGCCGTGCCGCAGCCGAATGGCGGCTACCTGCTGCAAAAGATCCCCGCCAGCGCGCATGCCGCCACGGCGGACAGCCGCGGCGTGGCCGTCATGAGCGGCGTCACCGTGGTGGCGGCGGCCGAGCGCAACGCCGCCACCAGCGGCACGGGCAGCTACACGGGAGGCCCCGCCAGCGGCGCCACGGGCCTGGCCTTGACGCAGCGCGAGACGCCGCAATCGCTGACCATCGTCACGCGCCAGCAGATGGATGACCAGAACAGCAATGCCGTCTCCGACGTCATGAAAAACGTCAATGGCGTGAGCGTGCAAAACTACGACAGCGACCGCTGGAGCTTCCAGGCGCGCGGCTTTGCCGTCACCAACTTCCAGTACGACGGCGTCTCGGCCATCTATGACGGCGTGTACGACTGGGGCACGACCAACAGCGACATGGCCATCTACGACCGCATCGAAGTGCTGAAAGGCGCGACGGGCCTGATGAGCGGCTCGGGCGACCCGTCGGCCACCGTCAACATGGTGCGCAAGCGCCCCACCGCCGACTTTGCGGGGGCAGCCACCCTTGGCGCCGGTTCCTGGGACAACTACCGCGGCGAAGTCGATGTCTCCGGCCCCTTGAACGCCAGCCGCACGGTGCGCGGCCGCCTGGTGGGCGCCTACCAGGACAAGCATTCCTACCTGGACCGCTACAAGCAGCAAAAATCCGTCGCCTACGGCGTCGTCGAGGCGGACCTGACGCCCGTGACCCTGCTGACGGCCGGCTTCACGCACCAGGACTATAAGCCGCGCGGCTCGACCTGGACCGGCTTCCCCGTGCTGTTTTCCGATGGTTCGCGCACGGATTTTCCCACCTCGTGGAATCCGGCCACCGGCTGGAGCCGCCGCGACATGCAGAACACCTCCCTGTTCTCGTCGCTGGAACACACGTTTGCCAACGACTGGAAAATCAAGCTGAGCGCCAACCAGCTGCGCAGCAAGCATGACAGCGTGCTCGGTTCGGCCAGTGGCGGCAATCCCGATCCCGTCACGGGCGAAGGCGCGTATTTCTTCATGGGCAAATACAAGGGCGACCGCCGCCAGAGCACCGTCAACGTGGACGCCAGCGGCCCGTTTACGGCCTTTGGCCGCCAGCATGAAGCCATGTTCGGCTATTCCCGGTCGAGCGCGAAGCAGGATGGTCCCGTCTACGAATCAATTTATCCGCCCGTCGAAGGCAGTTATTTCGACTGGCGCGGCCAGTATGCGGAACCGGCCTTCAAGCGCCTGGGGAACGACAACGACAGCACGCGCCAGAGCGGCCTGTATGGCGCCTTGCGCCTGCATCCCGTCGACGCGCTGTCCCTCATCGTCGGCGCGCGCGTGAGCGACTACCGGCAGGACCAGGACCGCAGCTTCCTCGACGGCACGACCAGCGACATCACTTCGCGCATCAAGGAAAGCAATGTCATCACGCCGTATGCGGGCGCCGTGTATGACCTCGACCAGACCTATTCCGTCTTCGGCAGCTACACCAGCATCTTCGCGCCGCAAAGCAACCGCGACGTCAACCGGCGGTTCCTCTCGCCCGTGCGCGGCAAGGGCTTTGAAGCGGGCGTGAAAGCCGAATACCTCGATGGCAAGGTCAACGCCAGCGCCGCCGTCTTCCAGATCCGCCAGAGCAATGTGGCCAGCTATGTGGGCGAGGTGAATGGCGAGGAGGCGTATAAAGCCGTCGACGGCATCACCAGCCGTGGCCTGGAAATGGAAGTGACGGGCGAAGTGGCCAGGGACGTGAAGCTGAGCGCCGGCTACACATACGCGCATGTGCGCGATGCGGATGGCAAGGACGTCTTTTCCACCATGCTGCAAACCACGCAGCCGGCCCATTTGGTGCGCGTGCAAGGCAGCTGGCGCCTGCCCGCCAGCCTGGACAAGGTCACGGTGGGAGGCGGCATCAACTGGCAAAGCAGCTATTACGGCAAGCTGTGGAATCCGGCCACCGACGACTATGCGCGCATAGGCCAGGGCAGCTACGCGCTGGTCAACCTGATGGCCCGCTATGAAATCGGCAAGAACATGACGGCCAGCCTGAATGTGAACAACCTGATGGACAAGAAGTACCTGACGGGCCTGGGCCTGTTCGAAACGGGCTTTTACGGCGAACCGCGCAATGTGATGTTCACCTTGCGCACGAAGTTTTAACGATCCGGGCTAAGCGCCATACAGCGCCAGCGCCCAGGCTGGCGGGCGCAGTTCCAACGCCAGGGGCAACCAGGCGGGATCGAAGCGCGCCGCCAGCAGGTACACGTTGGCGGCGCCGCCGCGCTCCCATGCGCCCGTAAAGCCTTTTTCGCCTGCCGCCGCCCGCTTGCGATCGAACGGCACGGCGCTTTTCGCGAACTCTTCGTGCGTCTTTCTGCCCTGCGCATACGGCGACAGCCAGGCCAGCGCCTCGCCCAGGCGCTGCGCTTCCGGCGCGCCATACCAGTCATCGCCATGCGCCTGCGCCATCAGCGCCGTCGCCAGCAGCGGCTCCAGGCTGTAGGTGGTGTAATGCAGGGCGTCGCGCTGCTCGAAGTCGAACGGCAGGCCGCCGGCGCCGATATTGCGCGGCACATGGGCCAGGAAGCGCTCCTTCGCGCGCGCGATCAGCAGCGCCTCGCCCGCGACATAAGCGGCGGCCGTGCCGATCTTGATGCGGTGGCTATGCCAGTTGTTGCGCGCCGTCGAGGGCCCGCCCACCTTGACGGGATCACTCAGGTAGCCCTGCGCCAAAGTGCGGCAAAAGGCCCGCACCTGCTCGCGCTCCACGCCGTTCAGGCGCTCCTGTATCAGGTCAAAGCCCATCAGCAGGCTGGCCAGCTCCGTCTCGTCGACGGGACTGAACGACGGCTGGTAGCCGCTGGTCCACGCCAGCACCAGCTGGCGCGACGCCTCGAAATGCGCCATTTCGCCCGACAGTCGCCAAGCCAGCGCCTGCAGCCGCGCCTGGCGCCAGTCTTCCTGCGCCTGCTGGCTTTTTTCGCGTCCGCCTTCGCCCTTCAGCAAGCCGCCCGTGCGTACTTCGGCCATCAGGTGCACGGGCCGCGCGGCATCCTTGCGCGCCCCCTTGAGCACCTGCCCGGCGATGGCCGGCGCCACGCGCGCCTTGAGCGTGCGGGCGCGGGCGGCGGACGTCAGGGCGAACGCCAGCGCTTCCTCGTGCGGTCGCGGCGCCGCGCGCAACCCCGCCAGGGGCAGCGCCAGCAGGGCGGCCAGCACGCTGCGCCGGCGCATCAGGTGCGCACTCAAAACCGCGTCTCCCGCGCCGCGCGCAGGAAGTTATCGAGGATGGGCGTGCAATCGAGCAGCTCGACGCCGCCCGCCGAATGGAACTCCGGATGCCACTGCAAGCCCATGACGAAGCGCGCCCGCTGGTAGCGGATGGCCTCGACGATATTGTCGCCTTGCGAATACGCTTCCACCGTGATGTCGCGCCCCAGGTCCTTGACGGACTGGTGGTGGATGGAATTGACCAGCGCCTCGCCCGTCTTCGGGAACAGGCCGGCCAGGGACGAGCCTTTCGGGAAGACGATGGTGTGGCGGTGGCGGTCATACAAGTCGTTGACGTGCGAAGTGGCGCCCTCCACGTCCGAGGCGATGTCCTGGTACAGGGTGCCGCCGAAGCCCACGTTGATGAGTTGGCAGCCGCGGCAAATGCCCAGCACGGGCTTGCCCGCGTCGACGAATTCATGCAGCAGCTCCAGCTCGTACAGGTCGCGCGCGCGGTCGCCGCTCCACTCGGGCCGCGTGGCCGTCTCGGAATACGTCTGCGGCGAGACGTCCGCGCCGCCCTGCAGCACCAGCCCGTCCAGGTGGCGCGCATAGTGGCGCAGGGTGATGTTACTCGGATGTAGCAGGCCGCTGGTATTGACGGTCGGGATCATGAATACCAGCACGTCGCGCGACATGACCCACTGCGCGATCGACTCTTCCAGGTACTGCAAATTCTTGCTGCGCAGGCCAGTGGCGCCCGGCTCCGGGTGGAAAATGCGCGCCGAGATGCCGATGCGCAGGGTGCGCCGCATGAAGTCGCGGCTGGCCTTGTCTCGCATGGAGCGGTAGCGCGATGTGATCACCCGCCAGGCCAGCGCCAGCGGCGTGTCGTTGTCCTTCAGGTAGCGCGGCGCGGCGTCGCGCGCGCGGTGCTCGTCATCGGCGGCGCGGCCAACCCGGTCGGGCCGCGCAGGGGGCGCTGCTTCGCTGGAAGGGGGATGCGGCGGATCTTTTTCGTCTGACATGGCGGGGCTGACTGAAAGCGGAGACGTTTTCAATATAAACCCCCGCCTCCGAAAGCACGATTCAATTTTGTAACAAAAGCATACTCGCGGGGCATCCGCGCAACACGCGGGCACGCTTTGCATACAGTCCGTTTACGCCCATCCGCCCGCTTTTTAGAGAATCTTTACGCCCCCGCTGCTACTCTTGAACGTACCTCAACCACCGCTGCAAAGCCGCCATGGAACCCGATACCCGCCCAACCATACGCCACGCCGTCAGTCACCCGGCATGCCATCCCCTGCCCCGCCGCCATCCCCGCCTGCCCGTGTTCCTCATGCATATCACCGTCGATGCGGCTTGCCTGGCCCAGCTGCGCCGGCTCGTCGTGCAGACCTGCGGCACGATGCTGTCCTTCATGCGCGTCGAGGCGGTCGACCATGCCGCACGCATGAAGGTATGGCTGTGCGTGACGGAACCGGCCCTGCGCCTGACCATGGATGCCGTCATGCGCCTGTTGCCGGCGGCGGAATTTGGCCGCATCAGCCAGGGGAAAACCACATGAACCAGCATGCCTGCGACCACGCCATGTCTTGCGCGCGCATCACCGCGCACTTCCAGGGCATCTGGGTGCCGATGGTCACGCCCTTCCGCCATGGCGAACTCGATCTCGACGCAGCCCAGCAGCTGGCCAGCGAACTGGCCGCCAGCGGCATCGATGGCCTGGTTGTCTGCGGCACCACGGGCGAAGCGGCCATGCTGGACGCGCATGAGCAAACCCTGCTGCTCGATAGCGTGCTCGAAGCCGTCGGTCCCCGCTTCCCCGTCGTCATGGGCGTGGGCGGCAGCGATACGCGCCAGGTCAGCGCCACGGTGCAGCGCTACCACGACCACCCGCTGGCGGGCCTGCTGATCTCCGCCCCCGCCTACGTGCGCCCGTCGCAGGACGGCATCGTGCGCCATTTCCAGGCCATCGCCGCGGCCACCGACCAGTCCATCGTGCTGTACAACGTGCCGGCGCGCACGGGCGTGCAGATCGCGCCGGCCACGGCCGCCCTGCTGGCGCGCGACTCGCATTTCGTCGCCATCAAGGAAGCGGGCGGTTCGCTGCAGCAGTTCGCCGAGCTGCTGCTCGAGACGCGCCTGGACGTGCTGTGCGGCGACGATGCGCTGCTGCTGGCCAGCCTGTCGATGGGCGGCCACGGCGCCATGTCGGCCGCCGCCCAGGTGCGTCCCGACCTGTACGCGCAGCTGTACCACCTCGTCAAACATGGCCGCCACGGCGCCGCCGGTGCCCTGTTCAAGGTCATGCTGCCCGTCATCCGCCTGCTGTTCGCCGAACCCAATCCCGCGCCCATCAAGGCGGCGCTGGCCATGCAGGGCAAGGTGCGCGAGGAGCTGCGTTTGCCGATGACGCCCATGTCGGCCGCAGGCCAGGCCGCGCTGGCCGGCGCGCTGGAGCAGCTGATGGCCCTGCCCGCGTGGACGGCCAGCGACAAGGAGGAGCCACGCGAAGGCTGCCTGCTGCAGCTGGTGTCCGCCGCCAATATCATGCCATCCGCGCGCCAAGATGATCATCGCCATCACGGATGATCGGGGAGGATTGGAAAAATCCATCGTCGCCGGACGGCTGGCCGCCTCGCGCGCGCTGGCCGGACGCAAGGTGCTGCTGCTCGACGCCGATCCGCGCCAGGCAGCCCTGGCGCAGGCCGGAAACCTGCGCGCCGGCGGCATGCGGGGCGGGGTGACGGCGCCCCGCCTGATGGCGCGCGCCATCAGCGCCAAGGGCTTGCAGCCGGAACTGGAACACCTGGTGAACTGCTACCACGACATCGTCATCGACAGCGAAGGGCGCGATTCCATGGGCAGCCGTTCCGCCCTGGCCGCCGCGCGCGTGCTGGTGGTGCCGCTGGACGGCGTCGCCGATGCCGCCGCGCAGGCCAGCCTAGCGCGCCGCATCGCGCATGCGCGCAGCGTCAATCCGGAGCTGCGCGTGCTGCTGGCGACAGATACGCACACGGCCGCCGCGCATGCGCTGGCGGCACGGATTCCCGCAGCCCGCGTGGTCAGCCTGGGGCAGCTGTATTGCGCGGTTTTCAAGCTGTCCAACTAGCCCGGCACATGAAAAAAGGCGGCGCCTGCGCCGCCTCTCCCCTCCGTCAATTAAAACGTCTTGCTGAGCGTCAGCAGCAGCGCCGTCTTGCCCATGAACTTGCCATTCACGGGCGAGGCATAGGCGGACTTGCCCGCGTTCGTGCCGACCACGGCCAGCGCGCCCGTGACCACGCCGAAGTCGCGCGTCACGCCCACTTTCCAGTCCGTGTAGCTCGACGCGTCATTGTGTTTCACTTTCTGGTGGCCCGCATGCAGGTTGCCCGTCCAGCCATGGCTCAAATCGATGTTCGCGCCGATATCCAGGTAGCCGCTGTTCTTGCTGTTGACGATGCCGAACAGGTTAGACACGGCATGCGAATACTTGACGTAGGCGGGGCCGTACGACAGCTGGCCATAAACTTCCTGCGTATCCGCGTCGGCCAGGCCGGCGATATGCTTCAAGCCGTTGTCCGCATACACGTACGCCAGCACGCCCACGTCATAGCCAGCATCGCTGGTCAACTGGCCGCGCTTGCCCGCATACAGGTCCACTTCCACGTCGCCGCTGCCGCCCGCGTCCCTGGTCCACTTGATGGTGGACGCCCAGGCGCCCGCGTACAGGCCGGTAGGATTGTTGACGTAGTCAAAGCCGCCCTGCAGGGCGGGCTTCAGGCGCGTCTGCGAGATGCCGCGATAGCGGTAGTCCGAGACACCAGCCAGGTTGAAACTGACTTCATTGTCCGGCTTGGCCTCGTCCGCGCGGGCCAGGCTGCCCGTGAAGGCTGTGGCGACGGCGAGTGCGAATAGCATTTTGTTCATGGTTTTTTCTTCTTCATGGGTGGTATGGGCCTTTGCCAACATGGCGCAGCTGGCCCGCCGCTGCAAAAATTTTGGGTCAAGCGTCCCCCTGGCGCGCGCGGCGCCAATTTTCAAACGGGGGAAGGAATGCGGTTTAGAGCGGCAGCAGCAAGCGGTAACCGACCGCCGTTTCCGTCAGCAGATACTGCGGCTGGGCGGGATCGGCTTCCAGCTTCTGGCGCAGATGGCCCATGTAGATGCGCAGGTAATGGCCATTCTCGCTGTTCGACGGCCCCCACACTTCGCGCAGCAGTTGCGGATTGGTGACCACCCTGCCCGCGTTTTTCACGAGCACGGACAGCAATCGGAACTCCGTCGGCGTCATGTGCACCAGCTGCTTGTTGCGCGTCACCAGGCGGTCCTTCAGGTCGACGCGCACGTCGCCGAACTGCACCACGCCATCGTCGCTGGCAGCCGGCTGGCGCTGGCGGCGCAGGGTGGCGCGCACGCGGGCCAGCAATTCCCCCACGCCAAACGGCTTGCTCAGGTAATCGTCCGCGCCCGCGTCCAGCGCGCGGATCTTGTCCTGCTCGTCAACGCGCGCGGACAGCACGATGATGGGCACGGCCGACCACTTGCGGATGTCGGCGATGAAATCGATGCCGTCGCCATCGGGCAGTCCCAGGTCCAGCACGATCAGGTCGGGCCGGCGCGTGCCGGCGTCGATCAGCCCCCGCTGCATGGTGGCCGACTCGAAAATCTGCCAGCCCTCTTCTTCCAGCGCGGCGCGCACGAAGCGGCGGATTTGCGGTTCATCCTCGACCAGCAGGGCGGTGGCGGAAGGTTCGTTCATGATGGTTTTCCTGTATCAAAATCGTTTGCATCGTCCAGTTCCGCTTCCGGCAAGGCCGGCGGCGTGCCCAGCGGCAGGGTAAATACGAGGGCCGCACCCTGTCCCGGCGCTGGCGGCTGCGCGTGGATGGTGCCGCCATGTGCTTCGACGATGGCGCGGCAGATGGCCAGTCCCAGTCCCACGCCCGGCTTGTTCGATTCGCGCTCGCCGCGCGCGAATTTTTCAAAAATCGCTTCTTCGCGGCCCGGTGGCAGGCCAGGGCCATCATCGGCCACCGTCACCTGCAGGAACTGGCCAAGCGTCCTGGCGCCGATGGTAATGGTGCTGCCCGGCGGCGTGTACTTGGCCGCGTTTTCCAGCAAATTGCACAGCACGCGCTCGACCAGCACGGCGTCATAGCGCACCAGCGGCAAGTCCGGCGCCAGCTGCGTCTGCACTTTGTGCTGCTGCAATTGCGGACCGCTGGCGCGCAGCGCGCTGCCCACCACTTCTTCCAGCGCCTGCCACTGCAGATTCAGGCGCACATTGCCGCTCTCGATGCGCGCCATGTCCAGCAAGTTCGCCACCAGGGCGCTCATGCGCACGGTCTCGGACTGCAGCGAACGGGCCATGT
This sequence comes from Janthinobacterium foliorum, assembly GCF_978021625.1. NCBI lineage: Bacteria > Pseudomonadati > Pseudomonadota > Betaproteobacteria > Burkholderiales > Oxalobacteraceae > Janthinobacterium > Janthinobacterium foliorum. Next base: position 491,021 of record NZ_CDXDQE010000003.1, on the reverse strand, counting down.
CCAGCTGCGCGGACGACAAGGCGGGCCGCGACAGGGCCAGCGATTCGGCCAGGCCCACCAGCGACGTCAATGGCGTGCGCAGGTCGTGCGACAGGGCCGCCAGCAGCGAATTGCGCAGCCGTTCTGACTCCATCTGCAGCAGCGCCCCCTGCGCCACGTCGATGTAATGCACGCGCTCGAGGGCGATGGCCGCCAGCGCGGCGAAGGTGTCGAGGTGCTGGCGCTGTTCCGGCACCAGCAGCCAGCGTCCGTGCTGCGGCGCCTGCAGCGGCAGCAGCGCCAGCACGCCGCGCGTGCGCATGGGCGCGATCAGCGGCAGATAGAAAATCGGCGAGGCGGGCAAGGTATCGGTGCCCGTGCCGGCCGCCTGCGCATGGTCGAAGGCCCACTGGGCGATGCCCAAGTCCATGCCCGTCTCCAGCGACTCCGCGATGCTCGGCGCCTGCAGGCGGCCCTCGTCGTCGGGCAGCAGCAAGGTGGCGCGCGCGCGGAAAGCCCGTTCTATGGCGCTTTTCGTGATGTCGAAAATCTGCTCTGTCTGCAGCACGCCCGACAATTCCCGCGAAAATTCGTACAAGGCGCGCGCGCGGGCTTCGCGGTGCGACGCCACGCGCGCCTGGAAACGCAGTCCCGCCGTCAGGTGGCCCGTGATCAGGCCCACGGCCAGCATCACGCCAAACGTGATCACATACTGGAAATCGCCCACGGCAAATGAAAAGCGCGGCGGCACGAAGATAAAATCAAAACAGGCCACGCCCACCAGGCTGGCCAGCGCCGCCGGCCCGCGCCCCAGGCGCACGGCCACCAGCACCACCGTCAGCAAGGACAGCATGGCGATATTCGCCAGGTCAAGATAGGGCTGCAGCGGCACGCAAGCGATGGCCGTGGCCAGGCTGGCGCCGGCCGCCAGGAGGTAGCGCCAGTGGCGCGATGGCCGGCGCGCGGCCGGGCCATCCGCGTCCGCCGCGCGGCGCGGCGCGCTGTCGGCAGGCGGCAGCCCCACTTCGACCAGGTCGATATCGGGCGCCAGGCTGGCCATGCGCGCGGCCGGCGGCGCGCTCCACAGGCGCGCCAGCGCACCGCCGCTGCCACGGCCGCGGCCGACGATGACCTTCGAGATATTCGCATTGCGCGCATAGTCGACCACGGCGGCGGCGATGTCGCCTGACGGCACAATGGCCGTGCGCGCCCCCAGGTCCTGCGCCAGTTTCAGGGTTTTCAGGATGCGTTCGCGCGCGGGCGCCGGCAGGCGCTGCAAGCGCGGTGTTTCCACGTACAGCGCATGCCATTCGGCGTTCAGCTGGCTGGCCAGGCGCGCCGTGCTGCGGATCACGTGTTCGCCCCCCGCGCGCGGCCCCACGCAGGCCAGCAGCGCGGCGCCCGTCTTCCAGACGGGGTTGATGGATTTCTCCACGCGGTAAGCCTGCACGTCATCCTGCACGCGGTCCGCCGTGCGGCGCAAGGCCAGTTCGCGCAGGGCGATCAAATTCCCCTTGCGGAAAAAGTTCTGCGAGGCGCGCTCTGCCTGCAGCGGCTGGTACACCTTGCCCTGCTTCAGGCGGCGCAGCAGTTCGTCGGCGGGGATATCGACCAGCACCACTTCATCGGCGCGGTCGAACACCGTATCGGGCAGGGTCTCGGCCACGCGCACGCCCGTGATCCCGCCCACCACGTCATTGAGGCTTTCCAGGTGCTGCACGTTGACAGTCGAGAGCACGTCGATGCCGGCCGCCAGCAATTCCTCGACATCCTGCCAGCGCTTCGGATGGCGCGAACCGGCCACGTTCGAGTGCGCCAGTTCATCCATCAGTATCAGCGGCGGCGCGCGGCGCAGCGCTTCGTCGAGGTCGAACTCAAACAGCGTCTTGCCGCGGTACTCGATCGCCTTGAGGGGCAGCACGGGCAAGCCGTCGAGCAGGGCTGCCGTATCCTGGCGCCCATGCGTCTCCACCACCCCCACCAGCACAGCCTGGCCATCGGCCAGCAGCTTGCGGGCGGCGGCCAGCATCGCGTAGGTCTTGCCCACGCCGGCCGAGGCGCCAAAATAAATGCGCAGCCTGCCGCGCGCGGCTTTTTTTTCCTGCGCCTGCACCTGCGCCAGCAGGGCATCAGGGTCGGGGCGTTGGCTGTCGTTGGGGAGCATGTTGTATTTTAAATCTACTTGGAGCATTGTAGGTCGGATTAGCGCGTCCGAAGGGCGCGCGTAATCCGACGACATTGTTGGCTGCACCGTGGGTAATGTCGGCTTACGCTGCGCTAAGCCGACCTGCGCCGACCTGCGCCGACCTACGCACCGTTGCCGGCTTGCTTTGCCATGGCATCCAATGCCAGATTCAGTTCCAGCACATTCACGCGCGCTTCGCCGAAAAAGCCGATATACGCGGTTTTCTGCACTTTGGCGATGGCATTTTCCACCTGCGCCAGCGGCATGGCGCGCACGCGGGCCACGCGCGGCGCCTGGTAGAGGGCGCCGGCCAGGCTGATTTCCGGGTCCAGGCCGCTGCCCGATGCGGTCACCAGGTCGACGGGAATCGGCTTGCGGTTGCCCGGATCGGCCGCCTGCAGGGCCGCGATGCGCGACTTGACGGCGTCGACCAGGGCCGGATTCGTCGGCCCCAGGTTGGAGCCGCCCGAACCGGCGCCATTATTGGCCATCGGCGCAGTGGCCGACGGGCGGCCCCAGAAGTACCTGGGCGAGGTGAACGACTGGCCGATCAGCGTCGAGCCGACGGGGCGGCCAGCCCGCTCGACGATGCTGCCATTGGCTTCGTCATTGAATGCCAGCTGGCCGATGCCGGCCGTGGCAAACGGATAGACGACGCCGCAGATCACGGTCAGCGCGGCAAACAGGACCAGGGCGGGACGTACGATGGTGCTCATGATGGTTCCTTTAGACGAGATTGAGTGCGGACAGCAGCATGTCGATCAGCTTGATGCCGATGAAGGGCAGGATGATCCCGCCCACGCCATAGATCAGCAGGTTGCGGCGCAACAGGCTGGCCGCGCCGATGGCCCGGTATTGCACGCCCTTTAACGCCAGCGGAATCAGCACGACGATGATCAGTGCGTTGAAGATCACGGCCGACATGATGGCCGAGGCGGGACTGGCCAGCTGCATGATGTCCAGCGCCTTCAATTGCGGATAGGTGCCCACGAAGGCGGCCGGGATGATGGCGAAGTACTTGGCGATGTCGTTCGAGATGGAGAAGGTGGTCAGCGAACCGCGCGTCATCAGCATCTGCTTGCCGATTTCGACGATTTCCAGCAGCTTGGTGGGGTTCGAATCGAGGTCCACCATATTGCCGGCCTCCTTGGCCGCCTGCGTGCCCGAGTTCATCGCCACGGCCACGTCGGCCTGGGCCAGCGCCGGCGCATCGTTGGTGCCGTCGCCCGTCATCGCCACCAGCCGGCCTTCGGACTGGTAGCTGCGGATCAGTTTGAGCTTGTCTTCCGGCGTCGCCTCGGCGAGGAAATCATCCACGCCCGCCTCGGCGGCGATGGCCGCCGCCGTCAGCTTGTTGTCGCCCGTGATCATGACGGTCTTGATGCCCATGCGGCGCAGTTCCGCGAAGCGTTCCTTGATGCCGCCCTTGACGATATCCTTCAGCTCCACGGCGCCCATGACGCGGCCGTCATCAACCACCACCAGCGGCGTGCTGCCGCGGCGCGCGATATCGTCGACGGCGCGCGCCACGTCGTCCGGATACGGCTGGCCCAGCGCTTCCACGTATTTTTTCATGGAGTCGGCCGCGCCCTTGCGCAGCTGGCGCACCTGCTGTTCGCCGGGAATGTCCACGCCGCTCATGCGCGTCTGCGCCGTGAAAGGCACGAAGGTGGCGTGCAGGCTGGCCATCTCGCGCTCGCGGATATTGAACTTCTGCTTGGCCAGCACGACGATGCTGCGCCCTTCCGGCGTTTCATCGGCCAGGGAGGCCAGCTGCGCCGCGTCGGCCAGCTGCTGCTCCGTCACGCCGGGCGCCGGCACGAAGCTCGACGCCTGGCGGTTGCCCAGGGTGATGGTGCCGGTTTTATCCAGCAGCAGCACGTCCACGTCGCCGGCCGCTTCCACGGCGCGGCCCGACGTGGCGATCACGTTGGCCTGCATCATGCGGCTCATGCCGGCCACGCCGATGGCCGACAGCAGACCGCCGATGGTGGTCGGGATCAGGCACACCAGCAGCGCGATCAGCACGGTGATGGTCACGGGCGTGCCACTGCCGGCTGCCGCCACGGAAAACAGCGAATACGGCAGCAGAGTCACGGTGACGATCAGGAAGACGATGGACAGGGCCACGAGCAAAATCGTCAGGGCGATCTCGTTCGGCGTCTTCTGGCGCTTTGCGCCTTCGACCATGGCGATCATGCGGTCGATGAAGGCTTCGCCAGGGTTGACGGAAACGCGTACCAGCAGCCAGTCCGACAGCACGCGGGTGCCGCCCGTGACGGCGGAAAAGTCGCCGCCCGACTCGCGGATCACGGGAGCCGATTCGCCCGTGATGGCGCTTTCGTCGACGGAGGCCACGCCGGCCGTCACTTCGCCGTCGGCGGGAATCACGTCGCCCGCCTCGACCAGCACCGTCATGCCCTTGCGCAGGTCGGTGGCCGGCGTGGGCAGCCACGACGTGCCGTACTTCGGCGTCTGCATTTTCTTCGCCATCACCGTTTGCTTGAGGGCGCGCAGCGAGGCCGCCTGCGCCTTGCTGCGGCCTTCGGCCAGCGCTTCGGCGAAGTTTGCGAACAGCACGGTAAACCACAGCCACACGGCGACGGCGACGATGAAGCCGAACGGCGCCTCTCCCTGGCCGCCGCTGATCCCGGCCTGGGTCGCCAGCAGGGTCGTGATGATGCTGCCCACGTAGACGACGAACATCACGGGGCTGCGCCACTGCGTGCGGGGGTCGAGTTTTTTGAACGCATCGACGATGGCTGGGCCAATCAGTGCGGAATCGAACAAGGTCAGGCTTGTGCGTGACATGGTAGCCTCTTATTTTGTGAAAAGTTGCAGGTGTTCCACGATCGGGCCCAGGGCCAGCGCGGGAACGTAATTGAGCACGCCGACCAGCACCACCACGCCGATCAGCAGGCCGATGAACATGGGGCCGTGCGTGGGCATGGTGCCGGCATTGGCCGACAGGCGCTGCTTGCCCGCCAGCGAACCGGCCACGGCCAGCACGGGCACGATCACGCCGAAGCGGCCGAACCACATGGCGATCGCCAGCATCACGTTATAGAACGGCGTGTTGGCGGACAGGCCGGCAAACGCGCTGCCGTTGTTGTTGGCCGCCGACGTGAAGGCGTACAGGATTTCGGAAAAACCATGCGCGCCCGGATTGGCCACGCCCGCCGTGCCCGGTTCCACCATCACGGCGATCGCCGTGCCCGTCAGCACCAGGGCCGGCGTCACCAGGATGGCCAGCGAGACCATCTTCATTTCATAGGCCTGGATTTTCTTGCCCAGGTATTCCGGCGTGCGGCCGATCATCAGGCCGGCGATGAAGACGGCCAGGATGGCGAACATCAACATGCCGTACAGGCCCGTGCCCACGCCGCCGAAGATCACTTCGCCGAACTGCATCAGCAGCAGCGGCACCATGCCGCCCAGCGGCATGTAGGAATCGTGCATGGAATTGACGGCGCCGCACGATGCCGCCGTCGTCACGGCCGCGAACAGGGCCGATGAGCTGATGCCGAAGCGCGTTTCCTTGCCTTCCATGTTGCCGCCCGATTGCAGGCTGCTGGCCTGCTGGTCCACGCCCAGCGCCTGCAGGGCGGGATTGGCTTGCTGCTCGGCGCTCATCACGCCCGCCGTCATGACGACGAAGATCAGCGTCATGGCCGCCAGCACGGCCCAGCCCTGGCGCATGTCGCCAGCCATGCGGCCAAACGTGAAGCACAGGCCGGCGGGAATGAGGAAAATAGCCAGCATCTGCAGGAAGTTCGACAGCACGCTGGGGTTTTCATACGGGTGGGCGGAATTGGCGTTGAAGAAGCCGCCGCCGTTCGTGCCCAGCAGCTTGATCGATTCCTGCGAAGCGACGGGACCCATGGCGATGGTCTGCGTGGTTGCCACTTGCGCTTCCATCACGGGCTTACCGGCCGCATCGAGCACGGCTTGGCCATCGGCCGCCACCTTCGGCGTTGCATACGCCACCTGGTCGAGCAGGGTCACTTCCTTGTACGGCGAAAAATTCTGGATCATGCCTTCGCCCATGAAGACCACGGACAAGGCCAGCGACAGCGGCAACAGGATGTACAAGGTGGAACGCACCAGGTCGACCCAGAAATTACCGATCGATTTGCCCGAGCGCGAGGCAAAGCCGCGCACCAGCGCAAAGATCACGGCGATGCCGGTGGCGGCCGAGAAGAAGTTCTGGCACGCCATGCCCAGCATCTGCGTCAGGTAGCTCATGGTTTGTTCGCCGCCGTAGCCCTGCCAGTTGGTGTTGGCGACGAAGCTGACGGTGGTATTGAACGAGGAATCGGGGCTGACGGCGCCGAGTCCCTGCGGATTCAAGGGCAAGAAGCCCTGCAGGCGCTGCAGGCCGTAGACAAAGAAGGCGCCCACGGTATTGAAGAGGATCAGGGCGATGGCATAGCTTTTCCAGCCCATGGCCTTGTCGGCGGGCAGGCCGGACCAGCGGTACAGCAGGTTTTCCAGTTTTTGCAGCCAGCCCAGCCCGCGCACGGGCGCATCGCCTGCCACCTTCGCCATGTACAGTCCCAGCGGGTAGGCCCCCGCCAGCAGCACGAGCAGGAAAGCGGCCAGCAGGAGTATCGATTGCGTCGTCATCACAGTTCCTCCGCCTTCAGCAGCGCCACCAGCAGATACACGAGCAGGCCGGCCGAGACGACGGCGCCCAGCACATAAAAGGCATTCATTTGAAGCTCCCCAGTTTGTCGCAGGCCACGGCAAAGCCGGCCACCACGACGAAAAAAACGGCAATCAAGCCGAGATACACGATGTCCATTCCCACCCTCATACAGGTTTGTTTTGATAGTGAGCAGATTAGCCAAAAGGGTCTAAAAAATTCGTAAAGACTGGGGAGGCGGCTGTAAACAAGATGTAAAAATGGCGGCTTTACCGCATAAAATCCTTCACAATTGGCGCCAAAGCGCGCGCACGGCGCACCGTTGTTGCCCTGGAGTAGCGCTATTGCTCGCGGGACAAGATAGAATGCGCGAGCGTCCGCACAAGGACGCCTAGCCTGCCGCACTGCCCTCCCACAGTGACGCTGGACGGGATATACTGTATATTCATACAGTTATCGCCGCCGCTGTCACTGCGCCGCGCAGTGCCCCGGCCTGGCGTTCCAACCCTAGTCTTTATTTAGCTTGAACACGTATGGCCACTAAAAAACCAGCATCTGACTACAGCGAATCATCCATCCGTGTCCTGAAAGGACTGGAACCCGTCAAGCAGCGCCCGGGGATGTACACCCGCACTGAAAATCCGCTGCATATCATTCAGGAAGTGATCGACAATGCCTCCGACGAGGCGCTGGGCGGTCATTGCACGCATATCGCCGTCACGCAAAACACGGATGGCAGCATCACCGTCGAAGACAATGGCCGCGGCATTCCCGTCGGCCTGCACCCGGAAGAAGGCGTGCCGACGGTGGAAATCGTGTTTACGCGGCTGCACGCGGGCGGCAAGTTCGACAAGGGTTCCGGCGGCGCCTACGCGTTCTCGGGCGGCTTGCACGGCGTCGGCGTGTCCGTCACCAATGCGCTGTCCTCGCGCCTGGAAATCACCGTCTGGCGCAAGGAAAGCGACGGCAACGGCTTGCATCACATGGTGTTTGCCAACGGCGACGTGATCGAGCCCCTGAATTCCCGCCCTGCCCCGCGCGACGGCAAGAAGTCCGGCACGCGCGTCACCGCCTGGCCCGATCCGAAGTATTTTGATTCGCCCAACATTTCGCAAACCGAGCTGCAGCGCCTGCTGCGCTCGAAAGCCGTGCTGCTGCCCGGCGTCACCGTCACCCTGACGAATGCCAAGACGGGCGATACCCAGACCTGGCAGTACGCGGAAGGCTTGCGCGGCTACCTGACCGAAACGCTGGCGCAGGTATCGAATGGCGAAACCCTGATTCCCCTGTTCGAAGGCGCCCAATATGCGGGGCCAGACTCGGAAGGCTTTGCCGAAGGCGAAGGCGCGGCATGGGTCGTGGCCTGGACGGAAGAAGGCGCCATCGTGCGCGAATCGTATGTCAACCTGATCCCCACCTCGAATGGCGGCACGCACGAATCGGGCTTGCGCGACGGCCTGTTCGGCGCCGTGAAAAACTTCGTCGAAATGCACTCGCTGCTGCCCAAAGGCGTGAAGCTGCTGCCGGAAGACGTGTTCGCGCGCGCCTCCTTCGTGCTGTCGGCGAAAGTGCTGGACCCGCAATTCCAGGGCCAGATCAAGGAGCGCCTGAACTCGCGCGACGCCGTGCGCCTGGTCTCGACCTTCACCAAGCCGCCGCTGGAACTGTGGCTGAACCAGCACGTCGACTACGGCAAGAAGCTGGCCGATCTGGTGATCAAGCAGGCGCAGTCGCGCCAGCGTTCGCTGCAAAAAGTGGAAAAGAAAAAATCCTCGGGCGTGGCCGTCTTGCCGGGCAAGCTGACGGACTGCGAATCGTCGGACATCACGCGCAATGAACTGTTCCTCGTCGAGGGCGACTCGGCGGGCGGTTCGGCCAAGATGGGCCGCGACAAGGAATTCCAGGCGATTCTGCCCCTGCGCGGCAAGGTGCTGAACTCATGGGAAACGGACCGCGACCGCCTGTTCGCAAATAACGAGATCCACGATATCGCCGTGGCCATCGGCGTCGACCCGCACGGCATCGGCGACACGCCCGACCTGTCCGGCCTGCGTTATGGCAAGATCTGCATCCTGTCCGATGCGGACGTGGACGGCTCGCACATCCAGGTGCTGCTGCTGACCTTGTTCTTCAAGCACTTCCCCGCGCTGATCAACAAGGGCCATATCTGCATCGCCCGTCCGCCCCTGTACCGCGTCGACGCGCCCGCGCGCGGCAAGAAGCCGATGCAGAAGATCTACGCGCTCGACGACGGCGAACTGCTGGCCATCGAGGACAAGCTGCGCAAGGAAGGCGTGAAACAGGGCGCCTGGTCCATCTCGCGCTTCAAGGGCCTGGGCGAAATGAACGCGGAACAGCTGTGGGAAACGACGATGAACCCGGACACGCGCCGCTTGCTGCCCGTGACCCTGGGCGAAATCGACCACATGACGTCCGCCGCCCGCTTCAATATGCTGATGGGCAAGGGCGAGGCGGCTGGCCGCCGCGCCTGGATCGAGGAACACGGCAATGAGGCGGAGGCGGATATCTGATGATCATCGGCATCGACCTTGGCACCACCAACAGCCTGGCCGCCATCTGGCGCGACGGCAAGGCGAGCATCATCCCGAACGCCCTGGGCGAGCACCTGACGCCGTCGTGCGTGAGCATCGATGACGATGGCACCGTGCTGGTGGGCCGCGCCGCGCGCGAGCGCCTGCAGACGCACCCGCAGCTGACGGCGGCCGTCTTCAAGCGCTACATGGGCAGCGAAAAGAAAATCACCCTCGGCACGCAGCAATTCCGTCCGGAAGAACTGTCGTCGATGGTGCTGCGCGCGCTGAAGGAAGATGCCGAAGCCTTTTTGGGGCACAAGGTCGAGGAAGCCATCATCACCGTGCCCGCGTATTTCAGCGATGCGCAGCGCAAAGCCACGCGCATCGCCGGCCAGCTGGCGGGCTTGCGCGTCGAACGCCTGCTGAACGAGCCGACGGCCGCCGCGCTGGCCTACGGCATCCGCGACAAGGAACAGGAAAGCAAATTCCTCGTCTTCGACCTGGGCGGCGGCACCTTCGACGTGTCGATCCTGGAGCTGTTCGAGGGCGTGATGGAAGTGCGCGCCTCGGCCGGCGACAATTTTTTAGGGGGCGAAGACTTCGTCACGCTGCTGGTCGACGCCTTCATGGAAGGCAGCGGCTTGCGCGGCGCCGTCGGCAGCCGCCTACTCGACCCGCGCCAGCAGCAGTTGCTGCGCGACGAGGCGGAACGCGCCAAGCGCCTGCTGTCGGACCAGCCAGCCGCGCGCATGGCCACGCGCTACCTGGAGCAGGAATACAGCTGGGAGATCAACGAAGACAGGCTGGCGCAATTGTGCGAACCGCTGCTGGCGCGCCTGCGCCTGCCCGTGGAACGGGCGCTGCGCGACGCCACCATCCGCGCGGCGGAACTCGATGAAGTGGTGCTGGCCGGCGGCGCCACGCGCATGCCGCTGGTGCGCAAGCTGGTCTCGCGCATGTTCGGCCGCTTCCCCGCCATCCACCTGGACCCGGACGAAGCGGTGGCGCTGGGCGCCGCCGTGCAGGCGGGCCTGAAAATGCGCGACGCCGCCCTCGACGAAGTCGTCATGACGGACGTGGCGCCGTATTCGCTGGGCATTTCGATTTCGCGCCAGATCGGCCCGAACCAGTATGAAGGCGGCCACTACCTGCCCATCATCGAGCGCAATTCCGTGGTGCCCGTCTCGCGCACGGAAAATATCATCACCATCCACGACAACCAGAAGGAAATCAACGTGGCGATCTTCCAGGGCGAGTCGCGCCTGGTGGCCGACAATGTCTTCCTGGGCAAGATCAGCTTCCCGATTCCCGCGAAAAAGGCGGGCGAGATCGGCATCGACGTGCGCTTCACCTATGACATCAGCGGCGTGCTGGAAGCGGAAGTGACGGTGCTGGCCACGCAGGAAAAGCACAAGATGATCATCAGCGACAATGCCGGCGTGATGACGGCCGAGCAGATCGAGCAGCGCTTTGCGGAACTGGCGGATTTGAAGATCCACCCGCGCGAACAGATGGAAAACCGTACCCTGATTTCGCGCGCCGACCGCCTGTACGAACAGTCGCTGGGCGACGTGCGCCAGTACCTGGCCGCGCATACGGCCAATTTCCAGGCCGCGCTCGAGTCGCAGGACCCCGCCATCATCCGCAAGGCGCGCCAGGCGCTGGATGACGCGCTGCGACACGTCGAAAGCGAGAGTTTCCTGTAAATGGACGGCGGCATGCACAACGCGACGCGCGGCCTGTGGGATATCCTGGGCACGGAACCGACGGGCGACGAGCGAGCGCTCAAGCGCGCGTATGCGAAACGCCTGAAAGTGACGCGTCCCGAGGACGACCCGGCCGCCTTCCAGGAACTGCGCGATGCGTATGAGTATGCGCTGCGCCACGCGCACCTGATCGCCGCCGAACTGCAGCAACAGGGGCAAGGAGCGGAAGAACGCGAAAGCGCAGCGACTGTGGACGAAGCCGAGGCGCTTCCAGCAGCGGCGCCAGATGCGCAGGCCGAGGCCGCGCCAGCGGCGCCGGCCGAACTATGGGGCGTCATCGCCGATGCGGCGCAGGAAGCGCAAGAGTCGCAGGAGGCGCCAGCGGAGAAGTGGGGCGTCATCGCACAGGAACAGGCACCGCCGCCGGAGCAATGGGGCGTGGTCGCCATCGACCCGGCGCAGGAAGCGGACCATCTGTGGCAAGGCTGTCTCGCGCTGGCGCGGCACGCGGATGCCAGCGAGGTGCTGGCCCGCGTGCTGCAGGACGACGCCTTGCTGAACCTCGACGTGCGCGAGGAGTTCGACCTGTGCGCGTTGCGCTACTGCGCCAGCGCCGGCTATGACCTGGCGCTGCGCCAGGCCCTGTTCGAACAACTGGGCTGGGAGCACGATTTTTCCTATCTGGCGCGCAGCCACGCGGACCTGGTGCGCAGCGCCGTGCAGCGCTACCGGGCAGACCGCTCGTTTGCCCATTTCAGCGACAACCGCGACAGCTATCCTGGCCTGGACTGCATCATGTCGCAGCAATCGCCATCGGCCTACGCGCGCCAGCTGTTCGATCAAAAATTCAACCAGCAGCTGCGCGAGCTGCTGCAGGCCATACGCTGGCAGCATGGCGAAATGCTGGCCTACAAGCTCGATACGGCATTGTTCGAACAGTGGGAACACGCCGTCTTTTCCAGGCGCTACTTCAAGCAGACGGCGCTCGCCTCGTGCGGCCTTGGCTTCGCGCTGCATTTCATGCTTTCCGGCGTGCTCGATTCCGCCGGCGTCAAGCTGGGCGACATCGGCGCCTATGCCAGCCTGCTGGGCTTCCAGGCGCTGGCATTCCTGCTGCTGGCCATGAACGCATGGCAAAAGCCGGCGCCCGTCCATGCATGGCTGGCGTCCCTCGGCGAGGAACTGCACGCCTGCCTGCCGGTGCTGCGCAGGCAGCCGGGCCTGGAGCAATTGGGCTGGCTGCTGCCCTTCCTGTGCCTGGCCCTGCTGCTGTTCATCCCCGAGCCGGAAGCTCCGCTGCGCATCGCCACCTCGGCGGGACTGTGCATCGCGGCGCTGCTGGCCACGAAAGCCAACTACGCGCTGCTGCGCGGACGCCTGCTCGCCTGCATCCTGATCGCCTTTGCGGCAAGCATGGTTTTCACGCTGGACAAGACCGATACCGGCCTGGCAATGAGCGACGGCATCCTGCTGCTGTTCTGCGTGCAGGTGCTGGCACTGCGCTCGATGGCGGGACTGTATGTCGATTGCGGCGGGCAGCCGCGCTCCCTGCCGCGCCTGCGCGCTGCCTGGATGATCGGCTGCGCCATCGCCTTCCTGGCCGTGCATCTGCATGCCGCGCCAGCGCATGTGCTGGGTGCCATGCTGTTTGTCTGGTCCTGCATCGGCATGCTGTTTGCGCCGTTCGAATTGAACTGGCGCGCCGCGTGGCCGCTGGTCATCACGCCCGCAGCCGCCACCTTCCTGCTCGCCGGCCGGCTCGGCGGTCCGCCGGACCAGGCCATCGTCAAGCTGAGCGCCGTGCTGGCACTGTCCGTCCTGTATTTCACCGTGCGTCACCTGTATCTGCAGCAGCGCAGGTCCGCACAAGCAAGCGGGCTGTCATAATCAGTCCCAAGAATTCAAACGCCACTACTACATACTGAAACAAGCGCCATGTCCACACAAACCAATTTATTTGACGATGCCCAGCCTGAGCCGATCGAGCCGGATGAACCGGTATTCGACGGCGAAGCGCTGACCCTGTCCACCTTCGCCGAGCGCGCCTATCTCGACTACGCCATTTCCGTGGTCAAGGGCCGCGCCCTACCCGACGTCTGCGATGGCCAGAAGCCCGTGCAGCGCCGCATCCTGTATGCGATGAACGAGCTGGGATTGAATGCCACGGCCAAGCCGCGCAAATCGGCAGCCGTCGTCGGCGACGTGCTGGGTAAATTGCATCCGCACGGCGACCAGTCCGTGTACGACGCGCTGGTGCGCATGGCGCAGGATTTCTCGCTGCGCTACCCGCTGATCGACGGCCAGGGCAACTTCGGCTCGCGCGACGGCGACGGCGCGGCGGCCATGCGTTACACGGAAGCGCGCCTGACGCCGATCGCCAAGCTGCTGATGGATGAAATCGGCATGGGCACGGTGGATTTCCAGTCCAACTACGACGGCTCGACGGAAGAGCCGAAACTGCTGCCGGCGCGCCTGCCGATGGTGCTGCTGAACGGCGCCTCCGGCATCGCCGTCGGCCTGGCGACGGAAATCCCGTCGCACAACCTGGCGGAAGTGGCCAAGGCAGCCGTCGCCATGATCCGTGATCCGAAGATCACGCACGCCGAACTGATGGCCATTATGCCCGGCCCGGACTTCCCCGGCGGCGGCCAGATCATCACGCCGCCTGCGCAGATCCAGGACATGTACGCGAGCGGCCGTGGCAGCATGAAAGTGCGCGCGCGCTGGAAGATCGAGGAACTGGCGCGCGGCCAGTGGCAAGCCGTCGTCACGGAACTGCCGCCCGGCACCTCGTCGCAAAAGGTACTGGAAGAAATCGAAGAACTGACGAATCCGAAGATCAAGCTGGGCAAGAAGGCGCTGTCGCCGGAACAGGTGGCCCTGAAGGCGCTGATCCTCAACTCGCTCGACACCATCCGCGACGAATCGGGCCGCGCCGCGCCCGTGCGCCTGGTGTTCGAGCCGAAATCGAAGAACCAGGACCAGACGGAATTCATGCTGATGCTGCTGGCGCATACCTCGCTGGAATCGTCGACCTCGATCAACCTGGTGATGATCGGCGGCGATGGCCGTCCGCGCCAGAAGGGCCTGGGCGACATCCTGCGCGAATGGATCGATTTCCGCTTCGCCACAGTCACCCGCCGCACCGGCTACAAGCTGGGCAAGGTCAAGGACCGCATCCATATCCTGGAAGGGCGCGAAGCGATACTGCTCAATATCGACAAGGTGATCCAGATCATCCGCAATTCGGACGAGCCGAAAGCGGCCCTGATCGAGGCGTTCAAGCTGTCCGAGCGCCAGGCCGACGATATCCTGGAAATCCGTTTGCGCCAGCTGGCGCGCCTGGAAACCATCAAGATCCAGCAGGAGCTGGCCGAGCTGCGCAAGGAAGAAAAGTCGCTGCAGGATCTGCTCGACAACCCGGGTTCGATGAAGCGCGCCATCATCCGCGAAATCGAGGCGGACGCCAAGCAGTTCGGCGACGCGCGCCGCACCCTGATCGAGGAAGCGCAGAAAGCCGTGGCCGAACAGAAGGTGGTCGACGAACCCGTCACCGTCATCATTTCGGAAAAAGGCTGGGTGCGCGCGCGCACGGGCATCGGCCACGATGCGGCGCAGTTCACCTTCAAGGCGGGCGATTCCCTGCATGGTGCCTTCGAGTGCCGCACGGTCGACACCTTGCTGGGCTTTGGCAACAACGGCAGGATTTACTCGGTGCCCGTCTCGGCCCTGCCCAACGCGCGCGGCGACGGCGTGCCGATCACCACCTTGTGCGACCTGAGCGGCGGCACGCCGGGCAATGCCGTGCGCATCCTGCACTATTTTGCGGGCAATGGCGCCACCAGCCTGCTGCTCGCGTCGAGCGCCGGCTACGGCTTCATCGCCAAGGCGGGCGACATGGTCAGCCGCCTGAAGGGCGGCAAGGCCTTCATCACCCTGGACGATAGCGACGTGCCGCTCGAACCGAAAGTCATCCCGGACGCGGCCAGCGCCGTGGCTTGCCTGACGCAAGGCGCGCGCCTGCTGGTATTCGGCCTCGATGAAATGAAGACCCTGTCCAAAGGCGGCACGGGCGTGAAACTGATCGACCTGGAAGGCAAGGACAAGCTGCTGGCCGTGCAGCCGATCACGCAGCGCGGCGTGGTGGTCTCGGGCATCGGCCGGGCGTCGAAACCGCAGGATGCATCGCTGGGCGCCACCGCCCTGGCTGACCATTTCGGCAAGCGCGCGCGCAAGGGCAAGCAGCTGGCGGCCAAGCTCAAACCCGTGTCGATGGCGGCCATCGGCTGAACAGTGCCTGCATAAAACAAAAAAGACAGGCGTGCCTGTCTTTTTTTTCGCCTGGCCGGCACGGCGTGCTAGCGTTGATTCCCCTGGTGCCGCGCCAGTCGCAGGATTTCCGGCGTCGCTTCGACGATTTCAATCACGTCCTGCGGCGCCGCCAAGGAACCGGCCAGGGCATAGCGTCCCATGCCCAGCGGCTGCAATGGCGCGGCAGCCCCGGCACGGGGACGGTCGTCGGGGCCGGGCGCCATCGACGTCAGGGTGGCGCCGGCGCCGTCCTGGCCGCCGCTGCCCGCACCGAATTCCAGCACCTTGCGCCCCTTGCGGCTGGGTGGAAAGGGGAACGTGGCCGTGGGCCGGTACACCTCGATGCCATCCGCATCCTCCTCGAACGAATGCGTCCAGCTGCCGCTGGGCAGCGTGCCTGTCATGCCATGCATGCTCATTGCTCTCCCCCCTCCGTCAGAAACACGATACCACGCCGTCCAGGCTTTCATAGCCGCTGACGGACGGCGACCAGGCAGTGCCGTTCCACGCCTTGTGGAACAGGGCGCCATTTGTCCCCGTGACAAACACGTCGAGGCGGTTTGCCGCCCACGCCGTGGCCCGTGGACGCGAAGTACAGATGCCGCCCAGGCTTTCAAAACCCGTCAGCGATGGCGACCAGGCCGTGCCATTCCACGCCTTGTGGTACAGGGCGCTGTCCGTGCCGATAACGAACACGTCGAGCCGGTTGGGCGCCCACGACACGGCTTCCACCTCGCCCACGCAGATGCCGCCCAGGCGCTCGAAGCCATCGTTGGACGGTCCCCACTTCGCCCCGTCCCACCACTTGTGGTACAGCGCGCCATCGGTGCCGGTGACAAACACGTCGAGACGGTTCGGCCCCCACGCCACGGCCTTCGGCGACGAGGTGCAGATGCCGCCCAGCCGTTCATAGCCCGTCAGCGACGGCCCCCAGGCCGTGCCGTTCCACCACTTGTGGTACAGCGCGCGGTCGGAGCCGACAACGAAGACGTCGAGGCGGTTCGGCCCCCACGCCACGGCCTCGGGCTGGCCCAGGCAGATGCCGCCCATGGCTTCATAGCCCGTCAATGACGGTCCCCAGGCGGCGCCGTTCCACCACTTGTGATACAGGGCGCGGTCCGTGCCGACGACAAACACGTCGAGCCGGTTCGGCCCCCAGGCCACGGCGCGCGGATCGCCCACGCACAGGCCGCCCAAGGCTTCATAGCCCGTCAACGACGGTCCCCAGGCCGTGCCGTTCCACCATTTGTGGAACAGGCCGCTGTCCGTGCCCGTGATGAAGACATCGAGCCGGTTCGGCGCCCACGACACCACTTGCGGCGCGCTGGTGCCGATGCCGCCCTGTGCCTCATAACCGGTGATGGACGGTGCCCAGGCCGTGCCATTCCACGCCTTGTGGTACAGCGCGCGGTCGGTGCCCAGCACGAAGACGTCGAGGCGGTTCGCGCCCCACGCCACCACGGGCGAGGAACTCTGGCGCGGCGTGGCGCCGCCGCCCCCGCCGCCGCCCGCCGTGCCGATGCTGGCCCGCGGACCGTCGAGGCACGCCTGCATGCGCGCCACCTGGCCTGCGGTAAACATGAACATGGCGGGATCGTCGACGTAATCCATGTAATTCATGAACATGTCGCCGTTCGGCCCATTGCTGCAGGAAACGTGCGGAAACGATGGCTGTCCCGTATTCGGCCCGCCCTGGTTCGGCGTGTCGGCCACGTTGTCCGTGCCCGTGCATCCCGTGCCATCATCGCCCCAGATGTGGTTCAGGTTCAGCCAGTGGCCGATTTCATGCGTGGCCGTGCGTCCCAGGTGGAAGGGCGGCGCGGCCGTGCCGATGGTGCCGAAGGCCGATTGCAGGATCACCACGCCGTCGGTGGCAGCCGGGCCGCCGGGAAATTGCGCGTAGCCGAGCAAGCCGCCGCCCAGCTGGCAGACCCAGATATTCAGGTAAGTGTCGGCGGGCCAGGCATTCATGCCGCCCGTGGCCTGCGACTTGACGGCATCGTCGGCGCCAAACGAGGTCACCGTCGTCTGGCGCCGCTCGATGCCGCTGCTGGCAGCCCCGTTCGGATCGGTCGTGGCCAGCGCGAATTCCACGCGCGCATCGGCCGTCAAGGGCAGGAATGGCGCCGGCGTGCCGCCCACATCGGCGTTCGTGCGCCGGTAATCGCGGTTGAGCACATCGATCTGGCTGGCGATCTGCGCATCCGAGATATTCTGCGCCGCCGTGTTCCACACCACGTGCACCACCACCGGTATCTGCGTCACGCCCGCGCGCCCGGCGATACTGCCGTCGCCCTCGTACAGGCTGGCCAGGTTTTCGATTTCGTCGCGCACGCTCGCATAGGCCGGATCTTCGCTCAGCAGGCGGCGGTGCACGTCCATCGTGGCGCAGGTGCGCACTTGCGGCGTGCCGCCGCCCTGCCCGCCGGCACCGCTGCCGCCCATGCCGCCACCGCCACCACCGCCGCCCGCGCCGCGCTCGCCGTCATGGCCCATGCCCATGCCGCCGCCCTCGTGCGCCGGCATGCCGCTGCCGCCCGCCGGCCCTGGCGCTGCCGGCTCCTGCTGCATGCCGCCGGCCGCCTCGCCGGCTGCCTGGTCGGCGTAGGACACGCCCTGGCGCGCGCCTGGCATGGCATCATCGCCATCGGTCGCCCGCACATCACCCTCGACGGGCATGGGCAGCATCGCAGACATGGCTGGCATGCCGGCAGCGGAACCGGTGGCCGGTGATTTTTTCGTTTTGGAAGTGCTCATGATGTCTCCTTCGTCTGTTTGCCAACTCACTATGGCATGGCGAAAAGAGGAGCATTTGCGCCAGATCAAAACTGGCAAGCGACACCGGGGAAAAGGGATGGGCAAAAAAAAAGACAGCCGAAGCTGTCTTTCCGAGCGCGCGGGCCGCAGCCCGCAAACGCTGCATTACTTGGCGGCGGCAGCCTTGACTTCAGCGTCGGCCTTGGCCTTGGCTTCTTCCGTCTTGGTGGCGGCGATGGCCTTGTCCTGGTTCGCTTCCACTTTTTCCTTGGCGACCTTGGCATTCGCTTTCACGGCAGCCTTGTGTGCTTTCGCATCGGCCTTGGCATCGGTTTTATCCGCCTTGGCTTCCGCTTTCATTTTGTCTTCCGGATCGGCGTCAGCCACTTTGTCGTGGGCCTTGGCCTTGGTTTTGTTGGCCTTGTGCTGGGCGTCGGCTTTCTTTTCGTCAGCCTTCATTTCCGCCTTGGCGACATTGGCATCAGCCTTGGCATCGACTTTGGCTTCCTTGTTGGCAGCCTTGTTGATGTCATGCTGCGCAGACGCCTGGGCGCTTGCAACGGCTGGGGTAACCGGCGCCGTTTGCGCGATGGCAGCGGTGGCGAACAGGGTAGCGATCAGGGTGGCGAGTAATTTGTTCATGATGTGACCTTTCAATATGGATTCGATTTATTTTTACTAAAGGCGGGCAAAATGTTCCAAATTTGCCAGGCACCGCGCTGTGGTTGTCAGCAGCTCGATGGCATGACTTCATAGTAAAGACAAGACGCAAACCACACAGTGCGTTAGCGCACTCAAGGAGAAATATGTGCAATTCGGCAAATTTCCCCCTTGAGCCCGCTACGACGCGTCCTTTACTCATGCGCCCACGGCCAGCGCCGCGTGGCGCGCGGCCACCCACTCCTCGTTGGCCGGCTCCACTCCCACCACAATGCGGCTGGCATCGCTGGAAATACGGCTGGCATTGCGCGCATTCGCCTCGCCGTCGAGCACGGGACCGATGAAGCCCAGCTCGGCGCAGATGCGCTGGCGCAGCTCCGCGCTGTGCTCGCCGATACCGGCCGTAAACACCAGCATGTCCAGCCCGCCCAGCACGGCCGTCAAGGCGCCGATCTCGCGCACGATGCGGCGGATGTACAGCGCCAGCGCGGCGCGGATGCGCTCGCCCGTCGCATCCTGCCGGTCCTGCTGCGCCAGCAGGATGGGCGGATCGGCCGACACGCCCGACACGCCCAGCAGGCCCGATTCGTGGTACAGCACGTGCGCCACTTTTTCCAGCGACAGTTTTTCGATTTCCATCAGGTAGATGACGGCGCCCGGATCGAGCGAACCGCAGCGCGTGCCCATCATCAAACCGTCCAGCGCGGAAAAGCCCATGGTGGTGGCCACGCTGTGCAGGTTCTCCATGGCGCACAGGCTGGCGCCGCTGCCCAGGTGGGCGACGATGACCTTGCCGCGCGCGACAGCACCAAAACGCTGTTCCAGCACCAGCGACTGGTATTCATACGACAGGCCGTGGAAGCCATAGCGGCGCAAGCCCCGCTCCCACGCATCGTACGGCAAGGCCAGCATCTGCTCGACCTGCGGCACCGTGTGGTGAAAGGCCGTGTCGAAGCACGCCACTTGCGCGATGTCGGGCCGCGATTCGAGCAGCACCTCGATCGCCTCCAGGGCGAACGGCTGGTGCAATGGCGCCAGCGGCACGAAGCTTTTCAGGTCGGCCAGCACGGAAAAATCGATGCGCACGGGGGCGAAATACTTGCTGCCGCCATGCACTACGCGGTGCGCCACGGCGCGCAGCGGACGCCCCGCCAGGCGTTCGACGACCTTTTCGCGGATGTGCGCCAGGGCCGCGTGGTGCGGCTGTTCGGCGTCCAGCTGCAGGGCCTGCGCCGGCTGGCCGCCGGCGCGGTAACTGGCGCTTTCGCGGCCGATGCCTTCGACCTTGCCGCTCCATTCGGCCTGCTGCGGCAGCACGCCGCCGGCCTGCTCGAACAGGGCGAACTTGATGCTCGACGAGCCGCAATTGAGCACCAGGATCAGGCTGCCGTCTGCATGGGGGACTGGCGCGTTCATGGCGGCGTGCTCCGGTAATGGTTGGCCAGCATCACGGCGATGGCGCACGAAGCGATGCGGCTGGCGCGCGAGTCGGCGCGGCTGGTGAGGATGACGGGGATCTTCGCGCCCAGCACGATGCCGGCGCTGTCCGCGTCGCCCATGTATTCGAGCTGCTTGGCCAGCATGTTGCCGCTTTCCAGGTCGGGCACCAGCAAAATATCGGCGCGCCCCGCCACCTCGGAGACGATGCCCTTGACCGTGGCGGCAGCGATCGAGACGGCGTTGTCGAAGGCCAGCGGGCCGTCGAGGATGGCGCCGGTGATCTGGCCACGGTCCGCCATCTTGCACAGGGCGGCCGCGTCCAGGGTGGCCGGCATGTCCGCGTTCACCGTTTCTACGGCGGCCAGGATGGCCACGCGCGGCTGGGCCACGCCGATCACGTGCGCCAGGTCGATGGCGTTGCGCACGATGTCGGCCTTCATGGCCAGGTTCGGCGCGATATTGATGGCGGCGTCCGTGATGATGAACGGGCGCGGATACGCAGGCGTCTGCATGAGGAAACAGTGGCTGATGCGGCGCTTGGTACGCAGGCCCGCGCTGGCCACCAGCACGGCCGACATCAGTTCATCCGTATGCAGGCTGCCTTTCATGATGGCTTCCACTTCGCCCTTGCCCGCCAGTTCGGCGCCGCGCGCGGCAGCCGCATGGCTATGCTCGACGTCTTCGATGGCGATGCCTGCCAGGCTCAGTCCCGCTTCCAGCGCCACGGCTTCCAGGCGCGCGCGCGGCGCCACCAGCACGGGCGTGATCAGGCCGGCCGCATAGGCGTCAAGCGCGCCGGACAGGCTCAGTTCATCGCACGGGTGCACCACGGCCACCTTGATGGGGCCCAGGGTGCGCGCGTGTTCCAGCAGGCGGCGCGTGCCGTCGCCGTTATGCAGGCGCACTTCGGGCAGGGTGGCGCGCTGGCGCTCGATCTGCTCGGCGGGCGCGATCACCTGCGCTTCGCCATCGAGCACCACGGCGCCATGCTGGTTGACGCAGCGGCAGGCCAGGGTCACGTGGCGGCTGCGCGCATCGAGTCCGGTGACGGTGACGCTGATGGCCAGCGTATCGCCCACCCGCACGGGTTGCAGGAAGCGCAGGGTCTGGCCCGTGTACACGGTGCCGGCGCCGGGCAGGCGCGTGCCCAGCACGGCCGAAATCAACGCCGCGCCCCACATGCCATGCGCGATCACGCCCTGGTAGCGGCTGGAGGCGGCGAATTCCGCGTCCAGGTGCTGCGGGTTGTCGTCGCCCGACATCACCGCGAACAGGGCGATATCGTCCATGCTCAGGGTGCGCGTGATGCTGGCGGTATCGCCGATGGCGATCTGCTCGAAGGTGCGGTTGCGCACGATATTCAAATCATCGTCTTGGGTGGTAGTCATCTTGGCCTTCTAGGCTGGGGTAATGTTCTTGGCGGATTTGGCTTTTGGCTTTGTCGTTGCGGCAGATACCGGCGTCGATTCTGCCACGGCGGGCGCCTGCGCCTGGTTTTGCAGCTTGTCCTGCGTCTTGCCTTGTGCCTTGGCGGCGCGGTCGAAGACATCGAGCATCTGCTGCAGGCTCGCTTCCTCGTCCGGCGTCGGCGCGTCGGGCACCAGCAGCACCTGCTGCAGCCATTCGGCCAGCGCGTGGATGGATTCCGGGTCGGCGCGCGACAGCAAGGTTGGCAAGGCGGCGACGGCGGCGTCGAAATCATGCATCATCAGGCGCGCCTGCTGGCGCACGATATGGCGGAATTCCTCCATGCTGACATCCTGCCGGTACTGCGGCTTGATCAGTTTCAGCGCCAGGTTGACACGGCGTTCATCGGCGATCATGCGGAAGCGGTAGATATAGAACAGCGCGCGCACGGCCGCTTCCACCAGGCCGCCCCTTTCCATGTCTTCGTCCATCTTGCGCGTTTCGCAGCGCACGTATTCGCAATGCTCGGGCGAGATGCCGGGGTGGGGGCGCGGCGGATTGGCGTCGCCGGGACTTTGACCCGTCAGCGCCTGCACCAGCGGCGAGCCGTACACCATGTCGAAGGTGGCTTCCTGCATGCTGTCGCGCCAGTCGCGCCAGCTGTTCAAGCCCGCCGTGATGGCGCCGGAAACCGCCTCCTGCATGGCCAGCAGCGGATTGTCGGGCGCCACCGGCTGGCGCTGCGCGCGCACTTTTTCCGCCTCTTTCGCCACCAGCCTGGCCAGCGGATTATGGTCGGTCCAGCGCTCGTACGACACGCGCAGCGGGTGCGACAGCTGCAGGAAGCGCGCCGTCTGCGGCGTCACCATGGCGCGCACCCACGGCTGCGCGAAGGTGCGGTACAAGGCCAGGTTGACTTCGGAGACGCGCGCGGCGGCGGCGAACTTGCGGTCGTTTTCCACGCTTGGCTGCACGATGGCGCGCACGTCCTCGATGCTGCGGCGCTCCACCTGCAGCACATAGTCGCCGCTGGCCAGGTCGGCGTTCGGCGTGTCGGGCGTCTTGTCGACGATCAGCGCCTGGTAGATGCCGGCCGGCAGCAGGTTGATCAGGTCGATATTGCTGGCGAATTTCTGGTGCTCCTTGCGCCCCACCTTGGCCGAGACGAAAATGCCCAGGTGGCCGATGCTGTCATGCACGGCATACACGATGGTCTGGTCGTGCATCAGCACGTCGGTGTCGTCGCGGTACAGGTCCGTGATCCAGCCCAGCGCCTGCGGCGGCGGCGTGATGTTGTCGCCGTTCGAGCAGAACACGACGATGGGCGAGCGGATATTGCGCAGGTCCAGGCGCACGCCGTCCGAGGTGATCAGTTCGGCCGTGGCCAGGCGGTTGCCGATGAACAGATTGTCGACGATGTACTGCATCTCGACGTCGTTCAGGAAAACGTGGCCACCCCAGTATTTTTCAAATTCCAGGTAGCGCGGCGCTTCCGTGTCGATGTTCGCATACAGGTTGTACTGCTTGGTCCACAGGGTGTTGGCCGGGTTCAGGTTCTCGAAATTCTGCACCAGGCTGGCGCCGTCGAAACGGCCGTTGCCCAGGTCGCCCGCCAGCGCCGTGGCCCAGCTGCCGCCCATCAGGCCGCCCGCGTAGCGCATCGGGTTGCGGCCATGCCAGCCGGCCCAGTACGACACGGGCGCGCCGGCCACGATGATGGGGCCGAACAGGTCGGGCCGCATGGCCGCCGTCATGAGGATTTGCCAGCCCGCCTGGCAATTGCCGATGACGACGGGCTTGCCTTCGCTGTGCGGATGCAGGGCGATGACCTTTTCCAGGAACTGCGCTTCCGCGTGCATGACGTCTTCCACCGTCTGTCCCGGCACGGGGTCGGGCAAAAAGCCGATGAAATAACACGGGTGGCCCGCGCGCAGGGCCACGCCGATCTCGCTTTCCGCCTTGAAGCCGCCGATGCCGGGGCCGTGGCCGGCGCGCGGATCGACGACGACGAACGGCCGCTTCGTCGGATCGGGTTCCGGCGCGTCCGGCGTCAGGATGCGCGCCAGGCCGTAGTTGACGGGGCGCGCCAGCTCCAGGCCGGACATCACCAGTTCGGCGGGAAAATCAAGCACGTTCGGCACTTCCTCGGCCAGGTGCTCCTGGTACTGGTTGCCGCGGCGGCGCATCACGTCCGCATACAGCACGATGCGCTGCCAGGAGTCGCGCGCATAGTCGCCCAGCATGCCCAGCGACGGCAGGCCGCCGGTGGAGAAAAATGGTGCAGCTTCGGTTTTCATGGCTATCCTTTTCATGCGAACAAGCGCCGGACCATTCCGGCGCGGGGTCTACGCCATCTGGCTAATGGTCTTGCGAAAACGGGCAAGGGCAAACGTGAACAGGGCCGTGCCGATCGCCAGCAGGGCCAGGAAGGGCTTCCACACGACGTCGATGCCGGCGCCGCGGTACAGGATCGCCTGGCTCAATTCGACGAAATGCGTGGTCGGCGCGATCAGCATGATGTTTTGCACCAGCTGCGGCATGCTTTCGCGCGGCGTGCTGCCGCCCGACAGCATCTGCAGCGGCAGCAGCACGAGGATCAGCAGCATGCCGAACTGCGGCATGCTGCGCGCCACGGTGGCGAGGAAAATCCCCATCGAAGTGGTGGCAAACAGGTGCAGCGCCGCGCCGCACAGGAACAGCGCGATGGAGCCCTCGATCGGCACGTGCAGCATGCCGCGCACCACCAGGTTCAGCGACAGGGCGGCGGCCAGCAGCACCACCAGGCCCATCGACCAGACCTTGCCCAGCATGATTTCGGCCGGCGTCACGGGCATCACCAGCAGATGCTCGATGGTGCCGTGCTCGCGCTCGCGGATCAGGGCCGCCCCCGTCAGGATGATCGACAGCATCGTCACCTGGTTGATGATTTCCATCAGCGAGCCAAACCAGGCCTGGCTCAGCGAGGGATTGAAGCGCGCGCGCATCACCAGTTCCACGGGCGACACCGTTGCGCCCCGGTAGCGCTTGGCGAATTCGGAGATCTCGCCGGCAACGATCTGCTGGATGTAGCCGCTGCCGCTGAAGGCCTGGCTCATGCGCGTGGCGTCCACGTTCAGTTGCAGCTCCGCCTGGCGTCCGCCCAGCACGTCGGCCTGCAGCTTGGGCGGAATCGTCAGCACGAAGGTGTACTGGCCTGCATCGAGGCCCGCGTCGACCTGGCTCTGGTTGATCATGGCCGGCGGCGTGAACTGCGGCGGGAAGAAGGCCGAGGCGATGCGCCCGGACAGGGGCGAGCCATCCTCGTCGACGATGGCGATCGAAGCCATGTGCAGGGTTTCCGGCTTGGCCGTGGCGGCCACGTAGATGGCCAGGGTAAACGTGTAGAGGATCAGGATCAGCATCATGGGATCGCGGATCAGGCTCCAGATTTCCTTCACGCCCAGGCGGTAAATGTTTTCAAGGTGTCGCAAATCAGCTCTCCTGTTTCTTCAGCAGCGCCACCGTCACGCCAAGGATCACGGGAATGGCGATGATCAAGGGCCAGAACGAGGCGTGCAGGTCGCCGAAGCCCAGCGCCTTGTTGAACACGCCGCGGCTGATATTGAGCATGTGCGTGGCCGGGTACATCAGGCCGATGGCCTTGCCCACGCCTTCCATCGACGAGACGGGATTGAGCAGGCCGGAAAACTGGATGGCCGGGATCATGGTGCCGATCATGGTGACGAACAGGGCGGCGATCTGGCTGCGCGTAAACGTCGAGGCGAACAGGCCGATGCCGGTGGCGCAGATATTGAAGATGAAGGTGGCGCCGATCAGGGTCGGCAGGCTGCCCTTGATCGGCACGCCGAAGGCGGTCACCGCCAGCAGGGCCATGAGGACGAAGTTGAACATGGCCAGCACCACGTACGGCACCTGCTTGCCGAGCAAGAATTCCAGGCGCGTGACGGGCGTCACGTACAGATTGATGATGGAACCGAGCTCCTTCTCGCGCACCACGGACAGCGCCGCCAGCATGGCCGGCAGCATCAGCAGCAGCAGCGGAATCACGGCCGGCACCATGGCGGGCAGGCTTTTCACGTCCGGGTTGTAGCGGTAGCGCGTTTCGATGGCGACGGGGTTGGCCGCCTTGACGCCGTAGCGGTGCAGCGCCTGGTCGGCCAGCCACAGCTGGTGCATGCCCTGCACGTAGCCCTGCACGGTTTCCGCGCGCATCGGCATGGCGCCGTCGATCCAGGCGCCCACCTGGGCCGGCGCGCCGCGCTGCACGTCGCGCGCGAAGCCGGGCGGGATCTCGATGGCCAGCGACAGTTCGCCGCTGCGCATGCGCTTGTCGATATCGGCATAGTCGCGCAGCGGCGGACGCTCGATGAAGTAGCGCGAACCGGCCAGGTTGTTCGCGTAATTCTGGCTCAGGGTCGTCTGGTCGTGGTCGAGCACTGCATACGTCAAGTCTTCCACGTCCAGGCTGATGCCGAAGCCGATGACGAACAGCAGCAGCACGGAGCCGCCCAGCGCCAGCGTCAGGCGCACGGGATCGCGCCGCAGCTCCAGGGTTTCGCGCCACATGTAGCTGAGCATGCGGCCCAGGCTGAAGCGGCTGCGCCGGCGTTCCGGCACGGGCTTGGCGGGTTTGCTGTCAGGCGCCTGGCTGGCTGGCGCCGCCGGTGCGCTTTGCGCCTCCGGCGGCGTGGCGCCGCCCGCCTCCTTCAGGTAGGAAATGAAGGCTTCCTCCAGGGTGGCGCTGCCGCGTTTTTTCACCAGCTCGGCCGGCGCATCGCTGACCAGCACTTTGCCCGCATGCATCAGCGAGATGCGGTCGCAGCGCTCGGCCTCGTTCATGAAGTGGGTGG
This sequence comes from Janthinobacterium foliorum, assembly GCF_978021625.1. Lineage (NCBI taxonomy): Bacteria > Pseudomonadati > Pseudomonadota > Betaproteobacteria > Burkholderiales > Oxalobacteraceae > Janthinobacterium > Janthinobacterium foliorum. The sequence continues at coordinate 464,547 of NZ_CDXDQE010000003.1, read as the reverse complement.
AAATGAAAATGGTGACGTGGTCGCGCCGCGCCAGCTCGATCATCAGACGCCAGAAATTGTCGCGCGCGATGGGATCGACGCCGGACGTCGGTTCGTCGAGGATCAGCATTTCCGGCTTGTGCACCATGGCCACGGCCAGCGACAGGCGCTGGCGGATGCCCAGCGGCAGGCTGTCGGGCAAGTCGTCCATCACTTCGCGCAGGTCGAAGCGCTGCGCCATCTCGTCGACGCGGGCGGGAATCTCGCCTTCCGGCACGTGGAACAGGCGCGCGTGCAGCACCAGGTTCTGGCGCACCGTCAGTTCGCTGTACAGGGAAAAGGCCTGCGACATGTAGCCGACCCTGCGGCGCGTGTCGATATCGTTGGAATCGACTTCCTTGCCGAACAGCCAGGCCTTGCCTTCCGTGGCGGGCAAGAGGCCCGTGAGCATCTTCATGGTGGTCGACTTGCCGCAGCCGTTCGAGCCGAGGAAGCCGAAGATCTCGCCGCGGCCGATGCGGAAATTCACATGGTCGACGGCCGTGAAATCGCCGAAGCGCATGGTCAGGTCTTTTGCCTCGATGGCGACGTCCTGCGCGCTGGCCGCGTCCAGCGGCGTGATGACGACGGGCTGATGGCCCGCGCGCTTGGCCTCGGGCAGCAGCTTGATGAAGGCCGCTTCCAGGTTGCTGCTGCCGGTGCGCGCCAGCAGTTCTGCCGGCGTGCCCGTACCCCGCACCTTGCCGTCATCCATCGCCACCAGCCAATCGAAGCGCTGCGCCTCGTCCATGTAGGCCGTGGCGACCATCACGCTCATTTGCGGGCGCTGCACGCGGATGCCGGCGATCAGGTCCCAGAACTGGGCCCGCGCCAAGGGATCGACGCCGGTAGTCGGTTCATCGAGGATCAGCAGGTCGGGATCGTGGATCAGGGCGCAGCACAGCCCCAGTTTCTGCTTCATGCCGCCCGACAGCTTGCCCGCCGGGCGCGCCAGGAAGGGGTGCAGGCCCGTGCTCAGGGTCAGCTGGTCGATGCGGCGGCGGCGTTCTGCCGCGTCGTGGCCAAACAGGCGCGCGAAAAACTGCAGGTTTTCCTCGACCGACAGGGTCGGGTACAGATTCTTGCCCAGCCCTTGCGGCATGTAGGCGATGCGCGGGCAGACGTCGTCGCGGTGGCGCGCATCCTGCATGTCGCCACCGAGCGCCATGACCGTGCCCTGCTGCACGGCGCGCGCGCCGGCCACCAGCGACAGCAGGCTCGATTTGCCCACGCCATCGGGGCCGATCAGGCCCACCATGCAGCCGGCCGGCACGTCCAGGTCGATGGCGTCGAGCGCCACTGTCTTGCCGTAATGCTGGCTGACGCCCCGGATGCTGACGACAAAGGAAGCGGCGGCCACACTCACTGCGGAACCTTCGCCGTCAGTTCAGCTGGCCATGCCTGATTTGCATCGAGGCGCACCCAGGCGACGCCGGGCAAGCCCACCTTGACCAGGGCCAGGTGCTTTTGCAGCAGTTCGCGGCTGATCTGCGCCTTCACGCGGAACATCAGCTTCTGCCGTTCGCTGGCCGTTTCCACCGTCTTCGGCGTGAACTGCGCGCTGGCGGCGACAAACGAAATCGTTGCCGGAATCACGTAGCTGGGCGCCGCGTCGAGGATGATGCGCACTTCGCCGCCCAGCGCCACCTTGCCAGCCGCCGTTTCGGGCAGGAAGAAAGTCATGTACACGTCCGACAGGTCGACCAGGTTGAGCACCTTGCCGCCGCCGGCCAGCACTTCGCCCTGCTGCGCCACCAGGTATTGCACGCGGCCGTCGCGCGGCGCCGTCAGCTGGCCATCGGCCAGGTCGGAATCGATGCGCGCCGTGGTCGCCTCGGCGGCGGCAACGGCCGAACGCGAGCCCACCACCTGCGCCTTGGCCGCGTCGATGGCCGCCTGCGCCGCCGTTACCTGCGCCTTGGCCGCGTTCAGGGCGGCAGCCACGCTGCGCACGCGGGCGCGGTCGTCGTCGAGTTCCTGCACCGAGGAAGCCCCCTCCTTCGACAGGGTTTCGGAACGGGCCAGGCGGCGCTTGGCCGCATCGAGTTCGCTTTCGCGCTGCGCCACCATGGCCAGCGCGGCCGCCTTGTCGCTTTCGCGCACGGCCACCTGCGCCTGCGCGCCCACCACGGCATCGGATGCCTGCTGCTGGCGCGCGCGCGCCTCGTCGCGCTGGGCCGTCAGCGAGTCGACCTGCATGGTGGCCAGCGGCTGGCCCGCCTTGACGAAGTCGCCCTCGCGCACGAGGATTTCCTTGACGCGGCCCGCCAGCTTGGTGGCGACGTCGATCTCCGTCGCTTCGATGCGGCCATTGCCGCTGACGAAACCTTCACCGGGACCCGTGGGACGCATTTTTTGCCAGGCCACGTAGCCCAGCACGAGGACGGCCACGACCAGCGCGGCGGGAACGAGTTTTTTCTTCAGTTGTGGATTCATGGTGTCGGCGATCGCAATTAATTGGTGAAAGTGGCGGCGGCAGGGGCGCCGCCGCCGAGGGCGGCGTACAGGCTGACCTGGCTGGACAGCAGCGCGCGGCGCGTCTGCACCAGCTGCTGTTCCACCGTCAGCAAGTCGCGCTGTGCGTCCAGCACTTCCAGGTAAGGCGCGGCGCCATTGTCATAGCGCAGCTTGGCCAGGCGCGCGCGTTCGCTCTGCGCGGCCAGGGTCGTCTTGCCGATGTCGACCTGCAGCGCCAGCCAGCGCCGGTTCGACAGCGCGTCGGCCACTTCGCGGAAGGCGCCCTGCACGCTTTTTTCGTAATTGGCCACGGCCACGTCGCGGCGCACCTCGGCCAGGTCCATGTTGGCGCGGATGCGGCCCGCGTCGAAGATCGGCAGCACCAGGCGCGGCGCGAAATTCCACGCGCCGCTGCCCGAATCGAACAAGCCGCTCAATTCCGCGCTGGCCGTGCCATACGCCGCCGTCAATGAAATCGCCGGGAAGAAGGCGGCGCGCGCGGCGCCGATATTCGCCTGCGCGGCGCGCAGCTGGTGCTCGGCTGCCGTCAGGTCGGGACGCTGCGCGAGTAAGGCCGAGGGCAGGCCCGCATGCAGCGGCTGCAGCACGCTGGCGTCGTCGAAGCGGCGCGTGTCAGGCGTCAGGTCGACGGGACCGCCCACCAGTTGCGCCAGCGCGTGCGCCTGCACGGCGCGCGCCTGCTCCAGCTGGGCTGACAGGGACAGGGCCTGGCTGAGCAGGGTTTCCACCTGCGTCAGGTCCAGCTTGGAAATCGCCCCCACTTCAAAGCGCCGCGTAAAGATGCGCAGCGATTCGGCGCGGCTGTCCACCGTGGCGCGCGCCAGCGCTACCCGCTCATCGAGTTCGCGCAAGCCCAGGTAGCCATTGGCCACCTGCGCCACCAGGGCCACGCCGACGGCGCGGCGCGCCTCGTCGCTGGCCAGCAGGGTTTGCAGCGCGCTGTCCTTCAGGCTGCGCACGCGGCCCCAGAAATCGAGCTCCCAGGCGCTCACGTTCAAGCCCACCTGGTACTGCGCGCTCGTCATCGGCCGGCCCGTCAGGCTCAAGTCGCCGGGCACGCGCGTGCGGCTGCCTTCCGCGCCCAGCGCCACTGTCGGGAACTGTTCCGCGCGCTGGATGCCGTACGCGGCGCGCGCCTCCTCCACGCGCAGGGCGGCGATGCGGATGTCGCGGTTGCTGGCCAGCGCCTGGGCGATCATGGCCTGCAGGCGCGCATCGGCGAAGTAGCTTTGCCAGGCGATATCGGCAGCCTGCGCGCCAGCGGGATCAATTTCAGGATACTGCGCCGCCACGGGCAGCGGCGGCGGCGCGTACGGCGGCGCCATCGAGGCGCAGCCGGCCAGCAGCACGCTGACGGTCAATGCCGCCAGCGTGGCGCGCGGGGATAGAGCGGGAACAGCCATGGTCATCATCTTCCAGTCAGTTCAGAATGTTGTAGCCGCCGTCGACATACAGGGTGCCGCCCGTGATGGCGCGCGCGCCGTCACCGGCGAGGAAGGCGCACAGGGCGCCCACGTCCCCGATGGTGGCCAGGCGCCGCAGGGGCGAGCGTTCGATGGCGTCGGCCATCAGGCGGTCGAAGTGGGCGATGCCGGAAGCGGCCCGCGTTTCCAGGGGACCGGGTGAAATGGCATTGACGCGGATGCCCGCCGGGCCCAGTTCCGCCGCCAGGTAGCGCACGGAAGACTCCAGCGCGGCCTTGACGGGGCCCATCAGTCCATAGTCGGCGATGACTTCCTCGGCGCCCAAATAGCTCATGGTCATCAGGCTGCCGCCGTGCGGCATCAGGGGTTCGGCCAGCTTCGCCATGCGCATGAAGGAGTGGCAGGAAATATCCATCGCCTGCGCGAAACCGTCGGCCGAACTGTCCGTGACCCGGCCATGCAAGTCCTGCTTCGGCGCGTAGGCGATCGAATGGACGACAAAATCAATCCGCCCCCACTGCCGCTCGATCTGCGCGAATACCGCTTCCAGCTGGCCCGGCACGGAGACGTCGAGCGGCGCCATGATGGCCGCCTGCACTTGCAGCGCCAGCGGCTCCACGTGCGGACGCGCCTTGTCGTTGAGCCAGGTGACGGCCAGTTCGGCGCCAGCCGCGCGCAAGGCGCTGGCGCAGCCCCAGGCGATGCTTTGCGCGTTGGCGATACCCACCACCAGCCCCCGCTTGCCCTGCAGGGAGGCCGTCATGGTTTTTGCGGCCGCAAGGCGGGCCACGGCGTGGCCGCATTCACGCACTGCACCGCACCGGCGCACACGGAAGCGGCGCAGGTCGCCAGGGTGACGCCGCCGGCGCGCGCATACGGCAGCACGATGGGAGTGTGGGGATGGAGGGTGCTGCATGCGTCAGGCGCGGGGATCTGCATCTTCATGAATCTGGCTTCCGTCACTGAAAATTCGAGGCCAATGCCAGGCCAGGGGAAGTGGACTGGTACGGGGCGAAATTACTCTACAGCATTTAGATGCGTGATTTATGAAGAGTCCCATCCGCATGCTGAATGCCTTGAGCGAGGACAACTATAAGTGCGATTGCGGCGATGCAACATTGATGTACATCAAATTCTACCGCAATATTATTTAAATGAAACAAATTGTAAGCAATCGAATCGCGGTATTTATCTGATAACTATTGTGTGCTGGCGAGAATGAAAGTTACTGCGGGAATGCGAAGTGGTATTAGCGGGTAACGCGAGGATGGAATCGTATTGCAGGAGGGAAATGGGACGAAAGACATGAAAACAGGGGCCATGCTATTGCGACGCAACATGGCACCCCATAGACTACGGGAAGGAATTTTCGTGCTTAACGGGCCACGGCCGGACGCGAATACAGGTCGATGATGGTGCTGATGCCATCCTGGCACACGGAACAGAAGGTCTCGCTGCGGTCGAACATGATGCATTGCATCTCCGGGCGGTAATAGCCGGACGATTCATAGTTCGCGCCCTCGAAGGCGCCCACCGCATGGCGCTGCGGCGCCTTGGAAAACAGCTGCTGCGTGTACGCCAGGTCGGCCTTGAACAAGGCGCTCATTTCGCTCTCCGGGCGGTTGGCCGCGCGCAGGGCGGCGCGCTGCTGCTGGTATTCGCGCGCATGGCTGTCGTACGCTTCCTTCGGCCATGGCGTCGGCAGCGGCGTGCCGGCCTTCACATGGTTTTTCCATTTCAGCCTGGCCGGATCGCGCAGCGCCGTGGCGTTCGGCTCCCACGGTTCCTGGCGCTCGCCATTCGACTGATAGGCCACGGGCGAGGTGTAGTACTCATCGGCCAGGCCGGCGAAGTGGTGGCCGAATTCATGCACGAACAGGTAATTGGCCCAGTCATTGTTGGCCGCCGCCGTGCTGAACTGGCCGAAGATGCCGCCGCCGCCATAGGTGTCGTTGTTGACGAGGATTTCAATGAATTCGTACGGCGCGTATTGCGCCAGGTCGCGCAGGGCGCGGTTGTCCGTCGTCAGCACATAGCGCTCGCTGCGGAAGATATCGTAGCGCGTGCCCAGCGGCGAGGCATGGTGCACGCCCGTCGACGGGCGCGACACGCCCGATTCCTGCGTCGGCGCGGCCATGGCCCACACGTTGAAGTCATTGGCCCGCTCGCGGAACGGCGATACCGTGAACAGGTGCTCGGCCAATTTCCGCGCCGTCGCCTCGAACTTGCCCATTTCCGCCGCCGTGTAGCCGTCGCCCATGATCAGGAGGTCCACCTTGTCGGACGACGGGCCGCTGACGCGGATCGGGATCGGCTTGACGGGCGCCGGCGGCTGCTTGCGGATCACGTCCTGCGCGGCCGGGTCGACATCGGTGCTCCACACGATGGAAAACAGGCCGCGCTCGTCGCGCTTGAGGATGCGCACGCGCACGGGCTGCTCCGGCTGCGGGAAGCGCACCGATTCCTGGAACGCGCGCGTGGTGCTCTTCGCTTCATCGGTGCTGGCCCACTCGCCAAAGATGGTGGAAAAGCCGCGCGAATACAGCACCTTGCCCGACTTGATGTCGACCACTTCCAGCAGGTTGTTGCCACGGTTGCTGTCATCGATGGTGCGCGCCATGTTGCCCGGCCATGGCAGCGGCTCGACCAGCACGCGCTCGACCGCGTAATGCTCGCCCAGCGCATTGCCGCTGTGCTGGTAATCGAGGCGCATGGTGGCTGGCTGCGCAGTCGCAGCGTGCGCCAGCGGCGCAATCCCGGCGGCCAGCGCCAGCGCGCACAGGAAGGATCGGATCGGTGTCTGCGGCATGGCATTCCTAAAACGGTAGAAAAACAGGTGAAGGGAACGGTTTTCCAAACAATCGGCGGCCTTGCCGGCGCGCCTGCGAAAAACCGCTGCGGCACATTGTAGCGACAGCAAGGGAGCCTGCAAAGCCTCCATTTCAGCGCATGCACTTGACCTGCCGGCATGCTCCGATTATATTAGATTGACTAGTTGATTAATAAAAGAAACTACAATATGCGCACCATCGATCCCGACAAGCATGCCGCGCGCCGCGACGCCATCCTGGCCGCCGCGCGCCACTGCTTCGCCCGCAAGGGCTTTCACCAGACCAGCACTGCCGCCATCTGCGCGCAGGCGGGCATGAGTCCCGGCAACCTGTTCCACTATTTCCCCACCAAGCAAGCCATCATTGCCGCCATCGTCGACCAGGAAGGCAGCGAGACGGCCGCCTATTTCGACGCACTGCAAGGCAGCGCCGATGCGTACGGCGCCGTGCTCGCGTTCATGGATGCGGTGCTGGCGCTGGCCGCCGACGGCGGCGTTGCCGGCCTGGCGCTGGACATTGCCGCCGAGGCGCTGCGCGATGCCGATATCGCCGCCCGGGTAGCGCGCAACGACACCACCTTGCGCGCCGGCGTGCAGGCACTGCTGGAAAGCGCCGCCGCCCGGGGCCAGATCGACGCCGCGCTGGAACCGGCGCAAACGGCCGGCTGGATCGCCGCGCTGGTCGATGGTATCTTCAACCGGGTCGCCGTCGATCCGCATTATGCGCCGCTGGCGCAGCGCGCCAGCCTGCACCTGCTGCTGGCGCGCTTCCTGCGTCCGCCCCAGGCATGAGCGCCGCCGTGACGGCAACACCGGCGCGCATCGCCGACGTCGATGCCCTGCGCGGCTGCGCCCTGTTCGGTATTTTGGTGGTGAATATCGGCGCCTTTGCCACGCCATGGTTCGGCCTGGGCCTGACCGATCCCGCCTTTCACGGCGGCGTGGACCGCGCCACGCACTTCCTCGTCGCGCTGCTGTTCGAGACCAAGTTCTACCTGCTGTTCTCGTTTTTGTTCGGCTACAGTTTTACCCTGCAGATACAGGCGGCCGCGCGTGCCGGCGCACCGTTCGCGCCGCGCATGCTGCGCCGCCAGGCGGGCCTGTGGCTGCTCGGCGCCCTGCACGCCGTGATCCTGTTTCATGGCGATATCCTCACCACCTATGCCGTGCTGGGCATCGTGCTGCTGGCCCTGCACCGCTGCAGCGAACGCGCGGCGCTGACTCTGGCCGCCATCCTGCTGACGGTCTGCGTGGCGTTCTGGGGAGCCATGGCGTGGCTGCAAGGCCTGCAGCCGCCAGGCGGCGCGGAGCATGCCGTGGCGATGGCGCGCCAGGCGGCCGCCGCGCTGGCGGCTTACCGCGGCACGCCGGCCAGCGTCGTCGCGCAGCATGTGCGCGAATTGCGGGAAATCTGGATCGTCCTGCTGCTGGTGCAGGCGCCGTGCGCGCTGGCCATGTTCCTGTGCGGCCTGGCCGCCGGCAAGCGCGAACTGCTGCTGCATGCCGCTGATTATCTGCCGCTGCGCCGCCGCCTGCTGCGGGCCGGCGCGCTGGCAGGACTGCCGGGCGCCGCCTGCTATGCGTGGAGCTCCGTGTACGGCGACAGCCAGGCCTGGCAGGTGGCGGGACTGGCCGTCGGCCTGGCGACGGCGCCGCTGCTGGCGGGCGCCTATCTGTCATGCGCGCTGGCCTGCTTTGAACGGCTGCGCGGCGGCACGCTGTTTGCCCTGCTGGCCGACACGGGCCGCATGGCCCTGTCGAACTACCTGTTGCAGTCGGCCGTCTGCGCCGGCCTGTTTCTCGCCTATGGCGCGAGGCTGATGGGCAGCGTCTCGCCGCCGGGTGCCCTGGCGCTGGCCATCGCCATCTTTTGCGCGCAGCTGCCACTGAGCCGCTGGTGGCTGCGCGGCCACGCGTATGGTCCCGTCGAATGGCTGCTCAGGGCCTTGACGATCGCCGCCTGGCCCCGCTGGCGGCGTGAAGCCGCCGGCTATTTATAGCGGTACAAGGGCTGGCGCAGCTGGATGGGACGGATATCGAGGCGCAGCTTCAGCACCGAATACGCCTCCGCCTCGGTGGAGCTGTAGCCGACGCTGTTGACAGTCTTGCTGAACCTGAACTCGAAGCCCAGGTCCGGATACGGATCGCGCGGGTTGCCGAAGGCGATGCCGATGGCTTCCTGCTGCGCGTTGTCGATCAGGTTGCCCATCAGGTCCAGCACCGCGTTGTTGCCAAGGATATCGTTGGTGAACACGGGCTCGCGCATGTCGGGCTGGTTCGGATCGAGCTTGTTGTCGGCCTTGTCCGGCGATGGCGTAAACACGCGCGTGACGAGATTGAACTTGTCGCCCCGGTCCAGGTAACTGATGGCGGCATTACTGATATTGAAATTTTTCACGCCGCGGTCGCTGATGGCACCCGACAGGTCGATCAGCAAGGCGCCGCTGTAGCCGATGACTTCCACGTCGCGCATGGCGTCGACCACCATGGCGCTGTTTTCATCGATGCCCAGCCCCAGGTGATAGCCTTTCTTCAGCATCACGGGAATCATGCGCGCGAAGCGGCCGCGCACCAGCAAATGCTGGTCGACGAACACATCGCTGCCGATGAAGCCCAGCCCTGGCGCGATTTCGCGGCCATCCGTGACGCCCATCTTGAGCATGTCGAGCACCGGCTTGGCATCGTAGAACATGGTGGTGCTCATGATGGCGGCACCGGCGCTGGAGCCGGCGATGACGCCGCCATTGCGGTAGACCGACCAGATGGCTTCCAGCGCGGCCGTGCGGCTGCCGTCCGGACGCAGCAAGGCTTGCGTGATGCGCCCCTGGTCACCGCCCGCAAAATAGATGCCGGTGGCCGACTTGATCTGCGTGACGATGGACGGGTCTTCGGCCGCCTTGCGGTAATCGCTATTGGGCAGCTTGACGGCCAGCGGCACGAAAAACGCGTCGGCGCCGTATTGCTTGAGTTTCTTGATGATGCTTTCACCGGATTTTTCCGGATTCATCGCGGCCGACGCCAGCACGGCGATGCGCGCGCCTGGTCCGCCCGACAGTTTGACGATGCGCTGCCAGACTTCGGCGTTATCGGCCCGCAGGCCGCCGCCGATGATGACGAGAGTACCCTGCGGCGCGGTGCCGATGGCACTGCCGGCCGGCGCCGCCATGGCATGGATGCTGCAAAACGCCAGCGCGAACAGCAGCGCGGCGCACAGTTTTTGATACAGGCTTGCGGATGATTTCATGGTGCCTTTCGAATGCAAGGAAAGTGGCGCGCACCTGGTGATGCAGGCACGCGCCATTGCTGCCAATACTGCTGCTTGCAACCCAACTTCATCGAACTACGATACTACGTGCTGCATATGACAGCGTTGTTGCGGTATCTCCGGTTTTTTACTTGAAGCTGTAACTGGCGCTGGCATAGAAACGCCGGCCGCGCGGGTCCGCATAGCTGGGGTCATAGCCGGACAGGAAGAAATACGCCTGGTTCGAGTACGGCGGGCTGGTATTGAACATGTTCTGTATGCCCGCGCGCAGCTTGAACTGCTTGCTGACGGCGTACGCGCCCGACATGTCCCACAGCGTGTAGGCCTTCACCCGGTTCGCCGCGACCACGCTGCCGTCATCCGTGTTGATGGCCGAGTTCTGGTCATCGTAGCCGCTCGAATACGTGTTCGACAGACTGGCCGAATACGGACCATTGTCCCAGTCCAGCGTGATGGTATGGCGCCAGCGCTGGACCACGCCGTCCGTGACGAATTTATTCAGGTTGCTGATGAAGACGTCGCCCGGGCTGGTCTGGATTTTTGAATCGAGCACATAGGTGCCGCTCAGGTGGCCGCCGAAACGTCCCCACGCCGTTTTCACGCCGTGCAGGTCGGCCGTGATGTCGATGCCGGACGCCTTTTGCGCGCCGCGGTTTTCCTTGCGCAGTTCGATGTAATCGATCAAGCCGTCTTCATCGCGGTGCACCAGGTCGCCGTACTTGGACAGGTTGGCCAGGATGATGTCGTCGCCGATCTCGCTGATCAGGTCCGTGCGCTTGATGTTCCAGTAGTCGGCGCTGAAGGTCCAGTGCTGGCTCGGCTCGAGCACCACGCCGGCGGAAAGCTGGCGGCTGCGCTCCGGTTTCAGCTTGTCATTGCTGTAGCGGCGCGTGTCCCAGTTGTCGGCACAGACGGAATAATCATTGCTCTCGGCCGCGCAATACACGGGGTCGGGCAAGGTAGCCGTCTGGCTGTAGACGGTGGGACGGTGCAGATCCGACATCGACGGCGCGCGGAAGCCCTTGCCGGCCGAAGCGCGCATCAGTACCTGCCGGCTGGGCATGTAGGTCAGGCCGATCTTCGGACTGAGGGCGCCGCCCACCTGCTGGTAATGGTCATAGCGGCCCGACAATTGCGCCTGCCACTGCTTGGTAAAGGGCAGCAGCAGTTCGCTGTAGATGGCTTGCACATTGCGGCTGTCGCTGGTGGGGCCGCCCCCTTCCGGTGCCGCATCGTTATTGATGTTGTCGCTCATCAGCAGCGCCGATGGGCGGAACTCGGTGCGCTCGCGCCGCACTTCGCCGCCCACGGCCAGCGCCATGTCGCCGCCGCCCAGTGCCATCAGCGCGCGCGATGCCTTGAAATCGAGCGCATCCATGGTGCCGCGCGCATGGCGCACTTCGTCGTTGACCTGGATGCTGTCGATCAGCGCCTTGCCTTCCGCGCTGGATGGGCCGAAGGGATTGATGCGGCCATCGGCGATGCCTTCCAACAGCTTGTCGTACAGGACGTAGCCATGCGTATCGCGGTCCTTGACCACATTGACGCTGTGGTTCAGGCCCACGTCGTAATCCCAGCCGGCCAGCGTGCCGGTGGCGCCCACGACGAAACGCTGGCTCTCGCTGGTCAGCTCGCTGGTGCGCATGCCCGCCTCGTTCAGGCGCATGCGCAGTTCCAGTTCGCGCCCGGTCTGGTTGCCATCTTCGTCGACAATGCCATCGAGGCCCGTATTGGCCAGCTGCGGCACCTTGCTGTAATCGAGATAGCCGGTGACGCGCGCCGACGAGCCCACGTAATAGCTGCGCGAGCGGCTCAGCGCCACTTCCACATACAGCTGGTGGTCGCCGTTCAGTTTCAGCACGCCGCGCGTGAGCAGGTTCTGCTTGTCCGTTTTCGGATACAGTTCCGTGTCGCCCATATAGTCGTAGGTGCATGCATCGACGCCGCCGGTGCCCGCCGGCAGGTACAGGTTGGCCGGCGGCGCGCAATTCGGGATCGACAGGTTGATCTGCCGGTTGGTGATGGGCCGCCCATTGAGCAGGAAGCCGTTGTCCTGCAAATAGTCGCGCTGCTCGCCCGACAGGCGGATATTTGCCGGGCTGGTAAAACTCGACAGCAAATGCCCGAGGCGCTGCGGGATCTGCAGGTTCGGAATGAACTTGCGCTGCGAAGTGCTCAGGCGGTCGGTTTTTTGCAGGTCGACGACGGCAAAGATATTGTAGCCATCGGTGGCCAGGTCGCCCGTGCCGGCCGTGATGCTGGCCGTGCGCTTGCCGGCGCCGCCTTCATCGGTGCCGCTGCCGTAGGCATTCAGTTCCACGCCCTGATAATCCTTGCGCGTAATAAAATTGATGACGCCGCCGATGGCGTCCGTGCCGTACAGGGCCGAGGCGCCGTCGAGCAGTACTTCCACGCGCTGCAGGGCGGCGGCGGGAATGTTATTCAGGTCCACGCCCGCGTCGTCGCCGGGCGAGGCAAAGTTGGCCATGCGCCGTCCATTGAGCAGCACCAGGGTGGACGAGGTGCCCACGCCGCGCAGGTTGGCGCTGTTGAAGCCGCGCTGGTCGCCGCCCACGTTGATGCTGGCGCCATCCGTCAGGCCGCCCACGTTGGCCGACACGCGCGCCATCAGCTCGGCCGCCGTCGTCACGCCCGCCTTTTCAATATCGGCGCGCGTGATGACCTGCACCGGCAGCGCCGTTTCCGATTCCAGCCGCTTGATGGCCGAACCGGTGATTTCCACGCGCTGCATTTTCTTCTGTGCCGGTTCCGCATCCGTCCCCTGCTCCTGCGCCAGCGCGCCGCCGCCCAGCGTGCCCAGCGCCGCCGTGACGCTCAAGGCGCCGACGGCCAGGCGCACGGCATGCGCCAGCACCGCTACCCGTGGCAGTGTGCGACTGCCGTCCTGTTTTTCTGCTTGCATGCAAACTCTCCCAGATGGTGTTAACCCTGATTTTTATAATGACTGCTTTTTATGCACTGCCTTGCGCTGCTTGACTGCTGTTTTCCGGGGGCCCTGCGCGCCATGTTCGCCGCCGTACAGGTAGGCGGCGATCACCTCGCTCAGGCGGGCGGCTTTCTCGACGTTGTCCTTGTTCGATACCATCAGCGCCACGGCCAGCGCCTCGATCATGGCCAGCGCCGTGCTGGCGCTGCTGGGCAGGACGGGATGCGTGCTTTGCGCATACAGCGCATGGTCGGCCAGCTCGGCCAGGGGGGAGGCGGGAGAATCGGTGAGCGCCACAATGCAGGCGCCGCGGTCACGCGCGAAGCTGGCCAGGCCGATGCAATCGAGCGTATAGCGGGGGAAGGAAATCACCACCAGCACGTCGTGCACCGTCAGGTTGACCAGGTGGCCTGCCGCCACTTCCGAGCCGCCGATGCCCACCACTTCGACCACATGCGGACAAAATGGCTGCAAATGCTGCACCAGCATGCCGGCCAGGTTGGCCGACAGGCCGAAACCCATCACATACACCACCTTGGCGCGCGTCAGGCGGCGCACGACGGCGTGCATGTCGGGCAGCGACAGCGCGCCCGAGGTGGCGGCGATATTCGCGGCCGCATATTCCAGGCTTTCCGTGATGGGCGAAGTGGCGCGCGCGCGCCGCTCTATCGTGTGGCGCAATTTATCGACAGGCTGCAACAGTGCCTGCAGGGTTTCCGCCATGGCGCTGCGCATGGCGGAATAATTCTTCTGGCCGATGTCCCGCGCGAAGCGGCTGATGGTGGCTGTCGACACCTGGCAGTTGTCGGCCAGCTCCTCGATGCCCAGCGCGATAACGCGCATCTGGTTGCGCAGCAGGTAGTCGGCGATCTGGCGCTGCGAAGCCGAGCCGCTGCCCAGCACATGCATCAGGGCCTGTCCCAGCGGCGATTGTGCAAACGCGGCATCGGGCGACGATGGCGCGGCGCGCATGGTGGCGGCATGGACAGGGCTGGCGGATGCTTTCATATCACTGGCGGCCTGGAGGTCTGGAAATCGGAATCACGGCGTATCGGAGCGGCGAAAAAAACGGCGCTGGAATCCACTCTACGCATATCAAAAAGAAAACTCAACAAATTTTTGTAAAAGCATTTTCATTTATTTACTTCGTGAAAATAATGCTACATAATCGGCCGAAACCCATCAACCATGCACCTTTCCGGGGCGCCCACCATGCACGTACAACAGCATCCGATCTCCACGCCACACGCCAGCGTGTCCTGCCAATTAAGCAGCTTTCACTTCGGTGGCGCGGCCGCCGACAGCCGCAGCGGCAAGAAGGTGTATATCCAGGCGGCCCTGCACGCGGACGAGGTGCCTGGCATGCTGGTGTCGCAGTTCCTGCGCCGCGAGCTGCTGGCGCTGGAAGCGGCAGGCAAGGTGCATGGCGAAATCATCCTGGTGCCGGCCGCCAATCCGATCGGCCTGGCGCAAGCCATCCACGGCGCGCCATTCGGCCGCTTCGACCTGACCACGGGCATCAACTTCAACCGCGCCTACCGCCACGTGGCCGAGGAGCTGAAAACCACGCTCGACGGCAAGCTGGGAGAGGATGCGCAGGCCAACGTGGCCCTGATACGCCAGCATGCGCGCAATGCCGTCGCCGCCTGGCGGCCGGACACGGATGCGGAGACGCTGAAAAAAACCCTGCTGGGCATGGCCATTGACGCCGACATCGTGCTCGACCTGCACTGCGACAACGAGGCGGCCCTGCATATCTATACGGGCACGCCGCTGGCCGCGCAGATCGCGCCCCTGTCGGCGCTATTGGGCGCGCGCGCCGTGCTGCTGGAACTGGCGGCTGGCGAAGAGCCGTTCGATGAGGCGTGCAGCCGCCTGTGGTGGGACCTGGACAGCCACTTTGGCGGCCGCTATCCGATTCCCGCCGCCTGCCTGTCGACCACCGTGGAATTGCGCGGCGAAGTGGAAGTGAGCTACGCCCTGGCCGAGCGCGATGCGACCGCCCTGCTGCGCTTCCTGGCCATCGAGGGCGTGCTGCAAATCGACGGCGCCGGCGACGACCTGCCCGCGCCGCAATGCCAGCCCACGCCGCTGGCCGGCGTCGAACCGATCCTCGCTCCCCACCATGGCGTGCTGGTGTACCTGCGCGAAATGGGCGATGTGCTGGCCGCCGGCGATGCGCTGGCCGACCTGATCGACCCCGTCAGCGGCGAGACGACGACTTTGCGCTGCACGGTCGCTGGTGTATTCTTCGCGCGCAGCGCCCACCGCCACGTCCTGCGCGGCATGAATGTCGGCAAGGTCGCCGGCGCTGTCGCCTTCCGCGGCGGCAGCCTGTTAAGCCAGTAAAAAATCCCAAAAAAGCGCCATGAGAAAATTCAAGCTCCCCAATACCTTCGTCCTGCTATGCGGCATCCTGGCCATGATCGCCCTGGCCACCTGGCTGGTACCGGGCGGGAAATTCGACACCCAGCTGGTGAATGGCAAGCAGCTCATCATTCCCGGCACCTTCCACTACGTCGACAACAAGCCGCAGGGCCTGGCCGCCCTGATGATGGCGCCCATCAAGGGCTTCGTCGACGCCAGCCTGATCATCGGCTTCGTGCTGATCGTCGGCGGCGCCTTCGCCGTGCTGCAAAAAACGGAAGCCTTCGATTCGCTGATCAAGGCCATCGCCAAGGCGCATACCAGTTCGCGCTTCGTGCGCGCCGCCATCATCCCCGTCTTCTTCACCATGTTTTCCCTGGGCGGCGCCACCTTCGGCATGAACGAGGAAGCGATTCCCTTCATCCTGATCTTCGTGCCGCTGGCCCTGGCCCTGGGCTATGACACCATCACCGGCGTGTCGATTCCCTTCATCGGCTCGCAGGTGGGCTTTTCCGCCGCCTTCCTGAACCCCTTCAACGTCGGCATCGCGCAGGGCATCGCCGGCGTGCCGATCTTTTCCGGCATCGGCTACCGCCTGATCGTCTGGGCCATCGCCACGGCGGTGAGCATCGTTTTCCTGATGTGGTACGCGGCGCGCATCAAGCGCCATCCGGAAAAAAGCCCGACCTACCTGCTCGACATCGAAAAGCGCGGCGAACATACGCTGGACCTGGACAGCTTCGCCGGCATGACGCGCACGCACCGCGCCGTGCTGTGGATCTTCCTCGGCACGTTGCTGACGATGGTCGTCGGCGTCGTCAAGTACGACTGGTTCATCGATGAAATCGCCGCCCTGTTCCTGACGATGGCCATCGTCGTCGGCCTGGTCGGCCGGCTCGATATGGACAGCCTGGTCGCGGCCTTCGTGCAGGGCGCGCGCGACATGGTCAGCGTTGGCCTGGTCATCGCCCTGGCGCGCGGCACCATGATCCTGGCGCGCGACGCGCAGATCATCGACACGATGCTGCATGCGCTCACGCCCCTGGTGGCCTCGTCAAGCCCCGTCTTCGCCGCGCAAAAGATGTTCTTCATGCAGTCGGTGATCAACTTCTTCATCCATTCCGGCAGCGGCCAGGCGGCGCTCACCATGCCCATCATGGCGCCGCTGGCCGACCTGGTAGGCGTGACGCGCCAGACGGCCATCCTGGCCTTCCAGTTCGGCGAATTCACCACGCCGATGATCCCCACCTCGGGCATCACGGTGGGCGTGCTCGCGCTGGCGCGCGTGCCCTGGATCACCTGGGCCAAGTGGATGATCCCGCTGCAGCTGATCTACCTGGTGCTGGCGCTGCTGCTGCTGATTCCACCTTGCCTGATGCACTGGCAGTAAAAAATGCCACGGCGAGTCTAGCTCCCCGTGGCATTTTTTCGCGCGCAGATCATGCGCCTGCAGCGGCACTAGTCCTGGCGGCAATCCAGGCAGTTCCGCCAGACGCTAGGGCGAGGTCTCCAGCCATTCGGCCGCCAGTGCATCGACTTCCCTGATTTCCGCCTGCAGGCGGGTACGCTGGCGGTGCGCCCACCACCATCCCCCGCCCAGCACCAGTACCGGGATCAGCAGCGCCACCGCAGTGCGCCAGCCTGCCATCCCGGCGGGCGCCGTGCTCCACACCACCAGCGGCGCCGGCAGCAGGGCGATCACGCTCCAGCGGGTCAGCCGCGCGAGACGCAATCCAAGCTGGGCACGGTGCCGCCGCAAGGCGAGCCACTCGCGCAGGCTGCGCCCATCCGGCTGGCGCAGCGAACGCAGGCGGGTCCAGGTGGCAAGCAGCAGTATTACCATCGTCGCCGCCAGCATCCAGCACCACCACCACGCCTGCACGATACCGTCGGCAAGGCGCGGCCGCAGCATGGCCAGGCCGGCCAGGGCGGCAGCGGCGATCAGCCACTCGCCGGCGAGGACGATCACGGTGTGCCTGCGCTGGCTGCGCGCGCGCGCCATCATCGCCGCCACGTCCGGCAGCCGCGACGGCGCATTGCTGCCCCAGGCATCCTGCAGCGCGTCCCAGTCATTACTCTCGTTCATAGTTCCTCCAGTCGCTCTTTCAGCGCCGCCTTGGCGCGGTTCAGCCGGACGCCCACATTGTTTTCCGAAATGCCCAGCAGGGCAGCGATTTCGTCGTAGCGCATCCCTTCCAGCGCCAGCAGAACCAGCTGGCGCTGGCCGGCAGGCAGCTGGCGCAACGCCGCCAGCAGGCGCTCCTGCTGCTGGTTCCGGCCCGCAGCCATGTCGGGCCCTGGCCTGTCGTCGATCCATTGCTCGTCCAGTTCCTCGTAGCGGGGACGGCTCACCGCACGCATCACATGGCTGGCGCAGCGCCGGTGCGCCACGCCGATGATGAACGTCTTCAGGCTGGCCTCGCCGCGGAAGCCGGGCAGCGCCTGCCAGACGGCGAGCATGATGTCCTGCACCAGGTCATCGCGCTCATGGCGGTTGCGCTCGAAACTGGCGGCAAAGCGCACCAGCATGCGGCCATGTTCCTGCATCAGGCGCTGAAATAACGCTTGCTGTTCCCCGGCCATGCCTACAGTCCGAAAACAAAACGTTCGCTGCCGAGGCGGCGGCTGCCGGCCCATGCCAGCAAGCCGACCGCCGCCAGGCTGATGCCGAGCGACAGCAGCTGCGGCAACGGCGGCATGGACTGGCCGGCCAGCAGTGCCGCCAGCTGCGCGTGCTGGCTCAGCATCGGCAGCAACTGCACCGCCGGGGAGCTTGTGCCAAGCTGCCCGACCACCAGCGCCATCGGCGCCAACTGCAGCAGATTCAGATACGTTTGCGCTTCCTTGTGGCTGCGCGCATGCAGCGCCAGCGTGCACTGCAAGGCCCCCACCAGCAAGGCCATCGGCAACAGCACCAGCAGCATGCGCGCCAGCATGGCCGCATCGGGCGCAAAGGCGACACCCACTTCGTACAGGGGCAGGCGGCCCAGCACCACGGCCGATACCAGCAGCGCCGCCGCACCCGTGGCGTAGCCAAACAGCGACGCGGCCAGCCATTTTCCGGCAAACAGGACGCCTGGCGCCAGCGGCTGCGCCAGGAGCGCTTCGAGCGAGTGGCGTTCCCGTTCACCACCCGTCACATCCAGTGCGACATGCGCGCCGCCCACGAACACGCCGAGCAGCCAGAAGACGGGTAGCAGGCCCAGTACCAGCGCAGCCTTGCCGCCCTGGCTACCCATGTCGCGCAGGTCGAGGGCCAGCGCAGCCGCACTGCCGGGCGCCACGCCAGCGGCCAGCAGGCGCTGCCCGGTCAATTGCATGCCGTAGCCGGCCACCAGTTCCTGTACCCGCTGCGCGCGGCGGCGCACTTCGCCGTCCGACATGTCGGCCCACAGTTCGAGCATGGCCTGGCGCCCCTGTGCCAGGGCCGCCGGCGCGGCCGTCGGCACGACCAGCACCACGGCGGCAGGGTCGCGCGCCAGCAGTTCGGCGGGCGCCTGCGCGCTGGTGTCCAACACCAGTCCCCCGGTCAGCAAATGGGCCACCAGGCCGGGCGCGAGCGCCGCGCCTATCACGTGCACCGGCTGCTGCCCGCCATCGCGTTCGGCCGCGATCATGGCCTTCAGGGCGACGGCCAGCAGCATGGGGCCGAGCAGCGCGAACAGCAAGCCGGCCATCACCGCGCGGCGGTCGCGCAGCGCATCGCGCACTTCCTTGGATACGACGATCCACAATGCCCAGCTATTCATGCCGCAATCCCTTCTTCGCTACCGATCACAGTGACAAAAGCCTGTTCCAGCTGGCCGCTGCCGGTGCTCTCCAGCAGTGCCGGCAAGTCCCCGGCAAAGCGCACGCGCCCGGATGCCAGCACCACCACACGGTCGCACAGCGCCGACGCCTCCTGCATCACATGCGTCGACAGCAGTACGGCGGTGCCGCGCGCACGGGCCCGCAGCAGCGCCGCGCGCACCGCGCGCGTGCTCATGACATCGAGTCCGCGCGTCGGTTCGTCCAGCACCAGCACGGCCGGCTGGTGCAGCAGCGCGCGCGCCAGCGCCACCTTGATGCGCTGTCCGGCCGAGTAACCCTTGCAGGGACGGTCCGCCTCCGCGGCCAGTCCCACTTCGTCGATGACGCGCTCGATGGCGCGTTCCAGGTCCGCGCCGCGCATGCCGTGCAGGCGGCCGAAATAGCGTAGATGATCGCGCGGATCGAGCCGTTCGTACAGTCCGAATTCATCGGTGACGATGCCGAGCTGGCGCCGCGCGGCCTGTGGCGCGCGCGCCACCACGATATCGCCGATGCGCACCTCGCCCTGGTCGGGCGTAAGCAAGCCATACAGGGTACGCAGACAGGTCGATTTTCCCGCGCCATTCGGGCCGAGCAGCGCGGTGATGCTGCCCGCTTCCACCTGGAAGCTGACGTCGTCCAGGGCTTGCAGTGCGCCGTAGCGCTTGCTGACATTTTTCACATGAATCATGCCTGACTCCTTATAAGGTGGGTTGGCCATAGGCCAGCACGAAGGGCGGACGGCGGATCGCCGCCAGGCAGGCGCCATCGACGGCGACCGGGTCGGCGTGCTTGAGGAAGGCGGCGATCAGCTGCGGCGCGCAACCCGTGCCGCTGAAGGTGTGGCCAGCCTGCGGCGCCACCAGCACGCGGCTGTGGCGCAGGGTGCGCGCCGCCAGCTGCGCATGGGCGGGCGGCGTGACGGGATCGAGGCCGCCGGCGAACAGCAGGGCCGGCACCGCCGACACGACTGCCTGGGCCAGCTCCCCGGGCGGTGTTGCGGCGGGCCAGGCGCTGCACCATTCGCGCCAGCTGCGTGCATAGGCATCGCCAAAGATGCTGCCGGCCGCGTCGCGCGCCAGCGCTGCGGCATCGATGAAGGGCGCATCGTCCGTACACAGCGCGGACAAGGTCTGGCCGAACGTCATGCTCTCCAGGCTCCAGCTGGCCGTGGCATCGTACAAGCCTTGCAATGGCCGGAACTGCCCGTTGGCGGCGGCATGGATGGCATACGGCAGCACGCTGGCATGGCTGGGCACATACAGCGCGCCACGCAGCAGTTGCGGGATGGCCGTCCCCGCATGGCGGCCGACGGCCGGCAGCGCCAGCAGGGTCGCCAGATCGCGGCGCAGATGGGGAAAGGCGGCCGCGCAAGCCGGGTCGGCGGCGCAATCGGCCAGCAGGCGCTCCAGCGCCGCCTGGCTATGCGCGGACGACAGCAACACCCTGGCATTGGGCGGCGCGACGGAATCGAGCACCATGCTGCGCACGCTGCCCGGATACTGGCGCGCGTACAGCAAGGCGGTGCGGGTACCGTAGGAGCCGCCCCACAAGTTCACCTGGCGGTAGCCAAGCTCCCGGCGCACCGCCTCGAAGTCGGCCAGCGCTGCGCCGGTATGGTAAAGGTGCGGATCGGCATCCAGGCGGGACAGGCAGCGGCGCAGGTGGGACTGCACGGCGGCCGTGTCGCCATCGCCGATGGCGTCAACTGGCATGGCGCAGGTCAGCGGCGCCGAACGGCCCGTGCCGCGCTGGTCGATGAGCAGCACGTCGCGGCGCTTGCGCACTTCGCGCAAGGTACCCGACAGCAGCGCGCCGTACTCCATGGCCGCCTGGCCGGGGCCGCCGGCCAGCACCAGCAAGGGGTCGGCTTCGGCGGGCCGCGCGGTGGCCGGCACCAGCGCGAAATGGATGGCGATGCGGCGCCCCGCGGGACGGGAGCGGTCTTCGGGCACCTCGATCGCGCCGCATTGCACCCGCTCCGGCAAGTGCGGCAAGTGACAGGGGCTGAGCGCGGGATTGCGCGCGGTGGCCAGGCCCGAATACAAAAGGGCAGCGAGCGACAGCGCCAGTGTTTTCCAGTTCATCATGATCCTCGTGTGGATGGCAATGAACAGGTAGTACGGATCGGCGGAAAAAACTTACACGGCGGATGAAAAAAGGTGGCGCTGCAGGGATGCTGGCGAAAGCAGCTGTTCGTACTCCCGGGGCGAAGTGCAGCCGCCAGCAGAGGCCTGCCCGGTGGCGGACAAGGACCGGGGGCGCCGCCCGTCCTGACTGCCGATGATGTTGTATTGCTGGAACTGATGGTGTGACTGGTACTGCCTGCTGATGAACGGTACTGCCGGCATGGCCGCTTACATCGCGGCTTTTTCCGCGGCGCTCAAGCGCTTGGCGCTGACATACACGGTGTGCATGGTGGCCTGGTCGGCGCTGGCGACGAGGGCGGCAGGTGCGGCGGGAGCGGCGCGGAACTTCGGCACGGCGGCGGTGGCCAGGCTGGTGGCGGCGGCGATGGCGATGATGGCGACGAAGATGGCTTCCATGTTTTTGGCGATGTTCATGATGTTTTCCTTTAGGTGGGTGGTGTTTGCTGTTTGTCCTGCGATGATTGAACTTTAGGCAAATCTCCCCCGCCCTGCCACCGGATTGCGACAAAACGCGCGATTGGCGGGACAGAATACAAAAACGCAGGATGAAACGCGGATGCACGTCCAGTTCCCCCCATCTGACGCCTGCAAGCCGCATTCCCCGCCATTTCGCCGCCTGGCCGCCCCCTAAAAGCCCTACCGCAGGCCAACCTTGTTTATAATCGCCCTACACTAAAGGACTTCTTTCATGACTGATCAATTCTCCAAAAAGGGCGAAGCCTGGTCGGCCCGGTTTTCCGAACCGGTCTCGGACCTCGTCAAGCGCTACACAGCTTCTGTATTTTTTGACAAGCGCCTGGCGCTGTTCGACATCGAAGGTTCGCTGGCCCATGCGGAAATGCTGCATGCGCAAGCCATCATCAGCCCGGCCGACTACGCGGAAATCCAGCGCGGCATGGCGCAAATTTCGCAGGAAATCGCCGCCGGCCAGTTCGAATGGCTGCTGGACCTGGAAGACGTCCACCTGAATATCGAAAAACGCCTGACCGAACTGGTAGGCGATGCGGGCAAGCGCCTGCACACGGGCCGTTCGCGCAACGACCAGGTGGCGACCGACATCCGCCTGTACGTGCGCGCCGCCATCGACGACATCACCGCCCTGCTGGCGACGTTCCGCAGCGCGCTGACGGACCTGGCCGAGCAGCATGCCGACACCATCATGCCGGGCTTTACCCACATGCAGGTGGCGCAGCCGATCACCTTCGGCCACCACATGCTGGCGTATGTTGAAATGTTCGGCCGCGATGCCGAGCGCATGGCCGACTGCCGCAAGCGCGTCAACCGCCTGCCGCTGGGCGCCGCCGCACTGGCCGGCACCACCTTCCCCATCGACCGCCTGCGCGTGGCAAAAACGCTGGGCTTCGACGACGTGTGCCACAACTCGCTGGACGCCGTCTCGGACCGCGATTTCGCCATCGAATTCTGCGCCGCCGCCGCCGTGCTGATGATGCACGTGTCGCGCATGGCCGAAGAGCTGGTGATCTGGATGAGCCCGCGCATCGGCTTCATCGACATCGCCGACCGCTTCTGCACCGGCTCGTCGATCATGCCGCAAAAGAAAAACCCGGACGTGCCGGAACTGGCGCGTGGCAAGACGGGCCGCGTCTACGGCCACCTGATTGGCCTGCTGACCCTGATGAAAGGCCAGCCGCTGGCCTACAACAAGGACAACCAGGAAGACAAGGAACCGCTGTTCGACACCGTCGACACCGTCATCGATACCCTGCGCATCTTCGCCGACATGGCCGGCGGCATCACGGTGAAACCGGAAGCGATGCGCGCGGCAGCCCTGCAAGGCTACGCCACGGCGACCGACCTGGCCGACTATCTGGTCAAGAAAGGCTTGCCATTCCGCGACGCCCACGAAGCGGTGGCCCTGGCCGTGCGCGCCTGCGTCGATGCGGGCTGCGACCTGGCCGACCTGTCGCTGGAGCAGTTGCGCGCCTTCTCGCCACTGACGGGCGAAGACGTGTTCGAGGTGCTGACGCTGGAAGGCTCGGTAGCCGCGCGCGACCACGTAGGCGGCACCGCGCCCAAGCAGGTGCGCGCCGCGATTGCCCGCGTGCGTGCGCAGCTGGAAAAATAAACGGGATGTTCCGCCAGCGCCCCGCTGCAGCGATGCAGCGGGGCGTTTTTCATTGCGCGACGATTTTCGACAGCACGGAAAACGCCGCCCCCGTCTGCGACGCCTCCAGCAGCAAGGTCAGCTCCGTGTAGGTGCAGATGATGTTGATCAGGTTGATGCGGTCCCACGCCAGGCGCCGCAGGATGGCGTGGTACACGCCGGGCGTGTAGCAGGTTTCGGGCGCCAGGTGCAAGGTCACGGCCGTCACGCGCTCCAGGCGCGCCAGTTCCTGCTCGCTGCCGAAGACTTCGTCCACCAGCGCATGCAGGCTGCGGCTGCAGATCACCATCACTTCGTTGACGCCGCGCGTGATGGTGATGAAGGTGCCCCGCTGCGGCGCGGCCAGCGCCAGCAGCTGCCGCTGGCAGGCATAGGTCTGGTCTGAATAGCGGTAGGTAAACACCATCAGCTCGCTGCGCGTGGACAGTTCCCCCGCGCGGTGCGCCAGCACGATCTCGCCGCTCTTGTGCTGCGGCATCCGCTCCGCCAGGCGGCGCAAGGCCATCACCACGGCGGCCTGGCCCACGGGCTTCCACATGTCGGTCTGCAGCTGCGGCTGCAACTGGCGCGCCAGCTCCGACAGGTTGAGCAAGCCGCGTCCCAGGCCCTCGCTGAGAAAGGCCGACTCCATGACGATCTGTTCCACTTTAGTCGCTATCGAAAGCATAGTTCTGTGGGCCGGTGATTCCGGTGCACGCACCAGGAGCCGGCAACCCTTCCTGAAAAAAGAGACGCACTGCGCCCACGGCCACGCCTGGCGGCGCGGCCGGACACCTTGAAAAAAGCCCCTTGCGGGGAAGATCCGGGCGATGGCGGCTAGGAAGGCGGATGCAGCATCAGCGCCGCTCCAGAGGGAAAGTGGCTGAAACCAACAGCAGAGAACAGTACTGACGTCATGTGAGACTCCTGATTTTTCTTCCCGATGCGCTGCATGAACGCGGTCATTGCCGCGTGCGCTTTTTTTGTTGTCGCGTGGCCCACTGGGGACAACGCGCAGACCTAGTGTAGATCGCAACATTTAAAAAATGCAACAGTGTTTTGCGAGCAGAACGGCCAAGTAGAGGGAGTAGTCCAAAACAAAAGTTATGGCTTGCGGCAGATCAAACGTTCGCGTCATAAATCCCGGAGAAATGTTCAATTCTTAACAAAAAAGGGCAACCTGACCCATTTCTTGAAAATTTTGACATGGCGATATCGACAAGTTTAGTGTCGCTCTACCCGGCGTCATCCATCACCAAAACGGCAGGCTATCCGCCCGCCGCCAGACGCGCCGGGGTGGCCATCAGACAATCGCGGCCAGCTCATTCACCATTTTCCTAACCGATACCATGGAGCAGAAATGAATTTACGTTTGACGATAGTTGCCGCATCCATCGCCGCCCTGCCGCTGATGGCCACCACCGCCGGTGCCGCCACGCCGCTGCCACAAACCCTGATGGCCGCCCCGGTCAGCCTGGCGTCGCCACAAGAGACCGCCAGCCTGGTCAACAAACTGGCGGCGCAGGCGCGCAGCCGTGGCCTGAACGCCGAGCATGGCTTTACCGTCGGCGCCCAGCATCCGGGCGTCAGCGGCACGCGCGTCAGCCGCGTGCAGCACACCTACAAGGGCTTGCCCGTCTTCGGCTCCGAGACGGTCGTGGTCAGCAACAGCGCCGGCGACATCGTCAGCGAATCGGTCTCGGACCGCGCCTCCGGCCTCGGCAGCGGCGGCGTCAACTCCGTCACCCGCAGCGCCACCACCGATATCGACACCACGCCCGCCATCAGCGCGGCCGCCGCCATCGCCGCCGCCGTGGACAACATCGGCGTGCGGGCCGTCGACCACGTGCCGCCGCAGGCGCAGCTGCTGATCTACCCCGTCATGAAAACCGTGCGCGTGGCCGGCGCCGA
Source organism: Janthinobacterium foliorum (assembly GCF_978021625.1). Lineage (NCBI taxonomy): Bacteria > Pseudomonadati > Pseudomonadota > Betaproteobacteria > Burkholderiales > Oxalobacteraceae > Janthinobacterium > Janthinobacterium foliorum. The sequence continues at coordinate 439,264 of NZ_CDXDQE010000003.1, read as the reverse complement.
AAACAAATCGGAAGCGTCCCTGAACGCCCTCGACGTGCAGGATGTCGTCGACCATTACGAGCTGGCCTACCTGGTACAGACGCGCATGATCAGCGGCAACAAGCCCGTGTACTACGACACCGTCGTCAGCGCCAAGGACGGTCGCATCCTGCGCCAATGGAAAGCCCTGAAAACCGTGGCCGGCATCGGCAACAGCCAGTACAACGGCCAGGTACCGCTGAACACCACGCTCACCGGCAGCACCTACACCATGAAGGACCCCAGCCGCGGCACGGGCGGCAGCTTCGGCGGCATGGCCATCACCAACGCCAACCACGGCACCAGCTCGGGCAGCGTGTACAGCAGCACCAGCAATACCTGGGGCGACGGCCAGCAATACATCAGCGGCGGCAGCACCACCAATGCGAATGGCCAGACGGCGGCCGTGAACGCCATGTGGGGCCTGATGAACACCTACGACACGCACAAGAATGTGCTGGGCTGGTCCAGCCTGGACGGCAACAACACGGCCACCCACATCGCCGCCCACGTCAACACGGCGTATGACAACGCCTACTACGACAGCAACTGCAAGTGCATGTACATCGGCGACGGCGGCAGCTCGTTCAACAACCTGGGCTCCATCGACGTGATCGGCCACGAAATGGGCCACGGCATCACGGACGCCACCTCGGGCCTGATCTACTCGCAGGAATCGGGCGGCCTGAATGAATCGAGCTCCGACATCGCCGGTGAAATGGTGGAAGCGTATGCGCGCGCCGGCGGCACGGGCACCACGATTCCCAACACGGGCAACGATTGGATGACGGGCAAGGAAATCGCCAAGAATGGCCAGCCGCTGCGCTGGCTGTACAAGCCCAGCAAGGATGGCAGCAGCCCGAATGCGTGGAGCAGCACCATCAAGAACCTGGACGTCCACTACAGCAGCGGCCCGAACAACCGCATGTTCTACTTCCTGTCGCAAGGCTCGAATGCCACGTCCAGCAGCGACTACTACAGCTCCTACCTGAACAAAAGCCCGCTGGCCATGACCGGCATCGGCAGCGACAAGGCCTACCGCATCTGGTTCAAGGCCGCCACCACCAAGTTCACCTCGTCGACCAACTACGCCGATGCGCGCAACAAGGTGCTGCAGGCAGCCGAGGAACTGTATGGCGTGGGCAGCGCCGAGGCGACGGCCGTCAAGCGCGCCTATGCGGCCATCAACGTGGGCACCGACGTCGATGAATCGACGACGGGCGGCGCGGTCACCATCACCAGCCAGCCGGCCAGCATCACCGTCGCACCGGGCGCCACCGCCTCGTTCGCCGTCGGTGCGGGCGGCGGCACGGCGCCGTACACCTACAAGTGGTTCCGCAACGGCGCCGTGATCAGCGGTGCCACCTCGCCGACCTACAGCTTCACCACCGTGGCGGCCGACAGCGGCGCCGTCTTCAAGGCCACGGTGACGGATTCCTCGTCGCCTGCCGTGACGGCTACGTCGAACAATGCCACCCTGACGGTGGGCACCAGTTCGGCCACCGAGCGCGTGACGAACGGCGGCTTCGAAGCCGGCGCCACGGGCTGGAGCGGCACCACGGGCGCCATCGGCACCTTCACGGGCCAGGTTGCGTATGAAGGCACGCAGTACGCCTGGCTGGGCGGCAATGGCACCACGGCCAGCGAATCGCTGACGCAAAGCGTGGCCATTCCGGCCGCCGCCACCTCGGCCAGCCTGACGTTTGCGCTGCACATCGACACGGCCGAAACCGGCACGACCGCCTACGACAAGCTGGTGGTCACCGTGAAGAACAGCGCCGGCACCGTGCTGGGCACCCTGGCCACCTACTCGAACGCGAACAAGGCGGCCGGCTACCAGATCCGCACGTTCGACCTGATCGCCTACAAGGGCCAGACCGTGCAGATCTCGTTTGCCGCCACCGAGGATGCGTCGCTGCAAACCTCGTTCGTGATCGACAAGGTCAGCCTGATCACGCAGTAAGCATGTAAGCACGCGGGCAAGCCTTCGCTGCAAGGGCTTGCCCGCACACGCCACACGGCACGATTGATTTTCTGGCAATTCCAGTCTACCCTGAGGCAGTGATTGCACCTTGCTGCCGGTACCCGCGACGAATTGAACTTTTTTTTTGGATTGTTCCTGACCGATGCCTACTTCGACCTTGTCCGCACGCGCCGTCCCCTCTATCCGCCACGCCATGCTCACGTCCATCGCCATGCTCGCCTGACGCGGCCATGCAGTTCCACCTCCAGGTACAGGGCCCGGCGGGCAGCCAGGCGCTGGCCATCGATGCTGCCAGCGAGGCCGAGGCGATCCGCGCGGCCGTGCGCGGCGGCTGGCGCGTGCTGGCCGTCGACGACGGCGCCGCGCCGGACGCGGGCGCCGTGCTCCGCCCGGGCAAGCAGGGCCTGCCCCTGCTGCAATTCAGCCAGGAGCTGCTGGCCCTGCTCGAAGCGGGCCTGAACCTGGGCGAGGCGATGGCCACCCTGCACAACAAGGAAACGCGCGCGGGCGCCAAGGCGACACTTGCCGCCATCGTGCTCACCCTGCAGCAAGGCCAGAGCTTTTCCGATACGCTGGCCGACTTCCCCGACATCTTCCCCGATATTTATATCGCCACCGTGCACGCGGCCGAACGCTCGGGCAACCTGCCCGAGGCGCTGGCCCGCTTCGTCGGCTACCAGCTGCAGTTCGACGCCATCCGCAAGAAACTCATTTCGGCCGCCATCTATCCGTGCATGCTGCTTGTCGTCGGCGGCCTGGTGACCCTCTTCCTGCTCGGCTACGTGGTGCCGAAGTTCAGCGTCGTCTACGAAAGCTCGGGCCGCGACATTCCCTGGATGTCGCAAATGCTGCTGGGCTTTGGCCAGACCCTGGCCGCCCATCCGCTGCTGTGCGCCAGCGCCCTGGCGGGCGTGGTAGCCGCCGTGCTGTACGGCGTGGGCAATGCCGGCGCGCGCCAGGCCATGGTGCTGCGCCTCCTGCGCCTGCCCGTGCTGGCGGAGAAGGCGGCCGAATTCCGCCTGGCCCGCTTCTACCGGGCTCTCAGCCTGCTGCTGCATGCCGGCATTCCGCTGCACAAGGCGCTGGCCATGGTCGCGCCCATGCTGCTGCCGGCGCAACAGGAGCAGCTGGCGCAGGCGCGCCGCGCGGTGCAGGAAGGCATGCCATTTTCCACCGCGCTGGAGCAGGCCGGCATGGCCACGCCGGTGGCGCAATCGCTGCTGAAAGTGGGCGAAAACACGGGCCGCCTGGGCGACATGCTGGAACGCTCGGCCAAATTCCACGACGAGGAATTCGCCCGCTGGGTCGACTGGGCCTCGCGCCTGCTCGAACCGCTGCTGATGACCATCATCGGCGTCGTCATCGGCGGCGTGGTGGTGCTGATGTACATGCCGATCTTTGAACTGGCCGGGAGCTTATCGTGACGGGTTTACCATGAACGCGCGCGAGGAAGAGCGCAGCGTGCTCGATGCGGCCATGCTGCGCCAGGCCCACGCCAGCGCGCTGGCGCAAGGCCGCCCGCAAATGGCCGTGCTGCAGGAAACGGCGGCCCTGCCGGCCGACGTCTTCGTGCGCCAGCTGGCCGCCCTGTTCCGCTATCCGGCGTGGACGATGGCCGCGCTGCAGGCCAGCCTGCCCGCCTTTGGCCTGCTGCCCTACACGGATTGCGCCCAGCGCGACTGCGTGCTGCTGCAGCCGGAGCTTGCCGGCGCGCCGCCCGTGCTGGTCATCGGCAATCCGTTCAGCGAAGACTTGCTGCAATGGGCCGACTTCGCCCTGCGCACGCCCTTCACGGTGGCGCTGGCGCACCCGGACGACCTGGCCGCCTACCTGCAGCAGCAGGAAAGCGTGCAGCAGGCGATGCAGGAAATGCAGCACGGTGATGATATGCCTGGACTGGACCAGAGCATCGAGGACATCTCGCTCATCCGCATCAGCGAAGACAGCAGCCCAGTGGTGAAACTGGTGAATTCCACCATCTACGACGCGCTGAAATTCCAGGCCAGCGACATCCACCTCGAATGCGACTTGGCCAGCCTGGTCATCAAGTACCGCGTCGACGGCGTGCTGGTGCAGGCGGGCCAGGTGCAGGGCTTGCCGATGGCCGAACAGATTATCTCGCGCATCAAGGTCATGGCGGACCTCGACATCGCCGAGCGGCGCATCCCGCAGGACGGCCGCTTCAAGGTGCGCGTAAAAGGCGCGGAGATCGATTTCCGCGTTTCCATCATGCCGAACATCTTTGGCGAGGACGCCGTGCTGCGCCTGCTGGACCGGCGCGCGCTGACGGAGGCGGCACAGGCGCTGCGCCTGGAAAGCCTGGGTTTGAACGAAGACGCCATCGAGCAGATCCGCCGCCTGGCGGCCAAGCCGCACGGCATGCTGCTGGTGACGGGCCCCACCGGTTCCGGCAAGACCACCACCCTGTACGCGGCCATCACGGAAATCAATACCGGACGCGACAAGATCGTCACCATCGAAGACCCCGTCGAATACCGGCTGCCGCGCGTGCTGCAGATTCCCGTCAATGAAAAGAAGGGGCTGACGTTCGCGCGCGGCCTGCGCTCCATCCTGCGCCACGATCCCGACAAGATCATGATCGGCGAAATCCGCGACGACGAAACGGCGCAGATCGCCGTGCAGGCGGCGCTCACGGGCCACCTGGTGTTTACCACCGTGCATGCGAATAACGTCTTCGACGTGGTGGGCCGCTTCCTGCACATGGGCGTGGACGCCTACAGCTTCACCGCGGCACTGAACGGCATCGTGGCGCAGCGCCTGCTGCGTCTCAACTGCGCCCATTGCGCCGTCGATGCCAGCGCCGAGGTGCTGGCCGATGCGCAGCAGCTGCGCGACAGCGGCCTGGCCCTGCACCAGGTGCAGGACTGGCAGTTCATGGCCGGCAAGGGCTGCGGCCATTGCCGCGGCACCGGCTACAAGGGCCGCAAGGCCGTCGCCGAAGTGCTGATGCTCAGCGACGCGATGCGCGAATTGATCTGCACGCGCGCGCCCCTGAGCCAGATGAAGGAAGAAGCGGCGCGCAACGGCTTCCGCCTGGCGCGCGACGCGGGCCTGGACCTGGTGCGGCGCGGCGAAACCACTCTAGCGGAGCTCAATCGTGTCACTTATTGACCATACCCTGTGCCTGCACCTGGCGCCGCAGGCGCTCCACGGCGTGCAGCGCCGCGCCGGCCGTCCCGTCGCGGACAGCGCTTTTCACGTGCCCATCCTGAATCCCGGCGCCAGCTGGGAAGTGGCGCTGGCCGCCTTGCGCGGCTGGCTGGAACAGGATGGCGGCAAGAAGCTGCCGCTGGCCGTCAGCCTGGCCAGCCGCTGGTGCGCCATGCTGATGGTGCCGTGGAGCGGCGCCCTGCTCGACACCGCCAGCGCGCAGCGCTTTCTGCACAGCCAGTTCGGCGCCGTGCATGGCGACAGCGCGCGCGCCTGGCGCCTGGCCGCCGACGACGCGCCGTATGGCCAGCCGCGCCTGGCCTGCGGCATCGATGCGGCCCTGCTGCAGGGCGTGCAGGAGGCGGCAGGCACGCATGGCCGGCGCTGCCTGTCCATCGAACCCATCGTGGGACCGGCATGGCGCAGCATCGCCGGCGGCAAGCCGGCCGCCTTCGCCCTGGTGGAAGCGGGCCGGCTGCTGCTGGCGACCAGCAGCGGCGGGCGCATCACGGCGCTGCACAGCCAGTCCTGCGACACGGCCTGGGGCGATGAACTGGAGCGGGCCTGGCGGCGCTGGAACCTGCGCGCGCCGCAGCTCGACGCCATCGAACAGGTGGCGCTGCTGGACTTGAGCGGCGTGCCGCAGGCGGATCTGCCGGCGCGCTTCCAGCCCATGCCCGTGAGCAGCCCTGCCCACTTGATGCAGGAGGCCGCATGGGCCTGAGCCGCTTCCATTTCCTGCCCGCCAGTGCGGCGCAAACTTTTTCCGGCTGGCGCCTGGCCCTGTGCCTGGCCGGGGCATTGCTCCTGCTGCCGGCCGCCGTGTACTGGCTGGTGCAGGTGCAGGAAACGCGGCGCCTGGAAGCGCAACTGGCGCAGCTGCAGCCCGCGCATCCCGTGCGCGCGCCCCTGTCCGCCAGCCAGCAGCGCGAACGCGACATCGAACTGAAACAGGTGGCCATCGCCGTGCGGCAGCTCAACCTGCCCGTCACGCGCCTGATCAGGACTGTGCAGGCGCCGCGCGACGTGCGCGTGGCCCTGCTGGGGCTGGACCTGAATGCGCAGCAGGGACAGGATGGCGCCAGCGCCCTCAAAATCGCCGCCGAAGCGGAAACGCCGCAGGACATGCTCAACTACCTGGCCTTCCTGAACCAGCAGCCCATGTTCAGCGCCGTGTATCTGCTCAAGCACGAGATGAGCAGCAACGCGGACGCCAGCATCCCTCAACATCCCTACCGTTTTCAGCTGGAGGCGCAATGGCGGCAGTAAAACCCGTGTTGACAGCCCACGCGCGCGCGGCGCGTCCGCGTTGGCAGCTGCGCCTGCCGCCGCGCCTGCGATGGGAGGCGCAGCGCCTGTGGCGCAAGCTGGGCTGGCCTTGCGCCATCGGCGTGGCCTGCCTGGCGCTGGCCGCCTTCGCCGTGCGGCAGGGCGAAGCGCTGGCGGCGCGCCAGCAGCAATTGACGGCGCAACTGGCGGCAGCGGCAAGACAGTCGGCGCTGCCGCTGGCACCGGCCACGCTCGACGCGGAAGCCGACAGCCTGGCCGCGTTCCACGCCTACCTGCCCGCGCATGACAGCATTCCCGAGCAGCTGAAAACCTTGCTGGATGTGGCGCAGAAAAGCGGGGTCACCCTCGCCAAGGCCGACTACAAGCCGCAGGAAGATGGCAATGCCGCCTTTTTGCGCTACCAGATCACCCTGCCCGTGAAGGCCGAATACGCGCAGCTGCAAGCCTTTGTCGTCGACGCCCTGCAGGAGCTGCCCACCCTGACCCTCGACTCCGTGCTGTTCAAGCGCGAACAGATCGAGGCGGGCGAGATCGACGCGCGCATCCAGTTCATCCTGCTGGTGAAAAAACCCGAGGTGCGATCATGAAAAAAGCCGTACTGGGGGCTGCCGCTGTGGCGACCCTGCTGGCCGCTCTCTTCGCGCCCGAGGACGAAGGCAGCATCGTTGGGCCGGCCACGGCCACGCCGCGCCAGGTGGAGCGCGTGCCGGCACCAGCCATCGCCACGGCGGCCACTGCCGCGCCACCCCGTTCCCCGCTGGCCATCGATCGGCGCCGGGCACTCGACGATGACGAAGCGGCCACCCTGTTCGCCAAGCAAAGCTGGCAGCCCGAGACGCCGAAAAAAATCATGCTCGACCAGCAGGCGGCCCAGGCCACGCGCACAGTCGCCGCCATCGACCCGAATGCGCCGCCTGCGCTGCCCTTTCAATTCCTCGGCCGCTTCGTCGACGAAGGCAAGGCCGCCTACTTCCTGCAGGCGGGCGAACGCAACGTGGTGGCGCGGCCCGGCGACACCCTGGAAGAGCGCTACCGCTTCGACGGCGTGGTGCAGGGCTCCCTGCAATTTACCTATCTGCCGCTCAACCTGAAACAGACACTCGCCGTAGGGGACCTCAATTGAAACGACGCGCACCACGTACGATCTTCACCCTGCTGCCCATGCTGTCCCTGCTGGCTGGCTGCGCCGGCAACCAGGCCTACAACGATGGCCAGGCCATGCTGGGCGCTGGCCACACGCAGCAGGGGCTGGCCCTGCTGGAACAGGCGGCGCAAGCCGAACCGACGAATGCCAAATACCGCATCGCCGTCACCAACGGCAAGATGCGCGCGCTGAACAACCTGAATGGCCGCGCGGAAGCGCTGCGCCAGCAAGGCAATTTACCCGAAGCGCAAGCGCTGTACCGCCAAGCGCTGGCGTTGGACGCCAGCGACGACGTGGCGCAGCGCGGCCTGGCCAGCGTGGCGCAGGACGAGCGCCACCGCAAGCTGGTGCAGGAAGCACAGGCCAGCTACCAGCGCGGCGGCGACGCGAATGTGGCGCAGGCACAGGAAGCCTTGCGCCAGGTGCTGCAGGAACGCCCCGCGCAACGCGAGGCGCTGGCCCTGAAAAGCCGTATCGGCGACGAACAGGCCAGGACCCGGCCCGCCGGCGGCAAGCTGGCAGCCGCCTACCGCAAACCCGTCACCCTGGAGTTCCGCGACGCGCCGCTGCGCTCCGTGTTTGATTTTCTCGGCAAGGTCTCCGGGCTGAACTTCGTCTTCGACAAGGAAGTCGATCCCGCACTGCGCGCCACGATCTCCGTGCGCGACACCAGCATCGAGGAAGCCATCGCCATGCTGCTCGGCGCGAACCAGCTGGAGCAGAGCGTCACCAGCGACAAGTCCATCACGATTTACCCGAACACGCCGCAAAAGGTGAAGGATTACCAGCAGCTGGTGGTGCGCACCTTTTTCCTCGCCAATGCGGACGTCAAGACGGTGGCGTTTTCCATCAAGACCCTGCTCAAGGCCAAGGATGTCGTCACCGACGAACGCCTGGGCATCATCATGCTGCGCGATACGCCGGAAATGGTGCGCATGGCCGAGCGCATCATCAACGTGCAAGACCTGGCCGACCCGGAAGTGATGCTGGAAGTGGAAGTGCTGGAAGTCAAGCGCACGCGCCTGATGGAACTGGGCATCCGCTGGCCGGACCAGGCCAGTCTGACACTGGCCGGTACCGCCGCCAATGGCCTGGGCGGCCTGAAAGTGGCCGACCTGCGCCGCATCAATGGCGAGAATATCAACCTGGGCATCGGCGGCGTCACCCTGAACGCCAACAAGACCGACAGCGACAGCAATATCCTGGCCAACCCGCGCATCCGCGTGCGCAACAAGGAAAAAGCCAAGATCCTCATCGGCGACCGCGTGCCCGTGATTACCGTCACGACGAACAACGGCGTCAGTTCCGACAGCGTCAATTACATCGACGTGGGCTTGAAGCTCGACGTCGAGCCGAACGTGTATCTCGATGACGAAGTGGCCATCAAGATCAACCTGGAAGTGTCGAACGTCGTCAAGGAAGTGATCAGCAAGACGGGCACGCAGGCTTACCAGATCGGCACGCGCAGCGCCTCCACGGTGCTGCGGCTGAAGGATGGCGAGACGCAGGTGCTGGCGGGCCTGATCAGCGACGAGGACCGGGGCACGGCCAACAAGGTGCCCGGCGTGGGCGAACTGCCCGTGCTGAACCGGCTGTTCGGCAGCCAGAAGGATGACGCCATGCGCAGCGAGATCGTGCTGTCGATCACGCCGCGCCTGCTGCGCAGCATCCGCCGCCCGGACCTGATGACGGCCGAATTCAATTCCGGCACCGAGGCGGCCGTGGGCGGCCGAGGCAGCGTGGGCGGCGCGCCGGACACCGTCGCCACGCCAGAACAGCCGCCGCCGCGCGCCGGCTCGCCCATGACGGGCGGCGATGAAGCGCCTGCCGCCGGCGACAAGACAGGCGCCACGCCGGCGGCCACGGTCAAGGGCGGCCAATGAAGCGGACCATGAAACCGCGCGGCTTCACCTTCATCGAACTGATGATCACCCTGGCGATCATGGCCACCCTGGCCACGGTGGCCGTGCCGATGGCGCAGGTGGCGCAGCAAAGGGCCAAGGAACACGAGTTGCGCAGTGCCCTGATCGAGATCCGCGAGGCCATTGATGCCTACAAGCGGGCTTCGGACAATGGCCGCATCAAGCTGTCGCTGGGCGCTTCCGGCTATCCGAAGAAGCTCGATGAACTGGTCGAAGGCGTGCCCGACCAGCGCAGCCCGTCGAAACAGAACATGTATTTTCTGCGCCGCCTGCCGCGCGATCCGTTCCAGCCACGGGAAGAAGGCAGCGCGGCCGACAGCTGGAACAAGCGCGCCTACGCCTCGCCGCCCGACAATCCCAGCGAAGGCGAAGACGTGTTCGACGTTGCCTCGCGCTCGACCAAGGCGGGCCTGAACGGCGTGCCGCTCAATCAATGGTGACGGCCATGCATGCAACGGCTCCGCGGCGCGGTTTTACCCTGGTCGAACTGCTGGTGGTGCTGGCGATCATCTCGCTGCTGCTGACGATCGCCATACCCCGCTATTTCGGCTCGGTGGAAAAATCCAAGGAAGTCGCCCTGAAGGAAAACCTGCAGGTGCTCAGGAGCGGCCTGGACAAATATTATGCCGACAAGGGCGAGTATCCGGCCGCGCTGGCCGACCTGGTCACCCATCATTATTTCCGCAGCGTGCCCATGGACCCCGTCACGGAGTCGTCCGCCACGTGGCAGCTGGTGCCGTCGCCGAATGGCGAAATCGGCGGCGTGGCCGACGTGCGCAGCGGCGCCAAGGGCAAGACGCGCGAGGGCATCCCGTTTGAACAGCTCTAGTTTTCGACGCCGTGCGCGGGGATTTGCATACGTCTGGACCCTGCTGCTGGTGGCCTTCATGGGCGTGGGCCTGGTGGTGGCCAGCGAACTGTTTGCCACGGCCGCGCGGCGCGACAGGGAGCGCGAGCTGCTGTTCATCGGCCATGAATTCCGCAATGCGCTGGGGCGCTACTATGACAGCACGCCAGCCGATGGCCGTCCGCGCTATCCGCTGACCCTGCAGGAACTGCTGAAAGATCCGCGCTTTGCCAACGCCCGGCGCCATCTGCGCCGCGTGTATGCGGACCCCGTCACGGGCAAGGCCGAATGGGGACTGCTGCGCCAGGAAGGACGCATCGTCGGCATCCATTCCCTGTCGCCGCAGCTGCCCATCAAGCAGGACAACTTCCTCGATGAAGACGCGAGCCTGCGCCGCAAGCAGCGCTACGCGGACTGGCAATTCACCTATCCGCACGACCTGGTGCTGGCACCGCCCGATGCCGCCGGCGGGGCGCCCGGCCTCAAGCCGAAAGGCGCAAACTGATATCATGCGGCTTTCCGCAACACGCATCGGCATCACGCATCGAACAAGGAGCAGGCATGAGCATAGGTGGCACTTCCATCGAACAGGCATTGGCATCGCTGTCGGACATGACGTCCGGCATGGTCGCCATCGGCAAGGACGAACACGCGCAGCGCATCGGCAAGGCCCAGGCGTACATGCGCAAGCAGGGTATCGCCGCGATCTACCTGAACGCGGGCGCCAACCTCACCTATTTCACGGGCACCAAATGGTATGCCAGCGAGCGCATGGTGGGCGCCATCCTGCCGGCCAGCGGCGATATCGAATACATCGCGCCCGCCTTCGAGGAAAGCACCCTGACGGGTTTCATGCTCATCGAAGGCAAGGTCAATTGCTGGGAAGAGCATGAAAGCCCGTACCAGCTGTTCGTCGACGTGCTGGCGCGCATGGGAGTCGCCCAGGATGCGGCCACGCCGCCGCGCGTGGGCATCTGCGAAAGCGCCGCCTTTTTCATCTACGACGGCATCTTGCCGCTGGCGCCCGGCTACGCGCTGGAAAACGCACGCGCCGTCACGGCATACTGCCGCAGCCGCAAGTCCGCGGCGGAAATCGCCCTGATGCAGCGCGTGATGGACATGACCCTGGCCGTGCACGTGGCCACGGCCAGCATGCTATATGAAGGCATCACGACGGTGGAAGTGGAAGAATTCATCCAGCGCGCGCACCGCAAGGTGGGCGCGCCCCGCTCCTATTTCTGCATCGTGCTGTTCGGCGAAGCGACCGCCTATCCGCATGGCGTCAACTACGTGCAGCCCCTGAAGGCGGGCGACACGGTGCTGATCGACACGGGCTGCCAGGTAATGAACTACATTTCCGACATCACGCGCACCTATGTGTTTGGCGCCATCAGCGAGCGCCAGCGTTCCGTGTGGAACAGCGAAAAGGCCGCGCAGGCCGCAGCGTTTGCCGCCGCCCAACTGGGCGTGCCCTGCGGCGACGTGGACCGCGCCGCCCGCGTCTCTTTGGCGTCGGACGGCTTCGGCCCCGGCTACAAGCTGCCCGGCCTGCCGCACCGCACGGGCCACGGCATCGGCCTCGATATCCACGAGTGGCCTTACCTGGTCGGCAATGACACGACGCCGCTGGACGTCGGCATGTGCTTCTCGAACGAGCCGATGATCTGCATCCCCGGCGAATTCGGCATCCGCCACGAAGACCATTTCTACATGACGGAAAACGGTCCGCGCTGGTTCACGCAGCCGGCGCACAGCATCGACGACCCGTTCGGCTTGCAGGCGTAGTCCAGGTGTTGGATTACGCTGCGCTAATCCAACCTACGCCATGCCATGCAGGTCAAGCTGGTATCACCGCAATGCCAGGTAGGTCGGATTAGCGCCCTGCGCGTAATCCGACACAGCGCCGCCTTGCGCCAGCTTGAACACGGCCAGCGCCGTGCCCAGCTGCACGGCCTGCTCCTGCAGCGATTCGGCCGCCGCCGACGCTTCCTCCACCAGCGCGGAATTTTGCTGCGTCATCCGGTCCATGCTGCCGATGGCCACGCCGATGTCGCCAATGCCGGCGCTCTGCGCCTGGCTGGCGGCGCTGATCTCGGCCATGATGTCGGCCACCTTTTTCACGGAATCGACGATCTGGCCCATGGTCAGCCCCGCCTCGTCGACCAGCTTCGACCCCACGTTCACCTTGGCCACCGAGTCGCCGATCAACTGCTTGATCTCGCGCGCGGCGGCGGCGCTGCGCTGGGCCAGGCTGCGCACTTCGGACGCCACCACGGCAAAGCCGCGCCCCTGCTCGCCGGCGCGCGCCGCTTCCACGGCCGCATTCAGGGCCAGGATATTCGTCTGGAAAGCGATGCCGTCGATGACGCCGATGATGTCGACGATGCGTTTTGACGAAGCGTTGATCTCGCCCATGGTGCTCACCACCTGGCTGACCACTTGCCCGCCCTTCACGGCCACCGACGACGCCGACACCACCAGTTCGTGCGCCTGTCCCGCGTTGGCCGCGTTGTCGCGCACGGTGGAAGTCAGGCTGTCCATGCTGCGTGCCGTCTGGTCCAGGCTGCCCGCCTGCGATTCCGTGCGCGCCGCCAGGTCCGCATTGCCCTGGGCGATTTCCGCGCTGGCCACCTGGATGGTTTCGGCCGACGCCTTGATGCCGGACACCATGCCGGCCAGCTTGCCGCGCATGTCCTGCAACGCCGCCAGCAGGCTGGCCTGGTCGCCCGCCTCGGTGACGATCCGCATGGAGAGGTCGCCATCGGCCACGGCGCGCGCGATCTGGCGCGCGTATTCAGGCTCGCCGCCCAGCTGCTGCCAGATGGCGCGCACGACGAAATGCGACACGGCCACCAGGCAGACGATGACGGCCAGCGCCACGGCGATGCTGGTATTGAGCGCGTTGCGCACATTCGCCGCGCTGCGCTCGATGCCTTGCCTGAACTGCGTCTGCGCCTGCTCGTTGGTCTTCGCCAGGTCGCCATTGAGCACGGCCAGCGCAGCCTGCATGCGCGCCACGGTCGCTTGCGGATCGCCCTCTTCCATCTCCAGCATGATGCGCGCCGCGCCCAGGGCCGGCGCATAGTAGCCGTCGAACGCCTTGGCCAGCCGCGCGCCGCGCTCGCGCTGGCCGGGAATGGCCGCGAAGGCGGCCAGCTGGGCGCGCAGCTTGACGGCCTGGCCGTCGACCTGGGCGATGCGTTCCTTGTCGCCTTCGCTGACGGCGTCGCGCAAGGCGTCGCCGACGGCCGCCACGTCCAGCGTCAGCGACTTGGCCATGTCGAGCACGGGATAGTCGGCGCTTTCCGTGGCGTGGATGGAATTGAGCGCGGCCGTCGACAGATAGGCGCTGACGGCCAGGCCCAGTCCGAAGATCACGGCCGAGACGACAGGCAGCGCCCAGATCTTGCGTTTGATGCTCATTGCTGTCTCCTGATTGTTATGAGTATGTGCACGGCAGCGTGGCATTACGGCGTCGTCAGCACCACTTTGACGCTGGCGTCGACGGCGCTCTTCTCGATATAGCCGATGGCCTTCGGATCGGCGGCCACGGCCTTCTTCACGTCGGCGCTATTCGCCACCTCTTTCGGCAAGGTGGCCTTGCCCGTGAAGACCAGCTTGGACCACAGGGCCTTGGCCTGCGACGGTTCCTTGTCCGTCACCTTCTTGTAGAACTCGGCGCGCACGGGAGCGCTTTCCGGCTGGTCGATCGGCGTCATGGCCGTCGATTTGCCGAGGAAGAGCTGCGCCACCTGTTCATTCGTCATGGCGCCGGCGGCGCTCTTCGGGTTGACCACCACGACCACTTCGGCCATGGCGGGAACGGCGCTCGACAGGGCCAGCACGGCAGCCACAAAAATAAAGGGTTTCATGCGGCGCTCCTTAGAAAACAAAATCGATGGCGGCGGCGGCCACCGTGACGGGCCCCTGGAAGCCCGGCTTGGCTTGCACGAACAGGCCCGGGCCATTCCTTGGCTTGATGCGGTCGATCTGCACTTTCAGCGCGGCCGAGCGGTGGAAGTCCCAGCGCACGCCGATGCTGTCCGTCGTCTGCTCCAGCTGGTTGCGCGTGGCGGCCAGGGTGTCGACGCCGGCCGACAGGGCGCGCAGGGTCGGCGTGCAGGCGGCGGGGTAGCCCGCCGGGCAGGCGGCCGGCACCGTGTTGTGCACGCGGCCATCGGCCTTCAGGCTGGCGTGGCTGTAGTAGGGCAGGAAGGCGCCCATGCGGTAGCCGCCCATCACGTACCACGAGGTGCTGTCGCTGACATAGCTGTCCGTCTTGCGCTTCGCATATTCGGACTGCAGCAGCACATTGTTCCAGTCCAGTCCCAGGCCCACGGAAGTAAATGACGCCTTCTTGTCCTTGACTTCCAGCGCATCGGCCAGGGCGCCCAGCTGGGCGATCCTGTAGCCGCTGCCGGCCGCGCGCAGGCCGCCCATCAGCGTATTCAGGCTGGGCGAATCGTCGATGCTCAGGCGGGTCTCGGCACGGCCGAAGCGCGCGGTGACGGGGCCGTACTCGGCCACCACGTTGAGGGCGACGATGGACTTGCCTTCCACGTGCACGGTCGAATCGGGGCCCGTGGCCAGGGTGGCCTTGGTGCGGCCCAGCGCCAGCTGCGTCGTGACGCTGGTGTCGCCCGCGCTGAACTGATACGTGCCGTCGATGCCGTCGATGCTGTTCAGCGGCACTTGCGAATACATCTCGCCGGGCGGACGCAGCATGGTGTTGGCATAACCCACGTTGCGGTAATCGGAAATCATGAAGACGGGCAAGCCCATGCGGCCGACGCGCACGCTGAAGCTGTCCGACACCTTGGCCTTGGCGAAGGCCCACGCCAGTTCGGCGCCGAAGTCATTTTCGCCATCCTTGCGCGCCAGGCCCTGCACGGTGGCCGACAGCCATGGATTGACGGTGACATTTGCCTGCAGGCCCAGATTGGAATCGACGCCCGTGCGCGCCGTGCGGCCGGCGCCGCTGGCCTGGTTCGGGCGCGCAAACTGCGCGTCATCGGTATCGGCCACGGTCAGCGCGGCCGTGCCGTATCCGCTGATCTTGATGGCGGGGCCATCGACTTCTTCCGCATACGCGTGGCTGATGGCCAGGGGCATGGCCAGCATGAAAATCAGGACGTGTTTATTCATAGTAATTAAATACCCGTAACGGTGAACAGTAATCGTGGAGTGGGACTCGAGGTCGGAGGTTCACCGGCCGTGACAGGCCGGGTCCGTTTTTTTCGCGCCGCCATTGCCCCGCAGGGCCTGCATGGCGTGTGACCAGTGAGCAAAACAATGCTACAGAGAAAAGGTTTTGCTTTGGAAAGTTTTCTGGTGGCAATGCGCGATTTCGCCGATTTTCAAGGAAAAAGCACGCGTTCTAGAGGGTTTTATCTAAATAGCACGCCGTGCAAAACCACACTTTGCCTATATTTTTCATACACTTATGGACAATTCAACGGACAAGAAACCCTGGCGCCCTGCCTGGCGCGCCAGTCCTGCATTTTTTCTTCAGAGCACGGCTTGCGGTGCCGGCAAGCTGCCGAACAGCGCTTCCAGCGACAGGCCGATGGCCAGCAAGCGGCTGTCGCTGCCCAGCGGTCCGTCGATCTCCATCCCCACCGGCAAGCCGGCAGGCGTCATGCCAGCCGGCAGCGACAAGCCGGGTATGCCCGCGTTGCTGGCCGGGTCCGTGTTACGGATCAGGGTGGTGAACGCATCGCCCGCGGCGCCGCCGTCCACCGCGATGGTGGACGAGCCATGCTCGGCGTCGATGGCCACGGCGCACACGGGCGTGGTGGGGAAAAAGATGGCATCCAGGCGGTACTGCGCAAAATAGTCGCGGTACAAGGCCTGCAGGCGGGGCCGCTGCACCAGCAGGGCGTCGGGGTACGCCGCGCCAAACGCATCGCCCAGGATGGCGCCAAACGCATGCCGCACGTCAGGGCTGGCCACCTGCGCGGCGATGTCGTCCAGCGTGAGCTGCGCGCCGCCGGCGGCCAGGTAGGCGGGAATCGCCTGGCGCGGCTCGTGCAGCGCCAGCGGGAACGACACCTTGCCGTTCGCCTCCATCACGTCCTGCATGCCGAGTTCGACCAGCACCACGCCCGCCTGCGCCAGGGTTTCCCTGGCCTGCCGCATTACGGCTGCCACGTCGGCGTCCAGCGGCTGCCAGAAAGCGGCCGGCACGCCAAAGCGCAGGCCGGCCAGCGGCTCCGGCGAGGGCATGCTCCGGCCGGACAGCACGCTGTCGAGCAGGGCCACGTCGGCCACCGTGCGCGCCATCGGGCCCAGCGTATCACGCGTATGGCTGATGGGCACCGTGCCGCTGGAATCGTAGCGCCGCTCTGCACCGCCATCGCCCACGGACGGACGCAAGCCCACGATGCCGCACAGGGCGGCCGGCACGCGCGTGGAGCCGCCCGTATCCGTGCCCAGGCCTGCCGGCGCGATGCGCGCGGCGATCGCCGCCGCCGTGCCGCCGGAAGAACCGCCCGGAATGCGCGCGCTGTCATACGGATTCTTGACATGCCCGGCAAAACTGGAAAAATTCGTGCTGGTGGCGCCAAACGCCAGCTCGTGCAGGTTCGCCTTGCCAAGCACGATGGCGCCAGCGTCCAGCAGGCGCTGCACGCCTGGCGCATTCGCCGGCGGATACCAGTCGCGCAGGGCCGGCGTGCCGGCGCTCGTCGGCATGCCATGCGTGTCGATATTATCCTTGACGACGATGGGCAAGCCCGCCAGCGGCGGCAAAGGCTGGCCCGCCGCGCGCGCCGCATCGACACGCGCGGCGGCGGCCAGCGCGGCATCCGCATTCAAGGTGATCAGGCTGTTCAAGCCGGCTTGCGCGCGCGCCTGCGCCAGCAAGATGCGCATGTAGTCGGCCGCACCCAGGCTGCCGTTGGCGATGGCCGCCACGGCATCGCTGGCGCTCAGGCCCAGCTGCGCCTGCGCGGCGAGGGAAGGTTGTTCGTCTGCCTTGCTCATGCTGTCTCTCCAAAAAAAATGCGCCGCCCACGCGTACATCGCAGGCGGCGCCGGTCAAGCCTGTCCTGCCAGTGTGCCT
Source organism: Janthinobacterium foliorum (assembly GCF_978021625.1). Lineage (NCBI taxonomy): Bacteria > Pseudomonadati > Pseudomonadota > Betaproteobacteria > Burkholderiales > Oxalobacteraceae > Janthinobacterium > Janthinobacterium foliorum. The sequence goes on along the minus strand of NZ_CDXDQE010000003.1, from coordinate 421,825 downwards.
TACTCGCGCTTGGAAACGAGGGTCAGGATGTCATAGCTGGCCACCAGCTCCTCGTTCTGGTTCGTCACCTGCACGTCCCACGCGACCACGCCCTGGCCCACGCCAAACACGTCCTTGCGGTTGCGGTCGACCTTGCGCTTGCACGTCAGGCGCGCGCGGATGGTGTCGCCGATGGCGACGGGCGCGACGAAGCGCAGGTTGTCCAGGCCATAGTTGGCCAGCACGGGACCGACGCCGGGCGAGACGAACAGGCCGGCGGCAGCCGACAGCACGAAGTAGCCGTGGGCGATGCGCTTGCCGAACTGCGATTCCTTGGCGGCGATTTCGTCGAAGTGCATGTAAAAGAAATCGCCCGAGATGCCGCCGAAGGCGACGATGTCCGCTTCGCTGACGGTGCGGCGGTGCGTCAGCAGCGAGTCGCCCGTCTTCAAATCCTCGAAATGCTTGCGGAACGGGTGGATCGGGCTTTCGTTGACGTCCGCGCCGCGCACGTATTCGCCCGTGATGGCCGCCAGCATGGTGGGCGAGCCTTGCACGGCCGCCCGTTGCAGGTAGTGGCGCACGGCGCGCACGCCGCCCAGCTCTTCGCCGCCGCCCGCGCGGCCAGGGCCGCCGTGCTTCAGCTGCGGCAGGGGCGAGCCATGGCCCGTCGAATCGACGGACGCCACGCGTTCGAGCACGTGCACGCGGCCATGCGTGGCCGCCACTTGCGGCACCACGCGCGCGGCGATCTTCGGATCGCGCGTCACCAGGGTGCTCACCAGGCTGCCCTTGCCGCGCGCGGCCAGGGCCAGCGCCTCGTCGATATCGTTATAGCCCATCATGGTGCTGACGGGGCCGAACGCTTCCACGTCATGCACGGCGTCGTTGCCAAACGCGTCGCGGCACAGCAGCAGGGTCGGCGAGAAGAAGCTGCCATCCTGCGCCCCATCGCCCAGCGGGTTGAAGCCGTCGGCCGCGCCGAACACCACCTCGTTCCCCTGCGACAGGGTGGCGACACGCTCGGCCACGTCATTCTGCTGCTCCTTCGAGGCCAGCGCGCCCATGCGCACGCCCTCGATGGACGGATCGCCCACCACCACCTTGGCCAGGCGTTCGCGCAGGCGCGTGCCGACGGCATCCATCAGGTGCTCGGGCACGATGATGCGGCGGATGGCCGTGCACTTCTGGCCCGACTTGCCCGTCATCTCGCGCACGACTTCCTTGACGAACAGGTCGAATTCCACGTCGTCGGGCGTGACGTCCGGCGCCAGGATGGCGCAGTTGAGCGAATCGGCTTCGCCGTTGAACGGCACGGACTGGGCGATCAGGTTCGGATTCGTGCGCAGCTTGGCGGCCGTGGCGGCCGATCCCGTGAAGGTAACGAAGTCCTGGCCATTCAGGCGGTCCAGCAAGTCGCCCGTGGAGCCGATCACCAATTGCAGGCTGCCGGCCGGCAGCAAGCCCGATTCGTGCATCATGCGCACCACGGCCTGCGTCAGATAGCTCGTCGCCGTGGCCGGCTTGGCGATGCAGGGCATGGCCGCCAGGAAGCTCGGGGCGAATTTTTCCAGCAAGCCCCAGATGGGGAAGTTGAAGGCGTTGATGTGCACGGCCAGGCCGCCGCGCGGCACCAGGATGTGCGTGCCGGCGAAGCCGCCCTTCTTGCCCAGCGCGATGGCCGGGCCTTCGTGCAGCACGTTGGACGATGGCAGCTCGTTGCTGCCCATGCTGGCGTAGGCGAACAGGGTGCCCGTGCCGCCTTCGATATCGACCCAGCTGTCGGCGCGCGTGGCGCCCGACAGGTGCGAGATCGCATACAGTTCTTCCTTGCGCTCGACCAGGTACAGGGCCAGCGCCTTCAGGCGCGCGGCGCGCTGCTGGAAGTCGAGCGCCATCAGCCCCGGCACGCCCGTCTTGCGCGCATACGTGACGGCTTCGTCGAAGTCGATCTTTTCCGCATGCGTGTGATAGATGACGCGGTTGTTCAAGGCGCTATGCAGGGGCACGGCGGCGCTTTCGCCCAGCCAGCGGCCGGCGATCAGGCTTTGCAGGGTGGATATGTGAGCCATGTGGTTTACTCCTATGTTGGTTTACTGCGCTGCCGCGTTCTTGTGCAAGTGCAGCGGCAAGGCGGATTCAAAATTCAGGCGCTGGCGGTTCGCCTCGACTTCCGTCAGGGCTTCCACCTCGCGCATCGTCTGCATGGAGCGCACGGCCAGTTCGTGGTACTGGCCCGTGCCCGAGCTTTTCCATTTGATTTCATCGTCGCTCAGGGAGCGGATCACCTTGGCCGGCGTGCCGACCACCATGCTGCGCGGCGCGATGATCATGCCCGCCTTGACGAAACTCATGGCGGCGACGATGGATTCCTCGCCGACGATGGCGTTGTCCATTACCACGGCGTTCATGCCGACGAGCGCATTGCGGCCGATGCGGCAGCCATGCAGCACGGCGCCATGGCCGATATGGCCATCGACTTCGACCACCGTGTCGCAGCCGGGAAAGCCGTGCATGACGCAGGTGTCCTGCAGGTTGGCGCCCTCTTCCAGGACCAGGCGGCCGAAGTCGCCGCGGATCGAAGCCAGCGGGCCGATATAGCAGCGCGGACCGACGATCACGTCGCCGATCAGCACGGCCGACGGATGCACGTAGGCGCTGGGGTGGACGACGGGGGTGACGCCGTTGATTTCGTAGACTTTGACCATGTTGTTCTCCTATTCATGCAATGGGGTGACGCTTTCCTGTACCCCACAACCTTGCACTGCCGGGGTCTGACCCTGAGGATCCGACCCCGGTATTTGCCCTTCGGGTTACATCCCCAAATAAGCGCTTTGCACCTGCTCGTTATGCAGCAATTCCGGACCCGGCCCGGACAGGGTGATGGCACCCGTCTCGATCACATAGCCCACGTCGGCGATCGACAGGGCCGCATGCGCATTCTGTTCGACGAGGAAGATGGTGATGCCCTGGTCGCGCAGCTCGGCCACGATGCGGAAGATTTCCGCGATCAGCAGCGGTGCCAGGCCCATGCTGGGCTCATCGAGCAGCAGCAGTTGCGGACGGCCCATCAAGGCGCGCGCCATGGCCAGCATCTGCTGCTGCCCGCCGGAGAGCGTCCCGGCCAGCAGCAAGCGCTTTTCCTTCAAAATCGGGAACAGGCCGTACATGCGCTCCATGTCGCCCGCCACGTCCTGCGGCGGGCGCGTGAAGGCACCCAGGCGCAGGTTGTCTTCCACCGTCATGGGGCCGAACACCTGCCGCCCTTCCGGCACCTGGCAGATGCCGCTGCGCACGCGCCTGTCGGCGCTCATGCGGCTCACGTCCTGGCCGGCGAAGGCGATGCTGCCGGCGCTGATCGGCTGCACGCCGGAAATGGCCCGCAGCAGGGTGGTCTTGCCGGCGCCATTCGCGCCCACCAGCGCCACCAGCTGGCCCTGGCGTACCTGCAGGGCTATGCCGTGCAGGGCCTGGATGCGGCCGTAGTGGCTGGTCAGCCCCTGTATATCGAGTACCAGCGGCGATTGAGGTTTTTCCATCATCATGCAGCCACTCCCAGATACGCTGCCACCACGTCGGGATTGGCGCGCACTTCGGCGGCGGTCCCTTCGGCCAGCTTCTTGCCATAGTCGAGCACCAGGATATGGTCCGACAGATTCATCACCAGTTTCATGTCATGCTCGACCAGCACCACCGTCACGCCCGACTGCGCCACCTTGCGGATCAGGGCTTCGATCTCGCCCGTCTCCGTGTGGTTCAGGCCTGCCGCCGGTTCATCGAGCAGCAGCACTTTCGGCTTGGCCGCCAGCGCGCGCGCGATTTCCAGGCGTTTCAAGGCGCCATACGACATCTGCCCCGCCTCGTCAGCGATATGCCGTCCCACGCCGACAAACTCCATCAGGCCCGCCGCCTCGTCGCGGCAAGCCGCATCGGCGCGGCGCACGGACGGCAAACGCAGCATGGAAGCGAACAAGTTCTGGTTCAGGCGCAGATGCGCGCCCACCATCACATTGTCGATGGCCGTCATGTTCATGCACACCTGCAGATTCTGGAAGGTGCGGCTCATGCCGCGCCGCGCCAGCGCATCGGGCGGCATGGCGGCCACGTTTTCGCCATTGAGCAAAATTTCGCCCTTGCTCGGCGTGTAGACACCCGTGATCAGGTTGAACAGGGTCGTCTTGCCGGCGCCATTCGGCCCGATCACGGAGTGGATATTGCCTTCCTTGACGCTAAAGCTCACGTCCTGCACCGCGTGCACGCCGCCGAAGCTCTTGCTCAGGTTCTTAATCGTCAGCATTTCACACCTCCTGCGCGGATTTGACGGGCGCCTTCGGCGTGGCAGCCCGCTTGCGCGAACGGCTGGCCAGGCTCGGCACGAGGCCCTTGGGCATGAAGATCATGGTGGCCATCAGGATCACGCCAAACACCACCGTCTCCCAGCCTTCAAAGCTGGACAGCAGCTGCGGCAGGATCGTCAGCAGGGCCGCGCCGATGATGGAGCCGAAGATCGACGCCATGCCGCCCACCACCACCATCGTCACCAGCTCGATCGAGTGGAAGAAGCCGGCCAGGTTGGGCGTGATGAAGCCGATGTAATGGGCGCTGATGCTGCCTGCGATGCTGGCGATGACGGCCGACAGCACGAACACGCGCACCTTGAAGCGGGTCGTGTCGACGCCCACCACGCGGGCCGCCACTTCCGAGCCGTGGATGGCCTGCAGCGCGCGCCCGACGGGCGAATCGATCAGGTTCAGGGCCAGCCACGTGACCAGCAACAGCAGCACGGCGCACACCACATACCATGATTTTTCGCCGGCGATTTCCAGGCCACCCAAGGTAAAGGCGGAGACGCCGATGCCGTCCGGGCCGCCCGTCCATTGCGTCTCGTTGTTGATGACGATGGAGATGATGATGCCCAGGCCCAGGGTCGCCATGGCCAGGGTATGGCCCTTGAGTTTCAGCACCGGGCGCGCCAGCAGCAGCGCCAGCAGCCCCGTGGCGACGGCGCCGGCGCCCAGGGCAGCCAGCGGCGGCCAGCCGTAATGCGTGGTCAGCACGGCCGACGCATACGCGCCCAAGCCATAGAAACCCGCGTGGCCCAGGCTGATCTGGCCCGTGTAGCCCATCAGCAGGTTCAGGCCGATGACGACGATGGCGTTCAGGGCGATGCGGATCGCCACGTCATAGTAAAACGCGTTGCTCAGGAACAGGGGCAGGATGGCCAGCACCAGCGCCAGCACCAGCAAGCCGCCGTGGCGCGAGCGTGTGAATAAGTTGGTCATACGCGCTCCGAATTTTTGGCGCCAAACAAGCCTTGCGGCAGGAAGAACAGGATCAGCAGAATCAGCACGAAGGGCACCGCGTCCTTGTAGGCCGAAGAGATGTAGCCGGCCGTCATGGCTTCGGCGATGCCGAGAATCAGGCCGCCGGCAATCGCGCCGGCGCCGCCGCCAAGGCCGCCGAGGACGGCGGCGACAAAGCCTTTCAGGCCCAGCATGATGCCCGCGTCATACGAGGTGTACGTGATGGGGGCGACGAGGATGCCGCCCGCCGCGCCCAGCAGGGCCGACAGGCCGAACGAGAACAGCAGCACCTTGCGCGTATTGATGCCCACCAGCTGCGCGGCCAGCTTGTTGTGCGAGGTGGCCAGCATGGCCTTGCCCATCAGGGTGCGGCCAAAGAACCAGCCCAGCACCAGCACGATGACAACCGTCACGCCCAGCACCCACAGGCTTTGCGGCAGCAGGCTGGCGCCGAGGAATTCGATCGGCGCGTCGCCGGAAAAGGCCGGCAGCGAATGCGTGTCCTTGCCCAGCCAGATCTGCACCAGGCCGCGCAGCACGAGCGAGGCGCCGATGGTGATGATCAGCAAAGTAATGACCTGCGCATTCTGCGCCGGTTCGATCACGGTTTTTTCCATCAGCAGGCCAACCAGGCCGGTGGCGATGACGGCCAGGATGATGGCCAGCGGCAGCGGCACGCCGGCGGCCGACATCACGGCGGCCAGCATCCCGCCCAGCATGATGAACTCGCCCTGGGCGAAATTGATCACGCCGCTGGTGTTGTAGATGATGGTAAAGCCCAGCGCCGCCAGCGCATAGGCGGAACCGACCGTCATCCCCGAATACAAAAATTGCAGAAATTGAGCGACTTCCATGGTGTCTCCATTATGTTCGACTATGCGCGGGCCGCCTTCGGGGGCGGCCTCGCGCAGGTACTTCCGGCTTACCTTCTCGAACTTATTTAGACAATTGCCATTCGCCGTTCCTCACTTCGACCATGCGGAACGCCGACAGGTCCAGGCCCATGTGGTCTTTGGCCGACATGTTGAAGACACCCGTCGTGCCGACAAAACCCTTGGTCTGCTCCAGCGCCGCGCGCACTTTTTCGCGGTCCGTGCCGCCGGCGCGCTTGATGGCGTCGACCGACAGGTTCAGGGCGTCGAGCGCATAGCCGCCGAAGGTCGACGGATCGATCTTGTAGCGCTCCTTGTACGTCTTGTCGTAACCGACGACGACGGCCTTCTGCGCGTCGCTGTCCGGCAGCATGGCGCCGATCAGCAGGGCTGGCGTCGGCAGGCGCACGCCTTCGGCGGACTTGCCCGACAATTTCAGGTACTCGTCGGAGGCCACGCCATGCGACTGGTACAGCGGCAGGGCGGCCATGCCCAGCTGGCCGTAGTTCTTGGTGACGACGGCCGGGCCCTGGCCCAGGCCGAAGACGAACACGGCTTGCACGCCCTTGGTATTCTTGATGCGGGTCAGCTGCGCCGTGATATCCGTGTCTTTCGGGCCATAGGTTTCATCGGCCACCAGGGTGATGCCGTATTTGGAAGCGACGATCTGCGATTCCTTGCGGCCCGAGGCGCCGAAGCCGCTCGTTTCCGACAGCAGACCCACCTTGCTGATGCCGCGCTTCTTCATGTCCTCGAACACCTTTTCGGCCGCCATGCGGTCCGTATGCGGCGTCTTGAAGACCCATTTCTTGACCGGATCGATGATCACCACGGCGCCCGCCAGCGAAATGAAGGGCAGGCTGGCGCGGTCGACCAATGGCGCCATCGCCATCGTCGCACCGGTGGTGGTGCCGCCGATCAGCACATCGACCTTGTCCGACTCGATCAGGCGTTTCGTGAAACCGTTGGCCTTGGCCGCGTCGCTGCCATCGTCGTAGTGCACCAGTTCCAGCTTGCGTCCCAGGACGCCGCCGGCCGCGTTGATCTTCTCGATGTACAGCTGCAGGGTTTTCAGTTCCGGGTCGCCCAGGAAGGCGGCCGGACCCGTGACGGACAGCACGGAACCGATCTTGATGTTATCGGCCGCATATGCGCCCGCGGCGGACATGGCCAGCACGCCGGCGATCAGGGTTTTCTTGAAGATATTGGCAATCATTGTGGTCTCCACCAGGTTGGCACTACGGTCAAATTGGATGGTGCTATCTTGCACCTTGGTTTTTTTATTATTTACTGTTTTTATACGCGTTCAATCACCACGGCGATGCCCTGCCCCACGCCGATGCACATGGTGCACAGCGCATAGCGCCCGCCCGTGCGCTCCAGCTGGTTCAATGCCGCCATCACCAGGCGCGCGCCCGATGCGCCCAGCGGGTGGCCGATGGCGATCGCGCCGCCATTCGGATTCACGTGGGCGGCATCGTCTGCCAGGCCCAGGTCGCGCGTGACGGCCAGCGCCTGCGCGGCAAACGCCTCATTGAGTTCGATGACGTCCATCTGCTCGATGGTGAGACCGGTCTGCGCCAGCACCTTGCGCGAGGCCGGCGACGGGCCAAAGCCCATGATGCGCGGTGCCAGTCCGGCCGTGGCCATGCCCAGCACTTTCGCGCGGGCCTTCAACTTGTATTTGTCGACAGCGGCGGCGGACGCCAGCAGGATGGCGCAGGCGCCGTCATTCAAGCCCGAGGCATTGCCGGCCGTGACGCTGCCATCGGGCTTGACCACGCCCTTGAGCTTGGCCAGCATTTCCAGCGAGGTGTCGGGGCGCGGATGTTCGTCGCTGGTGACCATCTTCGGATCACCCTTTTTTTGCGGCACGGCGACGGGCACGATTTCGCGCTGGAACACGCCGGCAGCATGGGCGGCGGCCCAGCGCTGCTGGCTGCGCAGGGCGAGCGCATCCTGGTCGGCGCGGCTGATGCCAAATTCCACGGCCACGTTTTCTGCCGTCTCCGGCATGGTGTCGATGCCGTACTGCGCCTTCACCTTGCCGTTCACGAAGCGCCAGCCCAGGGTCGTGTCCTCGATTTTCGCCGCGCGCGAGAAGGCGCTGTCGGCCTTGCCCATGACGAAAGGCGCGCGCGTCATGCTTTCCACGCCGCCGGCGATGATCAGTTCCGCCTCGCCCGCCTTGATGGAGCGGGCCGCCATGCCGACGGCGTCCAGGCTGGAGCCGCACAGGCGGTTGATGGTGTTGCCCGGCACGGCCGCCGGCAAGCCGGCCAGCAGCGCGGCCATGCGGCCCACGTTGCGGTTGTCCTCGCCCGCCTGGTTGGCGCAGCCGTAGAACACGTCGTCGATGGCGGACCAGTCGACGGACGGGTTGCGCGCGATCAGCGCGGCAATCGGCAGCGCGCCCAGGTCGTCGGCGCGCACGCTGGCAAGAGCACCGCCATAGCGGCCAAAAGGCGTGCGCACGGCGTCACAGATAAAGGCTTCGTTCATGGTCTATCCTGCTTGATCGATGTAATTAATTTAGGAGAAAATCTTCGGGCGCTGGTCGATCACGCGGCGGGCCTTGCCCGTCAGCGTGCGTTCGATGCCGGAAGCGGCCACCAGGCGCACGCGCGTGCTCACGCCCACGTGGGTCTTGATGCGGTGTTCCAGTTCGCGCGCCAGGGCATCCGTCTCGCTGGCCGAAATGGTGGACGTCAGGTCGATGCGCAGTTCGGCCACCACTTCCAGCTTGTCCAGGTGGCCGTCGCGCGTCACCACCAGCTGATATTGCGGCGACAGGCGCGGCATCTTGAGGATCAGTTCCTCGATCTGCGTGGGGAAGACGTTCACGCCGCGGATGATCAGCATGTCGTCCGAGCGGCCCGTGATCTTGCCGATGCGGCGCATCGAGCGCGACGTCGGCGGCAGCAAGCGGGTCAGGTCGCGCGTGCGGTAGCGGATGATGGGCAGCGCCTCTTTCGACAGCGAGGTAAACACCAGTTCGCCCTCTTCGCCGTCCGGCAGCACTTCGCCCGTTTCCGGATCGATGATCTCCGGGTAGAAATGGTCTTCCCAGATGACGGGGCCGTCCTTGCTTTCGATGCATTCGGAGGCCACGCCAGGGCCCATCACTTCGGACAGGCCGTAGATGTCGACAGCGTCGATGCCGGCGCGCGCCTCGATTTCCGAGCGCATCGCATCCGTCCACGGCTCGGCGCCGAAGATGCCTACCTTCAGCGACGATTCGGCCGGGTCGAGGCCCTGGCGCGTGAATTCCTCGATGATGTTGAGCATGTACGATGGCGTGACCATGATGATCGATGGCTTGAAATCCTGGATCAGCTGCACCTGTTTTTCCGTCTGGCCGCCGGACATCGGGATGACCGTGCAACCGAGGCGTTCGGCGCCGTAGTGCGCGCCCAGGCCGCCCGTGAACAGGCCGTAGCCGTAGGAGATATGCACCATGTCGCCCGCGCGGCCGCCGCCGGCGCGGATCGAGCGCGCCACCACGTTGGCCCAGGTGTCGATGTCGTTCTGCGTGTAACCGACCACCGTGGCCTTGCCCGTCGTGCCGCTGGAAGCATGGATGCGCACCACCTGCTCGCGCGGCACGGCGAACAGGCCGAACGGATAATTGTCACGCAAGACTTTTTTATCGGTGAACGGGAATTTGGCCAGGTCGGACAAGGATTTGAGGTCGTCCGGATGCACGCCCGCCGCGTCAAAGGCGGCGCGGTAATGGGGCACGTTGTCATACGCGTGCTTGAGCGACCATTGCATGCGTTCGAGCTGCAGCGCCTGCAGTTCATCCTTGCTGGCGCGCTCGATCGGCTCGAGGTCATTCGGGGCGGGAATTCGTTGGACCATCTCTGTCTCCTAATCGGTTCTTTAACTATTTAAAGCTGCAACGGCAGTTCAACCCTGCTCTTGTACCTTCAATCACTAATGACTGCACCCGCCACGCGGATCGACTTGCCGCGGAAGAGCGCGATGGCGCGGCCTTCCTGGTTGCTGACCTTGACGTCGTAAACGCCGCTCTTGCCGGCCAGCGCCTGCTCGACGGCATGTGCTGTCAGCACGTCGCCTTCGCGGCCGGGCGCCAGGTAGTCAATGGTGCAGCCGGCGCCCACGGTATTCATGTTGTAGCTGTTGCAGGCAAACGCGAAAGCGCTGTCGGCCAGGGCGAAGATGAAACCGCCATGGCAGGTCTGGTGGCCATTGAGCATGTCGGCGCGCACCGTCATGGTCATGCGCGCATGGCCCGGCCCCACTTCGGCCAGGGCGATGCCCATGGCGGCGGTGGCATTGTCGCGCGACAGCATGGAGGCGGCGGCCGCTTCGGCCAACGCCTGGGCAGCGTGTATAGGGTCTTCCTTATGCATGAAACGGTGCTCCATTGGCGAGTTTGCGGCGCAGCAGCGGCGAGACGCGGTAGCGGTCTTCGCCATAGCCCAGCGCCAGGTGCTGCAGTACGGTCACGATGTGGGAGATACCGACCTGGTCGGCCCAGGCCAGCGGGCCACGCGGATAATTGACGCCCTTCTGCATGGCGATATCCACGGCGGCCACCGTGCACACGCCCTGGTTGACGGCGTCGGCCGCTTCGTTGGCCAGCATCGCGACCGTGCGCATGACGGCCAGGCCCGGCACGTCGTCCAGGCGCGTGACGATGAAGCCGGCCGCCTGGAACAGGCCCACGACGGCCGCGTAGGCGGCGTCGCTGCACTGGTCGGCGCGCGCCACGGCGATGCGTTTGGCACCGGCGTAGTCGAGCGCCAGGTCGAACAGCACCGTGTCCGGATGCTGGTTGTCGTGCGCCCGCTGGGTGGCGCTGCGGCCATCGGTCAGATAAATCGCGGCGCCGTTGCAATGCAATGCAGGCGCCTCGTCATGCGCCTGGCCTTCCTGCATGACGCGGCGGCTGACGGTGACGCCCGCCTGCTCAAGGCGCTGCACCAGGCTGTGGATGATGCCGCTATGGCCACGGCCATCGCCGCCGATGGCGGCGGAAAGCGCGACGAATTCCGGCTTCGCTTGCGCGCCTTCCGCCTGCGCCACGGGAGCGCTGGCGCCTTCGCCATACGGGTAAAAGCCACGGCCCGACTTGCGGCCCAGGAAGCCGGCATTGACCATTTCCTGCTGCAGCACGGACGGCGTGAAGCGCGGGTCGTTGAAATAGGCGCCGAACACGGACTGGGTGACGGAAAAATTCACGTCGTGGCCGATCAGATCCATCAATTCGAATGGCCCCATGCGGAAACCGCCCGCTTCGCGCAGCACGGCATCGATGGTGGCGGCGTCGCCCGCCTGCTCGTTCAGCAAGCGCCAGCCTTCCGCATAAAACGGACGGGCGACGCGGTTGACGATGAAGCCCGGCGTCGATTTCGCATGCACGGGATTCTTGCCCCAGGCGATAGCGGTGTCGTGCACGGTGGCGGCCACTTGCGCGCTGGTGGCCAGGCCACTGATCACTTCGACCAATGCCATCAGCGGCACCGGATTAAAGAAATGCATGCCAACCAGGCGTTCCGGGCGGCGCAGCTTGGCGGCAATCGCCGTGACGGAAATCGACGAGGTATTCGTCGCCAGGATGCAGTCGTCTGCCACCAGCGCTTCCAGTTCGGCGAACAGGCCGCGCTTGACGTCGAGGTTTTCCACGATGGCTTCCACCACCATGGCGCAATCGCTTACATCGGCCAGGCTGCCGGCAGACTGCAGGCGCGCCGTGGCGGCCGTGGCCTCGGCGGCCGTCATGCGGCCTTTTTCGGCCAGCTTCGCATACATTTTGCCAATGTCGGCCAGCGCCTTGCTGACGGCTTCCGCCCGCGTGTCGTACAGTTTCACGCGGTAGCCGGCGGCCGCCGCCACCTGCGCGATGCCGGCACCCATGGCGCCGCTGCCGATGACTGCGACGATACTATTGTTGTCCAGAGCTGCCATATCAGTGTCCCTTGAATTGCGGTGCGCGCTTTTCCATGAAGGCGGCCACGCCTTCGCGGTAATCGTCGCTGTTACCCAGATCGCTCATCATGCGCGCTTCCAGCGCCAGCTGCTGCGGCAAGGTATTGGCGCCGCTGGCGGCCAGCGCCTGCTTGGTGTACGCCAGGCCCCTGGTCGGTGCCGTGGAAAAGTGCACGGCCAGCTTGCGCGCCTCTTGCGCCAGCTCGGCATCGTCCACGCATTTCCAGATCAGGCCCCAGTCTTCCGCTTTTTCCGCCGTCAGTTTTTCACCGAGCATGGCCAGGCCCATGGCGCGCGCGGAACCGATCAGGCGAGGCAGGAAGAAGGTGCCGCCCGTGTCCGGGATCAGGCCCAGCTTGCAGAACACTTCGACGAAGCTGGCCGACTTGCCGGCGATGACGATGTCGCAGGCCAGCGCCAGGTTGGCGCCCGCGCCGGCGGCCACGCCGTTGACGGCGCAGATCACGGGCATCGGCAGTGCCTTCAAGGCCAGCACCAGCGGCGCATAGTTCTTTTCCACCGACTCGCCCAGGTCCACGCCCTTCGAGCCTGGTTCCACGGCGCGGTCGGACAGGTCCTGGCCCGCGCAAAAACCACGGCCCGCGCCCGTCAGCACGAAGACGCGCACGCTGCTGTCGGCGTTTACTTTCGCGATGGCGTCGCGCACTTCCTCGTGCATGGCTTGCGTAAAACTATTGAGCTTGTCGGGACGGTTCAGGGTCAGGGTGGCGATGCCCTGCTCGATGGTGAAGAGGATGTTTTGGTAGGTCATGGCGTGTCTCGGTTTTTAGTTATTTCGCTAGCCCGCAGCGGAAATCTGGGGTCAGTTCCTTCGGAATCGTCATTCGTCCCACTGGGGCGCATGACTCCGTCGGGTCTGATCCCGGCGTTTATTCAGCCTGGTCGAAATCGACCACGACCTTGTCGGTCAGCGGGAAGCTCTGGCAACTGAGGACGAAGCCGCGCGCCACTTCATAGTCTTCCAGCGCGTAGTTGACGTCCATTTCCACCTTGCCGTCGAGGATCTTGCAGCGGCAGGTGGAGCATACGCCGCCCTTGCACGAGTAGCGCATGTCGATGCCCTGACGCAGGCCCGCGTCGAGGATGGATTCCTTGTCCTTGTCCATCGTGAAGGTGGTGTGGTTGCCGTCCATGATGACGGTCACTTCCGTTTCCTGCACGACGTCCGCGGCCAGCTGGGCGCGCGGCTTGTGGGCGCTTTTCGGGATGCTGGCGGCGAACAGTTCGATCTTGATATTCTGCTTGGGCATGCCGGCCGCCTGCAGGGCGGCGGAGACGCCCAGCATCATGTCTTCCGGGCCGCAAATGAAGGCGTTGTCGTAGTCTTCGACCTTGATCCAGTGCTGCAGGAACTGCTCGCATTTTTCCTGCGTGATGCGGCCGTTGAACAATTCGATATCCTGCTGCTCGCGGCTCATCACGTACACCAGGTTCAGGCGCTCCAGGTACACATCCTTCAAGTCCGTCAATTCTTCCTTGAAGATGACGGACGACGAGGCGCGGTTGCCATAGAACAGGGTGAAGCGGCTCAATGGTTCCGTCAGCAGGGTCGTCTTGATGATGGAGAGGATGGGCGTGATGCCGCTGCCGGCCGCAAAGGCCAGGTAGTGCTTGCGGTTGACGCAGTCGAGCGGCACGTTGAAGTGGCCCATGGGCGGCATGACGTCGATGGTGGCGCCGGCCTTGAGTGTATCGTTGGCCCAGGTGGAAAAAGCGCCGCCGGGCGTGCGCTTGATGGCCACGCGCAGGCTGCCGTCCTGCACCGCGGAACAGATGGAATACGAGCGGCGCACGTCTTCCGCATTGATGTGGGCGCGCAGGGTTAGGTGCTGGCCCTGCTGGAAGCGGAACTGCTGCTGCAGTTCGGCTGGCACGTCGAACGTGACGGCGATGGTGTCGCGCGTTTCGTTGCGCACGTTGGCCACCGACAGCGGATAAAATTTACTCATGCTTCATCTCCAGTTTCTTCGGAACGTGTGCCTGGTTTTTTTAGTGGCACTTGAAGTAATCAAACGGTTCGCGGCAATCCAGGCATTTGTACAGGGCCTTGCACGGCGTGGAGCCGAACTGGCTGGTCAGCTGCGTATGCGTCGAGCCGCAATTCGGGCAGATCACGTCCAGCTTCGGCATGGCCTGACGCTTGACGCCACCACGCAAACCGCTGATGTCGATCACCTGCTGCTGCGGCGGGGCGATGCCATAGCCTTTCAGCTTGGCCTTGCCCGTCTCGCTCATCCAGTCCGTGGTCCAGGCGGGCGACAGCTGGTTCACCAGCGTCACCTTTTCCACGCCATGGCTGCGCAAGGCATCCGTGACGGCGTCGGCGATCACCTGCATGGCCGGGCAGCCCGAATACGTGGGCGTGATCGTCACGGTGCAGGCGTCGCCATCGGTGACTTCGACGGCGCGCACGATGCCCAGGTCCACCACCGAAATGACGGGGATTTCCGGGTCGGGCACGTCGCCCAGCCAGGACCAGACCTGGGCGGCATCCAGCGCGACGGCGCCAGCGGCGGCGTTCATTACCACTCCGCCCCGGGATAGGCGCGCTGCAGGAACTGCATCTCGGCCAGAATAAAGCCCAGGTGTTCCGTGTGCGTGCCCTGCTTGCCGCCCTTTTGCATCCAGGCGTCGGGCGCCGGCATGCTCAGAGTCGCTTCGGCGAAGATCTCGGCCACGTGTTCCAGGAAGGCCTGGCGCAGGATGTCGGATGGCGGCGCAATGCCGGCGGCCACCATGGCCTGGTCGACGGCGTCGTACCTGAACATCTCGCCCGTGTACATCCACAGCTTGTCGGCGGCGGCCTGCGTCTTCGCGTGGCTGTCCGCCGTGCCGTCGCCGAGGCGCACGATCAGGTCACCGCTGCGGCGCAGGTGATAGGTGACTTCCTTGATCGACTTCTGCGCCACTTCGACGATGCGCGCATCCGCCGATTTCGTCAGCTCCAGCAGCTGGAAGTAGTGCCAGCTGTCGAAGAAGAACTGGCGCATCATGGTGTCGGCGTAATTGCCATTCGGCTGCTCGACCAGCAGACAGTTCTTGAAATCGTGGGCGTCGCGCAAAAAGGCGATGTCGTCCTCGTCGCGGCCCGCGTTTTCCAGTTCGGCCGCATAGCTGAACCACAAACGCGTCTGGCCCAGCAAGTCCAGCGCCACGTTGGTCAGCGCCATGTCTTCTTCCAGCGCCGGGCCCTTGCCGCACAGCTGCGACAGCTGCTGGCTGAGGATCAGGGCGTTGTCGCCCAGGCGCAGCAAGTAGTTAACTTTGTCATCCATTGCCGGCGCTCCCATCACAGGTTCTTGACTTCTTCCGGCATCGGGAAGAAGGTGGGATGGCGGTACACCTTGCTGTTCGACGGCTCGAACAGGGCGCCCTTGTCGCCGGGGCTGCTGGCGACGATGTCGGCCGCGCGCACCACCCAGATGCTTACGCCTTCATTGCGGCGCGTGTAGACGTCGCGCGCATGGTTGACCGCCATGGTGGCGTCGGAGGCGTGCAGGCTGCCCACATGCTTGTGCGCCAGGCCGTGCTGGCTGCGGATGAAAACTTCCCACAATGGCCATTCTTTGCTCATCTTGCTCTCCCCTATCACTGTCTTTATATGTTTTATGCTGCCGCTTTGACTGCGGCTTGCTTGTCGGCGTAGGCGACAAGCGCATCGCGGAACCATGCGCCGTCTTCATACGCTTTCACGCGCGTTTGCAGGCGCTCGCGGTTGCACGGGCCATTGCCCTTCAGGACATTGTTGAACTCGGACCAGTCGATCTCGCCGAATTCATAGTGGCCCGTTTCGGCATTGAATTTCAGGTCGGGATCGGGCACGGTCAAGCCCAGGTATTCGATCTGCGGCACGGTCTGGTCGACCATGCGCTGGCGCAATTCGTCGTTCGAGAACAGCTTGATGCGCCATTGCGCCGACTGGGCGCTGTTGACGGAGGCGGCGTCGGAGGGGCCGAACATCATCAGCGACGGCCACCACCAGCGGTTCAAGGCATCCTGCGCCATGGCTTTCTGCGCCGGCGTGCCCTTGCACAGCGACATCATGATGTCGTAGCCCTGGCGCGCATGGAACGATTCTTCCTTGCAGACGCGGATCATGGCGCGCGCATACGGCCCGTACGAGCAGCGGCACAGAGGAATCTGGTTGATGATGGCGGAACCATCGACCAGCCAGCCGATGGCGCCCATGTCGGCCCACGACAGGGTGGGATAGTTGAAGATGCTGGAATATTTGGCTTTGCCCGAGTGCAAGGCGGCGAGCAGGTCGTCGCGCGAGACGCCCAGGGTTTCCGCGGCGCTATACAGGTACAGGCCGTGGCCCGCTTCATCCTGGATCTTTGCCAGCAGGATGGATTTGCGTTTCAGGGTGGGAGCGCGCGTGACCCAGTTACCTTCAGGCAACTGACCAACGATTTCCGAATGCGCATGCTGTGAAATCTGGCGCACCAGGGTCTTGCGGTAGGCATCCGGCATCCAGTCCTTGGCCTCGATCTTGATGCCTTCGTCGATGCGCGCCTGGAAAGCGCGTTCTTCCTGGCCCATGTCGTCGATGGAGCGGACATTTTTGAGGCCGGTTTCAACCATTTGTGCGTACATGATGTGTCTCCCATGTCGGTGATGTGCGCAGCAGCGCAGCGCGATGAACAGATAATACGATACAAAAAACGATTTGCATACACTTGATGTGAATCATTTTAAAATTTCGTATCTTGTGCCGCTTTTTTGTGCGTATGATATTGCTTATGAGAAAACACTCCGGGGCGCTACCAGCGCGCCCGGCAAATTATTGACGCGCTACCCGCGCAGCCAAGTAAACTGCTGCTTTTATTGAATCGACCGCAACACGGCCAGACCGGAACCACATGAAGAACACCCGCTGCACGGCATGGATAGCCGATTTCCTGGAAAGCGACCCGCCGCGCTCGAAATCCCTGGTAATGACGATTTTTGGCGACGCCATCGTGCCGCGCGGCGGCGCCATCTGGCTGGGCAGTCTGATCGAACTGCTGGCGCCGTTCGGCGTGAATGACCGTTTATTGCGCACCAGCGTGTTCCGCCTGGCGCAGGAAGGCTGGCTCAGCTCGCAAAGGGATGGCCGCCGCAGCGTCTACACCATCCGCGCCGATGCCATGGCCCGCTTCGAGCGCGCCTATCGCCGCATCTATGCGCCGCTGGTCGTGCACTGGGATGGCAGCTGGACCCTCGTGATCGGCCCGGCCGGCAGCATCGGCGCGGCCGAGCGCGGCGCGCTGCGCAAGGAATTATTGTGGGCCGGCTATGGCTTGATTTCTCCCGGCATCTTTGGCCACCCGGCCAGCAATGCGGAAGCGCTGGAAGATATCCTCGCGCGCAACGAGGTGCAGGGCAAGCTGTATGTCTGCCACACAACCGAATTGCCGGGTGTCAGCACGCGCCCACTGCGCGACATGGTGGGCGAATGCTGGGATCTGTCGGAGGTGATGGCCGGCTATGAAAAATTCATCGCCAGCTTCCAGCCCCTGCTGACCCTGCTCCAAGAAGAGCCCGTCTTCGACGCGGAGCAAGCCTTCGTCATCCGTTCGCTGCTGACGCACGCCTACCGCCGCGTGCAATTGCACGACCCGCAACTGCCCGTCGAACTGCTGCCCGAACCGTGGCCCGGCACGCAAGCCTATGCGCTGGCCCGCGACCTGTACCGCATCACCCATGCGGCGGCCGAGGAACATATCCTGGCCACCCTGCGGCGCGAGGATGCGCAGGCGCCGGACGTGGAGCCGTGGTTCTTCGAGCGGTTTGGGGGACTGAACGCCTGAGCAAATGTCCATGACAGCGTGGCAGGGCCTGGGCCTACGGTCGTGCTGCCTGCGGCCCTGCGCCTTGCCTGAACATTTTTCAGGCGTTAGGGATCAGGCACTGCTGGCGCTCGCTGTCTGTTCACTGCTTCACCACCACCTGCTTGGCCCCTGCCAATAAATCCTGCCCCAGCTTTTCCAGCGCATTGACCTGCACCAGCATGGTGTCGAGGATGGCCACGTTGAAGGTGAATTCGGCCGGCGTCGTATAGCCGGGGAAACGTATGATGCGCAGCAATTCCTGCAGGGTCGTGCCCTTGCCCAAATGGGCCAGAGCGTCGCTGAGCGCGCTGATTTTCTTTTCCAGCTCGCGTATGTGGCTACCATTGTCGTCCATGATGATCTCCCCGTGTTGGAGCTATCACGTTAGCAAAGCATGCCCCGCCTCGTTTGCGCCAGCACAAAGGGGCGGGCAAAACGGGTATCATCGCGCCATTGCACACGATGCAAAACCCATACGTTTTTATCAGGAACACACATGACCATTAAAATCAGCCAGCAATTCGACGCCGGCGCGATCGAGGTGCTGCGCGCCGACGATGCCCAATCCATCGAGCTGAACATCCGCAAGGATTCCCACGCCGACATCACGCAGTGGTTTTACTTCCGCCTGCAAGGCGCGCAAGGCGAGGCGTGCACGATCCGCTTCATGAATGCAGGCAAGTCCGCCTATCCGGACGGCTGGAAGGATTACCAGGCCGTGGCCAGCTACGACCGCGAAACCTGGTTCCGCGTGCCGACCAGCTATGACGGCACGGTGATGACCATCGAACACACGCCGGAAGAGGAAAGCGTGTACTACGCCTACTTCGAGCCATATCCATGGGACCGCCACCTGGCCCTGATCGACAGCGCACAAGCGTCGCCGCTGGTGCGCTTGATCGACCTGGGCAGCACCGTGGAAGGCCGCGACATGAATCTGCTCGTCGTCGGCGATGCCGATGCGGAGAAAAAAGTCTGGGTTATCGCGCGCCAGCATCCCGGCGAAACGATGGCCGAATGGTTTGTCGAAGGCATGCTCGAAGCGCTGCTGGACCAGGCCAACCCGTTTGCCCGCCAGTGCCTGCAGGACGCCGTCTTCTACGTCGTGCCGAACATGAACCCGGACGGTTCCGTGCACGGCAACCTGCGCACCAACGCGGCCGGCGCCAACCTGAACCGCGAATGGATGACGCCGACGATGGAACGCAGCCCGGAAGTGTTCCTGGTGAAACAGAAGATGCACGAAATCGGCTGCGACCTGTTCCTCGACGTGCATGGCGACGAAGGCCTGCCTTACGTATTCGTGGCCGGCAGCGATGCGCTGGAAAACTTCACGCCAGCGCAAAAAGCCGAACAAGACCGCTTCATCGCCGACTTCAAGGTGGCCAGCCCGGACTTCCAGGACGTGTACGGCTATGAAGATGGCCCGTTCACGCCGGAAGTGCTGACCATGGGTTCGCCCCATGTCACGCACGCGTTTGGCTGCCTGTCGCTGACCCTGGAACTGCCATTCAAGGACAACGCCAACGATCCCGACCCGCAAACGGGCTGGAGCGGTGCCCGCAGCGCCGCCCTGGGTGCGGCCGTGCTGCAACCGATCCTGGCGACCCTGCGCGCCTGAGCCGCGCGTGACGCCGGCCCGCCACGCGTGACGTGACGAGCCGGGCCGGCGGCGCCCCAGCCGCCGGCTTTGTCAGACCCGTTTTTCAGCTCGTTTGCCTGCCCCTTCTTGCGCAGCGCAACATCATAAATCGTTGCCTTGCCGTCCATTGCTGCCTATACTGGCCCCAGCATTCCTGTCCATCCCCTTGCCGACAAGCCATCCTGCCTATGACCAGCCAAGACCCGCCCTGCGCCGTGGCGCGCTTTTTCAGGAACCGATTTGCACACGTGTGCATTTTCGTACTTGCCAGCCTGCACGCAGCATTGTGCCTGGCGGCGGAACTCAGCCCGGCCGCGCAACTGGGGCGGCAGATCTTTTACGATGCCAGCCTGTCGGCGTCGGGCAGGCAATCCTGCGCCAGCTGCCACGACCCCGCCCATGCCCATGCGCCCGGCAACGGGCTGGCCGTGCAGCTGGGCGGCGCCGATGGCCGCATGGCGGGCTACCGCGCCACGCCTTCCTTGCGCTACCTGGAACACACGCCGCCCTTCCGCTTCGACGAGGAGGGTGCACCGAATGGCGGCATCAACCGCGACGGCCGCGCCGCCAGCCTGGCGCAACAGGCCGAACGGCCCTTCCTGGCGCCGCACGAAATGGCTAACGCCAGCACGGATGAGGTGGTCGAAAAACTGGGCCGCAGCCCCTATGCGGTGCAGTTCCGCGAGGTCTTTGGCGACGCCATCTTTGCCCAACCGCAACATGCCTTCCAGCGCCTGACCCATGCCTTGCAGCAGTATCAGCAGGAAGACCCGGACTTCCACCGCTACGATTCCAAGTATGACCTCTACCTGGCCAACAAGGTTCCGCTGGAACTGGCGGAACTGCGGGGCCTGGCCCTGTTCAATGATGCGCGCAAAGGCAATTGCGCCGCCTGCCATCCCAGCGTGCGGGGTGAACGGGGCGCGCCGCCCCTGTTTACGGATTTCAGCTATGACAACCTGGGGCTGCCGCGCAATGCGCGCATACCCGCCACCGCCGATGCCGCGTATTTCGACCTGGGCCTGTGCGGTCCCGACCGCACCGACCTGGCCGGCAAGGGCGCGCTATGCGGCGCCTTCAAGGTGCCCAGTCTGCGCAATGTCGCCACGCGCCAGGTGTTTTTTCATAACGGCGTGTTCGACAACCTGACCGACGCCCTGCGTTTCTACGTGCGGCGCGATACGCATCCGGAAGAATGGTATCCGCGCGACAAGCGGGGAAACGTGCAGAAGTTCAACGACGTGCCGGCCCGGTACCGCGCCAACGTGAACACCACGGAGGCGCCGTTCGACCGCAAGCGCGGCACGGCGCCCGCGCTGACGGCGGGCGAAATCGAGGATATGGTGAAGTTCCTGGCGACCCTGACGGATGGCTATCAGGTGCAGCAATGACGACAGTGGGCACGCCATCGCTGCAGCGCCCCACCGTCCAACCGTCAGTTAGCCACGCGCGACTTTACGCAAGGCATCGACCAGCCGGTCCAGATGCGACTCCGGCGTAAAGATGCCCGGCGTCACGCGCACGCACGCGCCCGACGCCAGGCCGTCGCGCGGCACGGCAAAGATGCCGTGCTCCTGCACCAACTTTTTCGACAAGGCAAAACTGTCCGCCACGCTGGTCTTGCCTTTCAGGCGGAACGACGCGATGGCGCTGGTCAAACGCGGATCGCTGGACGCCAGCACCTCGATGCCATCGATGCCGCGCGCCGCCTCCACCCAGCGGTTGCGCAACAGCCGCAGCCGCGCCTGCTTGTTGGCCACGCCGATCTGCGCGTGCAATTCCAGCGCCTTCGGCAAGCTCAGGTAGGCGGCAAAGTTGACCGTCCCCGTATGCACGCGCGAGCGGATATCCTCGCCCGCCTTTTCGCCCAGCCAGGGATCGATATCGGCCACCCTGCCCCGCTTGATGTAGGCGGCGCCCACGCCCACGGGCGCGCCTATCCACTTGTGCAGGTTGATGCCGGCAAAATCCGCCTGCAGGTCAGGAATCGTCATGTCCAGCTGGCCAAAGCCGTGCGCCGTGTCGACGATCACATCGATGCCCCGCTCGCGCGCCAGGCGGCTGATGTGCGCCACCGGCAGCACCATGCCGTTGCGGTGATTGACATGCGTGAGCAGCATCAGTTTCAGCTTCGGATGGCGGTCCATCGCGGCAACATACGCGGCGATCACCTTGTCATGCGTAAATGGCTCCGGCATGGCAATGCTGACCACCTCGGCGCCGCGCCGCTGCTGCAGCCAGCGCGTGACCGTGATCATGTTGTCGTAGTCGATATCCGCGTACAGCACCGTGTCGCCGGGACGCAAGCGGTTATAGCCGGCGATCAGGACTTGCAGCGCTTCCGTGGCGCCCCGCGTCAGCACGATCTCATCGGTTGCCACGCCCAGCGCCCTGGCCGCCGCCGCGCGCGCCGCCTCGAAATCGGCGGGAAAGCGCATGCGCGCATACCAGGCATTGTCGCGGTTGACCATCGCCAGTTGCTGCTCGTAATGCGCCAGCACGGGCCGGGCCATCGAACCCCAGAAGGCATTGTCGAGCTGCAGCACCTCCGTGGGGCTGTCGTACTGTGCGGCCACCGCCCGCCAGTAGGCCTGGTCGGTGGCCAGCATGCCTGGCGTGGTGCCGGCCGGCACCGCCGGCAACGGCACCGCCGGCACGGCATCGGCCGCACCGGCAGCACCCGCCGCGAAGGGCAGCGCCGCCGCCAGCGATCCCGCGCGCAGCAAGGCGCGGCGTTGTGGATTCATGTTCACGCTATCCCCTTAGAATTTCACTTTGTACTCGACGTACAGGTTGCGGCCGTCCGTGTCGTATGGTGCGTTGCGCGAATAGATCAGACCGCGGCTGGCCTGGAAGGTTGCCTCGTCCGGATATTTGTCCAGCACGTTGTCGACGCCGGCGCGGATCGATTGCTTGTCGCTGATCTTGTAGCCGACGGCCAGGTCGAGAAACTGCATGGCGCCGAAGCGCTGGAAGATATCGCCCGTGGCATTGCCGGAATTGTCCGTCCACGCGCCGTAGTAGCGCACGCGGGCCAGGGTATTCCAGTTGCCCAGGTCATAGTTGCCGCTGATGGTGGCTTTCTGGCGCGGCAAGCGTTCCTCGAAGACCTGGCGCTGGGCCGGGTTCGTCACCAGGCTGGAGTTGCCGCCATCGACTTTCGTCGTGTTGTAGTTGTAGGCTAGGGTCAGGTTCAGCTTGCCGTCGCCGATGCGGCTCAGGTGGCTGCCGACGATATCGATGCCGCGCGTGGTGGTGTCGAAGTCATTCGTGAAGTAGCTGACGGAGGTGTAGCGCAGCGGATTGGCCACGCCGGCCGGCACGGCAAACGAGGCGGACGTGCTGAAGCGGTCGCTGACCTTGATGTCATACACGTCGACGGAACCGGAAAAGCCCGCCGGCGTCTTCCACGTAAAGCCCAGCGACAGATTTTTCGATTTTTCCGGCTTCAAGGCCTTGGCTCCCAGCAACATGGCCAGCGGATCGTTGTTGGCCAGGCGGCCGCTGGTAAACAGCAGCAGGGTCTTGGTGTCGAGGCCCTGGTTGGTGCTGTTGGTGTTCGACTGGCCCGGCGTCGGCGCACGGAAACCCGTCGAATAGGAGCCGCGCAAGGCCATGTCCTCGCTCAGCGCATAGCGGGCCGACAATTTGCCGTTGACGGTGCTGCCGAACTCGGAGAAATGTTCATAGCGGGCCGCGCCGCCCAGGCTCAGTGCCTTGGTGACGGGCACTTCCACGTCCAGGTAGGTGGCATAGCTGTCCTGCCCCCAGCTGCCGGCCTGGCGGTCGCTGAAGCCGGGAGCGCCGTTCGAGTTCGCATCGAGGCCGATGGCCGCGCCCGGCCCCACCAGGTAGGACGCCGCATCGCCCGCCTTCACGCCATAGGTTTCATTGCGCGCTTCGGCGCCGAAGGCGATGTTGACCGGTTGCGGCAGCGACGCCACGGGCAATTCATAGTTGAAGTTAGCGTTGAGGATCTTTTCCGTCTGCGACAGCTGGCCCAGGTAGAACGATGTCGGACTGCCGGGACCCATCGAGGCATTGATGGAATTGGCCAGGTGATAGTCGATGCGGTTGCGGCCGTAGGAAGCGCTCACGTCCCAGCCGAAACGGTCGTTGAAATGGCCGCGCACGCCGGCCACCAACTGCATATCATCCTGGTCGTTCGAATAGCTGGGACTGAAACCGAGCGGATAAATGCTGCGCAAGTCCCAGCCCGGGAACAGGGTGCTGGTTTTATAGGCGCCCGTGCTGGTGTCGGGATTGCGCCAGTTGAAATCCGACGTGCCGTCGCTGCGGCTGAACAGGCCGAAGCCGTACAGCTCCGTCGTGTCGGACAGGGCCATGCTGGCGTTGAAGCCCACGCGCTTGCTGTCGAGCTCAGGCTGGCCCCAGCGCTGCACGGGATTCGGCACCTTCAGTTCCGGATGGGCTTGCTGGAAAGCGATGGCATCGGCCCGCTGGCGCGTGCGCGAAGTGGGGTCGGACTTGGCCAGAGCGCCAAAGAGCGTCACCTTGCCCGTCTCGCCGAAGGTAAAGCCCGTTTTCAGGTTGACTTCATTGCCCTTGCCATCGCCTTCCGAATATTGCGAGTGGTGCACGGACAGCTCCGTGCCCACCGTGTCGTCGAGAATGATGTTGATCACGCCGGCGATCGCGTCGGAACCGTACTGCGCCGATGCGCCGTCGCGCAGCACTTCGATGCGCTTGATGGCGGAGACGGGTATCTGCGCCAGGTCGGGCGCCTGCGCGCCGCGCGCGCCCAGCAGGGCGCTGCGGTGGAAGCGCTTGCCATTGACCAGCACCAGGGTCTGGTCCGGCGACAGGCCGCGCAAGGTTGCCGGACGCACGAACACTTGCCCGTCGGCCATCGGCAAGCGCTGCACCACGTAGGAAGGCACGAGTTGGGCCAGCACATCGTTCAAGTCCGACGATTCGACGGCGCCGATATCTTCGCGGTTGAAGACGTCCACGGGCGCCATGGTGTCGAACTGCGTGCGGTTGCTGCCGCGCGTGCCCGTGACGATCACGGCTTGCGGGGCTTCAAGGGACTCGCTGGCGGAGGCGGGGGCAGCGGGCGCATCGCCATGGGCTTGTGCCTGGTTGGCGAACACGGCGGTCATGGCACACATCAGGGCCACCGCGCGGGCGATGCGGGTACGGGAGTAGGTCATGGGAAAGTCACTTGGCAGGTTGGATCAACAACGACGCGTCAGTGCAAGAGTTACATCTTGCATGAAATATCACGAAGTTCGGCTTACTTACATTAAAAGCATCTAAATTGCGCAGATAACGTCAGATGGCGACATCATACGAAGGCAATATTTCACCCGTATGACGAACTGATCACTGCTGGCAAGCCGCCGCATGCCCGGCGTCGCTGACAGCAAGACCTGTCGTCCATACAGCCTTGGCTTGCGTCGAACGCACGGATGGACATGGCGGACATGGCGCCGGCATGCAGAGGGAAAAATGGGGAAACGACGAGACAATTCGATAGATTTCCTACAATAAACCATCCCTATAATGCCGCGGCGCAACGACACGCATTCTTGTCGCTCTATTAGGTTGTAAAGATGAAGAAACAGACCATATTGTGCGCTCTGGTCAGCTTGCTCGCCGCTTGCGGCGGTGGCGGTGGTGACACCGGTGGTAGCGGCGGGAACGGCAACAGCCCGGATCCCAAACCGGTGGTGCCCCCGACACCGGTCCTGGCATCCATCAATGCCGCTGACGCATTAAAGAAATTTCTGGGCAGCGATCTGACCATCTCGAACCTGGCATCCAATGATGGCTATCTGGGCTCGGCGATGTTAATCGTCAGCCAGGAAGCTGGACAGCCAGCCCCATTCGTGACCAATGGCGTGTCGCAACAGGCAGCATCCGTCAAAGTCATTTCCCTGCTGCGCAGCAGTGCCAGCGGCAAGCTGCTATACCGAAACACCTGGAAACTGCATCTGGACGCGACCATGCAGCCCATCGGCATGGCGATCGGCTATGCCGATGCCGGCTACAAGGCATGCATGTCCGTCACGGGCCGCAACGAGTTGCCCGCCCTCAGCAATTCATCCGGCACGTATTTTTCGGGCGTGCAAACCTCGGCGTATGTCGAAGGTTTCAAGGCGGGAAAATACGCGAATTACTGCGACCCAAGCGGCACGACAAGCGCCAACGTGGAGTGGTCGGTTGCGGCAGGTTCGCCGCATCCCTATTTCTGCCTGACCATGCCTGGCAGCATGTCCACGACCAAAACGAGAATGTGCATTCCGGTCGATGCGGCCGGCACGCAGAATAATTCCGCATGGGTTCGACTCTACAACCCGGACGGCAGTGTCGCGATCGACTACAAGAACACGGACCTGAATAAACCGGTTGAACAACTGGGTACCGCCGTCGATGCGAACAACTATTGGTACGGCGCCGTATGGCGTCCGCAAGACGGTTATGTCTACCAGCGCTACCAGGACAGCAAATTTGCGTCCGAGCAAGCATGCAGGGATCAGACGACGATTAACTGGAAAGCGACCTGGGATGCCTCGAATATCGCGTGGATGTGCGTCAACGTCCAATCGAAATAAGAAGGTAAGGCAGTAGCGCCCCGGCCTGCGGGCAGCAATGCCGCTGGCCGGGGTATGTCAGGGCGGCGTTAGCCGCCCGCCACTACCATGCTCTCGATGAGGATGGAGCCTGTCTGCTTGGTGCCGCGGCGCAGCACGTCGGCGCCCACGGCAACCATGTTGCGCAGCATGTCTTTCATGTTGCCGGCGATGGTGATTTCTTCCACCGGGTACTGGATCACGCCATTTTCCACCCAGAAGCCGGAAGCGCCGCGCGAATAGTCGCCCGTCACATAATTGGTTCCTTGCCCCATCAATTCCGTCACCAGCAAACCCGTGCCCAGCTTTTTCAGCATGGCGACAAAATCGTCCGTGGCGGCCGTCCGGGACGACGTCAGGTACAGATTGTGCGAGCCGCCCGCGTTGCCCGTGGTCTGCATGCCCAGCTTGCGGGCCGTGTAGGTCGACAGGAAATAGCCTTGCACCACGCCATCCTTGACGACGTCGCGGCTGACGGTTTTCACGCCCTCCTCGTCGAACGGCGCCGAGCCGACGCCGCCGATCACGTGCGGGTCCTCGAAGATCTGCACGTGCGACGGCAGCACCTGCGTGCCCAGGGAATCGATCAGGAAAGTGGACTTGCGGTAGAGGGCGCCGCCGGAAGTCGCTTGCACATAGGTACCGAGCAAACCGGCGGCCAGCGGCGCCTCGAACAGCACGGGGCAAGTGCGCGTGCCCAGCTTGCGCGCGTTCAGGCGCGACAGGGCGCGCTCGGCGGCATAGCGGCCGATGGCTTCCGGACTCGACATTTTCGACGCATCGCGCACGGACGAATACCAGTCGTCGCGCTGCATCTTCGCGCCCTTGCCGGCGATGGGCGCCACGGACAGGGTGTGGCGCGAAAACGGGTAGCCGCCGATGAAGCCGCGCGAATTGGCGGAAACAAAATGCGATTGCTGCACGTGCACGCCTGCCCCTTCGCTGTTCGTGATGCGCGGGTCGACGGCAAAGGCGGCCGCTTCGGCGCGCTGGGCCAGCACGACGGCTTCCTCGGCGGAAATGAGCCACGGATAGTACAGTTGCAAGTCGCGGGGCGCCATTTCCAGCAGCTCGGCGTCGGCCAGGCCCGCGCAATCGTCCTCGGCCGTGAAGCGGGCGATGTTGTAGGCGGCGTCCACCGTGGCGCGCAGCGCGGAAGGGGAAAAGTCGGACGTGCTGGCATTGCCGCGCTTCTTGCCGACAAATACCGTCACGCCCATGCCCTTGTCCTTGTTCTGCTCGATCGTCTCGATCTTGCCTTTTCGGACAGACACGGACAGGCCGCCCCCTTCGCTGACTTCGACGGCGGCATCGGTGCCGCCCGCTTCCCGCGCAAAAGACAACACATCACGGGCCAGTTGCTGCAATTGCTCTTGACTATGGGTAAATACGGAGTCGTTCATGCGCTGTTTTCTTCGGAAAGCCGCTAAAACGGTTATCATAGCAGTCGTTTACAGTTTACAGGAGCGGTCCACAAGTCCTCTCCCGCCTTATATATCATGCCAAATCCAAACCGGGGAGCTTGCGGCTTCCAATCCACCGAATTCGAACAGGAATACGAGCGTCCTTCGAAATCGGAACTCAAGCGCCAGATGACCGTCCTGCAAAAGCTGGGCGAAGAACTTGTCAATGAGGCACGTGACCGCGTCAAGCGCGTTCCGATGCCGGAAGACGTGCGCGACGCCATTCTCGAGTGCCAGCAGATCAAGGATCACGAAGGCCGCCGCCGCCAGCTGCAATACGTGGGCAAGAAAATGCGCACCCTGGACGAGGAAGAAGTTGCCGCCATCCAACGTACCATCGATAGCTGGAAAGGCTTGTCGAAAGCCGACACGGCGAATATGCACGCGATGGAACGCCGCCGGGACAAGCTCTTGACGGATGACAAGGCGCTGACTGTCTTGCTGTCGGAAAACCCGGAACTGGACGTGCAGCATCTGCGCACCCTGATCCGCAACGCCCGCAAGGAACAGGCCGAGAACAAGCCGCCGAAAGCTTACCGCGAAATCTTCCAGATCTTGAAAGAGATCGCCAAGAAGAATAACAGCGGCAAGAAAGATGCCGATGAAGATGGCGTTGAGCCAGAAGAAGACGAATAACCCAAAAGCAAGGACCGGAGTCGCACCTTCAGGGGCCAGGCGTCCCTGTACGTCCCCGGCTTTTGTACTTGGGTTGGCAAAAACCGGGATCAGCCCGGTTTTTTTACGACATAGACAGGTGCCCCATGACCACTCTCGAAGACGAATTGATTATCGGCCTCGTGTCGATTTCGGACCGCGCCAGCGGCGGCGTGTATGAAGACCAGGGCATCCCCGCCCTGGAAAGCTGGCTGGCCGCCGCCATCCGCACGCCGTTCCGCCTGGAAAAGCGCCTGATCCCGGACGAGCGCTCGCAGATTGAAAATACCCTGATCGACATGGTCGACCTGAACCATTGCCATCTGATCCTGACGACAGGCGGCACGGGCCCGGCGCGGCGCGACGTGACCCCGGACGCCACCTTGTCGGTCGGCACCAAGGAAATGCCCGGCTTCGGCGAACAGATGCGCCAGATCAGCCTGCAATTCGTGCCGACGGCGATTTTGTCGCGCCAGGTGGCCGTGATCCGCGAGACGCCCGAGCGCGCCGCCCTGATCATGAACCTGCCGGGCCAGCCCAAGGCCATCAAGGAAACCCTGGAAGGGCTGAAAGACGCCGACGGCAAGCAGTTGGTCAACGGCATCTTTGCCGCCGTGCCCTATTGCATCGACCTCATCGGTGGCCCCTACATGGAAACCGACCCGGCCATCTGCAAGGCCTTCCGTCCCAAATCGGCGCTGCGTCCGGCGCAACCTTTACCTGAGGAAAACACATGAGCACTCTGCTGGAAACCATCGAACTCGACAGCGCACCGAATCCCACCGTTTCCATCATCTGGATGCACGGCCTGGGCGCCGATGGCAACGATTTCGTGCCCCTGGTAAAAGAACTCGATTTGCGCGGCTGCCCCGCCATCCGTTTCATTTTCCCCAGCGCCGGCACGATGCCCGTCACCATCAACAACGGCTATGTGATGCGCGCCTGGTACGACATTCTCGTGAGCGACCTGGTGCGCCGCGAAGACGAGGCCGGACTGCGTGCCTCGCAGCAACAGATCGAAGCGCTGATCGCACGTGAAAAAGCGCGCGGCATTCCCGCCAGCCGCATCATCCTGGCCGGCTTCTCGCAAGGCTGCGCCATGACCCTGCAAACGGGCTTGCGCCATCCCGAGCCGCTGGCTGGCCTGATGTGCTTGTCCGGCTACCTGCCGCTGGCCGACAAGACGGCCGCCGAGCGTACGCCGGCCAGCCTGCAGACGCCCATCTTCATGGCGCACGGCACGGCCGACCCGGTGGTGCAGATCGCCCGCGCGCAGCAATCGCGCGACTTGCTGACCGGCATGGGCTACAAGGTGGAATGGCACGAATACATGATGCAGCACTCGCTGTGCCAGGAAGAGATCGACGCCATCGGCGCCTGGCTGAAAAAAGTATTGGCTTAAAATACAACAGGCGCGGCTCGCGCCACGCCTGCAGGTTTTCCACTACGCCGGGAACTAGTTGTTCGCCGGCGTTTTTTCGTTCCAGACCTTCAACATGTCGGGCGACGCTTCCGCGCGGATGCCGTTATCGGTCAGCACGGATTCCGTGGCCGCCAGCATGTCCTTGCGCGGCACCACGACCATTTCCGCATCGCGTTGCTGGAAACGGAAGGTGAGCAAGTCGTCGGTCTGGTCGCGCAACAGGGCCACCAGATGCGCCAGGCTGCGCACGGACACGCCATTGACGGAATCGACGACCGAGAAGAAGCGGGTGCTGTAGCCATTCATCAGTTTGTGCGGGAAAAATGGCGCGGCAACCACCACCAGCTCTTCGCGCTCGGCATCGGGCGCATCGCCGCGACGCGTGACGAGCGGATTGCCGGCAAAGCTCATGCCATTCAACATCGGCGCATTGCCGTTCGGCGCGGCCATGAATTCCGTGGTGGCACGCGAAAACACCATCGGGCCGAAGATGAAATAGGAAGGGTAATTTCCCTGCAGGCTGGAAATGAGCATCGGGTGTGCGGCCGAGACGGGCACGCTTACCTTTAAAGGCACGCCCTGGCGCACCACCGTCAACGGCAGCAAACCGTTTTTCGCCAGCTGCTGCACGCGGTACTGGAAGCGCACGCGGCTGTTGGCATTCAGCTTGACCATGCCCTGGTTATCGATGGGAAAGTCGCCGATATGCGTGATGACATCCCATTGCCTGAGCGGATAGGCGGCATCCTTGCTGGCCGGCGTCATCACGACGGCGCCCTCGACCCCCTTGGCCAGCTTCAGGTAGCTGCGCAGCGCGGGATTTTCCAGGGTCTGCGTCATGTCGCGCAGGGCCGGCTTGCCCTTGGGCGCGCCGCTTGCCTCATCGCGCAGGAACAGTTCGATTTCCTCGTTGGGGATGATGTAGCCGATGTTTTGCGCATTGACCATGCCGGCAAACGCCAGGCCGATCATCTTGTCGCCGGCAATCACGGGACCGCCGCTATTGCCCGGGTTGATGGCCGCATCGATCTGGATGCGCAGACCGGACACGGGAAAGTTGTAGCGCACAAACTCGATGCGCGAGACGATGCCCTTGGTGATCGACAGCGAGGTGCCGCCCGTCGGATAACCATAGGCCAGCACGGCATCGCGCACGTCAGGCAAGACGTTGGCACGCGGCACCGGCTTGTGGCTGTCAAAAAAACTCTCGTCGTCGACTTTCAGCAGGGCCAGGTCCATGCCCCGCGAAATGGCCAGCACCGTGGCGGGAATCTTGTCGCCCGCGCCATTCGCCTGGATCTGCACCTGGCTGGCATAGCCGACCACGTGCGCATTGGTGAGGATGCGGCGGCCATCGATGACCACGCCCGAGCCCGTCACCTCTTGCGGCGCCGCCTTGCTCCACGGCTTGTAGGGATCGGGCCCGCGCAGGGTGGAAAACACCTTGACGACGGAATTTTCCAGGGCCGAGGCGCTGGCCGTACTGCTCTCCGCAGCCAGCGCGCGCACGCTCATCAGCGGGCAAAAAGAAAGGGCCAGCACCAGCAAGGTACGGCCCATCAGGGTGAAGCACGAACGAGTTTTCATTGGGCGTTTTCGCAATGGAAGGGAGACAAAAGTATATATTGAATAACAGCAATATCATTACATTTTGTCCACCTTTGCCCGAAGAAATCTTCTAATCGGGTAAAGGCGTGACGCCCAATGCCGGCACCGCCGTCTGCGCGCCATTCATCACCATGGCCAGGAAGGTGTAGTAGCCGCTGATGCCCATCAAGTCGACCACGCCATGCTCGCCAAACAGGGCCCGCGCCCGTGCATACGTGGCGTCACTGACCCGCTTGTTCTGCTGCAACTCGATGCAGAAATCATGCACGGCTTGTTCGTCTTCCTTCAAGGCAAGGGGCGCACGCCGCGCGGCGATGGCATCCACGGCCGCTTGCGCGATGCCGTTCTGCACGGCCAGCGGCGCGTGGATGGCCCACTCGACTTGCTGGTCCCATTGACGCGCCGTCACCAGGATCGCCAGCTCCGACAGACGCGTGCCGATGGCGCTGCGGTAGCGCAAGTATTCTCCCATGCGCTGCGCCGTTTCCATCAGCTCGGGGCTGCGGATCAGCGGCACGAAGGGGCCGTACAGCGCCCCGCGCGGGCCGTCGATGATGGCTTGCGCGGCCGCGCGCTGCTGGGCGTCGAGCTGGTCCAGCGGCAGCGCGGGCAAGCGGTCGATATTTGACCCCGCCATCAGGCAGTCCAGGCGACCACGTCCTGCTGCTGTTCGCCCAGGCCGGCGATGCCCAGGCGCATGCTGTCGCCCTTTTTCAGGAAGCGCTGCGGCTTGCGGCCCTGGCCCACGCCCGGCGGCGTGCCCGTGGCGATGACATCGCCCGGTTCCAGGGTCATGAATTGCGACAGGTAGCTGACGATCTGCGCCACGCTGAAGATCATGGTTTGCGTATTGCCCGTCTGCATGCGCTTGCCGTTGACTTCCAGGTACAGGTCCAGATCCTGCTCGTCGATGACTTCATCGCGCGTCACCAGCCAAGGGCCGATGGGGCCGAAGGTGTCGCAGCCCTTGCCCTTGTCCCATTGGCCGCCCCGTTCCAGCTGGAACGAGCGCTCGGAAATATCGTTGACGACGCAGTAGCCGGCCACGTATTTCAGGGCCTCTTCTTCACTGACGTACTGCGCGCGCGTGCCGATGACGACGCCCAGTTCCACTTCCCAGTCCGTCTTTTTCGAGCCTTTCGGCAGCACGACATTGTCGTCCGGGCCATTCAGGCAGGTGATGGCCTTCATGAAGACGATCGGTTCGGCCGGGATCGGCATGCCCGACTCGGCCGCGTGGTCCGCGTAGTTCAGGCCGATGCCGATGAACTTGCCGACCTTGGCCAGCGGCACGCCAAAGCGTGGATTGCCGCGCACCAGGGGCAGCGTCTTTTCGTCGAGCTTGGCCAGCTTGCGCAGGGCCTTGTCGGACAGTTGTGCGCCGTCAATATCAGCTATCACGCCGGACAGGTCGCGCAGTTTGCCTTCTTCATCGATCAGGCCCGGTTTTTCCTTGCCTGGACGTCCATAACGAACGAGTTTCATAGTCTTCCTTGGAGTTGATCATTGCCGCTGTGCAGGCCGCCATTTTACCGGATGGCCCGGCACGCCTGCAGCGGCCGATGAAAAACATCGCAAGTCCCGGCAACTGCAAGGCCGCCAGCACGCCAAACGCCACCTGGTAGGCCTGCGGCGGATACTGCAGCTGGCTGTTCAAGGGCCAGCAGCCCAGGATCAGGCCAAAGCCCGCCTGCACCAGAAAGGCGCCCGTGAAAATCAGCAGATTCAGGCAGGTGGCCGCCCTGCCCGTCAAGCTGGCCGGCATGCTTTGCGCGACGATCGCATACTCGAGGCCCGTGACCGTGCCCAGCAAGGTGAACAGCACGGACAGCAGGGGCAGGCTGGGCGCGGCGTTGCACGCCATGGCCATTTGCACGGCGACAAACAGGGCGACGCCCATGGCGGCCACCTGCATGGGCGCGATGCCGCGCCGGCCCGCCCATTCCGTCAGCATGCCCATGCCGATGGCGCCAAAGATGACGGCCGCCATGCCCAGGTACAGCAAATACGCCACGTTGTCGCCGGACATGCCGCCCACGTCGGCCAGCCAGCGCCCTATCCACAGCCCCTGCACGCCAAAGAACACCGTGTGCGGCAACAGGATCAGCCCGATGGTGCGGCGAAAGGCCGGGTCGCGGTAGACGCTCCACACGCCGCTCTGATGCACCGCGGCGCCAGGCGCGGGCGTAGCGGGCGACAGCACGCGGATCAGCACGCCGATGGCCAGGGCCGCCAGCGCCAGCGCCAGGAACACGCCGCGCCAGTCCGTGTAATGCAGCGCCAGCTTGACGGGCATGGTGGCCGTGGCCGCGCCCAGGCCGCCGACGGCGATCAGGTAGCCATGCACGGAAGGCAGGCGCGACGGCGCGATGGCGCAGGAAATGGCTTTCACGGCAGCCATGAAGCAGCCGCCCAGCCCGGCGCCCATGATGGCGCGCGCCCACATCAGCTCGGCAAAACTGTGGCCGCGGCTGAACAGCCATACACCGGCGGCCGCCAGCGCCAGCAGCCACACTTGCACGGCGCGGGGACCGTAGCGGTCCAGCGCCATGCCAACTGGCAATTGCACCAGCGCAAAGGCGAGAAAGAAGGCGCTGGTCAGCAGTCCCAGCTGCGCCGGCGTCAGGGGCACCGCGCCCAGCAGCTCGGCCGTCAGCACGGCATTCACGCCACGCAGCAGGCACGACAGGTAATGCCCCAATGCAAACGGCAGGAACACCAGGCAAAACACGGCCACGCCGGAGCGCGATGGTGCGCCAGCCGCGTGCATGCTCAGGCTGCCTGCGCCAGGCGGATGACCTTATG
This sequence comes from Janthinobacterium foliorum, assembly GCF_978021625.1. Lineage (NCBI taxonomy): Bacteria > Pseudomonadati > Pseudomonadota > Betaproteobacteria > Burkholderiales > Oxalobacteraceae > Janthinobacterium > Janthinobacterium foliorum. The sequence goes on along the minus strand of NZ_CDXDQE010000003.1, from coordinate 387,691 downwards.
CGGCAGGTGCGGAATAGGCTCATCCGTTTCAAAGAAGAATTTCTCCTGGCCGAACGCGGGTTGCAGATGATCCATCCATGTCGCTTCCGCATCGAACTTCGCATAAAACGGCCGGCGCACCCAGTCGGGATTGCGCGCTTGCAAGAACTGCAGGGCAAACAGTTTTTCCCCATTGATGGTGACGATGCCATCGATGACGACCTTGCCGGGAAACGCACTCATGGAAGGTCCGCGCACCGTGCGCGACAAGCCGGACACCATCTGGTAGGCGGCCTGGAAAATCTCGTGCGCCTTTGCCAGCGGCAACTCGAAATAGCCGCGCGGCCCCGTGTCGCGCTCGACAAACATATAGTACGGAATCGCTCCCAGGCGCGTGCCCGTCTGCCACAATTCGGCCCAGCTTTTCGGGTCTTCATTGATGTGGCGGATCAGCGGCCCCTGCATGCGCAAGGTGGCGCCCGTCGAGACGATGCGTTTCACGGCTTGCTGCGCGATATCCTGGCGCAACTCGACGGCGTGGCTGTAATGCCCCATCACGGCCAGGTTCTTGCCCGCCTTGACGATGCGTTCGAACAGGCGCAGCAAGTCATCCGCATCGCGGTCGGAGACAAAACGCTGCGGCCAGTACGCCACCGACTTGGTGCCGATGCGGATATTCTGGATGTGTTCCAGGCCCGGTTCCAGCAGCGGCTCCAGGTAGGCGGCCAGCTGCCGCGTGTTCATGATCATCGGGTCGCCACCCGTGATCAGCACGTCCGTCACTTCCGGATGCAGTTTCAGGTAGGCGGCCAGCTCATGCGACTCGCGCGCGTCGAACTTCATGTCGTCCATGCCGACGAACTGGGGCCAGCGGAAGCAGAAGGTGCAATACGCGTGGCACGTCTGGCCGGCGCTGGGGAAGAACAGCACGGTTTGCGCATACTTGTGCTGCAAGCCGCGCACGGGCGCATCGTTGACGCGCGGCACGTTATGCGTCATCTGCCCGGCCGGGTGGGGATTCATGCCCAGGCGCAGGCCATGCACATAAGCATCGATGGCCGCCTTGTCCTGCCGCGCCAGCACCAGGTCGCGCAAGTGGGCGTACTGCTCCGGCGGCAGCATGTCGCGGTGAGGAAAGACGAGGCGGTAGATGGGATCGTCCGGAATATTGTTCCAGTCGATCAGCTGGTCAAGCACATATTCGTTGGTGCGAAATGGCAACACGTGCGACACCACTTGCACGGCTTCGCGCTGCTCTTCCGGCATCCAGGCCCACTGCCGGGCCTGTTGAATGGTTTGCCGCGTATACGGCTTGAACTTGGTTGGAAACGGCTCGGTAATCAATGCGGACACGGTCGGCTCCTTGCCAGTAAATGACGATAACTTCCATGAAATCGACCGAATATCAGCCAATTCCTGCCTGTTCTTCTGCACGCCACGGTGCTGTGAAAGTCATCATAGTTCTTGCCTCAAGGAACCAAATTGCCACACATCAACAAGCGTTTCGATACGGCGCAAGCTGCCTGTGAGCACGACCTTAGTTTGTTCCATCGCAATTTGATCGCGCCCATGCCGACGTAAATTACGGCTTGGCAACACATCCCTCGATATCAAAGGAGTTTTCATGAAACGCTTATTCACGGGTAGCCTGCTGTGCCTGGCATTTGCCAGCGCCAGCGCCAGTGCCGCAGTCGAGCCGACGGAAAAAGACGCCATCGCCATGGCCGAACGGGGCGCCGCCTTCATGAAGGCGCATGGCAAGGAAGAAATGATGAAGAAGATCACGGCGAAAGATCCCGATTTCGTGCAGGGTTCGCTGTACGTGGACATGCGCGACATCAAGACGGGCATCGTGCTGGCCCACCCCATCAACCCGTCCATCGTCGGCAAGGACTTGACGGACGTGCCCGATGCGAACGGCAAGAAGTATCGCCGTGAAATCATCGAACTGGCGCAAAAGCAGGGCAAGGGCTGGGTCGACTACCAGTACAAGAACCCCACCAGCGGCAAGATCGAGCCGAAGACCACGTACATCTTGCGCGTCAATGACGTGGTGCTGGAAGCGGGCATCTACAAAAAATAAGCCATCCCCGGCGCAGTGCGGGCGCGGCGGCTGGCCGCTGCGGCGCCTGCAATGTGCACAGCCACTGGCAGGAGTCAGACATGCTCAATCGACTACGCATCGGACCAAAATTACTGCTGGCGCCCATCCTCATCCTGCTGCTGCTGATACTCAGTTCCAGCGGCGCCTGGTATGGCATGGTGCGGCAAAATGCCTCGCTGGAAAACATGGTGCGGGTGCGCATCACGCACCTGAAAGCGGCCTCCGACGTGGCCGGCGATGCCAAGCATGTGCACGGCAATATGTACCAGTTGCTGTCGTGGACGAATGGCAGTTTCGCCAAGGCCCGCATCGATGCGCTGGAGCAGCAGATCAAGGCACGCCACACGGCCATCGGCAGCCAGCTGGCCGCGCTGCGGGGCACGGCCACGGGCGCCGAGCGCACCCTCGTCGATGCGGCCATCGCGGCGCTGGCCGCCTACCGCAAGGCCGTGCTGGAAACCATGGAAATGGCGCAGATGGATCAGTCGATCGCCACCAATTCCATGCTCAAGGCGGAAACCCAGTTCGTCCAGCTGGCCACGCAGCTGGCGCAGCTGTCCGCGCTGGAAACCACGCTCAGCAGCCAGGCGCACGCCACGGCCAGCGCGGAGTTCCGCAGCCTGGGCTGGAGCATGCTGCTGACCGTGCTGCTGTCCATCCTGGTGTCCATCGTGGTGACGGTGCTGGTGCGGCGCGCCATGCTGGCGGAAATCCGCGGCATCGCCGACGCCGTGCAAGACCTGGCGGCAGGCAAGCTGATCGCCGGCGCCGCCAAGCAGGGCAACGACGAGATCGCCGATGCGTCGCGCGTGCTGGACCAGACCATCGCCAACCTGAACCAGACCTTGCGCACCATCATGGATGCCGTGCAATCGATCGACACGGCCTCGCGGGAAATTGCCAGCGGCAACCTGGACTTGTCGGCGCGCACGGAAATGCAGGCCAGCTCGCTGGAAGAAACGTCGAGCGCCATGGAAACCCTGACGGAAGCCGTCAACGACAATGCCAACAATGCGCAGATGGCCTGCGACCTGGCCGCGCAAGCGTCGGACCTCGCCGTGCAGGGCGGGTCGGCGATGCAGGAGGCGGTGACGACGATGGCAACCATCCGCGCCAATTCGCGCCAGATCGTCGATATCATCGGCGTCATCGACGGCATTTCCTTCCAGACCAATATCCTCGCCCTGAATGCGGCGGTGGAAGCGGCGCGCGCGGGCGAGCAGGGACGCGGCTTTGCCGTGGTGGCGTCCGAAGTGCGCACCCTGGCGCACCGTTCGGCGCAGGCGGCCAAGGAAATCAAGACCCTGATCGCCACCTCCGTCACCACCATCGATGGCGGCAGCGTGGCGGTGCAAAAGGCCGGCGACAGCATGGGCGCCATCGTTGCCTCGGTACAGCAGGTCAACGATATCATCCAGCGCGTGAAACAGGCCAGCGCCGAGCAGGCGTCGGGCATCACGGAAGTGAACCAGGCCGTCACGCAAATGGATGATGTCACGCAGCAAAATGCGGCCCTGGTGGAAGAGGCGGCGGCGGCGGCGGCCAGCCTGCAGGACCAGGCCGTGAAACTGTCGGCGGCCGTGGCCGTATTTACGCTGGACAGTCCGGCGCCGTCCGCGGCGGGCACCGGCGATGAACAGGCCTTCCAGGATCCGGCCAGTTCCGCCGCGGGCACGCAGGCGGAACGCCGGGCGCTGCACAGTCCATTGCGCGGCGCGCCACGCAATGGCGCCGGCGCTGCAGGCCGCGCCCCGCAGCGCCAGCGCGGCGCCTGATACCGGCCCGCGCGCTAGCCGGCGGGCACGCGCATGGGCTTGCTCAAATACGGCGAACCGGCCAGCACGAAGCGCCACGGCGTGTCCATCGCCTTGGATATGCCGATGCGCGGGCCCGCCTGCACCGTCACGTCGGCCTCGCGCGCCAGCAAGGTGAATGGCGGCGCATCGAGCGCCAATCGATTCTGCAGGTGGCTCACGCCCAGCGCCTGGCACACCTTGCCCGGTCCCGAGCACAGCAGCCGCAACGCTTCGACCCCGCGTCGCTCGCGCATGACATCGATGCCGGCCAGCGGTTCAATGGCGCGTATCAGCACGCCCGCGCCATGGCCCGGCTCGCGGCAAACGAAATTCAGGCACCAGTGGATGCCATACGAGCGGTACACATACGCGTGCGCGGGCGGACCGAACATGGCCGCATTGCGCGGCGTCATGCCGCCATATGTGTGCGAGGCCGGGTCCAGCCGGTCATACGCTTCCGTTTCCACGATGCGCCCGCCCACGCCATCGACCAGCACGGTCACGCCGATCAGCTGGCGCGCCACGGCATGGGAATCATCCGCAAAATCGATACCGGCAAGGATTTTTTTCATGCGGCAATTGTAGCGCCGCCCTGCCCTGCGCACGCGCCCGACAGCCTTGAAAACAAATAAAGCTTACCGTTTCAACCATGAAAATCGAGAGAATGATCGTCGCAAATCGGCGAAAACCAGGCGGTAACAGGGAAAAAAACAGGATTTTTTCGTCAATCCATTGCTAAGATGAACTATTGCCATGCATAAACAGCGATAATCGTCCGGCACTGCGTTGCACGCCCCCGAGGCGGCCAGCGGCAGCGCGCCAAAGAATATCCACCAAGCATGCAAAGACAACGATGATGAGAGCGGCAGCGCAAGCGCAAGTAGTGCAGGAAGATCCGGTCGACGCCCTGATGCGCTCCATCCGTATCCCGCCGCGCCCCAGCCTGCTGGTCGACTTGCAGCGCGAGCTGGCCGAGGACGACCCGTCGCCGCGCAGGATCGCGCGCATCATCGCCGACGACGTCGGCATGTCGGGCGCCCTGCTGAAACTGGCCAATTCGCCGTTCTATGGCGCCGCGCGCAAGGCCAAGTCCGTCGAGCAAGGCATCAATTTTCTCGGTATCAACCAGTGCAGCGCCATGATGACGGGCTTGCTGGCGCGCCAGGCGCTGGAAGCGGAAGGCGTGGAGCTGACCAACTTCTGGGACGTCTCGGCCAAGCGCGCGCGCGCCGTGGTATTTACCTCGCGCAAGCTGCGCATCGCCCCGCCCGACATCGCCCACACCTTCGGCCTGTTCTGCGATATCGGCGTGCCCCTGCTGATGAACCGCTTCCCCGACTACGTCAAGACGTACGCGGCGGCGGCCAACGATGCGCACAATTGCTTCACCACCCTGGAAGACGCGCGCCACCAGACCAACCACGCGGCCATCGGCTGCCTGCTGGCGCGCAACTGGGGCCTGTCGTCCGACGTGTCCTGGGCCATCCTGCACCACCACGACTACACGGTGCTGGCCGATCCGTCCACGGACGACGCCATCCGCTCGCTCGTCGCCCTGTCGCTGCTGGCCGAAAAGGGCATTCAGCGCTACCATGGCAACAGTACCTCGCTGGAGTGGGACAAGGGCGGCAGTCTTGCCTGCCAACATCTCGGCCTGTCGGAAGAAGAAGCAGCCGACCTGCTCGACGAACTGCACGAGATGTTCGATACCGACCATTGATGTCCCAGGCTGTATGATCTGTCCGGGCGCCAGGCAAAGCCTGGGCGCCCGTTTCCGTTTGCCTGACCCGTTTTACTTAACCTGTTGATCGCCATGCCCAAAAATAAGCGCCCTGTCCCCCGTAAATCCGCCAACACGCCTGAAGACAAGGATGAAGCCGTCACGCGCATGCTGTGCACGATGGCCCTGAACCTGGCGGAACAGGAAGACAGCGAGTCGCAGGGCACGGTACTGGCCGAGCAAGCCGTCGAATTCGGCCGCCTGATCCGCAAGGCCCTGAATCAAAAGAAAGATGAAATCCTGTACGACGCCATCGAGCGGGCGAAGTACGAAGACGTGGGCGCCTACCAGTACCTGCGCGGCCATATCGAGGAAGCTTCGTCCGTCGTGACGATCCGCCGCGACAACGCGCCGGCCATGGAAATCAATGCCTTTGTCGTGCCGCTGCTGGTGCAAAGCTCGGGCGGCTTGCAGGAAGCGGACAGTTTCCAGAACCAGGACGCGTTCGAAGCGCTGGTGAAAAGTTTTCAGCAAGCAGGACTGGAAAGCCCCAAGGCCAAGGTAGTCTTGATGAGCCATGCCTACGACCTCGATGAAATCGACCGCATCACCTACAGCCATGTGCACGAGATGGTGCGCGACGCGTACAACTCCATGACGGACAAGAAGATCGTCGCCACGCCGGGCCTGGAAAGCAGCATCGTCGGCTGGAGCGGCACGGCCTTCGGCCCGCAGGACACGGCCGTCGAGCTGCGCTTCCTGCTGGGCTTTGCCCTGAAGCGCGTGGATGACCCGTTCTATGCGGAACCGAAGGACGAGGCGGCGCTCGACGCCTGGTTCGACGCGCGCATGGCGCGCTACCAGAAGTGGACGGGCGACGTGAGCGGTCTGGTCAAGCGCTGCCTGGCACCGGCCGGCAGCACGCTGGAAGTAAGTTTCCTGTACCAGGACCTGTTCCACGGCGGCAAGGAACAAGGCTTGAGCGAGTACGCGATCCTGCAAATGATGTCGGGCATCAACCATGCCCTGGCGGAAAACGCGATCGATGCCGCCGACGTGGCGGTAGTGGTCGGCCCGGCCGACGCGCACGGCGAGATGCTGCTGCGCGTGAACGTGCATGCGGCTGGCGGCGCCCTGCTGCACAGCGCCGACAAGCCGCTGGACCTGGCGGCCGACTTGCAGGATGAGGTCGACGACATCTGCGACGCGCTGGCCACCATCGGCGTCACGCAATTGTCCGTGGCGCTGAAATTCGACGCCCAGGGACAGCCGCTGGAAGCGCAGGCGTACAGCCCGGCCGTCTGAGCTACCCCTCCAGCTTGAACAGGCTGACCAGCGCCGACAGCTGATGCGCCTGTTCCTGCATGGCTTGCGCGGCGGCGGCGGCCTGCTCCACCAGGGCCGCGTTCTGCTGCGTCACGTCGTCCATGCTGATGATGGCCTGGTTCACTTGCGCGATGCCGACACTCTGCTCGTGCGTGGCCGTGCTGATGTCGTGCATGAAGGCCGTCACCCTGGCGATGCTGTCCACCACGTGCAGCATGGCGTCGCCGGCCTGGCCGGCCAGCTCGCCGCCCGCTTCCACCTGCGTCACCGAGACGCCGATCAAGTCCTTGATTTCCTTCGCCGCGCCGGCCGCGCGCTGCGCCAGGCTGCGCACCTCGCCCGCCACCACGGCAAAGCCGCGTCCCTGCTCGCCCGCGCGCGCCGCCTCCACGGCCGCATTCAGGGCCAGGATATTCGTCTGGAAGGCGATGCCGTCGATCACGCCCGTGATGTCGGCGATCCTGCCTGACGATTGGCGGATGGCGCCCATGGTGTCGACCATGCGCGCCACCACGGCGCCGCCCTGGCGCGCCAGCTGCGCGGCATCGCCCGCCAGCACGCTGGCTTGCTGCGCATTGCCCGCATTCTGGCTGACGGTGCCCGTCAGTTCCTCCATCGACGCTGCCGTCTGCTCCAGCGAACTGGCTTGCGCCTCCGTGCGCGCCGACAGGTCCAGGTTGCCGCTGGCGATTTCCTGCGATGCCGCGGCGATGGCCGCGGCATTGCCGCGGATCTGGCGCACGGTGCCGGCCAGGTCCTGCTGCATGCGCGCGATGCTGTGCAGCAGGCTGGCGTCGTCGCCTGCCCGCAGGTGCACGGCAGCGGACAGGTCGCGCCCGGCGATGCGCCGCGTGACGTCGCCCGCGTAGGCCGGCTCGCCGCCCAGCGCGCCCAGCACGCTGCGGATGACTTGCCAGCCCAGCGCCGACATCACGGCCAGGGCGGCGAGGAAAAACCACAGGAACTGCATGGCCGCATGCCAGAAGGCGCTCTCGATGTCGTCATTGAAAAATCCCGTGCCGATCCACCAGCCCCAGGGCTTGAACGCAATGATGCCATTCAGCTTGCCCACCAGCTGTCCTTCCCGCTTGCTCTTGACCGTGACCAGGCCCACTTCGCTGCTGGCCAGCGCCTCGACATATGCCTGCGAATCGGGCCGGCCATCCAGCGTTTCGCCTTCGGCGATCACGCCGATATTCTTCGGGTTCGGGTGCACCAGGTTCAAGCCGTTCGGCAGGCGCGCCCAGTAATAGCTTTTGCCGTCGTTATTGAGCTGGGTCAGCGCTTCTTTGGCGGCCGCCTGCGCCTGTTCGCGCGTCAGGCGTCCCGCCAGTTCCTCGGCATGGTAGTGGGCGGCCAGGTGTTCGCCCATCTTGAGCATGTTGACGATCTGCGCTTCGCGGTCGTGCCGCATGGCCTGGTACAGATTGCGCAGGCTGTAGGCGCCCAGCAGGGCCATGCCGAGCAGGGCGGCGCCGACCAGCAGAATCAGGCGGTGAGAAACTTTCATGGATATCCTTGGATGCGGCTGCATCCCGGCGCGCCATCGGCCACGACAGGCGTGGCTATCCCTGCCCTGCGGCCGGCAGCGGCTGGCGGACAGGCGATGGACAGGCGCGGGAGGCTAGCGTTTGGGTTTGACGGCGAGGTGCGGCATGAAATATTCAGGCCGCAGTTTGCGGGTAATTTCCAGCACCGGCAGCACGTGGTCGAGATGGCTGCGCATGGCCGTGACGGCGTGTTGCGGATCGCCCGAGGCCACCGCCTCCACCACGTCGCGGTGTTCGGCCATGACGTCGCTCATGCGCCCTTCGAGGGGCAAGGTCAGCTGGCGGTAGCGGTCCATCTGGGTCTTGGCCTGCAGGATCATGGGCCACACGCCGGGATAGCCGGACAGCTCGGCCAGGGCGGCATGAAAGCTCTCGTCGGTGCGGTGAAAGCCGCGGATGTCGTTTTGCGCGATGCACTCGGCCTGCGTCGCCAAAATGGCGCGCAGGCTGGCAATGCCTTCCGGCGTGGCCCGTTCCGTGGCCTTTTCGATGATGGCCGTCTCCAGGGCGCAGCGCACCAGCATGGCTTCTTCCAGCGAGTCGAGCGGGATGCGCGCGACAAAGGTGCCCACGCGCGGCAGCACCTCGATCAGGCCTTCCTCGGCCAGGCGCTGCACCGCTTCATGCACGGGCGTGCGGCTGGTGCCCAGTTCATCGGCCAGCTCCTTTTCCACGATGCGCGTCCCCGGCAGCATGCTCATGTCGACGATACGCTGGCGCAGCAATCCATACACGCGGCGCGCGGCGCTGACACCGGTTTCGCCATCGGCAGGAGGAAGAGAGGACGTCAGATTCATAGACTTATTTTAGCGGAACGGCAAGGTTAAACGGGAAAAAACAGTGTCTTCGATGATACAGGGTCTGCGCTCATCCGGCAGGCATTTCCGTGCGCGCGATAATGGCGCCACGCTGGCCGATCACGCATGCGGCCAGGCGGTGTCCCGCCGCCGCCGCCATGGCCGGCGATTGCCCTGCCAGCCGCGCCGCCACGTAGGCAGCGCCAAACGAGTCGCCGGCCGCGGTAGTGTCGACGACGTTGCGCACCGGCTGCGCCGCCACTTCCTCGACGACGCCATGCAGGCTGACGATGCACGGCTGCTCGCCGCGCTTGAGGACGATCTCGGGCACGCCCAGGGCCCCCGTGCGCGCCAGCACCTGGGCGATATCCGCCGGGCCGTACAAGGCGTCTTCATCGTCCAGCGTCAGCAGCGCCAGCGACGACAGGCTCAATACGCGATGGTAGACCGAGGCGGCCGCATCGGCGCTTTCCCACAGGCGCGGACGGTAATTATTGTCGAAGATGATCTGCCCGCCCTGCGCCTGGCACTGCGCCAGCGCCGCCAGCAGCACTTCGCGGTCGGCCGGCGCCAGGATCGCCAGGCTGATGCCCGACAAATACACGTGGCGCGCGCCTGCCAGCTGCTGCAGGATGGCCGGCGCCTGCGGCCCGCGCAGCCAGTGGCGCGCGGCCGCATCGCTGCGCCAGTAGTGGAAGCGGCGCTCGCCCTGCGCATCCGTCTCGATCAGGTACATGCCGGGCAGCTTGTCGGCCAGGCGCTGCACGCAGCGCGTATCGATGCCCTCTTCCTGCCAGCTGGCGCACATCTCGTCGGACAGGCTGTCGGTTCCCAGCGCCGTCACATACGCTACCGCGTGGCGGCGCGCGTCGAGCTGGCGCGCCAGGTACACGGCCGCGTTCAGGGTGTCGCCGCCGAAGCGGTAGGCCATGGCCTGCTTGTTCTCCCCGCCCGCGCGCTGCAATTCGATCATGCATTCGCCGATGACGAAAACGGTGTGTGGTGCCTGCATTGCGATTTCCTCCCGATTTTTCATCGTGGCAGAGCGGCGCCGCGCCGGCATCCCGAAAGATGGCCGGCGCGGCGCGCTTTGCTCCTACTGCACTGCTACTGTGCTACCCGAGCCTGCGCTGCTGCGCGGGCTTACTTCTTGTCCCAGGTCGAACCGAACAGGTTCGACTGGCCGATGGCCGGGAAGTCGACGAAGGCCTTGCTGCAATCGACCACTTTTTCCACGTCGACCGCTTGCGTGGCCGTGCCGTTGACCGTCACGCGCTCGGCCGCATTGGCGAAGATCGGCAGGTTGGTGCCCTTGATCGTCAGGTTAGCGTCCGACGACGTCATCGTCGTGCCGTTCGGCGAGTCCGTCACCACGTTATTCAGGGACATCACCAGAGGATACTGCGGATTGTCGAAACCGCCCGTATTCGCCTTGAAGCCCTGCAGCTTGATGGCCGTGTTGCCGAGGATGCGCACGTTATCGAGGGTGATATCGTGGAAGTTCGGATATTGCGGACCAGCCGTCGGCAGCGCCTTGGTGCTGTAGTACGTGGTAAACAACAGCGCGTTCAAGGCATCGCGGATGCAGATATTGCGGTAGTGGACGTTGCTCACTTCGCCGCCGCGCGCGTAGTCGGACTTGATGCGCAAGCCTTCTTCCGAATGCGTGAACGAGTTGTCATACACTTCGACGTTGGTCACGCCGGCATTCGTTTCGCTGCCGACCGAGATGCCATGGCCCCAGTAGATGTGGTTATGCGCGATGACGATGCCGTGCTTGCGGTCCGAGCGCACGTCGCGCTTGCCGTCGATGGCGAACAGGCCCGAGCCGGCCGGCGATGGATTGGCGCTGCCTTTCAAGGCCACGTCATCGTCGCCCGTGCTGACGAAGTTATACGCGAAGACAAAGTTCTTCAGGTAGCCGTCGAACGACATGGCGCCCGTCGAAGTGGTCTTGCTGCCGGTGGCCAGCTTGCCGGAAATAGCCTTGCTTGCCGCGCCCGGATCGAAGGCGTCCGTGTTCTTGACGTTGTCCGCGTTATAGGTCTCGCCGTTGTACAGCGGGTTGCCGTTGCCGGCCGGGTTGGCGAATGCCGCCAGGGTCGGCGTCTGCACCTTCACGCCCCACACCGTCAAGCCATCGACGCCGCTTGGCACGACGTGGAAGTTGGCGCTGTTATTGAGCGAGATGCGGTACAGGGTCAGGTTTTTCGCATAGTTGAAGACCATCATGCGGAAGTTCGACTGCGAGCCCGTGCCCGTCACGCCGTTCTGCACCATGTTGCCCAGGAAGGCCAGGTCCCACCAGCTCATGTTGCGCGCCGACGATTTCGAGTCGACGATGGTGCCGCCGTTATCGCACGACACGCCATCGGCCGCCTGTTTGCCCGTGGCGTACATGGCGTAGGTGTTCGAGCAGGTCATGTCGACCTTCATCAGCGGATACAGCTTGTTAGTGGTGACGATTTCCGCGTACGCGCGGCTGTCGATGGAGCCATCGCCCATGACGGCCGAGTTGACCAGGTTGCTGCCGTTGATCAGCGCCGAGCAGTTGCCCGAGCTGCCAGCCTTGCTGGAGCTGACGGCCGTGTTGCCGCAGTACGGACCGGCCGGATTCGGCGAATACGTGGTGACGTCGCGCGAGGCATACAGTGTCACGCCCTTGTCGATCCACAGGGTCACGCCCGACGGCAGGGTCAATGGGCCGCTGATGAAGCCATCGCCCACGCCGGAGCTGTTGACCACCAGGCGCACGGCGAACTTGCTGCCGCGGTATTCCGGCTTGGCCAGTTCTTCGCCCGTGACGCCGGCGATATTCACGTTCTTCACGTTGGCGGTCTTTTGCGCGGCCGTGGCGGCGGCGTCGGCGGCGGCGATCTTCGCGCCCACTTCCGCATCGACGGCGGCGCCGCAGGCGTCCAGCGCGGCCTGGATGCGGGCCTGGTCAGGATTGGCGGTGGCGGTGGTGACGACGGCGCCCACGCCCGGCTTCGACGGGTCGGCTTCCGGCGGCAGCGAACCGTCAGGACGGCGCACCAGATTGGTCGACGCTTCCAGGGTGGCGCATACCTGCGTGTCCGTCGGCAGGGTCGGTTCTGCCGGCAGATCCGGATCGAACGAGGTCGTGCCTACCTGGTAGACGCTGCCCGGGTTGTACGTGGTGGACGTGGCGCCGTCGGTGCTGCCACCGCCGCCGCAAGCGGCCAGCATGGCGGCCAAAGGCAATGCGACGCATGCTTGCGTCCAGCCTGAATTGAGTTTTTTGCTACCTGACTTCATGAATGCATCTCCTGATATAAGCGCCGCTCTGAGGTGGCAACGCTGTATAAATAAGCCGGTCATGCGGTTCCGCTGGAACCGCTGGCCGGCGGTGTCCCGGCTCGCGCCGGACTACTTCAGAAACGGGCGATGAAACCGAAACCGAACGCGCGCGGCGAATTGCCTGGCGCGAGGAAGGCATCGTCCTGGCCCGAGTTATTGCTGTGCAGCGGCGACTGGCCCAGGTTGACGTTCTGCTGCGACTTGTTGTTGATGCGCGTGAAGTACACGTATGGCATGAACTGCTCGTCGATCTTGTAGGTCGCGCCCAGCGAAATCTGCGTCGCGCCGAAGTCGTCCGGCTTGGCGAAGGTGGTGTTATCGAGCTTGCCCAGCTTGCCGGCGGCCAGCATCACGGTCACGTCGTAGCCCACTTCCTGGCTCAGGGAGGCCATCACGGAGCGCTGCTTCATGCTGCCCGTGGTCAGCGAGGTGTAGATGTTGCCCGGCGTCGGCAGCGACTGCACCGCGTAGCCATAGCTGCCCGACTCGAAGCCCAGGCCAACCGAGGTCTTGGTAGGGAACTTGTAGGTGGCCAGCAGCTTGTAGAAGGAGGTGTTCACGCCGCTGACGGAGGCATTGCGCATGCCGAAGCCCTTCGACAGGTTCTCCACGTCGACGCCCGTGTTCTGCTGGCGGTCGTAGCCGGCGCCGATGGAAAACGCGCCGATGCTGTACTTGGCCGCCAGCGAGTAGCGCGCGCGGTCATCGCCCGTGGTGCGCTGTTCGTCAAAGCCGTACGAGGCGCCGGCCTGGAAGCCGCGCCATTCCGGCGACAGGTAGTGCGCCGAGTTCTTGTAGCGCGCTTCGCCGCGGCCAAACAGGCTGTCGGCATTGCCGCTCAACTGGGCCGAGGTGTTGTTCCACACGTCGACGCCCTGCACCGTCAGGCCCAGGTTGCCGCCCAGCGCGCCGCCCGAGCCCACCAGGCTGCGGTAGACGGAATCGTTATTGCCGACGACGAAGCGGCCGAAGCGCTTGCTCTCGACGCCGACAAAGGTGTTGCGCGACTCGATGGTGGCCGATTTGCCCTGGCCATTCACGCCGCCTTCGTCGAAGTTGTTCAGGCTGCCCTCGATTTGCCAGATGCCGCGGATATCGTCGCGCAGGCCGATCGAGCCGGCAAAGCCGATGCGCGAATTACCGTCCGAAATACGGCCACGGCTGGCGTATGGCGTGGCGCCGCCGACGGCTTTCACCGATTCGATCTCGCCGTTCAGGAAGCCGTAGATGCGGGTTTCGACGTGGCGGTTTTCCAGGATGCCTTCGGCCAGCGCGCCGCCGGACAGGGCGGCCAGAATCGCCGCCGCCAGGACGCGGCGGGTGCAACGGTTGTTCTGTGGTGTCATGTGCTTCTCCTCTTCTCGCGCCTTCATTGGCGCATATGTATAAACATCAAAAAAATAGCTCCCCGCCGCACCATGCGGTGCAGGGAAACGGCGGGAAAAATGGGGGGATGCGGTCGTCAGGTACTGAAGGCAGGCTTGGCCAGCGGCACGCCTGGCGCCATCTTTTCGCGGATCAGCAGGCAGACGACGGCGGCGGCCACCAGGTCGAACACGGCCAGCAGCATGAACAGCGGGCTGTAGCCGACGAGCGTCACCAGCACGCCGAAGACCAGGGTGAAGATCGTCGCGCCCAGGTAGCCGGACATGCCGGCCAGGCCCGTGGCCGTGGCCACTTCATTCTTGCCGAAGACATCGGAGGTGATCGAATACAGCGCGCCGGACAGCGTCTGGTGGGCAAAGCCGCCCACGCACAGCAGGGCGATGGCCGCGTACGGGCTGGCCACCAGGCCGATGCAGGCCGGGCCGATCATGCACACGGCACCGACGACGACCACCAGCTTGCGCGAGGTGAACAGCGACACTTTCCAGTACTTGTGGAACCACGGGCTCAGGTAGCCGCCCAGCACGCAGCCGATGTCGGCGGCCAGGAATGGCAGCCAGGCGAACATGGCGATTTCCTTGATGTTCATGTGCCGCTCGGTGGCCATGTACAGGGGAATCCAGGCATTGAAGGTTTGCCAGGCCGGTTCGGACAGGAAGCGCGGAATGGCGATGGCCCAGAAATTGCGGCTGCGGACGATCTGGTGCCAGCGCGCCTTGGGCGCCTTGTCGCTGTGGTGGGTCGCTTCCTGGCCTTCCAGGATAAAATCGCGCTCCTTGTCCGACAGCAGTTTCTGGTCGCGCGGATGCTTGTAGAAGGCCAGCCACAGGCCCGTCCAGACGATGCCGATGGCGCCGACGATGACGAAGGACATTTGCCAGCTGCCGTGCAGGATGGTCCACACCACCAGCGGCGGCGCGCACAGGGCGCCGATCGAAGAACCGATGTTGAACCAGCCGATGGCGATGGAACGCTCCTTGGCGGGGAACCACTCGGTCGTCGCTTTCACGCCGGCGGGAATGCCGGCCGCCTCGGTCAGGCCCAGCATGCCGCGGAACAGCGCCATGCTTTGCCATCCCGTCGCCATGGCCGCGCAGGCACACGCCACGGACCAGGCCAGCGCAAAGACGGCAAAACCGATCTTGGTGCCGATGGCATCGATGACGTAGCCGGCGATGGGCTGCATCAGCGCGTAGCACACCTGCCACGCCACCACGATGTACGAATACTCCTGCGTGGTGATATTGAGTTCGCTCATCATCGTGGGCGCCGCCACCGACAAGGTATTGCGCGCCAGGTAATTCACGATCAGTCCAGCCGTTACCAGGCCGACCATCCACCAGCGCATGCCGCGTATTTTAGTCATGTTGTCTCCCTCTATCCATCCAAGGCGGCGCAGCTGCGCCGCCACTTTTTGGGCCGTTCAGCCTTCCTGGGGAAGTGCCTTCGGCCTCGGTTCTTATGGGTGCTGCGGTGTTGCGATAGTTCTGTTGCGGTCCGGCTGCCCTACAGGGCCTGCAAGGCGCCGCGCATGCCCTGCGAGGCGATGTCCTGCAAGGCCGCGGCCACGGCTTGCGCCAGGCCTGGCACCGCGTTCAAGTCGCGGCCCCACATTTTTTCCTGCGCCAGCCAGCCCTGCGCCAGCTGCAGCAAGGTCTGGCGGCCCGCGTCGACATCGGCCCAAGCCTGGCTGAACCACGCCAGGCTGGCGGCGTCGTCGGCCAGGGCGATGACGTCGCCGCGGTACAGCCGCATGGTGGCCGCCAGCGCCAGCACCAGGCGTTGCGGCAGGCGGCCGTGCAATTCCACGTAGCGCAGCAGCTGCGGCGCGATGCGCGCGGCGAACTTGCTCCAGCTGTTCAGGGCGATGGACGCCAGGCGGTGCTGGATGTAGGGATTGCGGAAGCGCAGCAGCACGTCGCGCGCGAACTGCTGCAATGCGTCTTGCGGCAGGGGCAGCGCGGGGATGATTTCCTGCGCCAAGGTGTCGGCCAGATAGCCGCCCACTTGCGCGTCGTTGACGGCATCGCCCACCGTCTCGAGCCCGGCCAGCAGGGCCACGGGCACCAGCGCCGTATGGCCGCCGTTAAGGATGCCCACCTTGCGCTTCTTGTAGGGCGTGATGTCGTCGACCAGCAGGATGTTCAGGTTCGCGCCCGCCAGCTTCAGTTCATCGGCCAATGATGCGGGGCCTTCGATGACGAACAGGTAGTAGTATTCGGCGGCCACCATGAACTGGTCGCGATAACCGAGTTCCGCCTCGATGGCGGCGGCGTCTTGCGGATAGCCGGTGACGATGCGGTCGACCAGGGTCGAGCAAAAGACGCAGGCGTTGTCGAGCCAGTCGGCAAAGCCCGCGTCGAGCTGCCACAGGCGGGCGAAATGCAGCACGGCCGCCTTCAGCGCCGGGCCGTTCTGTTCGATCAGTTCGCACGGCAGCAGCACCACGCCTTTGCTACGGTCGCCTTCAAAATACGCATAGCGGTCGAACAGCAGGCGCGCCAGCTTGGCGGGAAAACTCGATGGCGGCGCGTCGTCGAAGGCATCGCTGTCGTTGGTGGCGATGCCCGCCTCGGTGGTGTTCGACACGATGAAGCGCAGCTCCGGCAGGCTGGCCAGCGCCAGGTAGTCGCCGTACATGCTGGTTGGGTTGATTTCGCGCTGCACGCAGGAGATGGTGCGGCAGGTGCTGACGGGCTGGCCCGCTTCATCGAGACCGCGCACGACGGTGGTAAACAAGCCGTCCTGCACGTCGAGCAGGGGCGAGGCGCCGCCGCCGCGCGGACGCACCACCACCACGCCCGCATTCAGGCCGCTGCGCTCGTTGAGCAGGTCGATCTGCCAGTCAAAAAAACCGCGCATGAAATTGCCCTGGCCGAATTGCAGGATCTTGATCGGCAGGTCGAACGGTGTACTGCGGCGCAATGCTTGCATGGGAATCTCGTTCACAGTGAAATGTCGCGTTTCCAGAAGATGAAGTCGTACTGCTGCAGGCGGTCAGCCTTGGCCGTGTACTGGCCGCCGGCCGTGGCCACCACCATGTCGAACAGGCCGTTGGCCACGTCCGGCAAGGGCGTGCCGTCGATCACGGGGCCGCAGTCATAGTCGATCAGATCCGAAAGTTTTTTCGCCACCCGCGTGTTGCTGGAAATTTTCAGCACCGGCACGATCGGGTTGCCCGTCGGCGTGCCCAGGCCCGTGGAAAACAGCACCACGTTGGCGCCCGAGGCCACGATGCCCGTCACGGATTCGACGTCGCCGCCCGGCGTGCACAGCAGCGACAGGCCCGGCTTCGGGCTTTGCTCGCCATAATCGAGCACGGAAACGATGGGCGAAGTGCCGCCCTTCTTCGCCGCGCCGGCCGATTTCATGGCGTCCGTGATCAGGCCGTCGCGGATATTGCCGGGGCTGGGATTGTCGGCGAAATGCGTGCCCACGGCTTCGGCGCGCGCCTCGAAATCGCGCATCAGGCCCAGGAAGCGGCGCTTGTCGTCGTCGCTTTCACAGCGCTCGATCAGGTTCGCCTCGACGCCGCACAGTTCCGGGAATTCGGCCAGGATGGAGGAGCCGCCCACGGCCACCACCATGTCCGACACCAGGCCCATGGCCGGGTTGGCGGAGATGCCGGAAAAGCCGTCCGAGCCACCGCACTTGACGCCAATTTTCAGGTGCGACAGCGGCACCGGCTGGCGCCGCACCTTGTTCGCTTCCTTCAGCTGCGCCAGGGTGTCCGTCAGCACGGCTTTCATCATGGCCTCCTCGCTATCCCATTTCTGCTGTTCGTAGATCAGGCAAGGCTTGTCGAAGTGCGGGTTCTGTTTCGCCAGCGCGTCCTGGAACATGGAAATCTGCGCGTTCTGGCAGCCAAGGCTGAAGACGGTGATGCCGGCCACGTTCGGGTGGTCGGCGTAGGCGGAGAGAATCTTGCACAGCGAGCGCGCATCGGCGCGCGTGCCGCCGCAGCCGCCGTTGTGCGTGATGATGCGCACGCCATCGAGGTTCGGGAACGGTCGCACGACGGGCTTCGGCGCTTCCATGTCCTCGCCCAGCAAGGACAGGGTGAACGACGCCAGGTCGTTGCGCGTGTAGCCGAGCGGCGCTTCGAGCGCATTGCGCAAGTGCTCGACGTTGCGGTTTTCGCAGAAGACGAGGGGGAAGATCAGCCAGTAATTGGCCGTGCCGACCCTGCCGTCGGCGCGCACCACGCCGGGGAAGGTGGCGCCATCGAGACGCGCCACGTCGGGCGGCGTCCAGCTGTACGGCGCTTGCGGCTCGAGCTCCACTTCGGCCGCGTAATGCTGCAGGTTTTCCGTGGTGACGGCTTCGCCGCGGCGGATCGCCACCGTGGCCTTGCCGACGGGGACGCCGTACAGGCGCAGGATGTCGCCGGCGGCGAAGGCGCGACGGGCCAGCTTGTGCTTGGTCTTCACGGCACTGCTGATCAGGATGGACTCGCCCTCCCAGCTCACCACTTCGCCGGCGGCCAGATCGGACAAGGCGACCAGCATGTCGTCGTCTGGATGGATACACAACACTTTTTGCATGACTAATTCCTGGCGGCGGCTATGGGATTACAGCTGAAAATACTTTTGCGCGTTTTCGTAGCAGATGCCGCGCACGATGGTGGCCAGCGCCTCGAAATCGTTCGGGTATTCGCCGCCGTGCACCCATTCGCCGATCTGGCGGCACACCAGGCGGCGGAAGTAGTCGTGGCGCGGGTAGGAGGCGAAGCTGCGCGAATCGGTCACCATGCCGACGAACACGCCCAGCACGCTGTGATTGCCAAAGCCCACCAGCTGCTGCAGGTTGCCTTCCTTGTGGTCGTTGAACCACCAGGCCGGGCCGAATTGCAGCTTGCCCGCCACCGTGCCGTCCTGGAAGTTGCCGACCATGGTCGATAGCACTTCATTCATGTTCGGGTTCAGGCAGAACAGCATGGTCTTCGGCAGGCGGTCGTCCAGGTCCAGCGCGTTGAGCAGGGAAGCCAGGCCGGCGCTGCAGCTCATGTCGGAGATCGAGTCGTAGCCCGTGTCAGGACCCAGCAAGCCGCGCATGCGGTCGTTGTTGTTGCGCTGCGCGCCGATGTGCAGGCACATGGTCCAGCCATAGTTCGCATACACGCGGCCGATCGCTTCGAGCAGGCCGCGCAGGTACAAGCCGTTTTCCACGTCGGTCAGCAGCGTGCCTTGCAGGCGCTTGGCGAACAGCGCTTCGAGTTCCTCGGCGCTGGCCGCCTGCACGGGCAGAGTCACATCGACGGCGTGATCGGAGATGCGCGCACCGCGCGAATGGAAGAATTCCACGCGCACGGCCAGCGCGGCGATCAGCGAGGCAAACGAGGTGACAGGAACATCGGCCACCGCGCTCAGTCGCTGCAGGTACTCGGGGAAGCGCGGCTGGTTGATGCGCATGGCCTTGTCCGGACGGTAGGCGGGCAGCACGCGCGTCTTCAGGCCGGAGGCGGCGATTTCCGCGTGCTGCAGCAGGTCGTCGGCCGGATCGTCGGTGGTGCAGGCGATTTCCACGCCCGCCTGTTCCAGCAGCGACCAGGTATCCATGGTGGCCAGCATGGCGTTGGCCTGTTCCCAGATGGCGTCCGCATTCGCTTCGTTGATGAGCAAATCGATATTGAAGATGCGGCGCAGCTCCAGGTGGCTCCAGTGATGGATCGGATTGCCGATGGCCAGCGGCAGCACCTTGCAGAAGGCGCGGAATTTTTCCTGGTCCGAGCGTTCGCCCGTGATGAATTCCTCGGCCACGCCGGCCGTGCGCATCAAGCGCCATTTGTAGTGGTCGCCGGCCAGCCACAGTTCGGCGATGTTGCGGAAGGTCTTGCGGCTGGCGATCTCGCGCTGCTGCAGGTGCGAATGGTAATCGATGATCGGCAGGTCGGCCGCCACTTCGTGGTACAGCTTGCGGGCCGTCTCGGTGGTGAGAAGAAAATCCTGATTCATGAACTCGGTCATCGTAGCCATCTCCTTGCTGCGCGCGACAGGCATCGCGCTATGTTTTTGTGGTGGCACCAAACTGGCGCACTCTGATATATCAGAATATTAAATGTAATATATCAGTAAAGGCAAGCGCAAAAATCAAGCGGGGGCCATCGATGGGCGTGGAAACAACAGGCGGCGCCGAATCGCGCGGCGCGGCGGCCGGCGCCGGCACGAGGGGAGGCGGTCAGCGCCGGGGGCTGGCGCCAGGCTGCCGGCTGGCGGCGATGGCGGGCGATGTCAGGCGAGCGCGTGGCGCAGGACGCGCCACTGTTCCAGCTTTTCCAGATAGGGTTTGGTATGCGCCGGGCTGCTCGACGGCAGTTCCATGATCCGATAGCGCGCTGCCTGCTCGCCCAGCACCTTGATGCCCACTTTGGCGGCCGTGCCGCCATTGAAGGCGATGGCGCGGATGGCAGGAAAGCGCGCCAGCAAGCCAGGCAGATCGTTGTCGTCGCGGTTGCGGATATTGCTGTCCAGGCTACCGCTACGGTGCGCCTGCGCCACCACGTCCCACAGGCCCACGCCGTGCGCCAGTACGCTGGCCAGGCGCGCTTCGTAGGGCAACCCCTGCAAGTCCGCGCCCAGCACGTCGCCCAGCAACCGCCAGAACTTGTTTTGCGGATGCGCGTAGTACTGGCTGTGCGCCAGCGACTTCTCGCCGGGCAGGCTGCCCAGTATCAGCAGGCGCGTCTGCCCATCGACGACGGGATCGAAGCAGCGCTTGCGCGTATCGGCCAGCGGCGCTGGCGCGGAAAGGGAAGAACTCAAGGCGGATGTCCTGCGGTGTAGAAACAGGCCATTTTACCTGTGCCACGGCGGCCAACCAGCGGCAAGCTGCCGGTGTAGAATTGCCGGATAACCATTCGAACCAGAGACCACCCCATGCGCACCATCGACAGCCTGCTGGCCCGGTATGGCGAAAGCCACCGCAACCACGTCAACGAATGGGTGCACATCGTGTGCGTGCCGTTGATCGTTTTCAGCCTGCTGGGGTTGCTGTGGAGCCTGCATGCCAGCGTGGCGCTGCTCGGCAGTATTGTTGCCCTATACTACTATTACAGGCTGTCGCCGCCGTTTGCGGCGGGCATGCTGGTGATGCTGGCGGTCATGCTGGGCCTGCTGCTGGCCATGCCGCCGCTGACCATCCTGCCCGTCTCGCTGGCCGTCTTCGTGCTGGCGTGGATAGGCCAGTTCATCGGTCATCAGATCGAAGGCAAGAAACCTTCGTTTCTCGACGATCTGCGTTTTCTGCTGGTGGGGCCGCTGTTCGTGCTGGGCTTCCTGTACCGCCGCTTGCGCGTGGCCTATTGACAGAGGCGGTCACGCAGGCCCGTAACAGATTTTTACTATTCGAAACTAGTTATCTTCAGCAAGTGTCCTTATGATAAGTAACAAGTTTTTTCATGGCCGGTCGACGTAACCGGTACACCAACTTTTGTCCAAGGGAGTTCCATATGAAAGCACCAATTATTGCAGTGGCATTGCTGGCCACTCTGGCAGGTTGCGCCGTACAACCGAACTCGGCGAACGTCTACAATGCGCGCCAGGCGCAAAATGAACAATCGGTACGCATGGGGACGGTTGAATCCGTGCGCCAAGTAACCATCGACAAGGGTGAAACAGGCACGGGCGTGCTGGCTGGCGCAGCGCTGGGCGGCGTGGCCGGCTCGACAGTCGGTGGCGGCAAGGGCGCCATCGCGGCCAGCATCCTGGGCGCGGTCGCCGGCGGCATGGCGGGTAAGAGCATCGAAGCGAACGCCTCCAACAAACCCGGCCTGGAGATCACCGTGCGCCTGGACAATGGCGACATGCGCGCCATCGTGCAGGATGCCGATGAGCTGTTCCGTCCGGGCGAGCGCGTGCGCTTGCTGTCGGATGGCCGCAAGACCCGCGTCACGCACTGATCGGCTTGCCGGCGCATGGGCTCAGCCGAATGCGCCGGCAGCAAGCACGACAGAAGGATGCAGCCAGATGGCAATCACTGCGGTGACGATGACATACGCGATCACGCTCCATACTTTGATCCGCAGTGAGGCTGGCATGGCACTCTCCTTCGACAATGTCACTCATGCTGCAATTCGGAAAACAGTGACTTGATCATAAAGTAAATATTTTCATAAATTCAACGTTTTCTGCAAGCACTGCGTTGCCTCAATGCCTGAGAGCATCACGCGTGGCTTTTTCCTCTATTCAACTTGCAAGCTCGACCGGGACACGCGATCCCCGTATACTTGCGCGATGTCCTCTCCCCTCCTGTTCATCATTGCCTGCCTGATCTGGGGCTCCACCTTCTGGGCCATCACCTTGCAGCTGGGCGATGTCGCCCCCGCCGTTTCCGTGGTCTACCGTTTCGGCCTCGCATCCGCCACCCTGTTTGCCTGGTGCGCGCTGCGCGGCGATACCCTGCGCCTGCCCTGGCGCGCGCAAAAATGGATGCTGCTGCAAGGCCTGGCCTCGTTTGCCCTCAGCTATGTGTGTACTTACAGTTCCGAGCAATACCTGGTCTCGGCCCTCGTCAGCGTGCTGTTCGCGCTGATGGTGTTCTGGACGCCATTGCTCAACCGCATCGCCTTTGGCACGCCCATCACCTGGAGCACGTGCTGCGCGGCTTTCGTGGCCATCTGCGGCATCGTGCTGCTGTTTTACCAGTCCATCGGCGCGGCGCTGCAAGACATTCTGGGCGGCGGCAATGGCCATTTCCTGCTGGGATTCATCCTGGCCCTGGTGGCCACCGTCTCGAGCACGGCGGGCAACGCCCTCGTCATGAAAGTACGCCAGCATTCCGGCAACGTGATGCTCACCATGGCCTGGACCATGCTGTGGGGCACCTTGATGGTGGCCGCGTGGGCCATCGCCACGGGCCAGTCCTGGCCGCTGCCCACGCGCCCCAGTTACTGGATGGGCTTGCTGTACCTGGCCATCTTCGGATCCGTGATCGCCTTCAGTGCGTATTTCACCTTAATCGCGCGCATCGGCACGCAAAAGACCGTGTATATCGGCGTCGTCACGCCCGTCATTTCCGTGCTTCTGTCGGTGCAGTTCGAGCATTACCGCCCTGCCCCCATCGAATGGCTGGGCATGGCACTGTGCCTGTCCAGCGTGGCCTGGGCCCTGACGTCGGGCGCGCGCAAGACCGGCCCCATCGCTTCCCTTTCCAGTAATCAACCAACAAAGGCAACATGAGCATTTCTTCCTCCCTCGCCATCCGCCCCGCCACCGCCTCCGACGTGGCCGCCATCTTTGGCATGATCCACGAACTGGCCGTCTTTGAAAAACTCGAACACATGATGAGCGCCACGCAGCCCATGCTGCACGACAGCCTGTTCGGCAAACAGCCCGCATGCGAAGCGCTGGTGGGCGAGGAAGATGGCGTGGTCGTGACCTTCGCCCTGTTCTTCCACAATTTCTCCACCTTCCTGTGCCGCAAGGGCCTGTACCTGGAAGACCTGTATGTGAAACAGTCGGCGCGCGGCAAGGGATATGGCAAGCAAATGCTGGTGGCGCTGGCGCAACTGGCCATCGCCCGCGATTGCGGCCGCTTCGAGTGGTCGGTGCTCGACTGGAATGAGAACGCGATCAATTTCTACAAGGGCATGGGCGCGGACGTGATGCCGGACTGGCGCATCTGCCGGGTCGCCGGCGCGGCCTTGACGCAATTGTCGGCAGGAACGCCAACAGCGGCATAAACCGCTTGCCCAAAAAAAATCCCCACGGGCTAGCGGCACCGGGGGGAAGAACCCATTGTCAAGTGGGAGGGGGAGAATGCAATCAACGGTTATCAATATAAACGCTACGACTGGTCACCGCGCTGACCTTTACATTTGCTTACCGGGCCTTACATTTCCCTTAAACTTGTGATGCCATGTGCATCATTTGCCACAGTTTATTTCCTTGGTTCAATCAATGTGCCATGCAGACCGATATGTTGTGGCGCAACCCCGCTGCCGCCCTGCGATTTTCTATGGATTTGGTACACTGTCAGGCAGGCGATGCAGCCAGCAACCACGGCAAAAATGACCATGCGACGCTCCTTGAGTTTTTTTACTTCAGACTTCAGGGTATCCGGAACTGCGGCTGATTCATGACTTAGCCAGCAGGAAAGATTCAGTGTGGCATCTTCGGCTAGTGGGGCATTGCGGAAAATCAAACGCGCCTGTTTGGCGGCCCGATGGTGTTTGATGCGACGCAAAATGGCTGCATTCCGCTCACACAAAATGAACGAATCGCTACGCACTGGAGCCTCATCATGAATGTCTCTGCCAAACCGCTCGTCATGAAACTGTACCGCGCCTACCTGCGTTCCCGTCTGGAACGCTATACGCGCGACTTGCAAGCCATCGCGGAACAGCGCGAGAACGACTTCCAGGCCGAACGCATCCTGCACCAGGCCGTCGTCTCGGTGCGCTCGAAACTGCATTCGCTGTAGCCGTGATGCCGTCAGCGCTGCCGGCCGGCCACGGCCCAGCGCTCCACCACTTCGAACAAGCCTTGCGTCAGCAGGGCCAGCACGGCTGCGGGAATGGCGCCGGCCAGCAGCATGTCGTTGTCATTCAGCGCCAGCCCTATGGTGATGCGTTCGCCATAACCGCCCGCGCCGATGAAGGCGGCGATGGTGGCCGTGCCCACGCTCATCACGGCCGCCGTTTTGATGCCTGCCAGCATGACCGGCAAGGCCAGCGGCAAATCCACGTGCAGCAGGCGGTCACGCTTGCTCAAGCCCAGCGCCAGCGCCGCCATGCGCAAGCCCTGCGGCACCTGCAAGAGCCCCGTGCACGTATTGCGCACGATGGGCAGCAAGGCGTACACGAATAGCGCCACCAGCGCCGGCACGGTGCCGATCATGCCCAGCAGGGGAATCAATATGGCCAGCAAGGCCAGCGACGGCACCGTCTGCAGCACGCCGACGAACGCCAGCACGGTTTGCCGCAGCGGCGCGGAAAACGCCGCCAGCACGCCCAGCGGAATGCCGATCACACAGGCCAAAGCCACCGACAGCAGCACCAGGGTCAGATGCTGGCGCGTCAGGGTCCACAGATCGTCGCCGATGATTTTCTCCAGCAGATTGCTGCGCGCGGCGGCCCCTTTGTTCGCCGGCGCTCCGGAAGCCAGCCACTGGCGCGCCACGTCCGCAAAACGCTTGCCGTCGATTTCCACGGCCGCGTTCATGGCGATCATGTCGCTCTCGCTGATGCGTCCCTGCAGTCCTTGCAGTGCCTGCCATGCGGCGGGAAAGCGCGGCGGCAAATCGAGCCGGTACAGCAGCATGGCGTCGTAGCGGGGAAAATACTGCTGCGTGTCAGCCAGCACGCGCAAGCCATATTGGCGGATCTTCGCATCCGTCGAATAAATGTCGATGACATCCACCTGGCGCTGCGCCAGCGCTTCATAGGCGATACCGTGATCGAGGCCGCGCGGACGCTGCGGCAAGCCGTAGCGGGCGGCCAGGCCGGGCCAGCCATCGACGCGGCCGATGAATTCATGCGACAGGCCGAACTTCAACGACGGATGCTGCGCCAGCTGCGCCAGATTGGCGATGCTTTTTTCATCGCCGCGCATGGCCAGCGCATAGGTATTGTTGAACCCCAGGGGCACGGCCACGCCCAGGCCCAGCGGCGCCAGCTCGCGGCGCATGGCATCGAGCGACATGGGCTTGTCGTGCTTGAGGATTTCGCTGGCGATGGTGCCCGCGTATTCGGCATACACGTCGATGCTGCCCGCCTGCAGCGCGGCCAGCACGATGGCCGTGTTGCCCAGGCCCTGGCGGTGCTCCGCCCTGGCGTGCGGCGCCGCGCTCTGCTTGACGATTTCGCCGAGAATGTAGGATTCCGTAAAACGCTTCGAGCCCACCTTCAGGGTGCCGCCATCGAGGGCATGCGCGGGCGCGGTGGCGAAGACAAGCAACAACAGCAGGTAGACTACACGCACGCGGCGCTCCGGACGAATGATCAATCCGTCAAGCTTACCACCGGCGCGCGCCAGACACCGCCATGCACCACGCCGGCGCACGGGTTCAGGCCCAGCGCATACGACAGGTCGGCAGGACGCGCGATGCGCCACAGGGCAAAATCGGCGCGCTTGCCCACCGCCAGGCTGCCCGTTTCCTGCTGCAAGCCCAGCGCGCGCGCCGCGTGGATGGTGCAGCCGGCCAGCGCTTCCTGCGGCGTCAGGCGCCACAGGGTGCAGGCCATGTTCATCGCCAGCAGCAAGGACGTCATGGGCGAGGTGCCCGGGTTGCAGTCGGTGGACACGGCCATCGGCACGCCCGCCGCGCGCAAGGCCGCCACGGGCGGCGGCTGCGTCTCGCGCAAAAAGTAATACGCGCCGGGCAGCAGCACGGCCACGGTGCCATGCTGCGCCATGGCGGCGATGCCGTCTTGCGACAGGAATTCCAGGTGGTCGGCCGACAGGCCCCCGTAACGGGCCACCAGGGCGGCGCCGCCCTGGTCGGACAGCTGCTCGGCATGCAGTTTGACGGGCAGGCCCAGCGCCTGCGCCGCCGCGAATACGCGCTCGGTTTGCGCCGGCGTAAAGCCGATGCGCTCGCAAAACGCGTCGACGGCGTCGACCAGGCCATCGCCCGCCAGCTCCGGCAGCATCTGCGCGCACAGCAGGTCGATATACGCCTCGGCCCGGCCCGCAAATTCGGGCGGCAGCGCGTGCGCGCCGAGGAAGGTGGTGCGCACGGAGACGGGCAGCTGCGCCCCTATCCGGCGCGCCACGCGCAGCATCTTCGCCTCGCTGTCCGCGTCAAGGCCATAGCCGGACTTGATCTCGAGGGTCGTCACGCCTTCGGCCAGCAGCGCCAGCACGCGGGGCAGGCTTTGGCGCAGCAATTCGTCGTCGCTGGCGGCGCGCGTGGCGCGCACGGTGGACATGATGCCGCCGCCGGCGCGGCTGATGTCTTCATAGCTGGCGCCATTCAGGCGCGCCTCGAATTCATCGCTGCGGTTTCCCGCGTGGACGATATGGGTGTGGCAGTCGATCAGACCCGGCGTCAGCCAGCAGCCCTGGCCGTCGATCAGCGGCGCGCCACTGGCCGGCAGCTCGTCGCCGGGGCCGAACCAGGCGATGCGGCCGTCCTTGACGGCGATGGCCGCGTCCAGCAGTTCGCCGTAGCCTTGCTCCATGGTGGCCAGGTGGACGTTGTGGATGACCAAATCCCAGTCTTGCATGGTATGTCCTTCTCAGATGAACAGGTCGACGCGCAGCACGGCCGAGCGCTGCAAGGCTTCCAGCTGCCACTCCGGCGCATCATCAGCGTCGAGCAGCAGCGCGTCATGGCGGGCCAGCGCGAACTGCTGTCCGCCGCCGCGCGCCAGCACGGCGCCGTCGCCGGCGATGAACAGCAGGGTCGTCTGGCTGCGCCGCACCAGGCGGCCAGGCGCCGTGATTTTTTCCAGCTGGTGGCGGCAGCGGTCGCGCCGCGTCATCACGTTGAAGTCCGTCGTGACGCCCCTGACTTGCGCATGCACGGCCGCTTCGCCGGGGAACCACAGCATCGGCTGCGCCGCGTTCAAATGCACCTTGCGCGCGCCGTCCAGCGTCAGCTGCACGCTGTCGCCCTCGACCAGCATCAGGCTGCGGTCGATGCCGGGAAAACTGGAAAACGGCCCGTCGGCCGTGATGGTCGCCAGGCTGACCCGCCAGTCGAAATCATCAAAGCCCGCATCGGGCGGCGCGACGGCGATTTCCGTCGTGCTGCCGCCGCCATTTTTCCACGGCGTGGCGCGCAGGCATTCGTGGGCAAGGAAGGTCGCCATCAGAGCGCCCGCAGTTGCGCCAGGGTGCGCTGGTAGGCGATGGCGATGGCGTCCTGCGCCACGTGGCGCCCGCCGCGCACCTGCCATTGTCCGCCGCACAGCACGTCGCGCACCAGGTTGTCGTTGCCGCAGAACAGCACGCTGCCCAGCACATTCTCGATGGCCACGCCGCACAGGTTCACGTGGGCGTCGTCCAGCACCAGCAGGTCGGCGCGGCAGCCCGGCGCCAGCACGCCCAGCTTGCGCCCGGCCGCCTGCGCGCCGCCTTGCAAGGCGGCTTGCCACAGGAAGTCGCCCACGCGGCGCTGATCCGGCGTGGCGGCCACATTGCGCTGCTGGCGCTGCAGGCGCTGGCCATATTCGAGCCAGCGCAATTCCTCCACGGGCGACTGCGACACGTGGCTGTCGCTGCCGATGCCGAAACGCCCGCCGGCAGCAATGAATTCGGCCAGCGGAAACAGGCCGTCGCCCAGGTTCGCTTCCGTCGTCGGGCACAGGCCCGCCACGGCGCCGCTGGACGCCATCCGCGCCACCTCGTCGGGCTGCACATGCGTGGCGTGCACCAGGCACCAGCGCGCGTCGACATCAAGCTGCTCGTACAGATACTGCACCGGACGCCGGCCGCTGGCATCGAGGCACTGGCGCACCTCGCCCTGCTGCTCGGCGATATGGATGTGGATGGGACGCTCCGCAGGCAGCGCATCGGCCACTTCACGGATCTGCGCCACGCTGGCGGCGCGCAGCGAATGCGGGGCAAAGCCTACCTCCACCTGCCCGCCGCGCAGCGGCGCCAGCGCCTCGATGATGCGCAGAACGTCATCCGCATTCGTGCGGAAGCGCGCCTGCTCCGCTTGCAAGGGCTGTTCGCCAAAGCCCGCATGGCTGTACAGCACGGGCAGCATGGTCATGCCGATGCCGCTGACGCGTGCCGCGGCCAGCACCCGTTCCGCCGTCTCGGCGGGTCGCGCATACAGCGCGCCGGCCGCATCGCGCTGCAGGTAGTGGAATTCGCACACGGCTGTGTAGCCATGGCGCAGGCATTCGGCAAACAGCTGCGCGGCGATGCTTTCCAGCTGCTCCGGCGTGATGTGGCGCGCGAAACGGTACATCAGGTCGCGCCAGGTCCAGAAACTGTCCGGCCCGGCGCCGGCCATCTCCGTCATGCCCCCCAGCGCCCGCTGGAACGCATGCGAATGCAGGTTGACCATGCCGGGCAAAATATAGTGCGCCACCTCGACGCCGGCAGGCGGCGCGGCGCTCTCCGCCACGGCCGTCAAGTCGCCGGCAGCGTCCCATTCCAGCAGCACGTCGCGGCGCCAGCCCTGCGGCAGCAGCGCGTGGCGCGCGAAAAGACGGGAACTCAACGCCGCACCCACGCCACGGCCGCTTCCATCATCTGGCGCAGCAGCGGCTGCACTTGCGCCGCCAGGTCGGGCCGGTAGCCGAAAGGCGCCGCTTCATCCATGTACACGCACTGGCACATCTCCAGCTGGATCGCATGCACGCGGCTTTGCGGCTGGCCGTAATGGCGCGTGATATGCCCGCCCTTGAAGCGGCCGTTCAAGGCCACCGTGTACTGCGCCTGCGCGCGCGCGATGTCCACCACGGCGGAGGTCAGGCCGGCATCGCAGCTGGCGCCATCGGCCGTGCCGAAGTTCAGGTCGGGCAGCTTGCCGTCAAAGAAGCGCGGCACGTGCGAGGCGATGGAGTGCGCGTCCCACAGCACCACGGCGCCATGCACGCGCAGCAGGCGGTCCAGCTCCGCGCGCAATTGCCGGTGGTACGGCGCCCAGTAGCGCGGCAGGCGCTGCTGCACGTCCTGCGCATCCGGTTCGCGGCCCGGCAGGTACAGCGGTTCGCGGCGGAAGGTATCGCTGGGCAGCAAGCCCGTCGTGTCCTGGCCCGGGTACAGATTCGTGTCTTCCTGCGGCCGGTTCAAGTCGATGGTGTAGCGCGACCAGCGCGCCAACAGCACGGACGCATCCATCTCGTGCAGGAAGCCATGCAGCTCGCGCAGATGCCAGTCCGTGTCGGCCTTGAGCAGCGCCTGCGGCGTCATGCGGGCGGCGATATCGTCGGGAATGTCGGTGCCCACGTGGGGCATCGACACCAGCAGCGGGATGCTGCCTTCGTTGAAGCGGAAATCCATGCGTGTCTCCTTGCGCGCGCTCAGGCGTACAGCGGCGCGAACAAATTCTTGCACGTGCTGCTCAACTCGCCATGCAGCACCATCTGCTTGGCCGCTTCGATATCGGGCGCGAAGAAGCGGTCGGCGTCGAAGAACGGCACTTTCTGGCGCAGCTGGTGGTGCACGTGCTCCAGGTGCGGCGAGGTTTTCAGCGGACGGTGGAAATCGATGCCCTGCGCGGCGGCCAGCAGCTCGATGCCGACGATGACGGCCGTGTTGTGCGCCATGTCGTCCAGGCGGCGCCCGGCGAACGTGGCCATGCTCACATGGTCTTCCTGGTTGGCGGACGTGGGCAGGCTGTCGACGCTGGCCGGATGCGCGAGCGACTTGTTTTCCGACGCCAGCGCGGCGGCCGTCACGTGGGCGATCATGAAGCCGGAATTGACGCCCGGGTCGCGCACCAGGAACGGCGGCAGGCCGGACAGGGTGGCGTCGATCAGCAGCGCGATGCGGCGCTCGGCCAGCGCGCCGATTTCGGCGATCGCCAGCGCCAGCGTGTCGGCGGCAAAGGCCACCGGCTCGGCATGGAAATTGCCGCCAGAGACGATTTCCGCCTGCCCGTTGGGGCCATCCTGGAAGATCAGCGGGTTGTCCGTGACGGCATTGGCCTCGATCAGCAGGGTGCGGCCCGCATTGCCCAGCAAATCCAGGCAGGCGCCCATGACTTGCGGCTGGCAGCGCAGGCTGTACGGGTCCTGCACGCGCTCGTCGCCTTCCAGGTGCGAGGCGCGGATGGCGCTGTGCGCCACCAGCTGGCGGTACATCTGCGCGGCCAGGATCTGCCCCGGCTGTCCGCGCACGGCATGCACGCGCGCGTCAAACGGCGCGTCGCTGCCTTTGGCCGCGTCGAGCGACAGCGCGCCCGTGACCATGGCCGCTTCCAGCAGGCGCTCGGCCATGAACAGGCCATGCAGCGCCAGCGCGTTCGATACCTGCGTGCCGTTGATCAGCGCCAGACCCTCTTTTGCCGCCAGCACCACGGGCGCGATGCCCGCCTGCGCCAGTGCCTCCGGCGCCGCCATCAGTTCGCCGTTGACGCGCACGTCGCCCACGCCCAGCATGGCCAGCGTCATGTGCGACAGCGGCGCCAGGTCGCCCGAGGCGCCGACGGAGCCCTTGGCGGGAATGGCCGGCATGATGCCCGCGTTGTACAGCGCAATCAGGGTGTCGACGATCAGCGGGCGCACGCCGGAAAAGCCGCGCGCCAGGCTGCCGATCTTCATCAGCATGATCAGGCGCACGACGGCGTCCGACAGCAGCTCGCCCGTGCCCACCGAGTGCGACAGGATCAGGTTGCGCTGCAACTGCTCCAGTTTTTCATCGGGGATGCGCGTCTTGGCGAGCAGGCCGAAACCCGTGTTGATGCCGTAGGCCGCATCGCCCTTGGCGACGATGGCCTGCACGGCGGCGGCCGACGCCTCGATGACGGGATAGGCCTCGGCGGCCAGGATCAGTTTGGCCGGCGCGGCCCAGACGGCGCGCAGGTCGGCCAGGGTCATCGCACCGGGTTTCAGGGTCCAACTTTTGGCATGCTGTGTCATAGTCATTCGAATTCAGGTCTCAAGGAATCATGGGAAGAATCAGGCCATTGCGCTTGGCGCAGGCGGCCGCCGTTTCGTAACCGGCATCGGCATGGCGCATCACGCCCGAACCGCTGTCGTTGACCAGCACGCGCGCCAGGCGTTTCGCCGCCGCTTCGCTGCCGTCGGCCACGATGACCATGCCCGCATGCTGAGAATACCCCATTCCCACGCCGCCGCCATGGTGCAGCGAGACCCAGGTGGCGCCGCCGGCCGTGTTCAGCATGGCGTTCAGCAGCGGCCAGTCGGAAACGGCGTCCGTGCCATCCTTCATGCTTTCCGTCTCGCGGTTCGGGCTGGCGACGGAACCCGTGTCCAGGTGGTCGCGGCCAATGACGATGGGCGCCTTCAGTTCGCCCGTGCGCACCATCTCATTGAAGGCCAGGCCGGCGATGTGGCGTTCGCCCAGTCCCAGCCAGCAGATGCGCGCCGGCAGGCCCTGGAAGGCGATGCGTTCGCGCGCCATGTCCAGCCAGTGGTGCACCTGCGCGTGGTGCGGGAACAGCTCCTTGATCTTCGCATCAGTTTTATAGATGTCTTCCGGGTCGCCCGACAGGGCCACCCAGCGGAACGGCCCGCGCCCCTCGCAAAATTGCGGGCGGATATAGGCGGGCACGAAACCGGGGAAGTCGAAGGCGTTCTGCACGCCCTGGTCGAACGCCACCTGGCGGATGTTGTTGCCGTAATCGACGGTGTGCACGCCCATGGCGTGGAAGTCGAGCATGGCCTGCACGTGGGCGGCGCAGGAATCGGCGGCGGCCACCGTCAGGCGCGCGTGGCGCTGCGGGTCCTGCTGCGCCGCCTTCCAGTCCGACACGCTCCAGCCGCGCGGCAGGTAGCCGTTGACCAGGTCGTGCGCGGAAGTCTGGTCCGTCACCAGGTCGGGGACCAGGCCGCCCGCCTTGGCGCGGCGCACCAGTTCCGGCAGCACTTCGGCCGCATTGCCCAAGAGGCCAATGGAAATGGCTTCCTTGCGCCCGGTGTGATACTTGACCAGTTCCAGGGCTTCGTCCAGGCTGGCCGCCTGCTTGTCCAGGTAGCGCGTGCGCAGGCGGAAGTCGATGCTGCTTTGCTGGCATTCGATGTTGAGCGAAACGGCGCCCGCCATGGTGGCGGCCAGCGGCTGCGCGCCGCCCATGCCGCCCAGGCCCGCCGTCAAAATCCAGCGTCCGGCCCAGTCCCCGCCGAAATGCTGGCGGCCCGCCTCGGCGAAGGTTTCATACGTGCCCTGCACGATGCCCTGCGTGCCGATGTAGATCCAGCTGCCGGCCGTCATCTGGCCGTACATGAACAGGCCTTGCCGATCGAGTTCGTTGAAGTGTTCCCAGTTTGCCCATTTCGGCACCAGGTTGGAATTGGCGATCAGCACGCGCGGCGCATCCGCGTGGGTCTGGAACACGCCCACCGGCTTGCCGGACTGGATCAGCAAGGTCTGGTCGTCTTCCAGCTCGCGCAGGGAGGCGAGGATCTGGTCGAAGCAGGCCCAGTTGCGGGCGGCGCGGCCGATGCCGCCGTAGACGACCAGATGCTGCGGATTTTCCGCCACTTCCGGGTCCAGGTTGTTTTGCAACATGCGGTAGGCCGCCTCGGCCTGCCAACTCTTGCAAGCCATGACCGTGCCGCGCGGCGCGCGGATGGTACGGCTGGCATCAAAGCGTGGATCGGTGTCCATTGTGCTGTTCATGCTGTCTCCTCGTAGGGGGCGAGCGGTCGTACCTGGCCCGGTACCTGGGCCGCTCTTGTGCTCCCAGCATAGGTTGTCTATACAACCAAGTCAACAGATTTTTCCTTGGGGCCGGACCCGGCGGGTCTGGCCCGCGCCTTTACTTTTTCTCGTACACGCGCCGGCCCGCCACCCACGTCTGCAGCACCTGCGTCTTGCCGATGACGGCCGGCGCCACGGTGAACAGGTCCTGGTCGACGACGATGAAGTCGGCCCATTTTCCCGCTTCCAGGGTGCCGATGACCTTTTCCTGGTGCGCCGCCCACGCCGCGTCGAGGGTGAAGCAGCGCAGCGCTTCAGTGACCGTCATGGCTTGCTGCGGGTACCAGCCGCCGGCCGGGAATCCCTCGCTGTTTTGCCGCGTGACGGCCGCGTGGATGCCTTCGAACGGGTTCGGCGATTCGATGGGGAAGTCGGAACCGCAGGCGATGCGCGAACCCTGCTGGAGGAAGGTGCGCCACGCATACGCGCCCTTGATGCGCTCATGGCCCACGCGCTGCTCCGCCATGTTCTGGTCGGACGTGGCATGCGTCGGCTGCATCGACGGCACGATGCCCAGGGTCTTGAAGCGGGGGATGTCGCTCAATTGCACCACCTGCGCGTGCTCCATGCGGTGGCGCAGGCCCGCGCTGCGGTATTGCGCGATCAAGGCCTGGTAGCCGTCGAGGATCTGGTGGTTGCCCGCGTCGCCGATGGCATGCACGTTCACCTGGTAGCCGGCGCGCATGGCTTTTTCCATCTTCGCGCGCATGGCGGCATCCGGGTAGAACAGCAGGCCGCGGGTAGATGGATCATCGCTGTACGGCGCCAGCAGGGCCGCGCCGCGGCTGCCCAGGGCGCCATCGGACAGCAGTTTCACGGCGCGCAAGGCATACAGGTC
Organism: Janthinobacterium foliorum; assembly: GCF_978021625.1. Classification (NCBI taxonomy): domain Bacteria; kingdom Pseudomonadati; phylum Pseudomonadota; class Betaproteobacteria; order Burkholderiales; family Oxalobacteraceae; genus Janthinobacterium; species Janthinobacterium foliorum. The sequence goes on along the minus strand of NZ_CDXDQE010000003.1, from coordinate 353,588 downwards.
GCGCGCGTAGCTGTTCAAGGGACCGTTTTTCGACAGGGCGTCGAAATCTTCCGTCGTGTCGAAGATCATGCCGTATACGCGCACCGTCAGCTTGCCATGGTCCGCGTAATCGCGGAACAGCCGGTCCTGCATCTGGCCGATGCCCGCATCGTGCACGCTGGTCAGGCCCGCCTGCGACAGCTGCGCCAGCGCGCCATCGAGGGCGGCGCGGTTTTCCACATCGCCGGGCTTGGGCAGCACGGCGTCCATCAGGTCCATGGCGCTGTCAACCAGCACGCCGGTGGCGTTGCCGTCCGCATCGCGTGCGATCTTGCCGCCAGGCGGATCAAGCGTCTCCCGCGTAATGCCGGCCAGCGCCAGCGCGCGGCTGTTGGCCCAGCCTGCGTGGCCATCGACCCTGCGCAGCCACACGGGCCGCGCGCCTTCCGCCGCATCGAGTTCCGCCGCCGTGGGAAAGCGCCCCAGCTTCCAGATTTCCTGGTTCCAGCCGCTGCCGATAATCCAGTCGCGCTCAGGGTGCGCGCGGGCGAAGTCGCCCACGGCCTGGACGGCGACCGGCAAGGTCGATGAACCATACAGCATCACGCCGCTGGCAATCGTCCCCAGGCCGAACACGTGGCCATGCGCGTCGATCAGGCCAGGCAGCACCGTCTTGCCCTGCACGTCGACGCGCAGGGCGCCCCTGGCCGCCTTGCGTTTTACCTGCGCGGCGCTGCCGACGGCGAGCAGCTTGCCCCCGTCGTCAAAGGCCAGCGCCGTGAAGCGCAGCACCTTGCCGTTGGCATCGAGCGTGTAGCCGTTCGCGTTGTCGATGACGGTATCGGCATGCGCGTGGCCGAGGGCGCCCAGGCAGGCGAGCGTGAGCAGGGTGCGGCGCAGTGGCAGGGTCGGCATTTCCATCTCCAGGTCTTCGAGTCGTTGGCAAAAAGACGAGTGTATAGAAATTGGCAAAATGGTCAATCAGGCAGCGCGCGGTGGCCGTACCATCAGCCAGTAGTCGCAGCCCGTGACGGCTTCCGCATACCGCCCTGCCGCCTCGAAGCCCAGGCGGCCATAGAAGGGCAGGCTGCGTTCGTTGTACGTCTCGAGGAAGCATGCGGCACCGGCCGCATCGACGGCGGCCAGGCCCGGCGCCAGCACGGACGCGCCCAGCCCCTGCCCTTGCGCGGCCGGGGCGATGCCGGCGATCGACAGATACCACGCATCCTGCAGGCCATGCGGCGCCAGCGCGTGTTCCATGTTCGCGACGATGGCCGCGAAATGCGCGAAGCCGCGCTCCCCCAGCAGCGCGCGCAAGGCGGTTTCGCGCTGGGCGTAGGCGGCCTGGCGCAGGGCCGCCGGCGTATCCGTGGTCCAGATGGCGGCGCCATGGCCCGCCGCATCGGCCAGGTCGACGCGCCCCGCCTGCTCGCCCTCGGCCAGCGCCAGCGCGAAGTAGGCCTCCAGCATGGCCAGCCGCGCCGCCTCGTCGTCGCCGCACGCCACCGTGACGGTGCGGTAAAACGGATCGCCAACCAGGGCGGCGGCAAGGCTGCGGGCGGTGCGGGAGACTGCGGCAGGGGCGGGGCTGGACATGCTTCTCTTTCTGTTCGTTGTATCTTTTCATTGCGGCGCACGGCATCTTAACGCAAGCGCGCAGGCCTTGCGCCCAATCAATATTTTGCCTGCTCACGGCGCCTTCCGGCGGATTTCACGTCGTTCAACGCACAAACGGCAAGAATGCCTGTGCCCCCGAAGGAAAGTCACGGCAAGCCATGCGACATCAAGGAACCGAGCCTTGCACTCAAGGCTTGGGCGGAACCACCTCAATCGCATCCTCCCCCCGCTGCGCTGGCGCCCTGAACCATTCCGCCGGCGGCACCACGTGCGACTCTTTCGGGTCGTCGATATAGTGCGGCGACGTGATCTGCACGTCGAATTCGTTGAAGACGTCGATGATGTTCTGGTGCAAGCGGTTCAGCACTTCGGCGCGCTGGCGGGGGACTTCGGCGCTGGCGTAGGCCACCAGGCGGTACTGCACGTAATAATCTTGCAGAGCCAGCTGCATCACGTACGGTTTCGGCGTGGCGGACAGCTCCGTCGTGCGCGAGGCGGCCAGTTCCAGCATGGCGTGCACTTGCCGCCACGGCGTGGCGTAGCCGATGGTGACGGTGGAGTCGAGCACGAAGCCGCCGCCTGGCTGGGCCCGCGAGTAATTCTTTGTCGTCTGCGACATGACCCAGGCGTTCGGCAGGGCCACCTCTTCGCCCAGGCCCGTGCGCAGGCGCGTCTCGAACATGCCCACGTCGACCACCGTGCCTTCGCTGTCGCCCACGCGCACATATTCTCCCTTGCGCAAGGCGCGCGTGTACATCAGGATCAAGCCGCTGGCGCCCTGCCCCACGATGCTCGACGCGCCGATCGACACCATCAGGCCCACCAGCACGGACAGGCCCTGGAAGGCGGCCGTATGCGAGCCGGGCAGATACGGATACGCCATGGCCAGGGCGAACAGCCAGATCACCACGCTGGCGATGCGCCGCGTCGGCAAGGCCGTGTCCTTGTCGAGCCAGCCGATTTGCAATTCGCCGCTTTCCACCCGCTTGAACAACGAAGCGGCCGTGGCGGCGATCAGCCGCGCGATGGCGAAGATCACGCACACCAGCACCAGCCCCGGCAAGGCGCCGATGATGGCGTGGAAGACGTCGGCCGCCACGTCGAACAGGTAGCCGCTCAGGCTTTCGCCCCACGAGCGCGTGTAAGGCAAGCGTCCCAGCACGAAGGCGGCCCACAGATAGGTGGCCATCAGGCGCAAGCCCCACAGCACGGCGCTGAGCAGTTGATACGCAAAGGCGATGTAGTGCTCGGCGTCGAGCACGCGCACGTTTTTCAGGCGCACGTCGCGCAGGCGCGACGCCAGCAGGATGCCGCTGCGGCGCTTGGCCCAGCGGTACAGACGGGTCAAGCCCATCCACACGAGCCAGAACACGAGGGTGGCGGCCGCGCAGACGGCGGCGGCGATCGACAGGTAGCGCCAGCTGCTTTGCTCCCGGTAGTCGGTCAGGGCCTTGCTCAACTCCTCGGCCGCCACCTTGGCCACGCTGTCCGTCGTATCGCCGGCCAGCTGGTTGACGTCGCCTGGCACGACGACAAACAGCTGCACGCCGTCAAGCAGCACTTGCGTGCCTTCGGGAATCATGCGCGTCGCCGTCTGCAGCGGGCCGTTCTTGGCCAGCACGCCTTCCAGGCGGCGCTGCGCCCCGGTGGCGCGCTCGTCAGGCGGATAGCCTGCCAGCGCGGCGCGGAAGACAAAGACCTTGCGGTTGGCAAACATCAGCGGCGCCGTCTTGACCGTCGCGGCATTCGCCCGCGCCACGGCGGAAGCGGCCTCCGCAACGAGCGAGGAGGCGTCCTCATCCGCATGGGCTGCGGGCAGCAGGAAAATGGTCAACAGGCAGAACAGGCGGAGCAACGCGGACATGGCGGGAATCGATAAGTAACTGGGAGTAGCCATCATGCCATGTAATCCCGGAAACTCAAGCGTCACACGTATTGCTCAGCTCGCATCATGGAAAATGATGCCCAGCGTGTGGCGCATTCCCGAACGCAGGCGCGACACGCCATGGCGCATGTTCACCCGGTAGCTGCCGCGCGTGCCGTTCACGGGCCGCTGCGCCACGGGAAAGATGACGGCGTCCCCCTGCGCCAGCGGCACCACTTCGGCGCGCGACTGCATGCGCGGGCGCTGTTCCGTCAGGACGAACTCGCCGCCCGTGAAATCGGCGTGCGGGCGCGACAGCAGTACGGCCAGTTGCAGCGGAAAGACGTGCTCGCCATACAGATCCTGGTGCAGGCAGTTGTAATCGCCGGCGCGGTAGCGCAGCAGCAAGGGCGTGGGCCGCGTCTGGCCAGCCGCGTGGCAGCGCGCCAGGAACTCCGCGTGGCTGGATGGAAAACGCGCCGCCAGGCCCATGCTGGCGTGCCAGCGATTGGCGATCGCCGCCAGCGGCGCATACAAGGCAGCGCGCAAGTCGGCTACCGGCGCAGGCAGCGGATAGGCCCAGTACTGATACTCGCCCTGGCCGAAGCCGTGGCGCTGCATCACCACCTTGCTGCGAAAGCGCGATGCCTCGTCGTACTGCGCCGCCAGCGCGGCGCACGCCGCCGCATCGAGTAAACCAGGCACGACGGCGCAGCCATGCGCGTTCAGATCGTCCTCGATCTGCCGCCAGTCCGGCGCTTTCATGCCTTCCCCTCGCGCTCCAGCAGCGCCTGCTTGCGCTCCACGCCCCAGCGGTAGCCGGACAGGGCGCCATCGTTGCGCACCACGCGGTGGCACGGGATGGCGATGGCCAGCGCATTGGCCGCGCAGGCGCCCGCCACGGCCCGCGCCCCGTTCGGCGCGCCGATGCGCCGGGCCAGCTCGGCGTAGCTGACGGTGCTGCCGGCGGGAATCTCGCGCAAGGCTTGCCACACGCGCTGCTGGAAGACGGTGCCGCGCACGTCGAGCGGCAAGTCCAGGCCCAGCCCCGGCGCCTCGACCAGGCCCACCACCTGCGCCACCGTCCGCTCGTAATCAGGCTCCGCGCCGCGCAGTTCCGCGCGGGGAAAACGGTCTTGCAAGTCGCGCAGCAGCACGGCCGGATCGTCATCGATGAGGATGGCGCAAATGCCCTTCTCCGTGCTGGCCACGAGGATGGCGCCCAGCGAACAATCGGCGATGGCGAAGCGGATCACGGCGCCGTTGCCGCCGTCGCGGAAGGCCCCGGGCGTCATGCCAAGCAAGCCCGGCGTGGCGGCATACAGGCGGCCGCTGGAATTGAAACCGGCCGCATATAAGGTTTCCGTGACATTTGCTGTTCCCTGCAAGCCGGCCTTGAGGCGTTCGCCGCGCCGCGCCGCCGCATATGCTTTCGGCGTGATGCCCGTGTGCGCCTTGAAGACGCGGTGAAAGTGGAAGCGGCTCATGCCGGCGGCCCTGGCAAGACTGTCCAGGTCGGGCAGGGTCTCGCTGGCATCGATCAGGCGGCAGATTTCGGCCACCATGCCGGCCTGGCGCTGGGCCAGCGGCGGCAGGTTGGGCTTGCAGCGCAGGCAGGGGCGGAAACCGGCCGCCTCCGCCTGCTCGCAGCTGGCGTGGAAGGCCACGTTGCGGCGCAAGGCGGGGCGCGCCGCGCAAGAGGGCCGGCAATACACGCCCGTCGTGCGCACCGAATAGTAAAAGACGCCGTCGGCGTCGGGCGCGCGCCGCTGCAGGGCATCCCAGCGCTCATCATCGGTCGAATAAGAGTGTTTCATGGCAAACTCCATGCAAGTCAATAGTCAGTAGCCAGCATAGCCAGTCGCCGCGCGCGCCACACTCCGGCGCTTGCTTTTGAATTCAAAAAAAGGCTGGCGGCGCCGGGCTTGCTGGGTGCTAAAATCGGCCATCGCGCTTCCGCCCGGAGGCGCGCCCTGCCCGCGCTTCGGAGAAACCGCATTGGACGATCACAATACACAAGAAAATACGCCCATTTTCCAGCGCATCAAGGATTTTCTGCTGGCCGGCATCGCCGCCGGCCGCTGGAAGGAAGGCGACGTGATTCCGTCCGAGCAGGCACTGGTGAAACAATTCGGCGTCTCGCGCATGACGGTCAACCGCGCCGTGCGTGAACTGACGAGCGAACAGATACTGACGCGGCGCCAGGGCTCCGGCACCTATGTGGCGCAGCAAAAATACCAGGCAACCCTGCTGGAAATCAAGAGTATCGCCGACGAGGTGCGCGCGCGCGGGCATATCCACCGCAGCAGTTTGCAGTTGCTGGAGCGCACCAAGGCCTCGGATTTGCTGGCCAAGCAATTCGGCCTGCCGCCGGAACATCCGCTGTTTCATTCGCTGATCGTGCATTTTGAAAACGGCGTGCCGATCCAGGTGGAGGACCGCTGGGTCAATCCCGTGTGCGCGCCCGACTACATGACGCAGGACTTTTCCAGCATCACGCCGAACGAATACCTGATGGCCGCCGCGCCCCTGCAGGGCGCCACCTACAGCATCGAGGCGCTGTCGGCACCGCGCGACATCGCCGAAATGCTGGCCATCGACACGAAACAGGCTTGCCTGGTGCTGCGCCGCCAGACGCGCTCGGGCGGCAAGATCGCCTCGATCGCCACCATGTGGCACCCGGGCCACCGCTATCAGTTCGCCGGCAGCTTTGCCTGATAGCCTCGGACACGAGCCCGGCGCGGCTCGCTGCGCATTTATCAGGCGTCCCGCGCTGCGGATTCATTAGCACGATTTTGCGCTGAATTTCTCTCAAATTCTCACAAAATCAGGAATAAATTCATCCTTTCGCCGTAAAAAAACGCCCGTTTCTGGCGTTTCCGAACTTAAATACTCTCAGTAAATATTCGATGCTATAGTTGCCGCCAGAATGCGCCGCCAACGTCGATATGCGCGCGCATCCCGTATGCCAGCCCGGTTCAATCACGCCCCAGAAAGGGATGCATTTGTCGTCTTGCAGCCACACGAGTTTCGGCGCACCACGCCCCCGGCGCCTTGCGCTGCGCCGGCTCGCGCCTACGCTGCTGGCTGCGGGCGTTCCGCTGTCCCTGCCCGCCGTGGCGCAGGCCGCCTCGCCGGGCATGGCGCCTGCACAGCTGTGGCCGTTTGCTGCCGCCAGCGCCACGGCCCTGGCGGCGCTGGCCTGCTGGCAAGCCTGGCACTGGCGGCAGCAAGTCCGGCATGGGCAAGGGCCCGCGGATGCCCGCGCCGAACACCTCGCCGGGCACGCCCTGCGTGGCGCCGCCATGGCCGGCTGGACCTGGCGGCGCGAAGCCGACCAGTTGCTGTTCGCCCCCCTGTACCAGGAGATATTGGGCGATAAGCAGGCGCGGCTGGAACTCACGCTGCCCGCCTGGCTGGCCGAAGTGCACCGCGATGACCGTGCACGCCTGAGCCTGGCGTTTCGCCAGCATTTCGATGGCCAGGCGCCAGGTACTTTCAACTGCGAATTTCGTTTGCGCCACAGCGATGGCCAGTGGCGCTGGCTGCTGGCGCGCGGCGCCGTCCTGACGCGCGCGTCCGATGGCGCCGCCACGCAGGCGAGCGGCATCGTCTGCGACATCAGCGAACGCAAGCAGGACGAAGAGTGGCGCATGCGCTGCATGCTGGAAGCGGCGCCCGAAGCCATGCTGGTGGCCGACGTGGAAGGCAAGGTGCATTACGCCAACCAGATCGGCGCGCGCTGCTTCGGCTATCCGCTGGCGGAATTGACGGGCATGTCGCTGGAACAACTGGTGCCGGAAAGCGCGGCCAGCCAGTCCTCGGGCGATCCGCAAGCACGCCACAGCCTGCCTGGCAGGGTGATGATGGCGCGCCGCCGCGACGGCACGCATTTCCCTGCCAAGGTCAGCCTGTCGCCGCTGCGCATGGCGGGACAAGTCTTTTCCATCGTCTCGCTGCGCGACATGACGCAGCGGCAACGCGCCGAAGAAGCGCTGCATGCCAGCTCGGAACGCTACCGCCTGATCGTGCAGACGGCCGCCGAAGGCATCTGGATGACGGATGCGGAGGGCAAGACCACCTTCGTCAACCCGAAGATGGCGCACATGCTGGGCTATACGGTGCAGGAAATGTTGCATCGGCCCCTGCTCGAATTCATGGACCGCGACAGCCAGCTGCTGATGCAGCGCCGCCTGGCCAGTCACGGCAGCCTGGCCAGCCAGCCGGACCAGGTCGACTTCCGCTTTTTCCGCAAGGATCAATCGAGCCTGTGGGGCTTGCTGTCGAGCACCAGCATCCAGTCGGACAACGGCGAGCCGGGCGGCACGCTGGCGATGATCACCGACATCACGGAACGGCGCCAGGCCTCGATCGCGCTGTCGAACTCCAGCCAGCGCATGGCCTCAGTCTTCGGCGCCGTGACGAACGGCCTGGTGGTGCAGGACAGCCACGGGCATATCCTCGAAAGCAATGCCGCCGCCGAGCGCATGCTGGCGGCCAGTCCGGCCGGCAACAGCCTGTGGCAAGCCATCCGCGAGGATGGCTCCGCCTTCGACCAGCGCAGCCATCCCGTGCACATCACCCTGTCGACGGGCGTGGCCATGCGCGACGTGCTGATGGGCGTGCAGCAGCCCGACGGCAGCCTGTCGTGGCTGTCCGTGAATACGGAAGCCATCCGCGATGAATACGGCAAGGTGGGCATGGTGGTGGCCAGCCTGACGGACATCACGTATCACAAGCGCAGCGAAAGCGCCTTGCGCGAACTCAATGAACATCTGGAAGAGCGCGTGGCGCAGCGCACGGAACAGCTCGACCAGGCCAAGCAGGTGGCCGAGGAAGCCAGCCTGGCGAAAGGCCAGTTCCTCGCCAACATGAGCCATGAAATCCGCACGCCGATGAATGGCGTGATCGGCATGGCCTACCTGGCCCTGAAAACGGAGCTGGAACCACGCCAGCGCGATTACCTGGAAAAGATCCGTTTTGCCGGCGAACACTTGCTGGGCATCATCGACGATATCCTCGACATTTCGAAGATCGAAGCGGGCAAGCTGGAAATCGAGCGCGTCAACTTCAGTTTCGACCATGTGGTGCAAACCTTGATGACCGTGGTGGCGCCGCGCGCCGCCGGCAAGAACCTGGAACTGGTGTTCGAGATCGATCCGCAATTGCCGGCCGTGCTGGTGGGCGACCCGCTGCGCCTGGGACAAGTGCTCATCAACTATGCGAATAACGCCATCAAGTTCAGTGAACAGGGCAGCATCACCATCAAGGTCAACAAGGTGGTGGCGGACGCCAGGCACTGCCTGGTGCGCTTCGAAGTGTGCGATCACGGCATCGGTCTGTCGCAGGATGAAATGAGCAAGCTGTTCCAGTCCTTCCAGCAGGCCGACACCTCCACCACGCGCGAATACGGCGGCACGGGCCTGGGGCTGGCCATCTGCAAGCAGCTGGCCCAGCTGATGGGCGGCGATGTCGGCGTCGACAGCCGCCCCGGCGCCGGCAGCACCTTCTGGTTCACGGCCAACCTGGGCATTTCCGACCAGGCGGCGCCAGCCATGCTCGACAGCATGGTGCAGACGGCAGCCGCCATGCGCGCCAGCGCCGACGCGGCCCTGGTGATGCGCACGCTCAAGCATGCGCGCATCCTGCTGGTGGAAGACAATACCTTCAACCAGCAGGTGGCGCTGGAATTGCTGGAAGAAGCGGGCGCCTCCGTCTGCCTGGCCAACAATGGCGAAGAGGCGCTCGATTTGCTGCGCCAGACGCAGTTCGACTGTGTGCTGATGGATGTGCAAATGCCGCTGATGGATGGCCTGGAGGCGACGCGCCATATCCGCGCCGACCCGCAGCTGGCGCATTTGCGCGTGCTGGCCATGACGGCCACGGCCACCAGCGAAGACCGCGTGCGCTGCCTGGAAGCGGGCATGGACGATTTCATTTCCAAGCCCATCCAGCCGGCCATGATGTACCAGACGATCGCCAGCTGGCTGCCGGCGCGCGAAACGCCGCCGCCGGCGCGCACCCGCGCCGCGCCCGCCTTCAAGACCACCCTGGCCGGCGATCCGCAAGTGATCGACCTGTCCATCCTGGCCAAGCTGCTGGGCTACAACCCGCAAAAGGTGCGCAAGTTCGCCTTCAAGTTCCTGCAGACGACGCAGGATGGCTTTGGCGACATCGATGCGGCCCTGGCGCGCGGCGATGTGCACCAGGTGCGCGAACTGGGACACCGCATCAAATCCTCGGCGCGCACGGTGGGCGCGCTGGGATTGGCCGAGCTGTGCCACAACCTGGAAACGCTGGCGCCGGGCGAACCGGCCGAAGAGGCAGAGCGGGCACAGCGCATCGTCACGCGCCTGTGGCCGCTGCTCGACCAGATTACCGAAGAAATCATGAATAACACCAGCTTTGCCAATGACGACTAATCAGCTACCGCCGATTGACGTCGCGGCAAGCTAACGGCATCCACCAGATGCTGCAGACAAACCGGAAACTGAAAGACATCACGATGAACACTGCATCCAATCAACACCCCGAGGCCCAGGCCCAGAATGAGAGCCAGGCCGGCCTGGCGCCACTGCGCATCTTGCTGCTCGACGACGATGTCTTCATGCTCGACGTGCTCAGCGACATGCTCGAACAGCTGGGCCCCTTCGACATCCGCTGCGAGTCGCACAGCGAGCAGGCGCTGTCCACCTTGCAGCAGCACCAGCCCGACCTGCTGATCTGCGACCTGTCCATGCCCGACATCGACGGCATCGAATTTCTGCGCATGGCAGCGGAAAACGGTTTCCGCGGCGGCGTCGTGCTGTTATCGGGCCTGCACTCGGCCGTGCGTCTGGCGGCCGAGCGCCTGGCCATGGCCAATGGCCTGCATATATTAGGCACCTTCCGCAAGCCGATGGAGAGCGCGGAATTGCAGCTCATGGTGAACTTGCAACTGCAGCACACGGCGCGCCAGGCCGGCGTGCAAGCTTGAGCCAGGAAGGGGGCGAGACCGCTTGCCGCGCCGCCGCAGGCCTGCAGCCATGCGGCTTTGCGGCCCGTTGAAAGGGCCGCGGGCCGATCTGCCTCAAGTTTTTCTGCAATAATCGCCACGCTTTGAAAAAATGGGTTATTATTTCAGCCATCCCCGCCTGCATACCTCTGGTCGCACCTTCCAAGAACATTGAAGTCGTGCCCATTGCCCCCATCTGCTAGCTGCATTCCAGGAAGCATGGATGGCGAACCAGCGTATGGTTAATTCCAGGCATTATTGATCCCACCCTCATTTGAGGAAAATATGAGCGAAAATATCAAACACATTAGCGATGCATCTTTTGAAGCAGACGTCCTGAAATCCGAGTTGCCAGTACTGGTCGACTTCTGGGCAGAATGGTGCGGTCCCTGCAAGGCCATCGCCCCGATCCTGGAAGAAGTCGCCAAGGAATACGCCGGCCGCATCCAGATCGCCAAGATGGACGTGGACGCCAACCAGGCAGTGCCTGCCAAGTTCGGCATCCGCGGCATCCCGACCCTGATCCTGTTCAAGGATGGTGTCGCCGCTGCGCAAAAAGTGGGCGCCATGGCCAAAGGCCAGTTGACCGCTTTCGTCGACAGCAACATTTAATGTATGATAGGCAGCGCTGCGCCCGCAGCGCCGCCTGATTGGACACACCGGGAAGCGGCTTTCGTACCATTCGCGCAAAACCTTCCCGAATAATTAATCAAGCCACGCAGTTCCCTCCCCTACCTTTACATCCCGTCTCGGGACACTCAACACATATGCATTTATCCGAACTAAAGGCCCTACACGTATCCGCCCTGCTTGAGATGGCGATCGGTCTTGACATTGACAACGCGGCCCGCTTGCGCAAACAGGAGCTGATGTTCGCTATCCTGAAAAAACGCGCGAAGTCCGGCGAACAGATTTTTGGCGATGGCGCCCTGGAAGTGCTGCCTGACGGCTTCGGCTTCCTGCGCTCGCCCGACGCCAGCTACATGGCGTCCACCGACGACATTTACATCTCCCCTTCGCAAATCCGCCGCTTCAATCTGCACACCGGCGATTCGATCGAAGGCGAGGTACGGACCCCGAAAGATGGCGAACGCTATTTCGCACTGGTCAAAGTAGACAAGGTCAACGGCGAATCGCCGGAAGCCTCGAAGCACCGCATCCTGTTTGAAAACCTGACGCCGCTGCACCCGAACGAGCCGCTGCGCCTGGAACGTGAAATGAATGGCCAGGAAAACATCACCGGCCGCATCATCGACCTGATCGCCCCGATCGGCAAAGGCCAGCGCGGCCTGCTGGTGGCGTCGCCGAAATCGGGCAAGTCCGTGATCCTGCAGCATATCGCGCATGCGATCACGGCGAACCATCCCGACATCACCCTGATCGTGCTGCTGATCGACGAACGTCCGGAAGAAGTGACCGAGATGCAACGCTCGGTGCGCGGCGAAGTCGTCGCCTCGACCTTCGACGAGCCGGCCACGCGCCACGTGCAAGTGGCCGAGATGGTGCTGGAAAAGGCCAAGCGCCTGGTCGAAATGAAAAAAGACGTGGTCATCCTGCTCGACTCGATCACCCGCCTGGCGCGCGCCTACAACACCGTCATCCCGGCCTCGGGCAAGGTCCTGACCGGTGGTGTCGACGCGAACGCGCTGCAACGTCCAAAACGCTTCTTCGGCGCCGCGCGCAATATCGAGGAAGGCGGCTCGCTGACCATCATCGCCACGGCGCTGATCGAAACGGGTTCGCGCATGGATGACGTGATCTTTGAAGAATTCAAGGGTACCGGCAACATGGAAGTGCATCTGGAACGCCGCCTGGCCGAAAAACGCGTCTACCCGGCTATCAACCTGAACAAATCGGGTACGCGCCGCGAAGAACTGCTGATCAAGCCGAACGAGCTGCAAAAAATCTGGATCCTGCGCAAGCTGCTGTACTCGATGGACGAGATCGAGGCGATGGAGTTCATTCTCGACAAGATGAAGGCCACCAAGAACAACGCCGAGTTCTTCGACATGATGCGTAGAGGCGGCTAAAACCTGCTGCGCGGCCACATTTGCGATCTCCGTTGCTCACTGTACTAAAGTACAGTTCCGCTACTCAATCGCCACTGTGGCCTGCTCGCTACGGTTTTATCTCGCCTCTCAGCTAGGCCCAAGCCGCTCATTGAGCGGCTTTTTTATTGCCTGCGGCCCGAAAGCGCTATATAATCGACGGTTGCATTATTTTAAACCCTGGCAAGTGATCGGCAATCGGGTCAAGAAGCAAGACGACCGACGAAGTGCTGTTTGGCTACCTACTTAGAGAGAATCCCATGAAAGTCGATACCCATCCAGAATACCGCGAAGTTGTTTTCCACGACCTGTCGTGCGATTTCAAATTCGTTACCCGTTCGACCATCCAAACCCGCGAAAAAATCACCCATGACGGTAAAGAATACCCACTGGTGAAGATCGAGGTTTCGGCTGAATCGCACCCATTCTTCACGGGCAAGCACAAAATCGTCGATACCGCTGGTCGCGTCGAGAAGTTCCGTCAGAAGTTCGGTTCCGTTGGTTCGAAAACCGCAGTCGCAGCAGGCTAATTTTTGCCGCTCCGCGGCAAATAAGGGCAGCTTCGGCTACCAGAGAAAAGGCAGCCACGGCTGCCTTTTTTGTCTTTGGCCGCTTTACCTTATACTCGCGCTTACCCGACGCCGTTCGTCGCGTCCTACCATTTTTCTGATACCGACTATCGATGAAGCCAGTCCGCCTTCCCGCCGCTGCCACACTCGCGCTGCCACGATGGGCCTTGTTTGCGCTTGGCCTGCTGTACATCCTGCCTGGCCTGATCGGCCGCGAACCGTGGAAGAATGATGATGCCGCCAGTTTCGGCATCATGTGGACCATGGCGCATGGCGGCCTGAACGATTGGCTGTGGCCCAACGTGGCCGGCCTGTCCATGCCCGAGGAAGGCCCGCTGGCCTTCTGGCTGGGCGCCATCACCATCAAGCTGTTCGGCTGGATCGATGGCGACGTGTTCGGCGCGCGCATGTCGACCATCGGCATCTTCGTCGTCAGCACCCTGTCCGTCTGGTACACCGCCTTCAACCTGGGCCGCCGCAACGATGCCCAGCCCCTGCGCCTGGCCTTCGGCGGACAGCCCGAGCCGGACGATTTCGGCCGCACCCTGGCCGATGCCGCCGTACTCATCTATCTTGGCTGCCTGGGCCTGCTGCAGCACAGCCACGACATCACGGCCGAAGCCCTGTACGTTTCCCTGATGGCCTATCTGCTGTACCGTGCCGTGCGCTACGTGGAAGGCCCGTCCGTGCGCAACGCCGCCCTGCTGGGCCTGGCGCTGGGCGGCCTGACCCTCACGCGCGGCTGGATCACGCCGGCGGCGCTGACCATCGCCATGCTGCTGTGCACCGTCTTCCTGCGCCTGTCGCTGCTGCGCAGCATGCGCCACCTGGCGCTGGCCGTGCTGGTGGCCATCGCCCTGACCCTGGTGTGGCTGCTGCCGGGCGAATGGCTGCTGCCATATGGCCATTCGCCGCTGCAAGCCTGGATGGAGTGGAACTGCCGCCAGTTCAGCCCGCCCAGCGTGAAAAGCGTGCAATATTTCTTCCGCGTCGGCATCTGGTTCTTCTGGCCCGCCTGGCCGTTCGCCGCCTGGGCCGTGTATGCCTGGCGCCGCCAGCACCATGTGCTGCACATCGTCGTGCCGCTGACCTTTGTCGCCATGCTGGCCATCCTCAGCCTGTGCCATCCCGATCCGGAACCGAGCCAGCTGCTGCCGCTGCTGCCGCCGCTGGCCGTGATGGCCGCATTCGGCCTGCTGACCATGAAACGGGGCGCCATCAACGCCATCGACTGGTTCTCCGTGATGGTGCTGACCATTTGCGCCCTGGTGCTCTGGCTGTTCTGGTTCGCCACCCTGACGGGCTGGCCGCCACGCCTGGCCTACAATGCGCTGAAATTGCTGCCGGGATTCAAGCCCGAACTGGAACTGACGGCCTTTTTCGTGGCCGCCTGCGCCAGTGCGGGCTGGGTGGCACTGGTGCACTGGCGCATTTCACGCCAGCCAGCCGTGCTGTGGCGCGCCGTGGTGCTGTCGTCCGGCGGCCTGATCCTGATCTGGGTGCTGATCATGACCCTGTTCCTGCCGCCTTTGAATTACAGCAAGAGCTACGCCAGCGTGGCGCACCAGATCTCCGTGCATCTGCCGCCGGGCAGCAAATGCATCAACAGCAACGTCGGCTCGGCGCAGCGCGCCTCGTTCGCTTACTACGGCCACTTGCCGTTTGCCCAGGTCGGGCAGCAGCAGTGCGACGTGTTCCTGTTGCAAGACAGCATCAAGGTACCGGACAACAAGGAACGTTTGCCCGAACACCATGGCGCCGACTGGATCAAGCTGTGGGAGGGCCGCCGCCCCACCGACGATGTCGAACGTTTCCGCCTGTACCAGCGCGTCAAGTAAGACAAAAAAACCGGGCTAGCCCGGTTTTTTATTATGCATATAGAAACATTAATCCACCGGAAAAGTGTTGCATTAAAATATAGTTAATTACTTAAATTGAACTAGAATTGTTTTTTAGATTATAATGTCGGCCAGCGTGATGGCGGTGTTCTTGCTCTCCCGCCCTATCGTCCCTAATTTAATATGAGAATACCCATGAAATCATTTGCCACACGCACCCTGCCGCTGATCAGCGCCGCCCTGTTCGCCTTCTCCTTCAGCGCCTCGGCGCAGGCCACCGTGATCGACCTCGGCGTCGCCAATGGCTACTCGGCCTTTATCTTCGGCAACATCGGCAGCAGCTCGGCCAGCGGCTTCACCAGCGTTGGCGGCAGCATCGCCGCCGGCGGCAATATCTATCTGGACAACTACAGCGTCGGCACCAACAAAAAGCCAGGCAGCGCCGCCAATACGGTCGTTGCTGGCGGCAACCTGAACACGGGCTGGGGCACCTTGAACGGTTCGGCCGTGTACGGCGTCAGCAACGCCAACGCCACCCTGACGGCACCACAATGGTTCCCGACGAACAACATCAGCAAAGGCAACGCCTCCACCCTGGACTTCGCGGGCGCCAAGCAGCAACTGACGACCTTGTCGAGCGATGTGGCCAAGCTGCAATCGAACGGTACCGTGGTGTCGCAGTACGGCAACATGACCCTGGTGGGCGACATCAACGCCGACGTGAATATCTTCACGATCAATGCGGGCGACCTGCATAACCTGACGCTGGACCTGTCGTCGCTGAAAAGCACGGCCAGCATCATCATCAACGGCACCGCCACCAACATCACCATGAGCGGCGGCTTCGACAATTTCGCCAGCTACGCCAACCGTACGCTGTTCAACTTTGCCAACGCCACCACCACCAGCCTGAACAACGTCGGCATCAATGGCAGCATCCTGGCGCCGAACGCCGCGTTCTCGGGTTCGGGCGACATGAATGGCACCCTGATCGCCAATTCGGTCAGCTCGGTCAACTATGGCCATGTCGCGATGAACGGCTCCGGCTTCAACACCGTGAACGTGTCGGCCGTGCCGGAACCAGGCACCTACGCCATGCTGCTGGCCGGCCTGGGCTTGCTGGCCTTCCTGCGCCGCCGCACGCCAGCGCGCGCACCGCAAGCCGCGATGGCTTGAGCTTTACGCTGAATCAATAAAAACACCGGGCCGCGCCAGCGTCCCGGTGTTTTTTTATGTGCCGGCGAAACGCCTATGCCGTACCCAGGCCCAGATCGTTGGCCACTTGCTGGCGCAATACATATTTCTGGATCTTGCCCGTTACCGTCATGGGGAATTCCTCGACGAAGCGCACGTAGCGGGGAATCTTGTAATAGGCGATCTGCCCGTCGCAAAAGGCGCGGATGTCCTCGCTGGTGGCTTGCGTGCCAGGCCGCAAGATGATGCAGGCGCACAGCTCCTCGCCATACTTGGCGTCCGGCACGCCCACGCACTGCACGTCGAGCACGCTCGGGTGGCGGTACAGGAATTCCTCCACTTCGCGCGGATAGATGTTTTCGCCGCCGCGGATGACCATGTCCTTCGAGCGGCCGACGATGCTGCAAAAACCGTTCGCGTCGATCACGGCCAGGTCGCCCGTGTGCATCCAGCGCGCCGTGTCGATGGCCTCGGCGGTCTTTTCCGGGTCGCCCCAGTAGCCCTGCATCACGGAATAGCCCCGCGTCAGCAATTCGCCCTTTTCGCCGCGCGGCACGATGCGTCCTTCCGCATCGACGATTTTCACTTCCAGGTGCGGGTGCACCCGGCCGATGGACGACACGCGCATTTCGCGCGGATCCTCGATCGCCGTCTGGAAACTGACGGGCGAAGTTTCCGTCATGCCATACGCGATGGTAATCTCCGCCATGTGCATCAATTCGATGACCCGCGTCATGACTTCCATCGGGCACGGCGAACCGGCCATGATGCCGGTGCGCAGCCTGGACAGGTCGTATTGCTTGAAGTCGGGATGGTCGAGGATGGCGATGAACATGGTGGGCACGCCATGCAAGCCCGTGCAGCGCTCGGCCTGCACCGTCTCCAGCACGGCCTTCGGATCGAAGCCCTCGCCCGGATACACCATGGCTGCGCCATGCGTGACGCAGGCCAGGTTGCCCAGCACCATGCCGAAGCAGTGGTACAGGGGCACGGGAATGCACAGCCGGTCCTGCTGCGTCAGGCGCATGGCTTCGCCGATGAAAAAACCGTTGTTCAGGATATTGTGGTGCGTCAGGGTGGCGCCTTTCGGCGCGCCCGTGGTGCCGGAAGTGAACTGAATGTTGACGGCATCGTCAAACTGCAAGGTGGCGCTGACGTCTTGCAGGTGCGCCAGGTCCGCATCCGTGATGCCGTCCATCAAGGCGTCGAAGTTATGCATGCCTGGCGTGGCAGCCGCGCCCAGGCGGATGACGTGGCGCAATTGCGGCAGGCGCGGCGACTGCAGGGCGCCGGCGCGCGCACGGGCGATCTCCGGCACCACATCCTGCACGATGGCCAGGTAGTCGCTGGACTTGAAACTGGGCGACAGGATCAGCGCGCTGCACTGCACCTTGTCGAGCACATACTCGAGTTCCGAACGCCGGTAGGCGGGGTTGATGTTGACCATGATCAAGCCCGCTTTCGCCGTGGCGAACTGCGTCAGCACCCATTCGGCGCAGTTCTGCGACCAGATGCCGACCCGCTCGCCCGGCTGCAAGCCCAGCTTCAGCAAGCCGGCGGCCAGGCGGTGCACGCGCTGCTGGAATTCGGCATACGTCCAGCGCACGTTCTGGTGCGCCACGATCAGGGCGTCGTGCTGGCCGTAGCGGGCCGCGATGCCGTCCAGGTAGGCGCCGATCGTTTCGCCGATCAACGGCGTCTCGTGGGCGCCGTGTACATAACTCATTGCTTGCATGCTGTCTCCAGGGTAATGGCGCGACGCGCTCTTGTGAAGGTCACCGACTGCAAAAATTATAGCCGCAACCGCCCCCACCCTGCACCGGCTTGCTGTAATGTGCAGACCGGCACGCACGACACGCACGGCAACTCACGGCACGACATTCATGACAGGCAACACCGAGCATCCGCCCGAGCAGGGCTTCATCCTGACCCGCCACTGGCGCGACACCAGCGCCGGCACGGAGGTCGATTTCTGGCTGGCAACTGACGCCGGGCCACGCCACGTGCGCCTGCCCCTGCAGACGGCCGTCGCCTTCATTCCCATGGAACAGCGCGAACAGGCGGAACAGCTGCTGCGCGGCGAACGCCACGCCGAGCTGCGCCCCCTGTCCCTGTGCGATTTCCACCACCGCCCCGTGATGGGCTTGTATTGCAAGCAATACCGGCACTTGCTGAAGCTGGAAAAGCAGCTGCGCGCGCATGGCATCGATGTCTACGAAGCCGACGTGCGCCCGCCCGAGCGCTACCTGATGGAGCGTTTTATTACGGCGCCCGTCACGTTCAGCGGCGACACGGCACAGGAACTGCAGCTGAAACCGGCAGCCGGCTACCGTCCCGCATTAAGACTGGTGTCGCTCGATATCGAGACGACGGCGCACGGCGAACTGTATTCGATCGCGCTGGAGGGCTGCGGCCAGCGCCAGGTCTACATGCTGGGCCCGCAAAATGGCGGCGACGAGACGCTGGACTTCGCGCTGGAATACTGCGCCACGCGCGCGCAGATCCTCGAATGCCTGAACGCGTGGATGGAACGGCACGACCCGGACGCCATCATCGGCTGGAACCTGGTGCAGTTCGACCTGCGCGTGCTGAGGGAACACGCGCAGCGCTACCAGGTGCCATTAAAACTGGGACGCGGCGGCGCCGTCATGGAATGGCGCGAGCACGGCGGCAAGCAGGAACATTATTTTGCCGCCGCGGCCGGACGGCTGATCATCGACGGCATCGAAGCGCTGCGCTCTGCCACCTGGAATTTTTCCTCGTTCAGCCTGGAGAACGTGGCGCAAACCTTGCTGGGCGAAGGCAAGTCGATCGACAATCCCTACCAGCGCATGGCCGAGATCGACCGCCGCTTCCGCGAAGACAAGCCGGCGCTGGCGCGCTACAACCTCAAGGATTGCGAGCTGGTCACGCGCATCTTTGCAAAAACCGAATTGCTGACCTTCCTGCTGGAGCGGGCCAGCGTGACGGGCCTGGCGGCCGACCGCAGCGGCGGCTCCGTGGCCGCCTTCGAGCATCTGTACCTGCCGCTGATGCACCGGCAGGGCTACGTGGCGCCCAACCTGGGCGATGTGTCGGGCGAGAACAGTCCCGGCGGCTTCGTCATGGATTCGCAGTCGGGCCTGTACGACTCCGTGCTGGTGCTCGACTACAAAAGCCTGTACCCGTCCATCATCCGCACTTTCCTCATCGACCCCGTGGGCCTGGTGGTGGGCACGGGCGGCGACGAGGCCGATACCGTGCCCGGCTACCGGGGCGCGCAATTTTCGCGCGTGAAACACTGCCTGCCGGCCATCGTGAAACAGGTGTGGCAAGGGCGCGAGGTCGCCAAGCGCGAGCGCAACGCGCCCCTGTCGCAAGCCTTGAAAATCATCATGAACGCGTTTTATGGCGTGCTGGGCTCCAGCGGCTGCCGTTTTTTCGATCCGCGCCTGGCCTCGTCGATCACCCTGCGCGGACACGACATCATGCACCGCACGCGCGAGCTGATCACCGGGCAAGGCTATCAGGTGATTTATGGCGACACGGACTCCACCTTCGTGTGGCTGAAGACGGCGCATACGGACGAGGCGGCGGGCAAGATCGGCCGCGCCCTGGTGGCGCACGTGAACGCCTGGTGGGATACCTATCTGCGCGAGGAATTCGGCCTGGAAAACGCGCTGGAGCTGGAATTCGAGACGCATTACCGGCGTTTCCTGATGCCCACCATCCGCGGCTCGGAAGAAGGCAGCAAGAAGCGCTACGCGGGCCTGGTGGGCAAGCCCGACGGCAGCGAGGACATGGTCTACAAGGGCCTGGAAACGGTGCGCAGCGACTGGACGCCGCTGGCGCAGCAATTCCAGCAGGAACTCTACCGGCGCATCTTCCAGCGCAGCGCCTACCAGGACTATGTGCGCGACTACGTGGCGCGCACCGTGCGCGGCGAATTCGACGCGTTATTGGTCTACCGCAAGCGCCTGCGCCGCCCGCTCGACGATTACCAGCGCAACGTGCCGCCCCACGTGCGCGCAGCGCGCACGGCCGATGCCTACAACCTGGCGCAGGGACGCCCGCTGCAATACCAGAACGGCGGCTGGATCAGCTATGTGATCACGGTGGCGGGACCGGAGCCGCTGGAGACGCAACGCTCGCCCATCGATTACCAGCATTACCTGACGCGCCAGCTGCAGCCGGTGGCGGACGCGATACTGCCGTTCCTGGGCGACGATTTTTCGCGCCTCGTGTCGGGCCAGCAGGATCTGTTTTAAATTTGTTTTAAATCAATTCTGCTTACCTGCACGGCCAAGCTGAGGTAATATCGGCGCCTGCCGGGCCATGTCTGGCCCTGTTTGCAGGCGCGGTGCGCCGCGGCAGCGTAAAATACGCCATGGCGAAAGAATAAGAGCTCCACCCAAGAAGAAGATGCCGTTCCAGACGAGAATCGTTCGCAACCCGATTCTCGCCACTGGAATGGCGCATAATTTACAACTATGTTGAACCAGCCGGCCGGACTGCCCATCGTCCGCCCGCTAATTTTTGAATGAATTGACACCATGACCGAGATCACGTCCTTAAGAGACATCCCGCAAAAAAATATCTTCCGCAAGGGCGACACCTTTGTGCTGTTCGGCGAGCTGTTCGGCCGCGGCTATGTAAATGGCTTGCTGGACGAAGCACGCAAGGCGGGCATGAATATCGTCGGCATGACGGTGGGCCGCCGCGATGAAAACATGGCGCTGCGCCCGCTGAACGCGGAAGAGCTGGCCGAAGCGGAAGCCAACCTGGGCGGCCGCATCATCAATGTGCCGCTGATGGCCGGTTTCGACCTGGACGCGCCACCGGGCGAGCCGACGCCGACGGCCCTGCTGGCCGACATGACCCTGAAAAGCTGGCAGGAAGACAAGCTGGACTGGGCGCAGATCGAGCGCTGCCGCGCAGCGGGCGTAGCCCGTTTTACGGCGTCCGTGGCCAAGGCCATGGCCGAACTGGACACCTTGATTCCTGACGGCAGCAATGTGTATTTCGCCCACACCATGGCCGGCGGCATTCCGAAGGTCAAGGTCTTCCTGGCCATCGCCAACCGCATCTACAAGGGCCGCGGCGAGCGCTTCATGTCCTCGCGCGCCCTGCTCGACAGCGACCTGGGCAAATTGATCCTGATGAACTTTGACGAAGTCACGGCCAACACTCTGCAGCACCTGATCGACGGCAGCGCCGCCATCCGCGCCCGCATCGAGCAAACGGGCGGCCAGGTACGCTACAGCGCCTACGGCTACCACGGCACCGAGATCTTGATCGACGGCAAGTACCAGTGGCAAACGTACAGCAACTACACGCAAGGCCTGGCCAAGATGCGCCTGGAAAACGTGGCCAAGGCCGCGTGGGAAAAAGGCATCAAGGCCACCGTCTTCAACTGCCCGGAAATCCGCACGAATTCGTCCGACATTTTCGTGGGCGTGGAACTGTCGCTGTTCCCCCTGCTCGATGCGCTGAAAAAAGAAGGCGGCGCGGCCTGGGCCGAAGAACAGTGGAAAATCTGCCAGGGCTTGCTGGAAGACGGCGTCTCGCTGCAGGACTTGCTCGACCGCATCGCCGCCTACAACGGCGACGCCACCAGCGTGCAGTTCCGCAACTTCGCCGCCTGGCCGATGGACAACACGCCGGAGCTGGCCGAAGTCATGATCGGCACGTCGGACGACATCACCAAGCTGCACAAGGACCGCAAGGAACTCATCACCGACCATCTGAGCTCGCTGGTGCTGGAAGGCACGGGCCCGCTGATGTTCCACGAAATGTCGGACCCGAAAGCGCCCGTCATCTGGCTGAACCACGACATCATCGCGCGCCAGCTGAACTCCGTGCATAACTGAGTCATGCGACGCCCGGCAAATGCGCTAAACAGTATGTCAGGCGAAAAACTTGCCGGATCACGATAAATCAGTGATAATGCGTCTCGCGTTGCCGGGATGGCGGAATAGGTAGACGCACGGGACTCAAAATCCCGCGCTGGAAACAGCGTGCCGGTTCGATTCCGGCTCCCGGCACCAGAACACAGCAGTAGAAGCTCGAAAAATATCCAGGAACCCGCCTTCGTCATAGGAGCGCGGGTTTTTTGTTGTCCGTGTTTGTCCATCGGCGTACATTAAAAGCCATGAACTTTGTTGGTACTTTTTGCTGGATTTAGGATTTTCTCTAAAAAAATACCATCAGGGAGTGCGCCATGCCACTGTCCGATCTGTTTATCCGCCATGCCGTCTACCAGGGCACGCCCAGCGGCGACAAGTATCCCGACCTGTACGGCATGTACCTGCTGGTTACCCGAACGGGAAAATACTGGCGGATGAATTACCGCCATGCAGGCAAGCAAAAGACCTTGGCCCTGGGCGTCTACCCCCGCGTGAGCCTGGCCCAGGCGCGGCGCAAGGCCGAAGAGGCGCGCCAGGCGCTGGCCGAAGGGATCGACCCGAACGCCGTCAAGCGCGCGCAGAAGGCCGAACAGCGCAGCGCCGCCCTGAACACCTTCGACAAGCTGGCACGCCAGTGGCTGCTCACCATCCAGCGCAACGGCAGCGCCAGTACGCAAAAGAAAGTCGGCAACTGGCTCGAAGGCGACGTCATCCCGTATCTTGGCAAGATGCCGCTCAACACCATCCGCCCGCGCGACGTGCTGCGCGTGGTGCAGCGCGTCGAGGCGCGCGGCGCGATCGATTCGGCGCACCGCATCAAGCAGCTGTGCGGCCAGGTGCTGCGCTTCGGCGTGGCGATGGACCTCGTCGAGCGCGACGTCACGGCAGACCTGAAAGGCGCATTGACGCCGGTGCCAAGAACGCACTACCCGGCACTGACGGAACCGGGCGATGTCGCGCCGCTGCTGCGCGCCATTTATGGCTACCACGGCCATGTCACGGCGGTGGCGGCGCTGAAACTGGCGCCCATGCTGTTCGTGCGTCCCGGCGAACTGCGCGCCGCCGAATGGAGCGAAATCCATCTCGATGCCGCCGAGTGGCGCATCCCGGCCAGGAAAATGAAAATGCAACTCGAACACCTGGTGCCGCTGCCGACACAGGCCGTGGCGATCCTGCGCGCGCTGCAGCCTGTCACCGGCGAAGGCCGCTACGTGTTTCCCGGCCTGCGCGGCGGCCAGCGCTGCATGAGCGAAAACACCATCAATGCGGCGCTGCGTTCCCTCGGCTATGCCAAGGAAGTCATGACCGGCCACGGTTTCCGCGCCATGGCCCGCACCATCCTCGACGAAGTGCTGCAAGAGCGCGTGGACCTGATCGAGCACCAGCTGGCGCACAGCGTCATCGACCCGAACGGGCGCGCCTACAACCGCACGGCGCACCTGCCTGCGCGCCGCGCCATGATGCAGCGCTGGGCCGACTATCTCGACGCCCTGCGCGACGGCGTCGCCACGCCGCCAGCCTGACGGTGACGCCCGCATGGAGAAAGAAAACCAGCGGCGGCGCTGGCCGGAACAGGTGCGGCGAGACGCATGCCTGTCGCCGCCGCGCCACGATGGGCGACACGGCGTGCGTCCACCCGCATCCGCCTTCGTCCTGTTTCGCGACAGCGCCCGCGCTGTTTGATATCGCATAAGGAAAGCGGCGGGCACGCGCCTACATTAAAGACCGGGGAGCCGCGAGCGCGTGGGCTGGCGAGGAGCAAGCCATGTTTTCGCTTCGCTCAAACCGGCTTGCCCTGCGGGGCCATCCTCGCTGCGCTCGCCCACCACGCCAGGAGCATCGATGCACGCCGAAACCACGCCAAGCAAGCGACAAGGCGGCCGCCCGAAAGGCGACCCGGCCGCCGTGCGCGGCGCCACCATCGGCGTGCGCGTGTCGGCCGCCGAACATGCGGCGCTGCTGGAACGCGCCGCCCGCATGCAGATGCGTCCCGCGCAATGGCTGCGCGCCGCAGCGCTGGCGCGCGCCTTGCCCTCGCCGCCCGTCGCCGCCATCAACCGCGAACACTACGTGGAACTGGCCCGCCTGGCGTCCAACCTGAATCAATTGACCCATCTCGCCAACGAGGGCGGCCGCGTCGCCGTGGCCGACGCCCTGCTGCAGCGGCTGATCGCGGAAACGCGCCGCCTGCGGCTGGCACTGCTGGGCGTGAAGGAGCAGGACGGTGATCGCTAAGGCCATCAAGGGACGCGGCTTTCGCGGCGTGCTGGCGTATGACCTGGGCAAGGAGCAGGCGCGCGTGATCGACACCAACATGACCGGCCGCACGCCGCGCGAACTGGCGCAGGAATTCGGCGCCGTGCGCAAGCTGCGCCCAGGCCTGGGCAAGGCGGTGCTGCACGTATCGCTGTCGGCCGCGCCGGGAGAGCAGCTGTCCGACGCCCAGTGGACGCAGATCGCGGGCCGCTATCTGGCGGGCATGGGCCTGGACGACAACCAGTACCTGCTGACGCGCCATGCCGACACCCGGCATGAGCACGTGCACCTGCTGGTCAACCGCGTCCGCTGCGATGGCGGCGTGACCAGCGACAGCCACGACTACCGGCGCCAGGAAAGCATCATGCGCGCCGTCGAACGCGACTTCGGCCTGCAGCAGCTGCGCCCCTCCGTCGAGGCGCCGCGCCGCGCGGCGAGCCGGGGCGAGATCGAGGCGGGCCTGCGCACCGGCATCGCCTCGACACGGCAACGGCTGCAGCAACTGTGCGACGCCGCCATCACCGGCTGCGCCAGTTTCACCGCTTTCATGCAGCGCCTGGCAGCGGCGGGCGTGGCCCTGGTGCCGGTGACGCAGCGCCATGACAGCACCCTGGCGGGCCTGTCCTACCGCCTCGATGGCGTGCTGATGAAGGGCAGCGACCTGGGACGCGGATACAGCCCGATGGGTTTGGCGAAACGAGGAGTCCACTATGACAAAGAGCGAGACCTTGCGGCAGTTGGCCACTGCCGAGAACACGGCGCAACTGGACGCGCTGGCGTGCAAAATGGCGCAGCTGCACCAGGCGAAGCTGGCCAGCGCCGAGGAGCTGGCGGCGACCCTGGAGCCGCTGGCGCAGGCGATGGCGGCCCTGACGGACGAGACGCGCCAGACGATGCAGCAGCTGGGCCTCGATGGCACGCGCCAGGGCGAGCAGTTCCGGCGCCAGATCGAGGCGGCGACGAGCGCCTGGCGCAGCGCGGAACAGGCGGCGCGCGAGAGCGCCCAGGCAATCGACTGCAGCAGCCGTACGCTGTCGCAGCGCCAGTACCTGCTGGCCACGCTGGTGGGCACGATGACGGGGCTGCTCGCCAGCGCATTGTGGCTCTGTCTGGCACCTGCCCCCAGGTTGCAGAACGTGCTGGACGCGCAGCAGCTGGCCGCGCTGATCCGGCCCGCGACCGCAGCCTGGAAGCCGTGCGCGGGCAAATGACGGCACTGGGCTGCGCGCAGTTCGTCGTCAGGCTGGTGCAGGCAAGGGACGGCAAGCAAGAGACGCGGCAGTGGAGCGGGCTGGAACTGCTGCGCAGCCTGGCCTGGCTCAAGCGCATGAATGCGCGCGGCTACGACGTCACCCTGCGCCCCGCAGGCCCGCATGGCCTGCTGCTGCTCGACGGCCTGCAAGAGGCAGACTTGCAGCGTCTGGACGCGCGCGGCTGGCAGAGCGCCGCCGTGGTCGAAGTGCAGCATGGCCGCTTCCAGGCCTGGATCAAACTGTCCAGGCACCCAGTCGCCGACGCCTTGCGCGGCCAGGCGGCATCCCGCCTGGCGTCCGACCTTTGCCGCAGTGGCAGCGCCATCACGGTCGCCGAATTTGGCGCGCTGGCCGGATTGACCTGCCACGCACCGCACATGGCCGAAGGGCCAGCGGCACGCTATGCGCTGCTGCAGGCATCGGGCGGAACAGTGGCAACCGCCGCAGCGCCCTGCCTGGAGCGCATGGCGCACCTGCCGGGCCTGCCACCGCCGCCCAGGCGGACCATGCCGCAGGGCGCCATCCGGAAACGCTCAAGCGGGCGCGCCAGATAATCGGCATGCTGGTGCTGGCGGCCCCAGCAGCCGCGTTACCGATTGCATTTCGGCATGAATTCGACCGTCTGGCGCATGGGCAAGGCATTTGCCAGGGCGTGACAATGCGTGTAGTTTTCGGTTTGGCAATTTGCTATTCTCGGGGGCGCTTGTCGGCTACGGCTTTAATTAGCTAACGGCGGCAAGCGGCCAAAAGCGGACATTGGGCCACCGAACTTGAAAGGATGTTAGTGAAAAAACAATTGTTTTTTTGCGGTTTGTTTGTCTTTGCTTTGCACGCAGCAGCTCGTCAACCTGGCTGTGAGAATGTCGGCGCGCATCTAAACGAGCTTGCCAGTGCAGACCAGCAAATCCGACAAGAGTCCGAGGTGCTTGAGCAAGACCCCAATGCCGCTACCAACCAGAGGGATGCTCTACAACAGCGCTGGCAAATTATCGATAGTGAAAATCTAAAGCAATTCAAGCAAATCATTGCAGCATGCGGCTGGCCGAAAACGAGCAAAGACAGTCACAGCGCTTGGTTGTTAGCTCAGCACGCAGATAGCGACTTGGTGTTCCAACGCCTTGCGAGGGGACTTTTAGACGCATCTGTCAAAGCTGGTATTGCAGCACCACGTGATCTTGCCTATCTGGCTGACCGCATCGCGGCCAACGAACACCGTCCACAAGAATATGGAACACAATTCTCACGGACTGATCGCTGCCATTTAGTGCTTGACCAGGTAGATGACCGAGCGTTGGTCAATCATCGCCGCCTGGCGATTGGACTACAGAGCCTTGAGGAATATGAGGCAGAAGCACGTAGGCATTTTATTCCGCCCGACTGTCCGCCGGGTGAGCGCAAAATCGAATGACTGCTTTGGGGCGTAAGCGGACACCGCAATAGAAAGGCCGTCGCCTCAAAAAAATCGCAGCAATTTTCGGCCATGCTTTTCAAGAAAGCGTTCCCTCACTACCGATGTTTGCTGGAAGGAAAATACAAAATCAAAAAAATTCATCGGGAGTGCTAGCATTTGACTTTTTTTGTACTAGACTATTTGTCTGAAGTCACCAGCAACCGCTCCAAATGGAATGGTAACGAAGAACTTTTTCTCCAATGATGGTATTTATGATGGTATTTTTGGATATTTGCTGAATTCTCATAGCAGTTTTCGATTCCGGCTCCCGCACCATAGAACACCAAGCAGTACTGATTGAAACCCGCCCATCGCCAGATGTTGCGGGTTTTTTTACGTTAGCGTCCCAGCTTTTTCTCCAGTCCCGCCTTCACCGCTTGCCACTCCGTATCGATGATGCTGAAACGCACGGAGTTGCGCTTGCGCCCGTCCGGCATGATGCGTTCGTGGCGCACGATGCCTTCCTGCACGGCGCCCAGGCGCAGGATGGCGGCGCGCGATGTGGCGTTCAGTTCATCGGTGGTCAATTGCACGCGCACGGCCTGCATGGCCTCGAAGGCGTGCGTCAGCAGCAGCCATTTCGCTTCCGTGTTCACGCCCGTGCGCTGCACGGAAGCACTGAGCCAGGTATGGCCGATTTCCATCTTGCGATTCGGCCCGTCGATTTTCCAGAAGCGCGTGCTGCCGACGATGGCGCCCGTGGATTTCTGCACGATGACGAAAGGCATGACCGTGCCCGCCCGCCGGCCTTCCAGCGCCGTGGCAACGTAGCGGGCGATCGTCCCGGGTCCCGGCACCACGGTCACGCTCATGTTCCACAGTTCGCCATCGGCGGCCGCCTGCAGCAGCTGCGGCGCATGGTCCGCCTGCATGGGCAGCAAGTCGACCAACTGGCCGCGCAAGGCAATCTCCCTCATTTGTTCCATCCGCTTATGCAAACGGCCGCACGCCAAACAGCACGCCGTGCAGCCAGAACGCCAGCAGCAGCCACAGCGCCCCCCCGGCACCGATGGCGGCCAGGGTGCCGGCTGCCGTGCCACCCTGGTAGGTGACGCCGGCCGCGCGGTCGCGCTGCACGGCGGAACGCAGGTCGGCCAGCGACCAGATCAGGAAACTGCCGAACAGCACGACATCGGCCACGCTGCCATTGGCCAGCAGGTGCGCCACGGCCCACAGCTGCGTGCCCAGCAGCATCGGGTGATGCACGAGGGTCTTGATGCGGTTGCGCGGCATATTGGCCGCCGCTAACAGGATCAGCGAGAACAGCATCAGCAAGCCGCTCAGGTGGCGCATGCCCGGCGGGGGCGTCCACAGCGCCTGCGGCTGCTGGCGCGCCAGGCCGTAGCCCCAGATGATCAGGCCCAGGCCGAGCAGCGCCAGCAGCGAATACAGCCCCTTCCAGCGCCGTTCGCCAAGGCGCGCCAGCTGGGTGCTGCGCCAGCCATCGGCGGCGATGCGCACCGAGTGCACACCGAGGAACAGCAGCAAGCCGAGTATCAGCACCGTCATGACATTCTCCCGCAGTCCATATCAACTGGCGAGCATATACGACGCCATGGCCGGCGCCGTCCATGCAGATCAACGTTCCTCGCGATAGTAATCGCAGCCTTCAAACGTGGTGCGCAGCGCCTGCTGCAGCTGGGCGTAGCGCTCCGGCGCCAGATTGAAACGCACGTCGATCTGGCCGTCGTCGTCCATCTGCATGGCTGCCTCGGCATCCATCTGCACGGACAGGCGGTTCGGATGCAGGATCACGGCGTGCATGTGGCCATACCACGCAAATTCCTGGCCGCAGTATTCGATGTACGGCTCATCCATGCCCAGCGCCACGTCCTGCTCGTCGTAGGCGTCGGCGCGCTGCAGCATCAGGTAGACGGGTTCGCCCTTGGCGGCGGGCGCGGCCAGGGTGGTGATCAGGGCGTCGTCTTCATGGAGGACGGACAATTCGGTGGCGGTAAATCCTGCGGACATGGCGTGCTTTCAACAATTCAAGGGATGCCGCCACCATAGCGCAAAAGCGGCGCGGACAACATAGGGCGCGGCGAATAAAGCGTGCCGGCCCGCAAGCGCATCGCCGCCTATAATTGCCGCTACAACTCATTTAACAGGAGACAATCTTGAGCGCCGCAACACCCTACACCACCCGCCTGGCCATCCCTTCCGTTTCCACCTACCAGCACTTGCGCGTTGCTTCCGGCCTCAGCGCGAAAACCGCGGATGCCGCGGCCAAGGGCTTGCCGAACTCGCTGTTTGCCGTGCAAATCCTGCATGGCGACGAAATAGTGGGCATGGGCAGGATCATCGGCGATGGCGGCTGCTTCTTCCAGGTCACCGATATCGCCGTGCTGCCGGCCCACCAGGGCAAGGGACTGGGCAAGCGCATCATGGGCGAAATCATGCGCTTCATCGAGACGGACGTGCCGCCAAGCGCCTACGTCAGCCTGATCGCCGATGGCCAGGCGCAAGCGCTGTACGCGCAGTTCGGCTTCAGGCACACGGCACCCGTTTCCGTCGGCATGGCACTGGTACGCTGATGCCAGTCTGGCTGCTGTGCGCCAGCCTGCTGGCACTGCTGCTGGGCGCCGCCGCCTGGCGGGCCGAGCGCCGGCGGCAACGGCGCCACAGCAGCACGCGCTGGCCATGGCTGGCTGCCATGGCCGCCTCCGTCATCCTGCCCCTGCCCTGGCTGCCCGCGGCGCTGGCATCCCTGCCGCCGGAGCAGGCGCAGCTGAAACTGGGCGGTGTCATGCTGTCGACGGGCATGCTGATGCTGCTGGCGCTGCGCAGCCTGTGGCTGCTGTCGCACCAGCGCCGCTGGCAACAGGCCACGCTGCTGGGCACGCCCGTGTACTTGAGCGGCGGCATTGGCCCCTGCGTGGCGGGCTGGCTGCGTCCGCGCATCGTGATGCCCGTGTGGCTGCGGCTGATCGCGCCCCCGCAACAGGCGCTGCTGCTGGCGCACGAACAATGCCGGCTGGCCGCGCGCGATCCGCAGCTGCTGGCCCTGGCCCATGCCCTCATCGTGCTGATGCCGTGGAACCTGCCCCTGTGGTGGCAGTTGCACCGGCTGCGCTTTGCCATCGAAGTCGATTGCGACGCCCGCATGCTGGCGCAGGGCCATGCCGTGCGCGACTACGCCAGCCTGCTGCGCCGGCACGGCCAGTATTATTCGGGCTTGACGGGCGCGTCGCCCATCGTGCTGAAGGACCCGCGCGCCCTGCGGCGGCGGCGGCGCCTGATGGGCAGATTTAGCCGGGACCAGGCGGCGAACTTGCTATAGTAGCGGCAGTGCAGCGTCAGCCGCTCCGCCTTCCAGCTCATTCTTCCCCGAAATCAGAGAGATACCATGCTTTACCTGCTTGCCATCGTGATCGTCATCGCCCTGCTGTATTACGTCTTCAGCGGCCGCACGGCCGCGCAGCCGCTGCAAAAACCGCTGCTGTCGATACGCCAGTACGTGCCGGCGATCCCGCCCGGCCCGCCCGCGCACCACTGGAGCGATGAAGGCCGCTTTGCGTCGGAAGTGGAAAACGAGTCGATGTACCAGCCCGCGATTGCCAAGCTGGCCGGCGAGCATGGTCCCGGCAACGCGGAAGAAAAATGCCTGGCCCTGCTCGTCTGCGACGATGCCAACCCGTTCCAGGACAAGGCCATCGCCGTCTTCATCGATGGCCAGCTGGTCGGCTATCTGTCGCACAACGACGCCCTGCGCCTGCGCCGCAACCTGGGCCGCCAGGACCTGGTGGGCCAGCTGACCTCGTGCGATGCCGTCATCCGCGGCGGCGGCCTGTGGAACGGCAAGCGCCTGTCGTATGCCGTCTGGCTGGATTTGCAGCCCTATAACTGACCTGCCGGCAGCACGCCTACCCGGCGCGCGCCTGCCTGACGGCGCGCGTGGCGATAAAGCTGGGCAGGTACTTTTCCATTTCAAAGCGCGGCTGGGGATGCATTTCCTCGTGGTAGCCCGCCAGCACGAAGCCGGCCGCCAGCTGGCCGCCGATCTGGCTGTCGAGGCCATGGCCGAAAATCAGCGCCTCTCCCCTTTCCATGCGCGCCGCCAGCGCATCGGGCTGCATATCTTGCAGATCCGAATACGGCAGCACGAAACGCGGCCGTATCAAACCCTGTTGCGCCCAATGCGGGTCGCGGTCGCCGATGAACACGGCCGGATTGAAGAAACTGCTCAGCAGCACGCCGCCATCGGCCAGCACGCGCGCGCATTCGCGCCAGACGGGGGCGATGTCGGGCACGTACTGGTTCGACACGGGGTGGACGATGACATCGAAGCTGGCATCGGCAAAGCAGGCCAGGTCGCGCATGTCGCCCTGCACCGTGGCCAGCTGCAAGTCGTCGCGCTGGGCCACCATGCGGTCTTTCGCCAGTTGCTGGTCGGACAAATCGAATACCGTCACGCGCGCACCGGCCGCGGCCAGCACGGGCGCCTGCTGCCCGCCGGCGGCGGCCAGGCACAGGATGCGCCGGCCCCGCACCTCGCCCAGCCAGCCGGCCGGCAAGGGGCCGGGCGTCAAATGGATCTGCCACTGGCCCGCGCGGGCCGCCGCGATGGCGGCGCTGTCGACGGGCCGCGACCACGGACTATTTTGTGCCGCCTGGGCATCCCAGGCTTGCTGATTATGCCGCAAGAAGTTGTTACTTAAAGGCATCGCCATCCTTTCGGAAAAAACAGGACGCGAATGTAGCACGGCACCTTGAAATGTGTCGCCGTTTGTAGAAAAACCACACAATTCCCAACTGCAACTTCGATTCGCCGTCTGCCGTTTCCCTTGGGGCCACGGCACAATGAACTGCATTTCATGCATTAAAGTTAATTACAAGATATTAAATATTATTACAAATAAGATATTTGTTTCCAGAAATCTGGTAAGGTAATCTGCATCGGCTACCCGTGGCGGCAGCCGGGCCCGATCCTGTTTCCAGCGCCAAGACGCTCTACCTGTCTGTTGATGATGATACCCGCCAGCGTCCAGCAAATATTCCATCTCCCCGCCGATCCGGCCCTGCTGCACCATGGCCGGCATGCGCCGGGGCTCGTGCTCCTGTCGCTCGTGATCGCCATTTTTACATCATGGATGGCGCTGCAGATGACGGCCTACAGCCGCTCGCAGGCGAGCATCAGCCGCCAGTTGCACTTGCTGTGCCTGATGGCGGGCAGCCTGGCCCTCGGCTGCGGCGTGTGGGCCACGCATTTCATCGGCATGCTGGCCTTCGAGCTGGGCACCAGCGTCGATTACGCCCCGGGCCTGACCCTGCTGTCCATCGTGCCCAGCGTGGCAGCCTCGTTCGTGGCGCTGTCGACCATCAGCCGGCGCGCCGTCTCGGCGCCGCGGCTGCTGGGCAGCGGGCTGCTGGTGGGCATGGGCATCGGCGCCATGCATTACATGGGCATGCACGCCATGCGGGTCGGCCTGTCGCTGCGCTACGATCCATGGTTCTTTGCCCTGTCGCTGCTGGTCGCCGTGGTGCTGGCCACCGTGGCCCTGTGGATACGCTTCGGCCTGCGCGGCTGGAGCGCCACCCTGGGCGCAGCGCAGCGCAACCTGATCGGCGCCGGCGTCATGGGCTGCGCGATTGCTGGCATGCATTACATGGGCATGCACGCCGCGCGCTTCGTGGGGACGGTTCCTCCTGGCAATGACGCCGATGCGGACCGCCCCCTGCTGGTCATCAGCGTGACCCTGCTGACCATCGCCCTCACCATCCTCGTCGCCTCGGCCGTGGGCGTGCTGCGCTACCGCGAACTGTTCCGCCACCTGAACCAGAGCGAAAACTGGACCCGTTCGCTGCTGACGAGCACTGTCGACGGCGTCATCACCATCGACAAGGCGGGCAACATCGTCGCCTTCAATGGCGCCGCCGAGCACATCCTTGGATGGCAGCAGAAGGACATCATCGGCCGCCATGTCAGCGCGCTGATCACGGACGTGCGCCAGTCGGAAGAGCAAGGGCTGCTGCACTACCTGCGCACGGGCGAAGGCGACGCCTTTCACAGCAGCAAGGAAGTGCTGTACATGCGCAAGGATGGCGCCCCCGTCGCCGTGCAGCGCTCGATGGCCAGCGCGCGCCTGGCCGACCAGGACCTGTACGTGCTGTTCATTACGGACATCAGCGAACGGCGCGCCATGCTGGCCGCCCTGCGCGAAAGCGAACAGCAATTCCGCTCGCTGATCGGCAATATCCCCGGCATCGCCTTCCGCTGCACCACGGCGGAAAACCAGCCCATGCTGTTCATCAGCGACGGCGTGGAAGCCATCACCGGCTATGCGCCCGCCGACTTCCTCGGCGCCGCGCCGCGCCTGAGCGTCACGGGCCTGATCGTTGCCGAAGACCGCGCCTACGTCATCGACGTCTTCAACCGCAGCGTCGCCAGCGGCGAACCGTATCTGCTCGAGTACCGCTTGCGGCACGCCGACGGCAGCCTGCGCTGGCTGTGGGAACGGGGCACCGTGGTGCACGACCCCGTGGGCGCCGTGCGCTGGGTCGACGGTGTCATCCTCGACATCAGCGAACGGCGGCAGATGGAGGAAGACTTGCGCATGGCCAAGGAAAAAGCCGAGCTGGCGGCCGCCACGCGGGCCAGCTTTGTCGCCAACATGAGCCATGAAATCCGCACGCCCATGAATTCCATCCTCGGCTTTACCGATGTGCTGCTCGACTCGCCGCTGACGCCGGAACAGCGGCGCCACCTGGACACGGTGCGCCAGTCGGGCCGCTCGCTGCTGCGCCTGCTCAACGAGGTGCTCGATACGGCCAAGCTGGAGAAGAGCGCCGTGGCGCTGGAACTGCGCGACTACAGCCTGCTGGCACTCATTGATGAACTCGCCTCCACGTATGGCGGCAATGCGCGCGCCAAGGGGCTGCGCATGGCAATCGAGTACGACCCGCAACTGCCGGCCATGCTGCATGGCGATGAATTGCGCATGCGCCAGGTGCTGGGCAACCTGCTCGACAACGCCATCAAGTTCACCGCCCGCGGCACGGTCAGCCTGACGGCGCGCCAGGAAAGCGGCCAGCTGCACCTGCTGGTGCAAGACAGCGGCATCGGCATCGCCGCCGAGCGGCGCGACGCCATCTTTGAACCGT
Source organism: Janthinobacterium foliorum (assembly GCF_978021625.1). Classification (NCBI taxonomy): domain Bacteria; kingdom Pseudomonadati; phylum Pseudomonadota; class Betaproteobacteria; order Burkholderiales; family Oxalobacteraceae; genus Janthinobacterium; species Janthinobacterium foliorum. The sequence goes on along the minus strand of NZ_CDXDQE010000003.1, from coordinate 319,540 downwards.
TCGTGCAAGCGGATGCGTCGACCACGCGGCGCTATGGCGGCACGGGCCTGGGCACCACCATCAGCAAGCAGCTGGTGACCCTGATGCGCGGCAGCATCCGCGCGGAGGCCGCCGTGCCGCATGGCAGCGTGTTCCACGTCACCTTGCCCTTGAGCCCGGCGCGCCAGGCGGCACTGCCCGCCAGCGAGCGCCGCAGCGTGACCCTGCCGCCGCTGCGCGTGCTGGCCGCCGACGACGTGCCGCAAAACCTGGAACTGCTGTGCTTGCTGTTGCGCAAGTGCGGCCATACGGTGGCGACGGCCAGCGATGGCGAGCAAGCCCTGCAACTGGCACAGCGCGACGACTTCGACTTGCTGCTGCTGGATCTGCAAATGCCGCGCATGGATGGCCTGGCCGCCACCCAGGCCATCCATGCGGACGCCCTGCGCGCGGGCCGTCCGCGCGTGCCCGTGATCGCCATGACGGCCAGCGTGCTCGAGGCGCACCGCAAGGCGGCGCTGGCGGCCGGCATGGATGGTTTCGCCACCAAGCCCGTCGACTGGCATGCCCTGTCGCAGGAAATCGCGCGCGTGCTGGAACTGCCCGCCGGGCAGGCGGCCGACAACGACGACCAGGCCGCGCCCGCGGGGCGGCGCGTGCTGCACCATGCGGGCGCCGTGCAGCGCTGGGCCGGCAACGACAGCGCCTACCGCGCCGCGCTGGCCCGTTTCGGACAGGAACATCCCCGCGTGCCGCCCGCGCTGCTGGCCGCCATCGAGACCGGCGACCATGCGCAGCTCCTGCCCCTTTGCCACCGGCTGCGCGGCGTGGCGGGCAATCTGGGGCTGGAACAGCTGGCGGCCAGCCTGGCGGCACTGGAACAATGGTGCACCACGGACACGCCCGCCACGGCGCAGCAGCCGGGCGAAATCACCGGCGCCCTGCTGACGCAATGGCCGGCGGCGCTGGCCGCCATCGCCAGGCTGAGCCCGCAGGACAGCGTCGATGAGGCGGCGGGCGAAGCCGACCTGCCTGCCGCGCGGCAAGCCGCCAGCGCCCTGCTGCAAGCCCTGCGGCGCGGTGAATTGCACGACGCGGCGCAGGCACAGCTGCACAGCGCCCTGGGCGGACAGGCGGCCAGCCTGGCGCCGCTGCAACGCGCCATCGACGACTTCGATTTTTCCCTGGCACAGTCGCTGCTGCACGACTTGCTGCAATCGCTGGAACAGGAGCATCCATGAGTGTGCCGAGCCCCATCAAGCCCCTGCTGCTGGTCGTCGATGACGAGGCGGCCAATCTGCAACTGCTGCGCCAGATTCTGCAGGACGATTACGCGCTGCTGTTCGCCAAGGATGGCGCGCGGGCCCTGGCACTGGCGCAACAGGAACGCCCGGCCCTGATCCTGCTCGACGTGATGATGCCCGGCATGAGCGGCCACGACGCCTGCCGCCGCCTGAAAGCCGAGCCGCTGACGGCCGCCATCCCCGTCATCTTCGTCACGGCGCTGAGCGACATGCGCGACGAGCTGAGCGGCTTCGAGGCGGGCGCCGTCGACTACATCACCAAGCCGCTCAGCCCGTCCATCGTGCGCGCCCGCGTGCGCACGCACCTGTCGCTGGTGCGCATCGAGGAATTGAAGGAAACGCGGCTGCAGATCGTCCAGCGCCTGGGCCTGGCCGCCGAATACAAGGACAACGAAACGGGCCTGCACGTGATCCGCATGAGCCATTACGCGCGTCTGCTGGGGGTGGCCGCCGGCATGGACGAGGCGCAGGCGGACGACCTGCTGCACGCGGCGCCCATGCACGACGTGGGCAAGATCGGCATCCCCGACCGCATCCTGCAAAAGCCGGGCAAGCTCGATGCCGACGAATGGACGGTCATGCAGACGCACGCCCGCATCGGCGGCGACATCATCGGCGAACACGCGGCAGGCGGGATGCTGGCGCTGGCGCGCGAGATCGCCCTGTCGCACCACGAAAAATGGGATGGCAGCGGCTACCCGAACGGCCTGGCCGGCGGCGACATCCCGCTGGCGGGGCGCATCGTGGCCGTGGCCGACGTCTTCGATGCGCTGACCTCGGTGCGTCCGTACAAGCGCGCCTGGCCGGTGGCGGACGCCGTCGGCTATTTGCAGGAACAGAAAGGCCGCCACTTCGATGCGCGGCTGGTGGATGCATTCGTTCGGGAACTGCCCGCCATCGAGGCCATCCGGCTGCGCTGGGCGGAAGAAGAGCGCCAGGAACTGGCCTAGGTAGTGAACTCCCGCCACGCCCGGTGTTGTTGCGTCACACAAAGAAGTACCAAACACGATGGTGCTGGCGCCGATGCAGACCACTGGAAGGGCCAGGAGTTCAATGCCATTATCGCTGGCCTGCCGTGCAAGATTTTGATGCACATCAAATAAGCCATGATTTCTCGCAAACTGGCTTGTGGACGGTCACGGGCTGTCTTTTTTTGACCCACATCAAGTTCCGCAAAACAAAACCGCCCGCCGCCGCCGCAATGCTGGACTTGCCCGTGTTGCCGTTTTAGCCTTGTTGCCATCTTTATTCACGGGTGAACACATGGCTTACAAATCCATCCTGGTGCATGCCGACCTGTCGCGCCATGCGCCGCAGCGCATCGCCCTCGCGGCGCGGCTGGCGCACACGCACCAGGCGCATCTGATCGGCGCGGCGATGACGGGCGTATCGCGCTTTTACCTGGAGAACAACCGCGGCATGCGCGGCGCCGCCGTGGCGGCGCAGATCTCCGCCCTGCACGGCCACGCGGAACAGGCGCTGGACCAGTTTGAAAAGCTGGCGCGCCAGGCCGGCGCCGTCTCGCTGGAGCGGCGCCTGATCGAGGACGACGAAGATGGCGGCATGGCAGTCAGTGCCCGCTACAGCCACCTGACTGTGCTCAGCCAGCACGATGCCAGCGAAGCGCTGCCCGGCGCCATGAGCGACCTGGTGCCCTACGTGATGCTGAACGCGGCCCGTCCCGTGCTGATCGTGCCGCGCAGCGGGCACTGTGCGCAGGTGGACAATACCGTCGTCGTGGCCTGGGATGGCAGCATGGAAGCGACGCGCGCCATCGGCCACGCCCTGCCCCTGCTGCGCGCGGCGCGCCTGGTGGTGCTGGCCCTGCTGCATCCGCCCGCCGGCCACGCGCAGCCGGCCCGCCATCCGGGCGCCGACATCGCCGCCTACCTGAGCCGCCACGGCGTGCAGGTGGAAGTGCGCCCGTCCGTCACCACGGGCGACATCGGCGCGGCCCTGCTGGCGATGGCGGCCGAAGTGCATGCCGGCCTGCTGGTGATGGGCGGCTACGGCCACGCGCGCTTCCGCGAAATCCTGCTGGGCGGCGTGACGGAAACGATTCTGCGCCAGATGACCTTGCCCGTGCTGATGGCGCACTGACGCCAGGCGCGCTCCACGTCGTTGCACAATGGGTATACTTGCCTATTTATCCATAGCAAGGCAATGTACATGAATCAACAACTCGCCAATTGGGGCAGTGGCCTGGTGCCGTTCGGCGGCGAACTGCTGTGGACTGCCCTGCCGTGGATACTGCTGTGCAGCGCGGCCGGCTGCGTGCTGGCCGTCGCCATCTGCTACCAGCTGGCCAGCAAATGCCTGCTGGTGCGCCGCCCCACCGCCTGGCATGTGGCGGCCAAGCTCAGCTACGTGCTGATCCTGCTCGCGCTACCGCTCCTCGGTGCCGGGTTGGGCGCCGTGCACAGCGTGCACCGCGTGGTCAACCTGGCCCTCGAGCGCGACTTGCAGCCCGTGGTCGAAGCCCGGATGCCGGCGCTGCGCATCTACCTGGAACAGCAGGTCAGGCTGATCGCGCCGGGCCAGCCCATCAGCGTGCGCAGCCTGCTCGAGCCCTTCGTGCAAGGCATGTATTACCGCCCCACGTCAAGCAGTTACTGGGAACGCAGCAAGGCGCGCTGGATCAATGAATTCATTCTGCGCCGCGGCAGCGTGCTGCTGACGCAGGTGCTGCAGGAACAGCTGATCGCCAGGGTTGGCGTGCTCGGCGACGCGCTCAAGGGCGCCAACTTCCGCGGCCAGGCGACCGGCGAACTGGCCGCGCTGGGCACCGATCTGGCCGTGCGCCTGACCACCGATGTGGCGCGCCATGCCGACTTCAGCAAACTCGACAAGTCAGTGCCGATGATGTTCATCGACGCCATCAAACGACAGGCCGGCGCCTATTTCAACTCGCTCAAGATCACGCTGGGCCTGTTCGCGCTGGCGGCGCTGCTGCTGGTATGGGGCGAGATCATGCTGTACCGCCATTACTACCTGCGCCGCCATCCGCCCGCCGCGGCCCTGCCCGTGCCGCCCACGTAAAAAAGCCGCGCCTCCCTGCGGATGGCGCGGCTTTCAGGCAACAGCTAACCCCTTAGGCTTTGCGCTGCGCCACGGCGTCGACGACGCACAGGGCCGTCATGTTGACGATGCGGCGCACGGTGGCCGATGGGGTCAAAATATGCACGGGCTTGGCGCAGCCCAGCAGGATCGGGCCGACGGCGATGCCGTTGCCGGCCGCCGTTTTCACCAGGTTGTAGGCGATGTTGGCCGACTCGATGTTCGGCATGACCAGCAGGTTGGCGTCGTGCTTGAGGTCCGAGTTCGGCATCAGCTTGTGGCGCAGCTTGCTGTCCAGGGCCGTATCGCCGTGCATCTCGCCGTCGATTTCCAGGTCCGGCGCGCGTTCCTTGATGATGGCCAGCGCGGCGCGCATCTTTTGCGCCGAGGCGCTGTCGCTGGAACCGAAGTTCGAGTGCGACAGCAGGGCCGCGCGCGGCGACAGGCCGAAACGGGTCATCTCTTCCGCGGCCATGATGGTGATCTCGGCCAACTGGTCGGCGTCCGGGTTCTCGTTGACGTGCGTGTCGACCATCACCAGCTGGCGCTCCGGCATGATCAGCACGTTCATGGCGGCATACACATTGCTGCCGGCGCGCTTGCCCAGCACCTGGTCGATGTATTTCAGGTGCAGCTGGGTGGTGCCGAAGGTGCCGCAGATCATGCCGTCGGCGTCGCCCTTGTGGATCATCATCGAACCGATCAGGGTGTGGCGGCGGCGCATTTCCAGCTTCGCGTATTCCTCGGTGACGCCCTTGCGGCTGGTCATGTCGTAGTACGTGTTCCAGTAATCGCGGTAGCGCTCGTCGAAGTCCGGGTTGATGACGTCGAAGTCGACGCCCTGCTTCAGGCGCAGGCCGAACTTCTGGATGCGCGCTTCCAGCACGGGCGGACGGCCCACCAGGATGGGGCGCGCCAGTTTTTCATCGACCACCACTTGCACGGCGCGCAGCACGCGCTCTTCTTCGCCTTCGGCGTAGACGATGCGTTTCAGGTCGGCCGGCGTGGACTTGGCCATCAGGAACAGCGGCTTCATGAAGGTGCCGCTGCGGTAGACGAATTGCTGCAGGCTGTCCGCGTACGCCTGCAGGTCCTTGATCGGACGCGTGGCGACGCCGGAATCCTCGGCCGCCTTGGCCACGGCGGGCGCGATCTTGATCAGCAGGCGCGGATCGAACGGCATCGGGATCAGGTATTCAGGGCCGAACGACAGATTGCTGATGCCATACGTGGTGGCGACGATATCCGACTGCTCGGCATGCGCCAGGTCGGCGATCGCGTGCACCACGGCGATTTCCATTTCGCGCGTGATGGTGGTGGCGCCGCAATCGAGGGCGCCGCGGAAGATGTACGGGAAGCACAGCACGTTGTTGACCTGGTTCGGATAGTCCGACCGGCCCGTGGCGATGATGGCGTCGCTGCGCACGGCCTTGACTTCTTCCGGCAGGATTTCCGGATTCGGGTTGGCCAGCGCCAGGATCAGCGGATTGGGCGCCATCTTGCGCACCATGTCCTGTTTCAGCACGCCGCCGGCGGAGACGCCGAGGAAAATGTCGGCGTCCGGAATGATCTCGGCCAGGGTGCGCAGCGGCGTGTCCTGCGCGAAGCGTTCCTTGTCCGGGTCCATCAGTTCCGTGCGGCCCTTGTAGACGACGCCGGCCAGGTCGGTGACGTAGATGTTTTTCAGCGGGAAGCCCAGGTCGACGATCAGGTCCAGACAGGCCAATGCCGCCGCGCCCGCGCCCGAGACCACCAGCTTGCAATCCTCGATCTGCTTGCCGACGGCTTTCAGGCCGTTCAGGATGGCCGCGCCGACGATGATGGCGGTGCCGTGCTGGTCGTCATGGAAGACGGGAATCTTCATGCGGTCGCGCAGCTGGCGCTCGATGTAGAAGCACTCGGGGGCCTTGATGTCTTCCAGGTTCACGCCGCCGAAGGTCGGTTCCAGCGAGGCGATGATGTCGACCAGCTTGTCGGGGTCCGATTCGTTGATCTCGATGTCGAAGACGTCGATGCCGGCGAATTTCTTGAACAGCACGCCCTTGCCTTCCATCACCGGCTTGGCGGCCAGCGGGCCGATATTGCCCAGTCCCAGCACGGCCGTGCCGTTGGTGATGACGGCCACCAGGTTGCCGCGCGCCGTATATTTATAGGCATTCGCCGGATCGATGACGATTTCTTCGCAGGGCGCGGCCACGCCTGGCGAGTAGGCCAGGGCCAGGTCGCGCTGGTTGGTCAGTTGTTTGGTCGGCGTCACGCTGATTTTGCCGGGGCGCGGGCACTCGTGATATTCGAGTGCGGCCAAGCGCAATTGTTGACGCAATTCTTCTTTTTTATCAGATGACGAATCCATGCTGTGCTGCCTTCCTGTTTGATCGATCGGGTGTTCCGGATTTTATCAGACCGATTCTTTCAATTAGCTAGGTATTTTCCGCTAGCCACAGTCTGATATCACGAAAACGCATAACCTGCCATTGTAAGGCCGCCCGCTTGCCCAAACGAAGATAGCAACAAAAACTATCGAATTTCCATTTTTAATTGATTTTAGGAATCACCGTTGCGTGGCCAGCCGCGTGCCCGGCGCAAAGCGCAAGGCGATCAGCAGCAGCACCGCCACGCCGCCCGCCATCACCATCCACGCCTGCGCCAGGCTGGACGACTGCTGACGGATCAGCCCGGCAATGAAGGGCATGCTGCTGGCGATGATGTAACCGCCGCCCTGCACGAATCCCAGCAGGGCGCCGGCGCTGGCCGGCTCAACCACGTGGTCCATGCTGACGATCAGCGACAGGGGGAACAGCGCGCCGATGCCGCAGCCCAGCAATATCACGGCGGGGATGGCCAGTTGCGCAGGCGCCACGATCAGGCATGCCAGGCCGCCCAGCACGGCCAGCAGCACGGACAACAGCAGGATGCGGCGGTCGGGGAAGCGGTTGATGACGCTGGAAACGGCCAGCCCCGCCAGCACTTCCACCAGGGTCAGGCCGCCGAGCAGCAGGCCGCTGTCGGCCGCGCTCCAGCCCAGCTCCGTGTAGAACGGCGGCAGCCAGGCCAGCACCAGGGTATAGGCGCCCGTGCCGATGCCGAAAAACACCATCAGCAGCCAGGCGCGGCGGCTGCCCACGGGCAGACGGGCGCCCGCGCCGCTCGCCACTTCCGGGCGCGCGCCCGCCGCGCGGCGCCACAGCAGCGCGGCCGCTACGGCCGGCAAGGCCCACAGCGCCAGCAGCGCATCCCAGCCCCAGCCTTGCGCCAGCGGTGAAGCGGACGCGGCGGCAATGGCGGCGCCGCCCATGATGCCCGTCGTGTAAAAGCCCATCAATTGGCCCGCCCGTTCGGGAAAATGGCGCTTGATAAAGGCGGGCAACAGCGCCTGCACCAGCGCGATGCCCAGGCCGCCCAGGGCGGCCGTGGCGATCAGCCCGCTGCTGCCATGCAAGGGCCAGCGCAAGGCGCAGGCGCAGGCGATGATGGCGATGCCGAGCGCGATGCCGCGCACCACGCCCAGGCGGCGCTGCAGCTGCGCGCCAGCCAGGGCGCACACGCCCATGGCGAACACGGGCACGGTGGTCAGCAAGCCCGCGCCGGCGTTGCTGATGCCCGTGCCGGCCTGGATGCTGTCGAGCAAGGGACCGATGGCGGCCAGGATGGGGCGCAGGTTCAAGCCCAGCAGGATGATGGCCGCCACCAGCAGGGCGGAAGAAGGCAGCGGGGAAGCGGCAGGGCGTGCGGATGGCATGGGATAGTCCTTGCCTCGCAGGGAGGCACATGGTTTAATGCGTCATTAAAATATGACTCGATGAAAAGTATCTTAACATAAAGATAGATCGCCGTTGCTTTCTATCTTGACGCCAAGATAGACAGAGGAAGCCCCATGACAGATACCCCGCAAGAACATACGCGCGCGCAATTTGCTGCCCAACAATGGCAACGCGAACTGCCGCAGATGGATACCGGCGCCATGCAGCTGGTCGGCCAGCTGGGCACGGTGGCGCAGCTGATGGCGCGCGACTGGCTCAACCCCCTGTTTGCGGAACATGGCTTGCAGCCCGGTGAATTCGATGTGCTGGCGACCCTGCGCCGCTCGGGCGCGCCATATTGCTTGACACCCACTGCCCTGTATGAAGCAGCCATGCTGTCGTCGGGCGGCATGACCAACCGCATCGACCGCCTGGAAGCGGCGGGCCTGATCGAACGGCAAAAGCACCCGAGCGACCGGCGCGGCGTGCTGGTGGCCCTCACGCCCAAGGGGCTGGCACTGATTGAGCAGCTGGTGCTGCTGCACGTGGAAAACGAGCGCCGCATGCTGTCGTCGCTGAGCGCGGACGAGCAGCGCCAGCTTGACCGGTTGCTGGCCAAGCTGCTGCACGGCATGGCGCAGGCGAAGAAGGTTTAAGCGAGCACGCGCGCCAGCTCGCGCAGGGCAGCATGGCCGCGCCTTGCCTGGCGCTGCAATTCTTCCGGCGCACAGTGGCCGTACAGGGCCTGGACGTGGCCCTCGCTGGCGGCGCGCAGGTCGAGCTCGCCCGCACCGGGGTCGGGCAACTGCCCCTCGACGAGGGTCAGGAAATAATGCCGGGGCGCGCCGCGCAGGTTGGCGGCGAACTGCAGCACCAGGCCGCTGTCGAACAGCAGCGCGCCGCTGTGCGCGCCCGCCTCCAGCAGCAGGCGATACGGCGGCAAGGGCCGCCGCGCCGCGCGCAGCACGCTGGCCAGGCGCACCTGATAACCGAGTTCCAGTCCGTTCGCGTGCAAGCGGCCGCCTTGCAGATACACCTTGAACGATGCCTGCACGGCCCGGCTGGCGCGGCGGAACCAGCGTTCATCCTCATACAGGCACAGCTGGCCGCCATCGCATAGTTCATCAAAACCGCGCGCCCGCAGTTCCGGCGCCGTGAAACTGGCAAGACCAACGGCCTGCGGGTCGCGCAGCCAGCCGTCGTCAAGATAGGATTGCAGCACGGCGAGGAGATCGTGGAAGGGCATATTAAAATGGACAGCGGTGGCAAGGGCGTCCATTGTAGGCCAGCCTATAATAGCCGGGCCACACCCCACTCAACCAACACTCTCGCCATGGCCCCTCACGACGCGCTTTCCGAATTCGACCTGATCAAACACTATTTCGTGCGCCAGCGCCCCGGCCGCGCCACCCTGGGCATCGGCGACGATTGCGCGCTGCTGACGCCCGGCGCGGGCAAGCAGATCGCCATCTCGTCGGACATGCTGGTCGAGGACCGGCACTTCTTTGCCGGCGCCGACGCCCGCAAGCTGGGGCACAAGAGCCTGGCCGTGAACCTGTCCGACCTGGCCGCCATGGGCGCGCGCCCCGTGGCCTTCACCCTGGCCCTGGCCCTGCCGCAGGCGGAGCGCGCCTGGCTGGCCGGCTTTGCCGAAGGCCTGTTCGCGCTGGCCGATGCCTTCGGCTGCGAGCTGATCGGCGGCGACACCACCAAGGGTCCGCTGAACATCTGCATCACCGTGTTCGGCGAACTGGCGCCAGGCCAGGCCCTGCGCCGCGGCGCGGCCGTGGCGGGCGACGACATCTGGGTCAGCGGCACCCTGGGCGACGCGCGCCTGGCGCTGGCCGGCTACCGCATGGAACAGGAACTGGCGCCAGCCGACCTGCTGACGGCGGCCGCGCGCATGCACACGCCCACGCCGCGCGTGGCGCTGGGCTGCGCCCTGGCGGAACAGGGACTGGCGCATGCGGCCATCGACATCTCGGACGGCCTGGCGGGCGATCTGGGCCACATCCTGACAGCGTCGCAAGTGGGCGCCACGCTCGACGTCGACGCCCTGCCCGCCGGTCCCATCCTGGCGCAGCAGGATGCGTCGCTGCGCCGCCGCTACACGGCCGCCGGCGGCGACGACTATGAACTGTGCTTTACGGCGCCGGCGTCGTCGCGCGCGGCCATCGCCGCCCTGGCCATCGCCTGCGGCACGCCGGCCACGCGCGTCGGGCGCATCGAGGCGCAGCCGGGCTTGCGCCTGGTCGATGCCATGGGCGTGCCGCTGGCGTTGCAGCTCACGTCTTTTGACCACTTCAGCGAATAAGCTCTAGCGCAGCGCCGCGCGCGCCAGCCCCGGCTGATTCACCATCCAGTAGTGCTGGAAGGCCAGGCGGATGTTGTCGCGCAGCTGGGTGTCGTCCCACGGTTTCGTGTAGAAGCGGTAGATGGCGCCCCGGTTGATCGAGTCGAGCACGGCTTCCAGGCCCGTGTAGCCGGAGAGGATGATGCGGATGGTTTCCGGGTACAGCTCCTTCACTTTACTCAGAAATTCCGTGCCGCTCATGCTGGGCATGCGCTGGTCGCAGACGATGACGTGCACGCGGTGCAGCGCCAGCATCTCGAAGCCTTCGGCCGGCGTGCTGGCCGTGAGGATCTGGTAGCCCTCGGGACGGAACAGCCGGTGCAGCGACGACAGCACGTTGACGTCGTCGTCGACGATCAGCAGGGTCTGCGCCGGCTGCGCGGCCGGGTCATGGCCCGGCGGCAGGCCGGCGCCGGCGCCGATCATCTGGCCCAGTTCCAGCGCCGGCAGGGCGCGGCTGAAATAGAAACCCTGGATTTCATCGCAGCGGTTGCGCCGCAGGTATTCCAGCTGCGGCCGCGATTCCACGCCCTCGGCCACCACGCTCAATTTCAGGCTGTGCGCCATGCTGATGATGGCCAGGGCGATGGCCGCGTCGTTCGGATTGCTGGTGATGTTGCGCACGAAGGCGATGTCGATCTTCAGCTTGTCGATGGGGAAGCGCTGCAGGTACGCGAGGCTGGAATAGCCGGTGCCGAAATCGTCGATGGCCACCTTCACGCCGATTTTCTTCAGTTTGCCCAGCACGACGATGGTGCGCTCGGCATTCGACATCAGCGCCGTTTCCGTCAATTCCAGCTCCAGCAGCTCGGGCGCCAGGCGGTAGTGCGCCAGCGCGCGCGTCACTTCGCCTTCCAGGTCGCCCTCGGCGAACTGGCGGCTCGACACGTTCACGGCCACGTGCACGGGACCCACTTCGCTGTCGCGCCACTCGGCGATCTGGCGGCAGGCGGCGTGGATCACCCAGGCGCCCACGCGCACGATCAGGCCCGTGTCTTCCAGCACCGGCACGAATTCGGCCGGCGCCACCAGGCCGTAGCCCGGGCGGCGCCAGCGCAGCAGCGCTTCCACGCCGCTGATGCGGCCCGTGCGCAAGTCCACCTTCGGCTGGTAGTACAGGATGAATTGCTCGTGTTCCAGCGCATGGCGCAGCGCCAGTTCCAGGTCCAGCCGCGCCAGCACCTGCACGTTCATGCCGGCCGTGAAAAAACGGTAGCCGTCGCGGCCCGCCTGCTTGGCGCCGCCCATCGCCGTATTCGCGTACTTGATCAGGGTTTCCGGGTCGGTGGCGTCGTCGGGATACATGGCGATGCCGATGCTGGCCGTCAGGGTGGCAGCGTGGCCGCGCAGGTCGAACGGCGCGCGCAAGGCTTCGCGCACCTGGTTGGCCACCGCCACGGCTTCCTGCTGGTTGCGGCTCATGGTCAGGATCAACGCGAATTCGTCGTTGCCCAGACGCCCCACCGTATCGCGCAGGCGCACGCATTCGACCAGGCGGTTGCTGAACTGGCGCAGCAGCTCGTCGCCCAGCGCCGCGCCCAGCGTGTCGTTGATGCTTTTGAAGCGGTCGAGGGCGATGAACAGCACGACGATGCGCCAGCTTTTTTCCTGCGCCAGCTCCACGGCCTGGGCCAGGGTCTGGTAGAACAGGCTGCGGTTCGGCAGGCCCGTCAAGCCGTCGTAATGGGCCAGGTGCTTCAGGCGTTCCTGCGCCTGGCGCCGCTCGCTGATGTCGCGCGCCACGGCGATCAGCAGCAGGCCGCCCGCGGCATGCACGCCCGGCACGGGCGATTGCGCATACCAGTGCCAGCTCAATTCCACGGGCACCAGGCTCAGGTCGTGGCGTACCAGTTCGCATTCCGTCACTTCCGTGGCCAGGTGGGCCGGACCGCCCTGCAGCCCGGCCAGCGGCGCGGGCGGCGGCGAGGGCAGCAAGGCGCCTGGCGACAGCGACAGCAGTTCCGGGCGCGCGTAGCCCAGCAAGCGGCAGGCGCCGTCGTTGACATCGACGAGGGCCATGCCCAGTACGTCGACGAGGAAAATGGCGTCCGTGGTGGCGTCCATGGCGCCGCGGAAGCGCTGCAGTTCGGCCGTGCGCTGGCCCACCGTGCGCTCCAGCAGCGCGTTGTACTGGCGCGCGGCGCGGTGCAGCAGCCGCACTTCGAGCATGTTGCGGATGCGCGTGAGCACTTCGAGCGCATCGAAAGGCTTGCTGATGAAATCGCGCGCGCCCGCCTCCAGCGCGGCCAGCTTGGCGTCCGGGTCGGCGGCGATCACCAGCACGGGCAAATAGCCTTCCAGCTCCAGCGGACGCAGTGCATCCATCACGGCATAGCCGCTCATGGCCGGCATCACCAGGTCGAGGATGATCAGGTCAAACTGGTGGCGCTGGTGCAGGCCGGCCACGGCGCGCGCGTCGAGCGTGCTGCTGATGGCCGTATAGCCGCCGCTTTCCAGCAGATGCTCGAGCAGGCGCAGATTGACTTCCTGGTCGTCGACGATAAGGATTTTCGCGCCATAGATGTCGGCCTGGCTGATCATGGCGCGCCCGTGCCTTTCTGCCGGCGCTGCTGCGCCACGTAGGCCAGGGTGCTGTTGATCGCCTCGGTGAATTCCTCGAGGTTGATCGGCTTCGTCAGGTAGCGGTAAAAGCCCTGCGCCATGCTGCGCTCGACATCGCCCGGCATGGCATTGGCCGTCAGGGCGATGACGGGAATATGCGCCGTGCGCGGGTCGGCGCGCAGCAGTTTCAAGGCATCGGTGCCGTTAATGTGCGGCAGGTTGATGTCCATGAGGATCAGCTGAGGCAGATGCGTGAGCGCCATGTCCACGCCCAGGCGGCCATCCCTGGCCGTCAGCAGCCGCAATTGCGGGCAGTAGCGCACGATTTCCTCGACCAGGGTCAGGTTGGCGGGGTTGTCTTCCACGTACAGCAAGGTGACGGGGGCGCTGTTGTCGAGCAGCGCCCCCGCCAGGTCCGGCCGCGGCAGGGCTGGCGACGCCGGTGCCGGCATGCTTTCGGCCACGCGCAGCTCGATCCAGAAGGTGCTGCCCACGCCCGCCTCGCTGGCCACGCCGATATGGCCATCCATCAGTTCGACCAGGCGCTTGGTGACCACCAGGCCGATGCCGCTGCCCTCTTCCGTGCCGCCTTCCTGGCCCAGGCGGTTAAAAGGCTGGAACAGCAGCGCCACCTGTTCGCTATCGAGGCCGATCCCCGTGTCGCGCACGCTGATGCGCACGCGCCCGCCCGGCTGCAGTCCGCACGCGATGCTCACCGTGCCGTGCTCGCGGTTGTACTTGAGCGCATTCGACAGCAGGTTCAGCAGAATCTGCTTCAGGCGCGTGCGGTCGGCCAGCACGTTCAATGGACAGGTGTCGGGAAAGGCCATGCCGATGCCGCGCTGGCTGGCCAGCGGCGCGATCATGTCGCGGCATTCCTGCAGGATGGCGTCCAGCGCCACCGGCTCCAGCGACAGGTTGACGGTGCCCGATTCGACTTTCGCCAGGTCGAGGATTTCATTGATCAGTGTCAGCAAATGGCGTCCCGATTTGAGGATATGCCCGGCAAATTCCTTTTTTTGCGCCAGGGTCGACGGCAGGCGGTCGGAGCTGAGGATTTGCGCGAAGCCCAGGATGGCGTTCAGGGGCGTGCGCAATTCATGGCTCATCGACGACAAAAAGGCCGACTTGGCGTAGTTGGCGCTGCGCGCCTCTTCCATCGCCATGGCCAGTTCGCCATTCGTCATTTCCAGCTGCAGCGTGCGTTCATGCACGCGCACTTCCAGCTCCTGGTTCAGGCGCATGACTTCCTGCTGCGCCTGGGCGCGCTGTTCGCCCTCGCGCGCCAGTTCGCCGTTCGAGCGCTCCAGCGCCTGGGTGCGCAATTCGATCTCGGCCAGCATCTTGTTGAAGGAATCGACCAGCTGCGCCACTTCATCGGCGCTGAGCTTGCGCGCGCGGCGCGAATAGTCGCCCGTCTCGATCACTTCCCGCGCCACGTCGGCGATGTCGAGGATCGGTTGCGTGATCACGTGGTCGAGGCGGCGCAGCAGCAGCAAGGCCACCAGCAGCGCCAGCACCGTCACGCCCAGGGCGATGGCCAGGTAGTCGACCGTGCGCCCCGCCAGTTCATAGTCGGCGCGCAGGTAAACGGTGCCCAGCAATTCGCCATTGTCGACGATGGGCTTGAACAATTCGACGGATTTGCCGGCGATGCTTTCGCCTTCCTTGCCCACTCGCGCCGGCGGCGCTGCCGCCCGCGCGTTGGCGCGGTAGCTGGCGAACAGGCTGCCGTCGGCCTTGTACAGGGCGCCGGCCGTGACGCGCGGGCGGATGCGCATCAGGTTGAGGTTTTCCAGCGCCAGGCGTTCATCGTCGAAGGCCAGCGCGGCTGAACTCATGTGCCCCAGCAGCTCGGCCTGGGTACTGATGTCGGCCACCAGATTGCGGTGGTAGGCGCGCAAGTCGTAGACGACGATGGTGCCCAGCGAAATGACGAGCGCCACCAGGGTGGTCAGCAAGACCACCGACATCAGCTTGCGGCGGATGGAACGCAGCCTGATCATCTATGCGCCTCCCGTCTGCACGCGGTAGGCAGCCAGCAGCATGCGCGCGCTGATGCGGATATGCGCCTGCGCCACGGGTTTCAAGGCCACGTCGAAACGCACCTTGTCCTCGGCCATCACAAAATTGATCATGCTGCCCATCGCATAGACCTCATCCGAATCGGATACCGTCAGCAATGCCAGGCCGCGGCTGGCGGCCAGCATCTCCTGCAGCACGGCTTTTTCCAGCGCGCCCAGGTACAGCACGTGCAAGCCGGCCAGCGTCTCGCCGCGGCGCACCTTTTTCACCTGCACGCTGCGGCCGTTGACGCTGTGGCCGGCCACGCTCAGCTCCAGCTGCTCGGCCAGCGCATCGGCGCCGGCCACGCCGATCACCAGCGGCGAGTCGGGCCGGGCAAAGCTGCCGTCGGGCCACTCGACAAAACCGGCAAACTTGTACAGATACGCGGCCTTCACCTGGCGCTCCAGCTCACCCGGCACTTGCGCCCGCGTACCGGCGCACAGCACGCTCAGCAGCAGCAATAGCCAACCCCAGCGGAGTGGCCCGCGGCGCGCACCGTGCAAGGGGTGACACAGGGGGCCATGTTGCTGCCGCCAGGTCCAGTTCAGAAGTGCCATGACAACCGAGTAAAGATAATGCATTCGAAGGCGCGGCGCCATGCCGCGTCCCAATAGGGGCGATGCGAACCAGCATGGAGCAGCGGCAGAACGCCTGCCGGCCCAAATTGGTAGCAAATGTATAAAAGAGTGTACGCATTTTCGCTGGCAGCGGGGAAAGTTTCTTTTACCGTACGCCATGCTACAGTGACGCTTCCTCACCACCGCACGCAGGCATCCCGCATGAACACTGACCTCCTCGCCCTTTCCACTGCCATCGGCGACGCCTTGCACGCCCGCGGCCTGCTGCTGGCCACGGCGGAATCGTGCACAGGCGGCGGCGTGGCGCAGGCCGTCACCGATATCTCGGGCTCGAGCGCCTGGTTCGAACGGGGCTTCGTCACCTATTCGAACGGCGCCAAGACCAGCATGCTGGGCGTGCCGGCCGAACTGATCGCCGCGCACGGCGCCGTCAGCGAGGAAGTGGCCGCCGCCATGGCGCAAGGCAGCCTGGCGCACAGCGACGCCCAGGTGGCCGTCTCGACCACGGGTATCGCCGGTCCCACGGGCGGCGTGCCCGGCAAGCCCGTCGGCACCGTCTGCTTCGGCTGGGCCATGGACGGGCGCGTGCTGACGCAACGGCTGGTATTTGCCGGCGACCGCCAGGCCGTGCGCGAGCAGGCCGTGGCGCACGCCCTGCAGGAATTGCTGCGCTTTATCCGCTAATCAAGCCGGCTCGGCGATGCAGGCGCGGTCGCGGCCCGCCTGCTTGGCCGCATACAGGGCGCTGTCGGCGCGCATCAGCAATTCGTGGCGGCCGGCGCCATGGCGCGGATATTCGGCGATGCCGGCGGAAAAGGTGCAACCCGTCAAGCTGTGCGGCGCCTGGCGGATCAGCAGCTGGCGGTAGCGCGCGGCGATATCGTCGATCTTGTGCGCGGCGATCACGCTGTCGGCTTCGCGCAACAGCAGGCAGAATTCCTCGCCGCCATAGCGGCACAGCATGTCGCTGCCGCGCAGCTGGCTTTCCACCAGGCGCGCGAACTGGATCAGCACCTCATCGCCAAAGTTGTGTCCATAGGTATCGTTGACGCGCTTGAAGAAATCCAGGTCGATGATGGCGATGGAGACGGGCGCATCCGCGTCGGCCTCGTGCAGGATGGCGTTCAGGCACGTTTCAAAATGGCGGCGGTTGTACAGGCCCGTCAGGTGGTCGCGCATGGCCTGTTCCTTCAGGCTGTCCTGCAGCGAGTTCACGTGCAGGATCTGGTGCGCCAGTTCGCGGTTCAGGTGCTCCAGCTTGACGTTCTCCGACTCGCGCGCCGCCTGCAGCTCCAGCGCCTTGTCGCGTTCCGCTTTCAGGCTGTGCATTTCCTTTTCCAGGTTGCGCATCAGGCTGCGCGAGGCGCGCGCCGACTTGCTGCTGGCCTCGTAGGCGGCCTGGTATTGCTGCAGGAAGCCATACGCCGTCTGCCATGCGCCCAGCTGGGCGTTGATGTCGGCCAGCCCGCGCAGGATCTGTTGCTGGTGGAACGGATTGCGCGTCCAGCTCAGCAGGCTGTGCGCCTGCGTCAGCGAGGCCAGCGCCTGCGCCGTCTGGCCCGCATGCAAGTCCAGCTTGCCGCGCACCAGCCAGGCATGCATCTGCTCTTCCAGGTCTTGCCCGCGGCGCGCATAGTCCTCGGCGCGCAGCAGCAATTGCAGGGCGCTGGCCGGCCGCTGCAGCAGGATGGCCGCATGCGCGGCGATACAGAACAAAAAGGCGCGCACGGCCAGGTCTTCTTCCGGCCACTCATAAAACGGCTCGACGAGGGCCAGCGCTTCGGCCGGCTTGCCCGTGGCCAGCAGGCACATGGCCAGGTTGGCCGAGACGATGGTTTGCTGGTATTTCAGTTTTTGCGTGCCGATGATGTCGAGCGCCTCGACCAGCAAGGGAATGGCATCCTCGTCATTGCCCAGGTCGTGCTGCGACGAGGCCAGGTTCGACAGGCTGTTGACGCGGTGCGCGGGACTGCCGAAGCGCTCGGCGATATCGAGCGCCAGCAGGAAATTGCGGGGGCCATCCTGCGTGTCGCCACGGTTCAGGGCATCGACGCCGAGCCGCGCGTACAGCATGAATTTATGCAGGGAGTCGGGAATTTGCGCGGCCTGGCTGCGCGCCATCAGGAAATGCTGTTCCGCATCGGCAAATTCGCCGCGCCGGCTCGCATACGCACCCTGCAGGGCGGCCACTTCCATGCCGCCTTCCAGGTCGCCCGTCTGCTGGAAAAAGTCGCGCAAGCGCTCGCACGCCGGTTCCGGCTCGCCCGCGTAATACGCCAGCCAGCAGTGGTTCAGTTCGGCATACGCGCTGCCACGCGCATACTGCTGGCGCTGCGCCGCCGCCAGCGCCATCTGCGCCTGGCGCCGCGCCTGGCGGCGGTTGCCGACCAGGCAAGACAGGGCTTGCTGATTGAGGCGGTCTATGTCGGCTTTATCGAGACTGGAGATCGGCACTACGTCCTCGTTCACACTCTGGGGTGGATTTTTCGCATAAAACTTGCTCTGCATCAATGGTATCCTGATTAACATCATAACCAGATTCGCTCTTCCCCATGGCATATTTGCAAAGGATTGTGGTAAAAATGCCAGTTGCAGTCTGGCCGGGAGCAATCGCCGCTGTCACGGAACTTTTGTAGTCACTGACGCAACAACTTGGAGTAGTCGCAATGCAAAACACGGTACATTTCATCCTGCAGGGCAAGGGTGGCATCGGCAAGACCCTCGTCTCGACCCTGCTGGCGCAATGGATGGGCGGCAAGGACGGCACGCCCCTGCGCTGCTATGACACCGACCAGGAAAACGCCACCTTTTCGCGCTACAAGGCGATGAATGTCAAGCACGTGCCCGTGATGACGGATGCGCGCAACATCGATCCGAAACGCTTCGACGCGCTGATGATCGACATCCTGGAAGAGGACGGCAACTGCGTGGTCGACAACGGCGCGAATACCTTTTCGCCCCTGATGGGCTACCTGCTGGAAAACGACTGCTTTTCCCTGCTGGAAGAATCGGGCCGCAAGGTCTATATCCACACCATCGTCGGCGGCGGCGACACCCTGCACGACACGGCCACGGGCTTCGTGGCCACGGCGCAATCGACGAAGGTGCCGCTGGTGCTATGGCAGAACGAACACTTCGGCCTGCTGCAATCGGCGTCCGGCAAGCAATTCATGGAATCGCAGTCGTACAGCGACAACCGCGCGCGCGTCAAGGGCAGCATCACCCTGAGCCAGCGCAATCCCGACACCTTTGGCGCCGACGTCAAGAAGATGAACACGGCGCGCCTGACGATGCAGGAAGTACTGCAGAACGACAAGTTCAACATCATGGAAAAGCAGCGCATCAAGGTCGTCTACCGCGACATCTTCGAACAACTGGACAAGGTGCAGTGGTAGTGGACCGGCACGCACTGCGCACGCACGTGTTCGACAAGACGGGCATCAGGATCGACGTGGATGACCCGATATTCGCCCTGGTGGCGCTGAACGAGGCGGTACTGGCGGACACCGTCGGGCGCCAGCTGGCCCTGCTGGAGACGGCCACGCAGGCGCTGGCGGCGCAGGCGCGCGCCACGGGCGGCTTGCCGACGCCTGCCCCTGACGCTGCCGCAGGCGCTGCGCAGGCCGCCGTGCCCGCGCCGTCGCCAGCCGGCTTCACGCCGCGCGAGTGGCGCTTGCTGGGCGCGGCCGCCATCGTCTCCATCGCCTGCGCCCTGCTGGTGCTGGGCGGCGCGGCCTTGCTGTATAAAAATGTACCATCGACAACACCTACGCCAGCCACAAGCCAGCCGTAGCACTCTCCCACTCCACCTCTGGAAGCACGCATGAAACCGATCAAACTGCTGGCCATCCCCGCCCTGATGCTGTCGCTGTACGGCGCCCCCCTCACCCTCAGCCACGCCGCCGCTGCGGCCACCGCGACGGGCGCGACAAGCGTGCCGAATATTGCCTACGAAAAATACACGCTGCCGAACGGCCTCGACGTGATTCTCGTGGAAGACCATAAATTGCCCGTCACGGCCGTCAACATCTGGTACCACGTGGGACCGGCCAATGAAGCGCCGGGCCTGACGGGCTTTGCGCATCTGTTCGAGCACATGATGTTTGCCGCCACCAAGCACGTGCCGCGCGGCATGGCCGACCAGTTGCTGGAAGGCGCGGGCGCCACGGATTCAAACGGTAGCACGGATTTCGACCGCACCAATTATTTCGACACGGTGCCGTCGAACCAGCTGGAACTGGCCCTGTGGGCCCATTCCGACCGCATGGGCTACCTGCTTGACGTGCTCGACCAGACGGCCCTGACGAACCAGCAGGACGTGGTGCGCAACGAGCGCCGCCAGAGCGTGGAAAACACGCCGTACGGCATCGTGCAGGAAGCCCTGTACCACCAGCTGTTTCCCAAGACCCATCCGTATTACGCCAGCGTCATCGGTTCGCACGCGGATATCCAGAACGCCAAGCTGGCCGACATCAAGGAGTTCTTTACCAAATACTATGGCCCCAACAACGCCAGCCTGGTGATCGCCGGCGATATCGACAAGGCAAAGACCAAGGAACTGGTCAACAAGTACTTCGGCAGCTTCCAGCGCGGCCCGGCCGTGCCGAAACCCGATGTCGTGACGCCGCCCATCACCCAGGAACGCCGCATCGTGGTGCAGGACCGCGTCGATTTGCCGCGCGTCTACATGGCCTGGCTCACGCCGTCCGCCTACGCCAAGGATGATGCGGAACTGTCGATGGCCGCGCAGATCCTCGCCGGCGGCAAGTCCAGCCGCCTGTACAAGTCCCTCGTGTATGACAAGCAGATCGCCCAGGACGTGGGGGCCAGCCAGGGCTCCAACGCCCTGACGTCCGTCTTCACCATCGACGCCACGGCGCGTCCCGGCCACCGGCCCGAGGAAATCGAGCAAGCCCTGCAGGCGGAGCTGGAACGGCTGCGCGCCCAGGGCCCGACGGAGAAAGAACTGGAGCGGGCGCGCAACAGCATCGAGACCAGCATGCTGAGCCAGGTGGAAAAGATGGGCGGGCACGGCGTGGCCAACCTGCTCAACGAATACAACCAGTACGTGGGCGACCCCGGCTACCTGGCCAAGGATATCGAGCGCTACCGCCAGGTGACGGCGGCCGGCGTGCAGCGCGCCGTCGATCAGTACCTGAAGAACCAGTCGCGCGTGGTGGTGTATGGCGTGCCGGGCAAGCCGGACCTGGGTCCGGAAGTGGCGACGCCGGCGCCGGGCAAGGTCAAGCCGGCGCCAGGCACGGCCATCAATGCGGATGAGCAATGGCGCTACAAGGTGCCGGCCGCCGGCCCCGCGCCGAAGATTGTGCTGCCACAAGGCAAGTCATTCACCCTGAGCAATGGCTTGACGGTGATCCACAACTACAACCCTGCCGTGCCGCTCGTCTCGAGCCAGCTGGTGGTCAAAAGCGGCTCGGGCGCCAATCCGCTGGCGCAGCCCGGCTTGTCGAGTTTTACGGCGCAATTGCTGCAGGAAGGCACAGCCACGCGCAGCGCGCCGCAGATCGCCGATGACGTGGCACAACTGGGCGCTTTCCTCGGCACCGGCTCCGGCACGGACGCCTCGTTTGCCCAGCTGACATCGCTCAAAGCCACCTTCCCGCAAGCGCTCGACGTGCTGGCCGACGTGGTGCAGCATCCGCAATTTCCGCAAGAGGAAGTGGAGCGCCAGCGCGCCAGCCGCATCGGCGAACTGGCGCAGCAGCGTGAAAACGCGGCGGCCGTGGCGGCGCGCGTGGAAGCGGCGGCCCTGTATGGCCCGCAGCATCCCTACGGCTACATCCAGCTGGGCACGGAAACGGCGTTGAAGGCCACCAGCCGCGCCGACCTGCAAGCGTTCTGGCAGCAGCACTATGTGCCGAACAATGCGGCACTGATCGTCTCGGGCGATATCGGCGAAGCGGAATTGAAGGCGCTGGCCGAAGCCAAGTTCGGCGCCTGGAAGGCCGGCACGGTCACGCCAGCCGTGGCGGCGGCACCGGAGACGACGAAGGCGAAATTGATCCTCGTCGACAAGCCCGGCGCGCCGCAGTCGGCCGTGCGCCTGTCGACCATCGCCGTGGCGCGCACGACGCCGGACTATGCGCCGCTGCAAGTGATGAACGCGGCGCTGGGTGGCCTGTTTACCAGCCGCCTGAACACCAACTTGCGCGAAGAAAAGGGCTATACCTACGGCGTGCGCTCGCAGTTCCAGTATCGCCGCCATCCGGGACCGTTCTCGATCGCCGCCGGCGTGCGCACCGATGTGACGGGCCCGGCCGTGTCGGAAACCTTCAAGGAAATCCGCGCCATGATCGCCAGGCCCCTGTCGGCCAAGGAACTGGCGAACGCGCGCAATTCACAGGTGCTGTCGCTGCCGGGCCAGTTCGAGACGAACGCCAGCATCAGCGCCAGCATGGCCAACACGTATATCTACGACCTGGGCCTGGACTACTACACCACCTTGCCGCAGCGCTTTGCCGGCGTGACGGACAAGCAGGTGCAGCAGATGGCGAAGAAATACCTGCAGCCGGAACAGCTGATCGTCATCGGCGTGGGCGACAAGGCCAAGATCGGCCCGCAACTGTCGAAGCTGAAACTGGCGCCCGTGGAAGTGCGCGACGCGGAGGGTGCCGTAAAGTAAGTTCCGGGCTCAGGCCCCGAGGGGGAATGCGTCACGCTGGGACGCATGCCGATTCCGACGGAACTGGCCCCACGCGTTAAAGCTCAGCGGCGCTTGAACAGCGCCGCCGCATCCACCAGCGCCGCGATCGCCACGCCGGCCGTATAGGCGATCAAGTCCATCCAGCCAAAGTGGGAACCGAGCACCAGGTGGCCCAGGGGGTGCGAGCGCAGCTCGACGATCCACGGCGCCTGGTACAGCTGGCCAAATTCCACGCCAAAGCAGATCAGCAGGGACGTCAGCGCCAGCGGCCAGGTGCGCATGCGCGTGGCGATGGCGCCCAGCGCGAAGACGATCATCATGGCCCACAGGGCATCGCCCGGATATTTCCCCAGCGCGGCGGGAAGGAATTGGGGATAGGCGCGCGAGGCCAGGCCCAGCGCGATGACAGCCACGGTCGCGCCCACCTGCAGCAGGCGGCGGCGTTCAGGTTTTACCAGGAACATATTTCCATTCACAGACACGATACGGGCCGAACCATTGCGGCGCGTATTTATTGTATGGCGATATTGTACTGCGCCTGCCGTGCCTGCCTGGCGCATATTTCGCCAAGGCAAGTTCAATCCAATTGCACTTGTTCCGCCAGGAAATCGAGCAAGGCGCGCACGCGCAGCGGCAGATGCCCGCCCTGCCCCACGTACACGGCATGCACTTCCTCGCTGTCGCCCGGATTGCAGTCTTCCAGCACGGCTTGCAAACGGCCGGCCGCGATATCGCCGCGTACCTGGAAGGCGGCCAGGCGCGCCAGTCCCAGTCCCGCCAGCGCCAGTTGCCGCAAGGCTTCGCCATCGCTGGCCTGCGCATTGCCCGTGACGGGCACGACGATGTCGCCGCCGGCCTGGCGCAGCGGCCAGCCCGAGCGCGAGCGCGCGTAATTGGCGTCCAGCAAGTTGTGCGAAGCCAGGTCAGCCGGCAGCAGCGGCGTGCCGCGCCGTGCCAGGTAGCCAGGCGCGGCCACGATCAGCATGCGCGTCTGGCCCAGCTTGCGCGCCATCAGGCTCGAACTGGCCAGGGGACCGGCCCGCACGGCCACGTCCGTGCGCTGCTCGAGGATATCGACCACGGCATCGGTGAGGACGATATCGAGCGTCACGTCCGGATAGCGCTCCAGGAACAGGGGCGCCAGCGGCAATAAAAAATGCTGGCCAAACGGCACGTTGGCGTTGACGCGCACGCGTCCCTGCGGCGTGCCCTGGATGCCTGCGCAGCGCTCGGCTTCGTCCAGGGCGGCCAGCACCTGCACGCCCCGCTCATACAGGCCGCAGCCTTCGGCCGTCAGCTGCAGCTGGCGCGTGGAACGGTTCAGCAGGCGCGCGCCCAGGCGCTGCTCCAGCCGCGACACCAGCTTGCTGACGGCCGAAGGCGTCATGCCGCAGGCCCGCGCGGCCGCCGAAAAGCCGCCCAGTTCGATGACCCTGACAAAGATTTCCAGCTCGCCCGAGCGGTTGACGTCGACTCTGCCCATTGTGAATTCAACTCATAAATGTTCTTCTCTACGACAGTCTAGTGCATAAATGGCGGGAACGGCATCATGGCGCATCCCCTGAACGGAGCCTGACACCATGACTTGCCTGCATGCCTACCCTGCCAGCGCCGCGCTGGCCCTGACCTTGTCCCTGGGCACCGCCCCCGCCAGCGCGGCTGCCCCCGTGGCCGCGCCTCCTGCCGCCGCCTGGCTGTCCAGCTGGACGGCCAGCCCGCAAGCCGTGTGGGGAGCCGATTTCCTCTTTCCCAGCAACGTGCCGGCCGTGCTGCATGACCAGACCGTGCGCCAGGTGGCGCGCGTCAGCGTGGGGGGCCGGCGCGTGCGCATCGTGCTGTCGAACGCGTATGGCAAGCTGCCGCTGCGCATCGGGGCGGCCAGCGTGGCCCTGGCGGAACATGGCTCGGCGATCCAGCCGGACAGCCTGCGCCGCCTGACGTTTGCCGGCCAGCCTGCGGCCACGGTGGCGCCGGGAGCGCCCCTGCTCAGCGATCCCGTCACGCTGTCCGTGCCGGACCTGGCGCGCCTGACGGTGAGCATCCATCTGCCGCAAGCCACGCCGGCCTCCACCTTTCACTGGGACGGGCGCGAAACGGCGTGGCTGGCGCCAGGCGAGCAGACGCACGCCATGCGCATCGATACGCAACAGGCCGGCGTGCAGGCGACGACGGCGCGCTTGTTACTCAGCAGCATACAAGTCGAGGCGGTGCAGGGGGCGCAGGCGGTAGCCATCCTCGGCGATTCGATCACCGATGGCGCCAGCGCCAGCCTGGGACGCGACACGCGCTGGCCCGACGCGCTGGCCGAACGCCTGGCGCCGCACGGCGTGGCCGTGCTGAACGCGGGCATTTCCGGCGGGCGCTTGTTGTCTGATGGCATGGGAGACAATGCCCAGGCGCGCTTCGCCCGCGACGTGCTGGAGCAGCCGGGCGTGCGTACGGTGATCGTGCTGATCGGCATCAATGACATCAGCTGGCCCGGCACGGCGTTCGCGCGGCAGGAAGAGCGGCCCACGCTGGAGGCATTGACGGGTGGCTATGGCCAGCTGATCGCGCAGGCGCGCAGCCGTGGCGTGCGCGTGATCGGCGCCACCCTGACGCCATTTGCCGGTGCGCTGCCGGGCACGCCGCTGGACGACTATTACCAAGTGGAAAAAGACGCGCTGCGCCAGCAGCTCAATGCGTGGATACGCGGCAGCGGCAGCTTCGATGCCGTGCTGGACTTCGACGCCCGGGCGCGCGATCCCGCCCATCCGCTGCGCCTGCTGCCCGCCTACGACTCGGGCGACCACCTGCACCCGGGCGACGCGGGCAACCGCGCGCTGGCCGAGGCGATCGACCTGTCGCTGCTGTTCAAGCAGGATCAGTCGCCCAGCCCTGCGTACAGGGCCGTGCTCAAGTAGCGTTCGCCAAACGACGGGATGATGGTGACGATGTTCTTGCCCGCGTTTTCCGCACGGCGCGCCACCTGCAGCGCGGCCCACAGGGCGGCGCCCGACGAGATGCCCACCAGCAAGCCTTCATCGCTGGCGGCCAGGCGCGCCGTGGCGAACGCGTCGTCATTCTTGACGCAGATGATTTCATCATAGATGGCCGTGTTCAGGATCTGCGGCACGAAACCGGCGCCGATGCCCTGGATCGGATGGGGGCCTTTCGTGCCCTTCGACAGCATCGGCGACGCTTCCGGTTCCACGGCGATCACTTGCAGGCCAGGCTTGCGCTCCTTCAGCACTTCACCGATGCCGGTGATGGTGCCGCCCGTGCCCACGCCGGCGATGACGATGTCGACTTGCCCGTCCGTATCGCGCCAGATTTCCTCGGCCGTCGTGGCGCGGTGGATGGCGGGATTGGCGGGGTTATTGAATTGCTGCAGCATCAGGTAGCGCGGGTCGGCGGCCACCAGTTCCTCGGCCTTGCGGATGGCGCCCAGCATGCCTTCGCTGCCGGGCGTGAGCACCAGCTCGGCGCCGTAGGCGCGCAGCAGGATGCGCCGTTCGCGGCTCATGGTGTCGGGCATGACGAGGGTGCAGCGGTAGCCGCGCGCGGCGCACACCATGGCCAGGGCGATGCCCGTGTTGCCGCTGGTGGGTTCGACGATGACGGTATCGGCATGGATCTTGCCGGCGCTTTCCGCCGCGACGATCATGGACAGGCCGATGCGGTCCTTGACGCTGTGCGCGGGATTGTAGAATTCGAGCTTGGCCAGGATGGTGGCATGGCAGCCGGCGGCGATGCGGTTGATGCGCACCAGGGGGGTGTTGCCGATCAGCTCAGTGACGTCGTTGGCGATGTTCATGGGTGTGGTCTCCACAGCAATTACAGAAGAACCCAGTCTACCGCGTTTTGCCAGCGACGCGCAGCAGCGCCGCTGGCAAAAAAAGCAATTACTTCACGTCCAGCAGTTCCACGTCGAAGATCAGCGCGGAGTTCGGCGGAATGTCGCCATTGCCGGCGCCACGCGGGCCATAGGCCAGTTCGCCTGGAATGATCAGGGTGCGCTTGCCGCCCACTTTCATGCCGGCCACGCCCTGGTCCCAGCCCTTGATGACCATGCCCTTGCCCAGTTGGAAATCGAAGGGGCCACGGCCCACGGAGCTGTCGAACTGCTTGCCGCGCGAATTTTTCGCCAGCGGACGGTACAGCCAGCCCGTGTAGTGCACGGTGACGGTGTTGCCGGCGGACGCTTCCTTGCCCGTGCCGACCTTGTTGTCGATGAGGATCAGCTTGTCGGCAACGGGACCGGGGCTCATCGATACGGCGGAGGCAGGAACAGGGGCTGGCGCCTGTGCCTGCGCCAGCGACGCGGCGACGGAGCAGATCAGGGCAAACAAAACGGAGCTACGCGTCATGATGTATTCTTTCATTGAGTTTCGGTGAGATCCCTGCGGCTAAACATGGCAGGGAACGCCAATGATAGCAAACCGCCGCGACGATATGAAAAACTTGCCAGCCGATTCACACTTACCCCGTTTGTTCTATGCCCTGTGGCCCGACGCCGCCGCGCGCGCGGCCCTGGCCGCCTGGCAAGCCAGCCTTGGCGGCGCGCCCACGCGCCCGGACAAGCTGCACCTGACCCTGGCCTTCCTGGGCCAGCGCCCGGCCAGCGACCTGCCCGCGCTGCTGGGTATCCTGGAGGACATGCCGGCACGCGCCATGCCGCTGGCATTCGACCACGTCAGCCACTTCCCCCGGCTGGCCATCGCCTGGGCCGGCCTGGCACGGCCGTCACCGGCGCTGCTGGCGCTGCGCGGCGCCTGCATGCAGGCATTGGCGGAGCAAGGCCTGGCGCCCCGTTTCGAGCACGACCGCTTTACGCCGCACGTGACCCTGGCGCGCCAGGCGCCGCCGCCGCCGCCCGAACGCCCGGCCCCCGTGCTGTGGCAAGCCAGCGAACTGGTGCTGGTCGAATCGCTGAAAAGCAGCGGCGACTACCGCATCCTGGCCAGCCGCCCATTGACTTAAGCGGCGTCCGGCAAGGCCGTGGCCTTCTCCTGGCGCAAGGTCTTCAGCGCATGGGCGGCCGCCACCATGCCGAAGCTGGCGGTGACCACCACGCTGGAGCCGAAGCCGGCGCAGTTCAGGCCCGTCACGCCAGCCGCGTTGCCATCGATGTCGCAGGCTGCCGCGCTTTCGGGCGTGCTCAGTGGTTCCATGGAAAACACGGCGTCGACATTGAATTTGTTTTTCACGCCACGGGGGAAACCATATTCGGTACGCAACAGTTTCCGGACTCGCTTGAGCAGCGGCTCCTGTTCCGTTTTCGACAGGTCGCGCACGGCTATCAGGGTCGGGTCCGTCTGGCCGCCCGCGCTGCCGATGGTCAGCATGGGAATATTGCGCGCGCGGCAATATGCGATCACGGCCGCTTTCGCCTTGGCATTGTCGATGGCGTCGATCAGGTAATCGAAATCGCGTCCGCCCAGCAATTGATCCAGGTTATCGGGCGCAATGAAGTCTTCGATCTGCGTGACGTGGCAGAACGGGTTGATCAGTTCGATGCGTTCGGCCAGGGCCGTGATCTTGGCCTTGCCGATGGTGTCGCTCATGGCCTGGATCTGGCGGTTGATGTTCGATTCGGCAACATTATCGAGGTCGATCAGGGTCAGGTGGCCGACGGCGCTGCGCGCCAGTGCTTCGACGATCCAGGAACCGACGCCGCCCACGCCGATCACACACACATGGGCCGCGCGGAAACGCGCCAGCGCGGGGGCGCCGTACAGGCGGGCAATGCCGCCGAAACGCCGCTCAAAATCGATCTCGGTCAAGTCCGTGGAAATAAGTTCATTGGTGGAGGTATGCATGCCGCCATTTTAACGGACACTGCGCTGGCGGATATTCTAAAATAGCCGAATAGACACTGCGACAAGGTTCCACTGTCGCCGCGCCCCAACATTGCCCACCATGAGAACACGCCATGACTACCCCCCTGTTCGACTCCGTTCCCGGCTTTGACCAGCCAATCGCCGTGCTCAAGCATTGCCACGACAAGATCCGCAAGCAATTGACGACCCTGCAGAACCTGCTGGGCCATCTGGCGCAGCAGGGCAACACGGAGGAGGCGCGGCAGGCGGCCCAGGCGGTACTAAAATATTTCAACAAGGCCGCCCACCTGCACCACGACGATGAAGAGCAGGACCTGATGCCCATGCTGCAAGCGACCGCCACGGGCGACGACGCGGCGCTGCTGAGCACCCTGGTGCCGGAAATCCTGGCCGACCACCAGCGCATGGACCAGGCCTGGCTGACCCTGCGCCCGGAACTGGACGCCATCGCGGCCGGCACGGGGACGCAGCTGTCCGCCGACGGCGTGCGCGACTATGTTGCCGCCTACCAGGCGCACATGGCCAAGGAAGAGGGACAGCTGGCGCCGATGGCCAAGCGCCTGTTCAGCGCGCAGCAGATGGAACAGCTGGGCACGGCCATGCAGCGCCGCCGCGGCATCGCGCCCGAGCAAGCTGCCGCTGCCGCGCCCGCCGTCCCCGTGCATGACGCCGCCAGCCTGGCCGCCATGCGCATCGACTATGTGCAAAAGCTGCTGTCCGAGCAAGACGTGCAGAGCGACCCCATCGCGCAATTCGAGACCTGGTTCGACGAAGCGCTCAAGGCGCAAGTCAGCGAGCCGAACGCCATGGGCCTGTCGACCGTCAGCGCCGACGGCAAGCCCAGCTCGCGCATCGTGCTGATCAAGCAGTTCGACGAGCGGGGCTTCACCTGGTACACGAACTACCACAGCGACAAGGGCCAGCAGCTGGAACAGAATCCCCACGCGGCCCTGCTGTTCTTCTGGCGCGAACTGGAGCGGCAAGTGCGCATCGAGGGGACGGTGGTGAAAACCACGGCCGCCGAGAGCGACGAATACTTCAATGTGCGTCCCGTGCAGAGCCGCTTGTCGGCGATTGCATCGCAGCAAAGCGCGCCCATCGCCGACCGCGCCGCGCTGGAACGCAATTACGAGGCCGTGGCCGCTGCCATCGGCGACGCCCCGCCGCCGCGTCCGGCCCACTGGGGCGGCTACCGCTTGCAGCCGGAACGCATCGAGTTCTGGCAGGGACGCCGCTCGCGCTTCCACGACCGCATCGTGTACACGCGCGGTGCGGACGGGCAATGGAGCATGCAGCGCCTGCAACCGTAAATACGCGGCGCAAAGCAAACTCGGCAATATAGGTGTAGCCTATACGGTGTAGTGCTTAGATCATTGTTTCTCAATTTGCGGCCGCGTCAGCGGCCGCTTCATTGGAGGCCATTTTGTTTGTACAAAACCAACTCAAGTCCTGGATCGCCGGCATCCGCAGCAAGACCGCCTTGCCGTTGCGCATAGAATTGTGGAATGGCCAGCAGGTTGACCTGTCCAGCGAAGCGCCCAGGGTCACCATCCGCCTGCCGACCGCCGCTTCGGCCCGCTATCTGCTGAATCCATCGCTGGCCAACCTGGGCTCGGCCTATGTGGAAGGCAATATCGAGGTCAAGGGCAAGGCGATGGACATGATCGCCATCTGCAATGCGCTGGCGCGCAGCACGCTCAAGCCGGAAGGCAAGCTGGCCCGCATCGTGCGCAGCTTTACGCACGACAAAAGCAAGGACGCCGAGGCCATCCGTTATCACTACGATGTGTCGAATGCCTTCTACGAATACTTCCTCGACCCCGCCCTCGTCTACTCCTGCGCCTACTTTGAAAATGGCGATGAGACCCTGGCCCAGGCGCAAGTCAAGAAGATCGACCATATCCTGAAGAAAATCCAGTTGCAGCCAGGCCAGACGCTGCTCGACATCGGCTGCGGCTGGGGCGCCCTGGTCATCCGTGCGGCGCAGCAATACGGCGCCCGCTGCGTGGGCGTGACCCTGTCGGAAAACCAGTACGCGCTGGCGCGCGAGCGCGTGGCCGCCGCCGGCCTCGAGCACCTGATCGAGATCCGCCTGCAAGACTACCGCGACGTCACGGGCCAGTTCGACCGCATCACCAGCGTGGGCATGTTCGAGCACGTGGGCCTGAAACATTTGCCCGAGTATTTCGCCATCATCAACAAACTGCTGGCGCCGGACGGCATGGCCATGAACCATGGCATCACTTCCACCGACCCGGACAATGGAGAAACGCCGTATGGCGGCGGCGAATTCATTGAAAAATACGTGTTTCCGCACGGTGAACTGGCGCACATCGGCAATGTGCTGAAAACCATGCAGCAAGGGGGGCTGGAAGCGCTGGACGTAGAAAACCTGCGCCGCCACTATGCGCGCACCTGCGCCCTGTGGACGGAAAACTTCGAAGCCAATGCCGAGCAGATCCGTCCGCTGGCAGGCGAGCGCCGCTTCCGCATCTGGCACGTCTACCTGGCCGGCTGCGCCTACGCCTTCGAACAGGATTTGATCAGCCTGTACCAGATCGTCTGCGTGAAGGCGGGACGCCGCTCCTCCACCCTGCCATGGTCGCGCAACTACATGTATGAAAAAAGCGCGAGTCCGGCGCCGGCGCCGGTGCTGCCGGCATGATCGCAGGCAGGCGCCCGGCACGCCGCCGGGCGCCTCATTTCACGCGGTGCGCATACATGGCGCGGAATTTCTCCACCTTCGGCGCGACGACACAGGCGCAATAGCCCTGCAGCGGATGCTGCGCGACGTAATGCTGGTGGTATTCCTCGGCCGGGTAATAGGGCTGCGCGGGCGCCAGCTGCGTGACGATGGGCGCGTCCCACACGCCGGCCATCTCGGCGAGTACCTTGCGCGCCACGCTTTCCTGCTGGGCCGACTGGTAATAGATGACGGAGCGATATTGCGTTCCGATATCGTTGCCCTGCCGGTTCAGGGTGGTGGGATCGTGTATCGTGAAGAATATTTCCAGCAAGTCGTGATAGCTGATGATGGCGGGATCGAATTCCAGGCGCACCACTTCCGCGTGGCCCGTTTCCCCCGTGCAGATCTGCTCGTACGTGGGATGCGGCACGGCGCCGCCCGTATAGCCGGCCTCGACGCGCGTCACGCCCCGCGCTTCCTGATACACGGCTTCCAGGCACCAAAAGCAACCGCCGCCCAATACCGCAACGTCTGTCTGTCCAGTCATGATGTCCTCCCGCGTGTCGCCCATCCAGGGCCGCTGCCGGCCTTGAAAACCTGAAAATACTTGCCTCTCGCATCACTGTAGCGCAAAGCGGCACGGTTTGCAGCGCCGCTTGAAACGGCGCGTGGGACACCGCACATAAGGGCATGCCGGCCAGGATTGCGCTGGCGTGGCCGATTTTTGGCATAATGGCAGCAAATAGACAGGTCTCCCATGAACACACGCTCTCCCCGCGCGCCAGCGCAAGAATTCGATACGACACATTTTCGCCAAGCACTGTCACAGTTTGCCACCGGCGTGACGGTGATTACCACGCGCCTGGCCGACGGCAGTTTCCGCGGCCTCACGGCCAGTTCCTTCAATTCCGTCTCGCTGTCGCCGCCGCTTGTGCTGTGGAGCCTGGGATCGGTGGCCAACAGCATGCCGATTTTCAGCGGCAACTCGCATTACGTGATCAATGTCCTCGGTGCCGACCAGGCGGAACTGGCGCAGCGCTTTTCGCGCCGCACGCCGAATCCCTTCGACGGCGTCGACTATGAACTGTCGCGCACGGGCCAGCCCATCCTGAAAGGCGCATCGGCCTGGTTCGAATGCCACAACCGCAGCCGCTACCCGGAAGGCGACCACGTGATTTTCGTGGGCGAAGTGGAACAATGCGCGTTTGCTTCGCAGCCCCCCTTGATCTTCCATAACGGCCAGTTCAATACACCGCCGGCCTGAACGGGCAAAAAAAAATCCGCCGCAGCGGATTTTTTTGCATTACAGGGTGAAGTTGTAGCCGATGCTGACGCTCACGGCGAGCGGGTCGAGCTTGATGTCCTGCGTCTGCCCCGTCGAGAATTTCGCCTTGGTTTTCAGGAACGTCTTGACCACGGCCACGTCGGCAAACCAGCGCTCGTTGATGGCCAGGGTGCTGCCAACCACCAGGCTGCCTGCCAGCTTGTTGTCCATGCGGTAGGTGACGGGCGCTCCACCCGGATCCAGCAAGGCCGTCATCTGGCCCGAGCCTTTTTCCTTCTGGAAATAAGCATACGTCAGGCCCGCGCCCACGTAAGGGCGGATCTTCGCGGTCGGCTGGAAGAAACGGTACTGGATGAAGGCCGTCGGCGGCAAGGCTTCCGCCGTGCCCAGCTTGCCCGTGCCCTTGATGGCGCCATCGCCGATCAGGTCATGCTTGTACGGCACGCCCAGGATCATTTCAGCGGAAATATTATCCGTGATCATGTAGGCAAAAGTCAGGATGGGCTTGGTATCCGACTTGACGTCGGCTTTCGTGCCCGGCAGGGCCGGCGCGGAAATGTCGCCGCTGTCCACGTGCGGCGTGATCTTGTTGAGGCCGACCTTGGCCATCCAGGTGCCTGCGCTTTGCGCCGAAGCGCCCGTCGCCATGACCATCGCGGCAGCCGCGGCCAGCACGCGTACGGCGGTATTCAAACGATTCTTCATCTTGTCTCCTGATTCATTGTGTGCGGAGTGTTCCGCTATCGATTCCTGTCGCTGCCAGCGCCAGCCACGCCCCGGCGGCGTAGCTGGCGCAGCCATTCCTTACAGCCAGCCCCGCACAACCATGTCCTTGGCCACGTAGCGGGCCAGCAGCAGGTTGTTGAACGGCGTCGGATGCACATCGTCGGCATACGCGTAGTGGCTGACATCGCCTGCTTTCAGATTCGTGGCATTGCAGACCAGCGAGCTGCCCAGGAAATTCTTCGCCGCGCTCAGGTCGCACGCCGTCTCCGTGACGTTGGTCAAGCCGTACGGGCCAGGGTTGACGCCCTGGTCATGGCTGACGGCAAACACGTCGACCAGCAAGACTTTCGCGTTGCCATTCAAGCCGGTGCTCAGCTCGCCGTTGAAGGCGCTGACCATGGCATTGATGAGGGCCTTGGTATTGGCATCCTTGCTCAAGCCCGATGGCGTACCGGCCACGTCCGGCAGGTTGTTGACCACCACATAGTTGGCGCCCTTGGCAATGATCTGATCCTTGATCAGCGCCACCAGCTCCGTGCCAGCCTGTTTCATGGCACCAACCAGTGCAGGACCATTCGCCGCGGCGTAGTCGGCACCGGCCTTGGCGCCTGCGGCGGCACCGGCGGCGTTGCCCGTGACGGTCGCATCGGCTTGCGCCTTGGCGACGAGCGGGCCATACACGGCTGGCGAAGCGACTGCCGTGTTGCCGGCAATGACGGCAGCCTGCACGGCGGCACCGACGATCGTTGCCGAGGTGGCGCCTGGGGCTGCAGCGGCGGCCGCCACGGCCGCGCCGATGGCTTGCGCCGCCGTGGCGGGGTTGGGGGCGCCGGCCGCCAGGGCCGCGACCAGATTGGCGGCAAAGGCTTTCGCGCCAGCATCGGCACCGGCAGCAGCGCCAGCCGTCTGGCCAGCAACGGTGGCCTTCGCTTGCAAATCGCCCAGCAGGAACAGCACGTCGTTACCGCCGGCCATCACGAACACGGCTTCCGTGCCGCTGAACTTGCCGCCGGAAACAGCCAGGTGGTTCGCGATCTGCGTCACCACGGGCACGGTCAAGGCGCCCAGCGCACTGCCCGTCAACTTGTTGTTCGGACCGATGGGGTTGGTGACGCGCGAACCGCCCATCGCGTAGCCGAAGCAGCCGGCATGCTTGACGCGCGGGGCCTGCAGGGTGGGAATGCTGCCTTCCAGGCCCGTTTCTGCAGCGCATGGCGCCGGCAAGCCGAATTGCGCGGCCAGGTGCTCAGTCCAGTTCTTGCCCGTCAGTTCAGGATTGATCTTGGTATTGTCGCCATTGATGGTGAATTTGCCGCCACCGCTCGCCGCCACGCCGGCGACGGCATACGAACCGACATCGGACAGGCTGTCGCCAAACGACACCTGTGCCGTGTATTTGACCTTCAAGGTTTGATCACCGCCGCTAGAGCCGCCGCAACCTGCCAGGACAGCCGCCGCCAGCACGGCCAGCGCGAATTTTGTTTGATGCATTTTGTCTCCTCGAGTCTCTTTTTTGGTTTCTAAACGAACGGGCGTGCTATTCGCTACCCAACTAATATGCCATCGTTCCTTGGGCTTGTATAGAAAATATGCTTTAAAAATCAACTAAATAACAACACCGCCTGCGCCCTGCCGCGACAGGGCGATCGAATCAATTATGGAGGATTTAAGATGTTTCGTGGCAAGCATCTCTATTGCGCTGCATCAAGAAAAAGCCCCTTGCGGGGCTTTTTTCATGCGGATAGAAATTGCTGCAAGATACCACTTGAGCCGAACGCGGCACGCCGCAAACGGTCATTGATGCCCAGCCACTCGGGGCCGGTGGGTGGCGCTTCGACGAGGATCAATTCGGCGCCGACCTGGTCCATCGTGCGCAGCGAGGCGTACAGCGCGTGCGCGTAGCTTTCCGGGCTGGCGGCCAGGCGCACGCTGGCGCTGGCCGGCGGCATGTCCGAATAATGGATCAGGGCCACGCGGCGCCCGTCATTGAGCAACCGGTTGAGCGTTTCGCCCAGCGCGTCGCTGTGCTGCATCGCAACAGGCGTGTGTGGCGCGTAATGCGATTCCAGCGTGCCCGAGGCGCGTGGCGCGGCCGCATCGGCCATGGCCGGCGCGCGGCCAATCACGGCGGCAATCTGTTCACTGCTGATATGGCCGGGACGCAACAGCACGGGGCCATGCGTGGCCAGGCGCGACAGGTCGACGATGGTCGATTCGATGCCGACCGCGCTTTGGCCGCCATCGAGCACCGCGCCCAGCAAGCCGCTGTCCAGTTCCGCCGCGAATTCATCGCGCACGTGCTGCGCCGTGGTGGGGCTGACATTGCCGAATTTGTTGGCCGACGGCGCCGCCAGGCCGCCGTTGCCGCCCTTGAAGGTGCGTAGCAATGCGATAGCCACCGGATGCGACGGGCAGCGCAGGCCCACCGTGTCCTGGCCGCCGGACACGGCATCGGGAATGTGCGCGGCGCGCTTGACGATCAGGGTCAGCGGGCCGGGCCAGAAGGCGGCCACCAGCTGCCGCGCTTCCACGGGAAGTTCGTCGGACCAGTGCGCCAGGTCGGCGCCGGGCGCCACGTGCACGATCACGGGATGGTCGGATGGCCGTCCCTTGGCTTCATAGATGCGCGCCACGGCGGCCGGATTTTCCGCATCGGCGCCCAGGCCGTACACGGTTTCCGTCGGGAAAGCGACGAGGCCGCCCGCTTCCAGTACGGCGGCGGCCGCTTCCAGGTCGTGTGTCGGCACGCTCACGGCGCAATTCCCAGGATCAGGCAAGCGTCGTGCAGGCGCTGCTGCGCTTCCGGCAAGGTGGGCGCGACCAGGGTCAGATGGCCCATCTTGCGGCCACGGCGCGGGTCGTCCTTGCCGTACAGGTGCAGGCAGGCGCCCGGCAGCGCCAGGATACGCTCCCAGGCCGGTTCGCTGGCCACGTCGCTGCCGTCGGCAAACCAGGCGTCGCCCAGGATATTGAGCATGACGGCAGGCGAATGCTGGCGCACGTCGCCCAGCGGCAAGCGCGCCATGGCCCGCACCTGCTGCGCGAACTGGCTGGTGACGCAGGCATCCATCGTGTAGTGGCCGCTGTTGTGCGGACGCGGGGCCATTTCGTTGACCACCAGGCTGCCGTCTTCCAGCACGAAAAATTCGATGCACAGCACGCCGACATAGCCGAGCTCGGCAACCATGGCTTGCGCCGCGCGCTGCGCGCGGGCGGCGCTTTCCTCGGAGACATTCGGACCCGGCACGGTGGTCGTAAACAGGACGCCATCGCGGTGCACGTTTTCGGCGATCGGATACACGACCGAAGCGCCATCGGCGCCGCGCGCCGTCAGCACGGACACTTCATACGCCAGCGGCAGCATTTTTTCCAGCAGGCAGGTGACCTGCCCCATTTCCGCGAATGCGGCACGCACGTCGTCGCGCGTGCGCACGCGGAACTGGCCCTTGCCGTCATAGCCCATGCGCACGGTCTTCAGGATGCCGGGCAGCAAGTCGTCGCCGATGGCATCGATATCGTCCTGCGTGGCGATGACCATGTGCGGCGCCGGCAGCACGCCCGACTTGCCGGCACAGTCGACAAAGAAACGCTTTTCCGCGATGCGGTCTTGCGCCACCGACACGCCGTGCGCATTCGGCGCCACGAAGACGTGGCTGGCCAGGCGCGACAGGCTGCCGGCCGGCACGTTCTCGAATTCCGTGGTGACGGCCAGGCACTGCGCGGCCAGCGCGTCGAGGCCGGCCACGTCGTCATACGCGGCATTGATCAGGCGCTGCGCCACCTGCCCCGCAGGGCAGGTGGCGGCCGGTTCCAGAACAGGTTCAAGAACTGCAACCTGATAGCCCATGCTCTGGGCGGCCTGGGCAAACATGCGGCCCAGCTGGCCGCCGCCCATCACGCCCAGCCACGCCGGTGGATTAGCGGCGGGCAGCAATGGAGAAGTCAATTTACTATTCATTATTTTTTCAAGCACATTATTCAAGCGGCAAGACCATCGCCTTGGCGGCAGCCGTCTGCGTGACGCGGAACGCTTCGAGCTGTTCCGCCAGGGCATCGTCGTTGGCGGCCAGCATGGCCACCGCCGTCAGCGCCGCATTCGCCGCGCCCGCTTCACCGATGGCGAAGGTGGCTACCGGCACGCCCTTGGGCATTTGCAGGATCGACAGCATGGAGTCTTCGCCGCGCAGGTATTTCGATGGCACGGGCACGCCCAGCACGGGCACGATGGTCATCGCCGCCACCATGCCAGGCAGGTGGGCGGCGCCGCCGGCACCGGCGATGATGGCGCGCAAGCCGCGCGCGCGCGCGCTTTTCGCGTACGCATACATCTCGTCGGGCATGCGGTGCGCGGAAATGACTTGCGCCTCGAATGGCACGCCAAACTGTTTCAGGATGGCGACCGCATTCTGCATCACGTCCCAGTCCGAGGACGAGCCCATGATGACGCCAACCAATGGCTTGTTTTGCTCTGCCATCTTATGCCTTCAACTTCTCGCCCGTCAGGCGTTCGATGGCTTCAAAGTACTTGGCCTGAGTTTTGGCGATGACGTCGGCTGGCAGCGCAGGCGCTGGCGCGGTTTTGCCCCAGGTCAAGGTTTCCAGGTAGTCGCGCACGAATTGCTTGTCGAACGACGGTGGCGAGATGCCTGGCTGGTAGGAATCGGCAGGCCAGAAGCGCGACGAGTCGGCCGTCAGCACTTCATCCATCAGGTGCATGACGCCATTGTCGTCCAGGCCGAATTCGAACTTGGTGTCGGCGATGATGATGCCGCGCGTGGCGGCGTATTCGGCGGCCGTCTTGTACAGGGCGATGGCGACATCGCGCATCTTGGCGGCCAGGTCGGCACCGATGCGCTGTTCCATTTCCGCAAAGCTGATGTTTTCATCGTGTTCACCCAGCTCGGCCTTGGCTGCCGGCGTGAAGATCGGCTCCGGCAGTTTTTCCGCTTGCTGCAGGCCCGCTGGCAGTGCGATGCCGCAGATGCTGCCTGTTTCTTGATAATCTTTCCAGCCCGAACCGATGATGTAGCCGCGCACGACGGCCTCGACCATGATCGGCTTCAAGCGCTTGGCCACCACGGCACGGCCTTGCACTTGCTCCACTTCCTCAGGCGCCACCACCGACTCCGGCGCCACGCCCGTCAGGTGGTTCGGCACGATGTGGCCCAGTTTCTCGAACCAGAAATCGCTCATCTGGTTGAGGACCTTGCCCTTGCCGGGGATAGGCTCGTTCATGACGACATCGAAGGCCGACAGGCGGTCCGTGGTGACGATCAGGATCTTGTCGTCGCCAACGGCGTAATTGTCGCGGACCTTGCCGTGGCCCAGCAGTGGCAGGGAATGGATGGAAGTCTGATAGAGGCTGTTCATAGCGGGGGAATAGTTGGATGAAACGAAACCGGCAGGCAGGGGGCGCCCGCCGGTCGAGAAAATCGGGCACGACGATACGCGGTATGCGCATGCCTGCTGCCCGTTCCAGACAGAATTTTACTTCACAATTTGCGACAGCTCGCCGGCCTTGTAGCGCTCGGCCATTTTTTCCAGTGGCATGGCCTTGATTTTCGACGCCTGGCCTTCGCAGCCGAATGCCTGCATGCGGGCGCGCACGATCTGCTCGGCAGCGGTGCGCGCTGGCTTCAGGAAGTCGCGCGGATCGAATTTCGACGGGTTTTCAAACAGGTACTTGCGGATCGCGGCCGTCATCGCCAGGCGGATGTCCGTGTCGATATTGATCTTGCGCACGCCGTGACGGATGCCTTCCTGGATTTCCTCGACGGGCACGCCGTAGGTTTCCTTCATGTCGCCGCCGAATTCACGGATGATCGCCAGCAATTCCTGCGGCACGGACGACGAACCGTGCATCACCAGGTGGGTGTTCGGGATGCGCGCGTGGATTTCCTTGATGCGGTCGATGGCCAGGATGTCGCCCGTCGGCTTGCGCGTAAACTTGTAGGCGCCGTGCGAGGTGCCGATGGCGATCGCCAGGGCGTCGCA
The DNA here is from genome assembly GCF_978021625.1 of Janthinobacterium foliorum. Taxonomy (NCBI): domain Bacteria; kingdom Pseudomonadati; phylum Pseudomonadota; class Betaproteobacteria; order Burkholderiales; family Oxalobacteraceae; genus Janthinobacterium; species Janthinobacterium foliorum. The sequence goes on along the minus strand of NZ_CDXDQE010000003.1, from coordinate 280,723 downwards.
CTGGGTGCGCTGCACGAAGTCGGCCGCTTGCGCCACGTCCGTCAGCAGTTGCTCGCGGGTCATGGTGCCGTCGGCGCCGTGGCCGTCTTCCTTGTCGCCCTTCATGGTTTCCAGCGAACCGAGCACGCCCAGTTCCGCTTCCACCGTCACGCCGATGGCGTGCGAGAATTTCACCACTTCGCGCGACACTTCGACGTTGTATTCGTAGGAAGCCACCGACTTGCCGTCCGCTTCCAGCGAACCGTCCATCATCACGGACGTGAAGCCCGAACGGATGGCGGCCATGCAGACGGCCGGCGACTGGCCGTGGTCCTGGTGCATGACGACGGGAATGTGCGGGTAGGCTTCGACGGCGGCGTCGATCAGGTGGCGCAGGAACGCTTCACCGGCGTACTTGCGCGCGCCAGCGGACGCCTGCATGATCACCGGCGAGTTCAAGGCGTCGGCGGCGGCCATGATGGCCTGCACTTGTTCCAGGTTGTTGACGTTGAAAGCAGGAATGCCATAACCGTTTTCGGCGGCGTGGTCCAGCAGTTGACGCATGGATACGAGAGACATGGTAATACTCCAGATAACAATAGAAACCGTTGCGGCGCTTCGCGGCTGGCGGATCACTGCCAGCCGCGCCGGCGCCTGAATTGTTTACTTCAAATCAGCACTGACTCGAGGTCGCCTACCTTCACGATCTTGAGGGCGTTCGTGCCGCCCACCTGGCCCATGGGCTCGCCCCAGGTGACGACGATCATGTCGCCCTTCCTGACGATACCCTGTTCCACCAATAAATCTTCCGCCTGTTTCAGCACCTGCGCGCTGGGGGCGTTCTGCATCAGATGATACGCCCGCACATTGCGGTACAGCGCCGCTTTGCGCAAGGTCGTCACGCTTGGCGTGAGCGCATAGATCGGCGTGTCGATGCTGTGGCGGCTCATCCACAATGCCGTGGAACCCGATTCCGTCAGCGCCACGATGGCTTTTACACGCAAATGGTGGGCGGTGAACAGCGCGCCGTAGGCGATCGACTGGTCGATGCGGGTGAACGTGACGTTGAGGAAGTCGGCGTCGAGCTTGTTGTATTCGGACTGCTCCGCCTCGACGCAGATGGCGGCCATCATTTCCACCGTCTCGATCGGGTACTTGCCCGAAGCCGTCTCGGCGGACGTCATCACGGCATCCGTGCCATCGAGCACGGCATTGGCCACGTCGGACACTTCCGCGCGCGTCGGCACGGCGTTGACGATCATCGATTCCATCATCTGCGTGGCCGTGATCGCCAGTTTATTGGACGCGCGCGCCATCTTGATCATGCGCTTTTGCAGGGCCGGCACGGCCGCGTTGCCCACTTCCACGGCCAGGTCGCCGCGCGCCACCATGATGCCGTCGGAGGCGTCGAGGATTTCCTGCAGCGCGGGAATGGCTTCCGCGCGTTCGATCTTGGCGATCATCATCGGCTTGTGGTGGTACGGTTCACCGGCGATATTGGCCAGCTGGCGCGCCATTTCCATGTCGGTCGCGCATTTCGGGAAGGAAATAGCCAGATAGTCGGCCTGGAAGCTCATGGCCGTCTTGATGTCTTCCATGTCCTTCGCCGTCAGCGCCGGCGCCGACAGGCCGCCGCCCTGACGGTTGATGCCCTTGTTGTTCGACAGCTCGCCGCCGATTTTCACGGTGGTGTGGATTTCGCTGCCGTGGATGCGCTCGACGATCAGGACGATGAGGCCATCGTTGAGCAGCAGCACGTCGTGCTTGTGCAGGTCGCGCGGCAGGGCCTTGTAGTCGAGGCCGACACGCTCCTGATTGCCCAGTTCGCCGTTTTCGCCCCACTTGGCATCGAGGATGAACTTGTCGCCCGCTTCGAGCTGGATGCGGGAATTTTCAAACTTGCCGACACGAATCTTCGGCCCCTGCATGTCGGCCATGATGGCCACTTCGCGGCCGCATTCGAGCGCGGCCAGGCGCACCAGCGCCGCGCGGTCGATATGGTCCTGCGCCTTGCCGTGGGAAAAATTCAAGCGCACCACGTCGACGCCCGCCCGTATCATCTTGACCAGGATATCGAGGTCTGTAGAGGCGGGGCCGATTGTTGCTACGATTTTTGTACCACGTGGCATAGGAGTCCTTGTGCGCAAGCGAAGGTGAGCAAGGCCGGTTGGCTGCAGCAGTGATGCGGCCGCCGGCAAGGTAAAAGCGCAGCGGTCAGGCTGCGCTTGGTATTGCACTACAGGCAGGCAGTATCAGCCGGCGCGCTGCATGAGTATTTCGACGGCGGGCAAAGTCTTGCCTTCCAAGAACTCCAGGAACGCGCCGCCGCCCGTCGAGATATAGCTGATTTTATCGGTAATGTCGTATTTTGCAATCGCCGCCAGGGTGTCGCCACCGCCGGCGATGGAAAACGCTGTCGATTCGGCAATCGCCAGGGCCAGGGTCTTGGTACCGTTGCCGAACTGGTCGAATTCGAATACGCCGACGGGGCCGTTCCAGACGATGGTGCCGGCCGCGGCGATTTGCTGCGCCAGCAGGGCCGCCGTTTTCGGGCCGATATCGAGGATCATGTCGTCGTCGGCCACATCGGCCACGTCCTTGACGGTGGCGGCGGCCGTTGGCGAAAATTCCTTGGCGCACACGACATCGACGGGAATCGGCACTTGCGCGCCGCGCTTGGCCATGATGTCGATGATGGCTTTCGCCTCATCGACGAGTTCCGCTTCCACCAGCGATTTGCCGACATTCAAGCCGACGGCCTTCATGAAGGTGTTGGCGATGCCGCCGCCGACGATCAGGTTATCGACCTTGTCGGACAGGGCTTTCAGGATGGTCAGCTTGCTCGACACTTTCGAACCGGCAACGATGGCCAGCAGCGGGCGGGCCGGGGCGTGCAGCGCCTTGCCCAGTGCGTCGAGCTCGGCAGCCAGCAGCGGACCGGCGCAGGCGACGGGCGCGAACTTGGCGATGCCGTGCGTGGACGCTTCGGCGCGGTGGGCCGTGCCAAACGCGTCGTTGACGTAGATATCACACAGCTTGGCCATTTTTTGCGCCAGCTCATCGCTGTTTTTCTTTTCGCCCTTGTTGACGCGCACGTTTTCCAGCAAGACCACTTGGCCGGCGGCCAAGGATTCCAGGCCCGCGCCATCCACCCAGTTTTGCTTCAGTGCAACCTCTTGTCCCAGCAGCTCGGACAGGCGGGCGGCCACGGGCGCCAGGCTGTCGGCCGGCTTGAACTCGCCTTCCGTCGGACGGCCCAAGTGCGACGTCACCATCACGGCGGCGCCAGCGTCGAGGGCCGCGCGGATGGCCGGCACCGAGGCGCGGATGCGCGTGTCTTCGGTAATCTTGCCACTGTCATCTTGCGGGACATTCAGGTCGGCGCGGATGAATACGCGCTTGCCTTGCAGTGCATTTTGGGCGATCAAATCTTGCAGACGGATGAAGTTGAGAACAGCTGACATGGCGATCCAGATGACGAGTGGAAGGAAGTGCGCTATTTTACCGCAATGACCAGACCAAATCGCCGATTTGTCCTGCTTTACTGAAAAACATGCAACAGTCGCAAGCCCGTGAAAACCAGCATGCCAAACACGATGGTTTGCAGCATATTGCGGCGAATCACGAAAAAGATCGTGGCAGCAACACCGGCCAAGAGTTTCAAATTAGATAATTCGAAGTGCACCTGCTGGCCTTCCATCAGCATGTCGGGCGCGATGATGGCGGCCAGCGCGCACGCGGGCGCATAGCGCAGCATCTCGCCCACCCGGCGCGGAATGGTGATGTGATGGCCGATCAGCCAGAAGGTGCTGCGCGTGGCGGCCGTGGCCACGGCCAGCACGGCAATGGCGATCCACACGTCAAGGCGGCCCCAGTCGATATGCTCAAACATGGCGTTTCATCCATTTTTCCGTCAATTCTTCCACGGCCATGGCGCTCACCATGCCGACCAGCACGGCCACCAGCAAGCCCAGCTTGTACGGCAAGCCATACGCCAGCACGGCCACCGTGCCCGCCACCAGTACCCCGCACAGGGCTGCCCGGCTGAGTATCAGCGGTATCGTCACGCATAAAATCGCCAGGGTGCCCGCGAAACCGAGGCCCCATTCGGCCGGCACCACGGCACCCAGTACGATGCCGATGAAAGAGCCGGCTTGCCAGGCCAGCCAGTTGGGGTAGATCAGGCCCTTGAGGAAGGGCAGCTTGGCCGGGTCCGGCGCCTCGTCCGTGTAGCGCTGCAGAAACAGGCCCACGGTGATATCGCCGGAAACATAGCCGAGCGCAAAGCGCTGGCGCCATGGCAGGTGGGCGAAATGGGGGGCCAGCAGCACGGAAAAGATGACAAAACGCAAATTGACGACGAGGGCCGTGGCGAAGATCACCCACACGGGCGCCTGCGCGGCCAGCAGGGGCAAGGCGGCCAGCTGGGCCGAACCGGCGAAGACCAGCAGGGTCATGGCTCCCGCCTGCGCCACCGTCAGGCCGCTCTTGACCATGGCCACGCCCACCACCATGCCCCAGGCGGCGATACCCAGCAGGCTGGGCGCACCCAGTTTCAGGCCGGCGCGCCAGGCGTCTTTCAGCACGCCGTCATCCCTGGCCGACACAACGGCGTTCACGCGGGACTCCGTCGGGCTGACTGTGGTAACTGCACAACAATGGTGCGCGGAGCAGGGCAACGCAACGGTGATACCGGCAAGGCAAATCCAGTCAGGGTGGCGCTGCAGCTGCCAGCTTATTGCAAAAAACCGCGCCGCAGCCGCAGATGATCAAGACGACATTTTAGCGACGATTTTTGCTGTCTGCCTGAATCCGTTAAAATCGTGTTTTTGGCAGCAGCCGACTTCCTTCCATACAGCCTCACGGAGCATGACAAGATGACAAAACCAACCCAGCCAGCGGTCGAACTCGACGGTAAAGACTTGCCAGCCCACTGCCCTAACCCGGCCATGCCGCTGTGGTCGTCGCATCCGCGCGTGTTCCTGGAATTTAACAAGGACGGCATCGCCAAGTGCCCGTATTGCGGCACGGCCTACACCCTGAAGGAAGGCGCCAGCGCCGGCCACCATTAAACTGCCCAGCGGCGCGCCACCAGCGCGCCGTTTTCATTTGCACCATATAGTTGTACCGATCAGCCCGGAGTCGTCATGAAACGTCTGAAGGAACTCAATGGCAGCGCCGCGGAAGTCGAAGCGGCGTTCTACGATGCGCTGCACCGCGCCGACCTCGAAGCGCTGATGGCACTGTGGGCCGACGACGAGGAAATCGTCTGCATCCACCCGGGCGGCGCGCGCCTGATCGGCCATGCCGCCATCCGCACCTCGTGGGAGACCATCCTGGCGGGCGGCGGCCTGCACATCGTGCCGGCGCAGCTGCATGAAACCCATAATCTGATGAGCTCGGTGCACACGGTCATCGAAGGCGTCACCAACGAAGATGGCGCGCCCGCGCACCTGCTGGCGACCAATGTGTATGTCAAGACGCCGCGCGGCTGGCGCATCGTGCTGCACCACGCATCCATCGCCCCGGGCGGCGCGCCGGCGGATCATCCGGGGACACAGATCCTGCACTGATGCCCTTGCCTCTTTTTGACAGCGCCCCCTATGCCGCCCCGCTCTGGCTGCCTGGCGGCCATGCGCAGACGATTTATCCGGCCATCTGCCTCGGCAAGCCGGCCGTGGCGTTTCGCCGCGAACGCTGGCAAGCGCCCGATGGCGACTTCGTCGACGTCGACCTGGTCGACGGCCAGCCGGGCCAGCCTTTCGTGGTGCTGTTCCACGGGCTGGAAGGCTCGTCGAACAGCCATTACGCGCGCGCCCTGATGGCCGCAGTGGCGGCGCGCGGCTGGTCTGGCGCCGTGCCGCACTTTCGCGGCTGCTCGGGCGAAGCCAACCTGGCGCCGCGCTTCTACCATTCGGGCGATGCGCAGGAAGTGGACTGGGTCTTGCGCGCCTTGCGCCCGCGCGCCACGGGCAAGTTTTACGCGGCCGGCGTCTCGCTGGGCGGCAACGCCCTGCTGTGCTGGCTGGGCCAGTCGCAGCACCAGGCCGAGTTCGTCGATGCGGCCGCGGCGGTGTCCGCGCCGCTGGACCTGGCGCAAGGGGGCAAGGCCCTGTCCACGGGCGCCAACCGGCTCTACACGCGCATGTTCCTGAACACGCTGAAACCGAAATGCCTGGCCAAGCTGGAGCAGTTTCCCGGCCTGTTCGCGCGCGACGCCATGCTGGCCGCGCGCGACCTGCACGCCTTCGATAATGTCGTGACGGCGCCGCTGCACGGCTACCGCGACGCCGACGATTACTGGCACCGCGCCAGCGCCAAGCACGTCCTGCATGACATTACCGTGCCGACCCTGGTGCTCAATGCGCAGAACGACCCGTTCCTGCCCGGACGCTTCCTGCCGGCCAGCGCCGCGCCGCACGTCACGCTCGAGTATCCGCGCCACGGCGGCCATGTCGGCTTTGCCGCTGGCAAATTGCCGGGGCGCCTGGACTGGCTGCCGCTGCGCCTGCTTTCCCACTTTGAAGACGGCAGCGCGGCGCCGTCTTCGCCGCAAAGCTGTCACGCTGCCGGCTTGCGCACTTCAACAGAAACGGCCTTACATGGATGATCTCGTCAAACAGGCCCTGGCCAAATGGCCGAACGTGCCCCACTGCTACGGCTGGCTGGGCCTCGATGCGCGCGGCCACTGGCGCATGCGCGACCAGCAGGCGCAGCAACAGCAGCTGCCGGGCGACAAGATCGCCCATGCGGCGCTGCTGGGCTTTATCAACCGCAATTATGCTCATGACGAGCGCGGCTGCTGGTTTTTCCAGAACGGCCCGCAGCGCGTGTATCTGAATCTGGAAGCGACGCCGTACATCGCCCGCAGCGACCCGCAGCATGGTTTTGTCCTGCAGACGGGGGCGCCGCTGGAACGGATCGGGCAAGCGTACTGGTGCGACAACGGCGCCCTGATCCTGCGCCACGGCGATATCGTGGCCCAGGTGGATGACCGCGACATGGCGCAGGTGCTGGCCGCGCTGCGCCTTGATGGCCAGCCGGCAAGCGACGACGCCCTGCTGGCCTGGCTGGAAGAGGGCCAGGGCACGCTGACCCTGCCGCATGCGGGCCAGGACATCGCCGTGCAGCCGCTGGCCTATGCCACGGTGGCGCAGACCTTCGGCTTCCAGCAGGCGCCAACAGCCCCGTAAACGCTAACTTTTCTGCTCTTTCAGCTGCTCGCGGCGCTTTTCCTGCAACTCGCGCTCGCGCGCATCGATCACGGCCTGGTCATAAAACGTGGCATCCGTCGATTTGCGGGCGATCGTCAGCTGGTCCAGCGCGGCCATGGTGGCGCCCTGCAGCACGTAGGATTCGGCCAGGGCCATGTGCTGCAAGGTCATCTTGCCCTGGTCCGCATAGGCTTTCGCCAGCAAGTCATACAGTTCCGGCTCTTCCTTGTAGAGCTGCACCTGGTCGCGCAAATACAGGGCGGCCTGCTCCAGCTTGCCTGCCGCCATCAGCGCTTCCGCATATTGGCGGGCAATGCCGCGCGACAGGGGAAACTGCTGGCGCGCCGCATCCGCCGCCGTCAAGGCTTGCTGTGCCACTTCCTTCTTTTGCGCCGGCATCAGCAGCACTTCCAGGGACATCGCCGTCAGCAGGGAATTCGGCCCCTGCGTGCCGCCCGAGGTAAACACGTTCGGCCCGGCCGGCTTGTACAGCGCGGCATTGGCCGCATCGAATTCTTTCTGCGCCTCCGCCGGCTTGCCCTGCTTGATGGCCACGAAGGCCAGGCCATAATGGGCGGCCGTCACCTGGAAGCGGCTTTGCTGTTCCAGCTGCGTCGTGAAGACGGCCTTGGCATTGAGCAAACCTTGCATGCTTTCATCCTGCAGCACGCGGGCGCGCGCCCGCGCCAGATGGAAGTTCAGGCTGTCCGGACGCTGCTTGTAGGGCTGCTCGCGGATGCGCGCCTGGATATCGGCGATGCGTTCCGTCGTCAGCGGATGGGTTTGCAAATAGGCGGGCATCAGGTCGCTGTACGAGCGGCTGGCCGCCTGCATGCGGCCAAAGAAGGCCACCATGCCGGTGGTGTCGAAACCGGCCTCCCCCATGATCTGGAAGCCGATGCGGTCCGCCTCGCGCTCGGCGTCGCGGCCGAAATTGAGCTGGCGCTGGATGGCCAGCCCCTGCCCGGCGGCAAACACGCCCATGGCCACGTCGCCGCCCGCGCGCGACGCCAGCGCGGCCAGCAGCATGGCGGCCAGCGGCATCAGGGCGTCCTGGCGCTGCTGCCCCAGCATGCGGGCGATATGGCGCTGCGCCACGTGGCCGATTTCGTGCGACAGCACGGACGCCAGTTCCGCCTCCGTCTGCGCCGCCAGCAACAGGGCCGAGTGCACGGCAATAAAGCCACCAGGCAAGGCGAACGCGTTCAATTGCGGATCGCGCACGGCAAAGAAGAAATAATCGTAATTCGTTTCACCGCGCACGCTGGGCCGCGCCGCCACGAGGGCGTTGCCAAAGGTATTCAGGTATTCCAGCAGCGGCGCGTCATCGAGGTAATCGCGGTCGCCGCGGATGCCGCGCATGATTTCCTCGCCGATCTTGCGCTCCATCGCGGGCGACAGGTCTTCGCGCGAGGTATCGCCCAGGTTCGGCAAGTTCGGCGCCGGCGGCACGGGCAGCTGCGTCCACGTGCTGGCCGGCTTGGCTGGCGCGCCGGCGGCGGGCGCCGAAGTATAGGTTTGTGCAAACGCAAGCGGCATGGCCAGCGACAAGGCGGCAAGCAGGGGGGCACGCCATGGCCGGCGCCTCAATGGCGAAGCCGCAGTGGCGTTTGGCAACAGGTTCTGGAGGGAAGTTTTTGCATTCACGGGTGCTATCATACCTTGTTAGCGGCGCCCTTTCTCACGCGACAGGCAGGCAATATGCTTGTGTCAAGCGTGGATAAGCCAGCGTGCCGCCCCCACGATTCCGACCTGATTTGACACCATGACAACTGCAGACCAACACGCCCCCGCCGGGGAATTGACCCATTTCGATGCCACGGGCCAAGCCCATATGGTCGACGTGGGCAACAAGGAAGATACGCGCCGCAGCGCCGTGGCCGCCGGCACCATCCGCATGCAGCCCGCCACCCTGGCCCTGATCATTTCCGGCAATGCAAAAAAAGGCGACGTGCTGGGCATCGCCCGCATCGCCGCCATCATGGGCGCCAAGCGCACCAGCGACCTGATCCCCCTGTGCCACCCGCTGGCACTCACGCGCGTCACCGTCGATTTTGAAGTGGATGCAGCGGCCAGCAGCGTGCACTGCCGCGCCCAGGTCGATACCACGGGCAAGACGGGCGTGGAAATGGAAGCGCTCACCTCCGTGCAGATCGGCTTGCTGACGATCTACGACATGTGCAAGGCCGTCGACCGGGGCATGGTCATGACGAATGTGCGCGTGCTGGAAAAGCATGGCGGCAAGTCCGGGGACTGGCACGCCGACATCTAATTAACCAGGCTGGCGCGCCAGCTGGCCCTGGGCGCGACGCAAGTCGCGCAGCAGCCAGGTACCGCATCCCAGGCACAGCGCGATGACGGCCACCGACAGGGGCAAGTGGAATTGCTCCAGCCCTGCCAGCGCGAAGCCCGCGTGGATCAAGCAGGTACCCACGCCCAGCGCGGCGCACACGCCCGCGTAAAACGGCGCCCGCTGGGTACCCAGCAGTACATGCCGGTAGCCCGCGAGCACCACGGCAATGGCCGCCAGGTTGAATACCAGGAAACCCTGGATGCCGCCCGGCACATGGAACATTTCCCACTCATGCCAGTAGGCAGCGTCGATTTGATGCACGATCAGGAACAACATGGTCCAGAAGTAGCTGCGCGTCATAACATTTACGTTCGTGAATATTGACGCAATTGTAAAGCGCGCAACGCCCGCCGGCACGCCGCACTGCATTTTTTACTGCCAATCGCCATTTTATTGATGTAAATGCTTTTTCATCAAGAATTCATGCATACTGCGATTCGACGACATTGAGATGAGCATCGCATGACAAGCAACAAATCCATCGCGGAAACCAAGCTCCAGGACTTCGAATTCGAAGCCATGAATCTGCAGGTGGGTGGGCGCATCCAGTTCATCACGCACCGCACCATCAAACCCGTCCAGCATTTCTCGACCGTGATCGGCTATGTGAAGGATGAGTATCTGATCGTCAAGATCCCCATGGAAAATGGCGCCGCCGTCATGCTCAACGAAGGCGACAAGCTGACCATCCGCGTGTTTTCCGGCGTCACCGTGTGCTCGTTTTCCTGCAGCGTGCTGCGCATCTTTGGCCGGCCCCTGCATTATGTCCACCTGAGCTTTCCCGATGCCATCCAGGGCACCAGCCTGCGCACGGCCATGCGCGTGAAAGTCGAGATTCCGGCACAGCTCAGCTACCGCGACGTGGCGGCCGTGCCCGTGTTCATCGTCAACCTCAGCGTATCCGGCGCGCTGATCGAATCACCCAGCATGCTGACGCCCGACGACGAGGGCGTGGCGCTCAGCTTTACCCTGCTGGTACAGCCGAACAAGCACCAGATGCGCGTCAATACGCGCGCGCGCATCCAGAACGTCAGCGTGGGCAAGCCGTCGAATGGCCATGCCGCGGAGGTGGCGGAAATCCACACCTATGGCGTGCAATTCATCGACCTGGAACCGACCCACTACACCTTGCTGCAAAACCTCACCTATGAAGCGCTGATCGCGGACCGGCAAAAAATCGTCTGAAGGACGGACCGGGCGCGCTCACAGGGTCGCGGCCGGCGCTGGCGGATTATTCCTGGTGATCGCTTCCTTCGCCGCCAGATTCGTCACGGTGGTGGTGTTGAACCAGGTCAGGCTGCTGCTGCCAGGCTTCATCGTCATGGTCACGCTTTGCCCGCCTATGCCCGTGCCCAGGTCGGCGGCGAGGGTCAAGACGATGTTGCCCTTGTCCACGTTGGCGCTGGCCACTTCGCGCGTGGCACTGAACACGGGAATGGCGCTGGGGGCGCTTTCCGTGGGCGTGCTGCAAGCGGCCGCCTCGCCGCCATTTTCCTGCACGCACAAAGCCACGGCCGTCTTCAGCGGCGCGGCAGCCGCCAGCACGTTGCTGACCTTGGCCCGCATCGTGTAGTCGCCGTACTGGGGAATGGCCACGGCCGCCAGGATGCCGGCGATGGCCACGACAATCATCAGTTCTATCAGGGTAAATCCACGTTGGCCGCGCATCGCATCCTCCCATGGTGGCGTTGATCACGCCATGCACGGTGCAAGCGCCGTGCCAGCATGGCTCACGGGCGACGATGCTCCAAGAGGCAAGAAAAGTGACGCGATTCGGTCGTCATGAGCAGGTTTTGTCGCTTCCCGGCGCCAGAGTGCGCATTTCCAGCGCGCATGAAAAAAGGAGCCGAAGCTCCTTTTTTGTACCGCAACAAGTCAGGCTGAAATTACAGCATGGCTTTCAGCAGACGCGCCATTTCCGACGGGTTTTTGGTCACGGTGATGCCGCAGGCTTCCATGATTTCCAGCTTGGCTTGTGCCGTATCGGCACCGCCCGAGATCAGCGCGCCGGCGTGGCCCATGCGCTTGCCTGGAGGAGCGGTGACGCCAGCGATGAAGCCAACGACCGGTTTTTTCATGTTGTCCTTGATCCAATAAGCCGCGTTGGCTTCGTCTGGACCACCGATTTCGCCGATCATGATGACCGCGTCGGTATCCGGATCGTCATTGAACATCTTCATGATGTCGATGTGCTTCAGACCGTTGATCGGGTCGCCGCCGATGCCGACTGCCGACGATTGGCCCAGGCCCAGTGCGGTCAGCTGACCTACTGCTTCATAGGTCAGGGTGCCCGAACGCGATACCACGCCGATGCGGCCCTTTTTATGGATGTGGCCTGGCATGATGCCGATCTTGATTTCGTCTGGCGTGATCAAGCCTGGGCAGTTAGGGCCCAGCAGCAAGGTTTTGCTGTTGGCTTTGGCCATGCGGTCTTTCAGGACCATCATGTCACGGACAGGAATGCCTTCGGTGATGCAAATGGCCAGATCCATTTCAGCTTCCACGGCTTCCCAGATCGCCGCTGCCGCGCCTGCTGGCGGGACGTAGATCACGGACACGTTGGCGCCGGTTTCTTTTTTCGCTTCGGTCACGTTAGCGAAAATTGGAATGCCTTCGAAATCTTCGCCGGCTTTCTTCGGGTTCACGCCTGCCACGAAGGCAGCTTTGCCGTTCGCGTAGTCGCGGCAACCGCGGGTGTGGAATTGGCCGGTCTTGCCGGTAATCCCTTGGGTGACAACTTTGGTATCTTTATTGATCAGAATGGACATGTTGATTCCTTAATTAAGCTTGACCGGCAGCAGCGGCAACGACGCTCTTGGCTGCATCTTCCATGGTGTCGGCTGCGATGATAGGCAGACCGGAATCGGCCAGCATCTTTTTGCCCAGGTCTTCGTTGGTGCCCTTCATGCGGACCACCAGCGGTACGTTCAGCGAGACGGCCTTGACCGCGGCGATGACGCCTTCGGCGATCACGTCGCAACGCATGATGCCGCCGAAAATGTTCACCAGGATGGCTTTCAGGCCTGGGTTTTTCAGCATGATCTTGAACGCTTCGGTTACTTTTTCTGCCGTGGCGCCGCCGCCGACGTCCAGGAAGTTGGCTGGCTCGCCGCCGAACAGCTTGATGGTGTCCATGGTAGCCATGGCCAGGCCGGCACCGTTCACCAGGCAGCCGATGTTGCCGTCGAGCGAGATGTAGGCCAGGTCGAATTTCGACGCTTCGATTTCAGCCGGATCTTCTTCGTCCAGGTCGCGCAGGGCGACGATTTCCGGGTGACGGAACAGGGCATTCGGGTCGAAGTTGAACTTGGCGTCCAGGGCGATGACCTTGCCGCTGCCCGTGACGATCAGCGGATTGATCTCGGCCAGCGAGCAGTCGGTTTCCCAGTACGCTTTGTACAGGCCTTGCAGGTTGACGCGGGCATCGGCGATGGAACCGGCAGGCACGCCGATCTTGGTCGCGATGTCGTCTGCCTGGGCATCGGTCAGGCCTACGCCCGGATCGATGGTCACGTGGTGGATCTTCTCAGGGTGGCTCTCGGCCACTTCTTCGATGTCCATGCCGCCTTCGGACGACGCCATCAGGACGATTTTCTGGGTAACGCGGTCGGTGACCAGCGAAACGTACAGTTCCTGCTTGATGTCGGCGCCTTCTTCCACCAGCAGGCGGTTGACTTTCTGGCCTTCGGCGCTGGTCTGGTGCGTGATCAGCTGCATGCCCATGATCTGGTCAGCGTATTCCTTGACCTGTTCAATCGATTTTGCCACTTTCACGCCGCCGCCCTTGCCGCGGCCACCTGCGTGGATCTGCGCCTTGACGACCCATACCGGACCGCCCAGGGTTTCCGCAGCCTTGACGGCTTCGTCGACGGACATGCACGGAATACCGCGTGGTACCGTCACTCCGTGCTGCCGGAGGATTTCTTTGGCTTGATACTCATGGATTTTCATGCTGGCTTCCCTTCTGATACTGATTTGTAAAAATACGGTTAGTGGTGCAAAAAAAACAGGAAAGCGCCGGGATCACGCTTTGGCTACCCAGCGCGGGTAATACTGTGCAACCGCCCCGCCATCGGTGCGCAGGGCATGACATTTGTCGAGTTGAAACGGCTTTTCATGCGGCAAATCAGCATTCTCACCGTCGCGGGTCGACCAGACATCGCCGGCAAATGCCTGAACCGTCGCAGTCGGCAAGACTTGCGCCAGTTCGGTCAAATGGGTACAGCCGGCGATTCCCGCCAGGCGCTGTTTCAAGTCGCGGCGGAAATTCTTCAATAAATTCAGACCGATCAGCGCCCTGTAAGCGGGGCCGATGGTATCGCAAAAACCGGGATAGGGCACGGAATCGGAGACAGCTTCGGCCTCGACGATAGTCAGTTCGTGATCGACGGTAATGCGTAAATGGAGGTCATGCAGAGGAGTGCCGGCGGGACGGGGGCCGGAGGCCAGCATCGCGTCGTAGCTTTTGAGGTCGGTAATGCGCGCGTCAATATCCCACAGGCCGTCGTCGCGCACATACGCTTGGACGTCAATAACGCGGGAGTGCCGGAGGGCGCGCCGGGATACGGGAGTTGACAGGGGCATAAGACCGATGCCGCTTGCGCGGCCAAAATTTAGTAAGCAGCCATGTGCATAAAGCACGCCGTTCGCAGCTTCTACGAACAGCAACCGCACCTGCGGCGCCGCAAAAACCCTAAAAGTGTAGCACACTGAGCGCCGGTTGCGCCGCAACATAATTTTTCATTGCTTGGATAAATGCATTTCAAAGCATAAAAAAACAGCATGGAAATTTCCGTTGTTATCACCAACGGTGATGATAGATATGGCCTGCCATCGCGGCGGCGCCCGTCAAATGACGGGGCATCTCCGGCGGACCGCTGCGCTGGCAGGTCTGGCCGCACGCAGCGCAACATTGCGCACGCCGCTTGACGCCCGGATGAGAAGGATTGGCGGGATTGCGAGGAATGCAAGACTCCGCGGCACGCTGCAATTATCTGCGAGATACCGCTGCGCCAGAATTTGTTGCAGAAGGTATACAGCCGGACAGCGGCAAGCGGCGGAGGAACGTCCATCCCCGCCGCGGCGGCCTTCAGGATGGTCAGCTGCCGGAGCAGGCACGACCACACCGGACAAAAGCATCATGCGCGGAAGAGTGGTGGCAAAAAAGCGCAACCGTACGGAAGATACGGGGCGCCGAGCTACGGGGGCGCCGAACGGGCAAGCATCGCAAGCCGCCTATCCACCCCGACGCGCGGCAGGCTTTAACCCGTGTACCCGTAGTACTTAATCGTCTTCCGGTTCCAGGCCCTTCAAGGCCACCTGTACGGCACGCTGGGAAAAACCGCGCTGCATGAGGAAGCGCATCTGCTTGCTGCGCTGCTCGGCATCCTGCGCCACTTGCCCGAACTTGCGGCGCCATACCTCACAGGCGCGGGCAATTTCGCCTTCGGCCAGGCCCGCCTTGAGTTCCTGCAGCGCTTCGCCGCCGATGCCATGGCTTTGCAATTCAGCCATGATGCGGCTGTTGCCGAAGCGCGCCGAGCGGCGGTGGATCAAGGACTCGGAAAAACGTTCCTGCGACAGCCAGTTGGCCTGCTCCAGGCTGTCGAGCAAGGCTTCCACGTCATCGCCTTCCTGGGCATGCCGCTGCAGCTTGCGCCGCAATTCCATGCGACTATGTTCGCGCATCGACAGGAAGCGCAGCGCCCTGCCCTTCAGGCTCAGTTGTACCGCTGCCATCATTCCACCCTATCATTCATCACATTCAAAAAATACTTAGCGCCAAAAGACAAATGCCGCCTGGCGCACTGGCGCGAGACGGCATTCATTGTAGATCTTTATGCGGCAAGCCACGGCACCAGCGGTCACGGTCCGCCGCAGGCAAGACCAGCCGCGACTGGCCATGCCAGCGCAGCCGACCGGTGCTTACTTCGGTGCTTACTTCGCCGTTGACGATGCTTACTTCGCTGTTTACTTTCCTACTCGGCCGCCTTGGCTTCCGCCGCCTTGGCTGCCTTGTCGGCGGCCTTGTCCGCTTTTTCCGGCTTTTCAGCGGCCAGTGGCGGCAGTTCGCGCACGCCCAGCGAAGCGCGGACCTTGTTTTCGATCTCGCGGGCCAAGGCTGGACGCTCTTGCAGGAAGGCGCGGGCGTTGTCCTTGCCCTGGCCGATGCGTTCGCCGTTGTAGCTATACCACGAACCGGATTTTTCCACGATCTTGGCATCCGAACCCAGGTCCAGGATTTCGCCTTCGCGCGAGGTGCCGGCGCCGTACAGGATGTCGAAGTGCGCTTCCTTGAACGGCGGCGCGATCTTGTTCTTGACGACCTTGACCTTGGTTTCGTTGCCGATCACTTCATCGCCCGATTTGATCGAGCCGGTGCGACGGATATCCAGGCGCACGGAAGCGTAGAATTTCAGCGCATTGCCGCCCGTGGTGGTTTCCGGGCTGCCGAACATCACGCCGATCTTCATGCGGATCTGGTTAATGAAGATGACCAGGGTATTCGTGCGGTTGATGGAACCGGTCAGCTTGCGCAGCGCTTGCGACATCAGACGCGCTTGCAGGCCTGGCAGGGAATCGCCCATGTCGCCTTCGATCTCGGCGCGTGGCGTCAGTGCGGCCACGGAGTCGATGACGACCAGGTCGACGCTGCCCGAACGCACGAGGGCGTCGCAGATCTCCAGCGCCTGCTCGCCCGTATCCGGTTGCGAGATCAGCAGTTCATGCAGGTTGACGCCCAGCTTTTGCGCGTAGCCGACGTCGAGCGCATGCTCGGCATCGATAAAGGCGCAAGTGCCGCCCAGTTTTTGCATTTCGGCGATGGTTTGCAGGGTCAGGGTGGTTTTACCCGATGATTCAGGACCGTAGATTTCCACCACGCGGCCGCGCGGCAAGCCGCCGACGCCCAGCGCGATATCCAGGCCGAGCGAACCGGTCGACACGACTTGCACTTCTTCGATCGGTGCGCTGGCATCCATGCGCATGACCGAACCTTTGCCAAACTGCTTCTCGATCTGCGCCAGTGCGGCGGCGAGCGCCTTGGCTTTTTCCGATGCGGGTACTACAGCTTTTTTATCGTCCATATGTTCTTTCAGCCGTTCTACAGTTGCGGATTCACCGGAATCCTGCAGCCTGCGATAGCGCCAGTGGGTTAAATTCTTTACACAGACAGTACTGTATAAAAAAACAGTGATCAATGCAAGCGGAACGTGGATTTGTTTTGAAACAGATCAATACAGCCCTTGTTTTTCACAAAAACTCGCCACCTTGCGGAAAATGAAACACAATATAGACTTCTGATGTCCCGATGTTGCAAGCATAGGAAGCCTCACCATGCGTATTTTACTTGCCGAAGATGACAGCGTCCTGGCCGATGGATTGACCCGTTCGCTGCGCCAGTCCGGCTATGCCATCGACTACGTCAAGAATGGCCAGGAAGCCGATACGGCCCTGTCCACCCAGGAATTCGACTTGCTGATCCTCGACCTGGGCTTGCCAAAAATGTCCGGCCTGGAAGTATTGCGCCGCCTGCGCGCCCGCGCCTCCCTGCTGCCCGTGCTGATCCTGACGGCCGCCGATTCCATCGAACAGCGCGTCAATGGACTCGACCTGGGCGCCGATGATTATATGGCCAAGCCGTTCGCCCTGTCGGAACTGGAGGCAAGAGTGCGCGCCCTGACGCGCCGCGGCGCGGGCGGCGGCGCCACCATCATCAAGCACGGTCCGCTCAGCTATGACCAGGTGGGCCGCAGCGCCTACATCAACGACCAGATGCTCGACCTGTCGGCGCGCGAGCTGGGTCTGCTGGAAATCCTGCTGGGCCGCACGGGCCGTCTCGTTTCGAAAGAGCAACTGGTCGATCACCTGTGCGAATGGGGCGAGGAAGTGTCCAACAACGCCATCGAAGTATATGTGCACCGCCTGCGCAAGAAGATCGAAGTGGGCGGCGTGCGCATCGCCACCGTGCGCGGCCTCGGTTACTGCCTGGAAAAATATTCGGAAGCGCGCCTGCACGCCGAAGCGGCCGACGCCACGGCTCCCGCCAGCAAGTGAAGGCACGCGAGGCGCCACCGGACGAGGCCGTCGACGACGACTGGTTCGAGCCGCCCACGACGGAACAGGACGACACCATCGAGCACTCGCTGTTTGGCGAAATCCTCGACTGGATGCTGGCGCCCCTGCTGCTGCTGTGGCCGATGAGCATCGCCATCACTTACCTGGTGGCCAAGAGCATCGCCAATCAACCCTTCGACCATGCGCTGGAAGACAGCGTCACCGTGCTGACGCAGCAAGTCAAGCAGGCCGATGGCGAGCTGCTGCACCGCGTGCCGGAAAAGAACAGCAGCAACAAGGGCCGCGACTTCCTGCGCGGCGACGATATCGATACGCTGTATTACCTGGTGGTGGGCGCGCGCGGCGAGTATCTCGACGGCGACCGCGACTTGCCGCCGCCGCAAGATCCCGACAAGTACCGCAGCGGCACGGTGCTGTTCCGCAACGACACCATCCACGGCACGCCCGTGCGCGTGGCGTTTACGTATCTCGACATGCCGGCCAGCACGGAAGAGGAACCGCGCCGCGCTCTGGTGCAGGTGGCGGAAACGCTGGAAAAGCGCGCGCAGCTGGCCAATGAAATCATCAAGGGCGTGATTCTGCCGCAGTTTATTATCCTGCCCGTGATCCTGGCCCTGGTCTGGTTCGCCCTGGCGCGCGGCCTGTCGCCGCTGGCGCAGCTGCAGGAACGCATCCGCGCGCGGCCGCCCGACGATTTGAGCCCCATCGAGTCGGGCCAGGTCCCCGAGGAAATCACGCCGCTGGTCGGTTCGCTCAACGAGATGCTGGCGCGGCTGTCGCTGTCGATCGACATGCAGAAGCGCTTCATCGCCGATGCGGCGCACCAGATGAAGACGCCGCTGGCCGGCATGCGCATGCAGTCGGAGCTGGCCTTGCGCCAGACCGACCACGACGAGATCCACCGTTCGCTGCTGCAGCTGGCGAAAAGTTCGGAAGCGGCCACGCGCCTGGTGAACCAGCTGCTGGCCCTGGCGCGCGCGGAAAACCAGCCGCAGGCAGGCACCGCCTTCGAACCCATCGAGCTGAGCGAGCTGGCGCGTGGCGTGGTGCAGGACTGGGTGCAAGCTTCGTTCGCCCAGCATATCGACCTGGGCTTCGAGCAGCCCGCGTATGCGCTCATGATTTCCGGCAATGCCATCATGCTGCGCGAACTGCTGAGCAACCTGATCGACAATGCCTTGCGCTACACGCCGGCGGGCGGCAGCGTCACCGTGCGCGTGCGCAGCACCTTGGAACTGGCCATCCTGGAAGTGGAAGACACGGGTCCCGGCATTCCGCAGACCGAGCGGGCGCACGTGTTCGAACGCTTTTACCGCATTCTTGGCAGCAATGCCGACGGCAGCGGCCTGGGCCTGGCCATCGTGCGTGAGATTGCCCAGCAGCACGGGGCCGAAGTCGACATTTTCAATAATCCGCGCGCCACTTCGCCCAGGCTGCCAGGCACCCTGCTGCGCCTGAGCATAGCCCTGCTGCTGCCGGACCCGCCCGAAGAGGATGACATCACGTATGGATAAGCCCAGCCCCGCACTGCAGCAGCGTCTCGATGCCCACTGGCACAAGACGCGGCGCCTGACGGCCATCCTGCTGGTGATCTGGCTGCTGACGGGTTTCCTGACCGTCTTTTTCGCCCGCGAGCTGCTGCACCTGAACCTGTTCGGCTGGCCGCTGCCCTTCTACATGGCGGCCCAGGGCGCCTCGCTGGTATACCTGGCCATCATCGCCTTCTACGCCTGGCGCATGCGCCGCCTCGACAATGCCTTCCATGCCGGGGAGGAAACATGAGCGGCCAGCGCACCTTCTTTGCCCGCCTGTGCCGCTACTATCTGCTGTTTTCCGCCGGTTTCGCCGCCTTCCTGCTGGCCCTGACGGTGCTGGAACAGGAAGGCATGCCGCGCGCGTGGATCGGCTACCTGTTCATGCTGGTCACCATCACCCTGTACGCCACCATCGGCGTCATCAGCCGCACCTCGAACGTCACCGAATACTATGTGGCGGGGCGCCGGGTGCCGGCCATGTTCAACGGCATGGCCACGGCGGCCGACTGGATCTCGGCCGCCAGCTTCATCAGCCTGGCGGGCGGCCTGTACCTGAACGGTTTCGATGGCCTGGCCTTCATCATGGGCTGGACGGGTGGCTACTGCCTGGTGGCATTATTGATCGCGCCCTACCTGCGCAAGTTCGGCCAGTACACGATTCCCGATTTCCTCGCCGCCCGCTACGGCAGCGGCCGCGACAGCCGTGGCGCCGCCGTGCGCGTGGTGGCCGTGGCCGCCACCATCATCGTCTCGTTTACCTATGTGGTGGCGCAGATCTATGCGGTCGGCCTGATCGCCTCGCGCTTCACGGGCGTGGACTTTTCTGTCGGCATCTTCCTGGGACTGGCCAGCATCCTCGTCTGCTCCTTTCTGGGCGGCATGCGCGCCATTACCTGGACGCAGGTGGCGCAATACATCATCATCCTCATCGCCTTCCTGATCCCCGCCATGTGGCTGTCCGTCAAGCATGCGGACAATCCCGTGCCGCAGATCGCCTACGGCAAGGTCTTGCCGCAGCTGAGCGCGCGCGAGCACGTGCTGGAAAACGATCCCAGGGAAAACGAGGTGCGCGCCATTTTCCGCCAGCGCGCGCAAGGCTACCAGGCGCGCCTCGATGGCTTGCCCGCATCATGGGAGCAGGGCCACCTGGCGGCCCAGCGCCAGCTCGACAATTTACGCCAGCGCAATGCATCGCTGTTTGACATCCGCAATGCGGAGCGGGCCCTGATCGCCTATCCGAAGAATCCGGACGAGGCGCGCGTGCTGTGGCAGGCGGCGCAGGCCAGCAACCAGAAGCGCGCCGAACCGATCACGCCCCATGCGCAGCCGTTTCCCGCCGCCGACCGCGAGCAGTCCGATATCAAGCGCAACAATTTCCTGGCCCTCGTGTTTTGCATGATGCTGGGCACGGCCGCGCTGCCGCATATCCTGATGCGCTCCTACACCACGCCGTCCGTGCACGACACGCGCGTGTCCGTGTTCTGGACCCTGTTCTTCATCCTCTTGATCTATCTGACGATTCCCGCGCTGGCCGTGCTGGTCAAGTACGATATCTATTCCGCGCTGGTGGGCACGCAATATGCCAACCTGCCCACCTGGGTCTCGTACTGGGCCAATGTGGACAAGCTCAGCCCGTTGATCAGCATCGTCGACGTGAACCGCGACGGCATCGTGCAGCTGGCGGAAATTGCCATCGATGCCGACGTGCTGGTACTGGCCACGCCCGAGATCGCCGGCTTGCCCTATGTCATTTCCGGCCTGGTGGCGGCGGGCGGACTGGCGGCCGCCCTGTCGACGGCGGACGGCTTGCTGCTGGCCATCTCGAATGCCCTGTCGCACGACATCTATTACAAGGTGGTCGATCCCACGGCCTCGACGCAAAAGCGCGTGACGATCTCGAAATTGCTGCTGCTGGCCGTGGCTTTCATCGCCGCCTATGCGGCCTCGCAAAAGCCGGCCGATATCCTGTCCCTGGTAGGCATCGCCTTTTCGCTGGCTGCCTCGACCCTGTTCCCGCCCCTGGTGCTGGGGGTGTTCTGGCAACGCACGAATCACCAAGGCGCGCTGGCCGGCATGTTCACGGGCTTTGGCGTGTGCCTGTATTACATGCTGCACACGAGCACCATGCTGGGCGGCAGCGCCGGCGGACAATGGTGGCATATCGCGCCCATTTCCGCCGGCATCTTCGGCGTGCCGGCCGGCCTGGCCGCCACCGTACTGGTCAGCTGGCTGACGCCGGCGCCAAAGCGGCGCAGCACGGGACTGGTCGAGCATATCCGGGCGCCGGAATAATGACAGGAAAATACCTGTTGGGACTCGCAAAACAACGCCGTAGATGTTAGCCTTGCGGAAACAGTATTCAAAAAGAATACTGTATCTTGCAACGTGAAGCGGAGTGTCCATGCGGTCCAGTATTGCCTGTCTTACCCTTGCCTTCCTGTTACCGGCCGCCGCCAGCACATCAGCCCATGCAGCCGCGCCCGTTCCGGCAGCGGCAGCGATTCCCGCCGCCGATTTCTTTGCCAATGCAGCGCTCAGCGGCGCCGTCCTGTCGCCGGACGGACGCCATGTCGCCGTGCTGGTCAGCGCCAAGCATGGACGGGTCCAGCTCTACACGGTCGATTTGCCGGGCATGCAAGTGAAGGCCCTGACTTCCTTCGAGGATGCCGATATCAGCAGCATCGCCTGGGTCAACGAACAACGCATCGTGTATAGCGTGATGGATCGCAATATCGCCCAGGGCGATATCCAGTATGGCCCCGGCCTGTATGCGATCAATATCGATGGCAGCGGCTATCGCCAGCTGGCCAGCAACACGTATTCGCGCACCTCGACGCGCGGCGCGCGCGATATGCTGGGCTGGAATACGCGACTGCTCAGCGCCAGCGGCGAGCACGGCACGGATGACGTGTATGTCACGCAAGCCCAGTTCAGCACCACCGGCATCGCCTCGCAGGCGCTGCTGCGTCTCAATACCGTGACGGGCATCAGCAAGGTGGCCGCCACGGTGGCCGATGCCCAGGGCTGGATGCTGGACCAGAAGGGCGAAGTGCGCATCGCCCTGACGATCAATGACAACAAGCGCACCCTGCTGTATCGCGAGCAGGCCGGCGCCCCCTGGCGCAAACTGCGCGAGAGCGACGTGTACCTGGCGGCACCGGGCGATTTTTCGCCGGCCTTCTTCGATGCCAAGGGTAACTTCTACGTGCACGCGAGCTACCAGGGCGCCGACGCCGTGTACCGCTATGACCTGGCCACCGGCACCATCTTGGGTGCGCCATTGGCGAACACGCCCGGCTACGATTTTTCCGGCATTCCCGTGCAGGGCGCCGACAAGTTGCTGGGCATGCGCTTTGAAACGGATGCGGCCGGCACAGTCTGGTTCGACAAGACGCTCGATGGCGTCCAGGCCAAGGTCGATGCCCTGCTGCCGGCCACCGTGAATATCGTCTCCGTGGCCAAGCGCTCGGAAACACCGTTCGTGCTGGTGACGGCAAGTTCGGACGTGCAGCCGGCAACCGTGCTCATTTTCAATACCGAAACAGGGCAGCTCATGCCCGTGGGCAGCAGCCATCCTGCCATCGACCCTTTGCAAATGTCGCGCAAGACCCTGGTGCGCTACCAGGCCCGCGACGGCCTCACGATTCCCGCCTACCTGACTTTGCCCAAAGGGCATGCCGGCAAGAATCTTCCCATGGTGGTCATGGTGCATGGCGGTCCCTGGGTGCGCGGCGGCCACTGGGACTGGAACCGCGAGACGCAGTTCCTGGCCTCGCGCGGCTATGCCGTGCTGGAACCGGACTACCGCGGCAGCACCGGCTATGGCGCGGCCCATTACAAGGCTGGCTGGAAGCAATGGGGCTTGAAGATGCAGGACGATATCGCCGATGGCGCCCGCTGGGCCATCGCCAAGGGCTATGCCGATCCGCAACGCATCTGTATCGCCGGCGCCAGCTATGGCGGCTACTCTACATTGATGGGCTTGCTCAACGATCCCGAGCTGTTCAAGTGCGGCATCAGCTGGGTCGGCGTGACCGATATCAACATGATGCGCGACGGGCACTGGAGCGGCGATTCCGACCTGGCCGACTCCTACAAGAAAAGCGGCATGAAGGACATGGTCGGCGATGCCGTGCTCGATGCCGCGCAACTGCAGGCGACGTCACCGTTGCAGCAGGCGGCCCGCATCAAGCAGCCGTTATTGCTCGGCTATGGCGGCGCCGACCGGCGCGTGCCTGCAAGCCAGGGCCGCCTGTTCTACCAGGCCGTCAGCAAGACCAATCCGCATGTGGAATGGGTGCTGTACAGCGAGGAAGGCCATGGCTGGGCACTGCAAAAAAACAATGTCGACTTCTGGACGCGCGCCGAGAAACTGCTGGCGCGCAGCATCGGCCCGGCGCCAGCGCCTGCCAGCGCCCCGTAAGGCCGCCGCCGGGCGCCGCAGACGCCAGCGCCCGGCAGGAAATCCCCCGATCCTCCCACTCTCTGATTGCCGAGCGCTTATGTATGTCCCCCCTATCCTGCGCGCTGCCCTGCTGCTTGCCTGCATCTGCGCGCGGCCTGCCTTGGCCCAGCCCTCCGCGCCGCCAGTGCTACGATGCCGTGCGCAAGAGCAATGCGCAGATGGAATGGGTGGCATACGCCGAGGAAGGACACGACTGGGTCCTGCCGCAAACCCATGTCGACTTCTGGCAGCAGAGCGAAAAATTCCTCGACAAATACATCGGAAAAAATAGCGCGGCGGCAAAAAAGGAGTAGGCTGGAGGACCGTTCCACTCACGAGGAAAACTCATGCCGTCTGGAAAAATTCTTGTCGCCCAAGGGGGCGGCCCCACCGCCGTCATCAACCAGTCGCTGGTGGGCGTGGTACTCGAATCGCGGCGCTTCCAGCATGTCACGCGCGTGTATGGCGCGCTGCACGGCGTGCGCGGCATCGTCAATGAAGAATTCGTCGACCTGACGCAGGAAACCAGCCATAACCTGGAACTGGTGGCCGCCACGCCCTCGTCGGCCCTCGGCTCCACGCGCGACAAGCCCGACATCGCCTACTGCCAGCAAATCTTCGAAGTGCTGCGCGCGCACGAGATCGAACACTTCTTTTACATCGGCGGCAACGACTCGTCCGACACGGTGCGCATCGTCAGCGAGGAGGCGCACAAGGCCGGCTATCCGCTGCGCTGCATCCACATCCCGAAAACCATCGACAACGACCTGGTCGGCAGCGACCACACGCCCGGCTTCCCCTCCGCCGCGCGCTTCGTCGCACAGGCGTTCGCCGGCGCCAACCTCGACAACGCAGCCTTGCCCGGCGTCTATGTGGGCGTGGTGATGGGCCGCCATGCGGGCTTTCTGACGGCCGCCTCGGCGCTGGGCAAGAAATTCCCCGACGATGGTCCGCACCTGATCTACCTGCCCGAGCGCGTTTTCGTGCTGGAGCAATTTCTCGCCGACGTCAGGGCCACGTATGCCCAGTACGGACGCTGCGTGATCGCCGTCTCGGAAGGCATCCACGATGCGTCGGGCGAACCGATCGCCAGCCTGCTGGCCAAACAGGTGGGCAATGAGGTGGAACGCGATGCGCACGGCAACGTGCAATTGTCCGGCACGGGCGCGCTGGCCGATTTGCTGTGCGACGAGATCAAGGACAAGCTGGGCATCAAGCGCGTGCGCGGCGATACCTTCGGCTATCTGCAGCGCTCCTTCATCGGCTGCGTTTCCGACGTCGACCAGCGCGAAGCGAGGGAAGTGGGCGAAAAGGCCGTGCAATTCGCCATGTGGGGCGACCGCGATGGTTCCGTGGCCATCAAGCGCACGGGCTTTTATTCCGTCGACTACGCTCTGCTGCCGCTGACCGACGTGGCGGGCAAGACGCGCACCATGGAAGACGAATTCATCAGCGCCAGCGGCACGGACGTGACGGATGCCTTCCGCCTGTACCTGCGCCCGCTGCTCGGTTCCGGCATGCCGGACGCCTTCCGCCTGCGCGCCGCCAAAGTGGCGAAAGTCTTGAAGCCTTAGTGGCTTTCCGCCAGCAATAGCGGCCGCAGTTTCACGGCCGCCTCCTTCAGCTGCGGCACATGCTGCAGCAGCTGCTCCACGGACTTGCGCGCCACGGGCGCGTGGCAGGCGACGGCCGCCACGATGCGCCCGTCGGCCGCGCAGATGGGCACGGCCACGGCCACCATGCCGTGCACGAATTCCTCGTCGTCGATGCCGATGCCCAGGCGGGCGATGCGCACGATCTCGCGCTCCAGCAGGGCGGGATCCGTGATGCTTTTCGGCGTGCGCGCTTCCAGGCTCAGCATGGCCAGCAGTTCGCGCCGCTCGAATAACGTCATGTGCGCCAGGAACAGTTTTCCGCTGGCCGTGCAATGCATGGGTGCGCGCGTGCCCAGCACCAGGTGCAATCGCAGCGGTTCCTGGGTTTCCACCCGGTCCACGTAGACGATCGCGTTGCCCTCGGGAATGGCCAGGTTGCACGTCTCGCCCGTGGCCGCCACCAGGCTGCCCAGGATGCTGCGGCTGACGCGGATCAGGGCATTGTTGCGCAGGGTCGCCAGCGCCAGGTTGGTGGCCGCGGCACCGGGCACGTAGCCGCGGCCCACGGGCGTGCGCAGCACATAGCCGTGCTGCTCCAGAGTATCGAGCAGGCGCATCATGCTGGCCTTGGGCACCTGCATGCGCGTGGCCAGCTGCGACAGGGTCAGCGGCTGGCTGGCGCTGGCCAGGTGCTCGATCAGGCGCAGCACGCGCAAGCCCCGTGCCTCGTCGCCATGGCTGGCCGCCGCGCTGGCGCCGGACTGGCCGCCCGTGTGAGTTCCCTCTTCGGCCCCGGCTGCCTGTTTTTGAAACGCATCATGCATGTTCTGTTTCACCTCTCGCGTATGCGGCTTTTTCCGCTTGTCCCGGCGCTGCACGTCTTTTATAAATGGAACAAGACGTTCCAAAAATAATCAATAAAGACCAGTGTATCGCAAAAAACGCCCGTCGAGGCGGCGGCGATACCGCAACGCAGGAGACAAGCATCATGTTGCAAACACACTACGATTACATCGTCGTCGGCGCCGGTTCGGCCGGCTGCGTGCTGGCCAACCGGCTGTCGCATGACAGCGCCAACCAGGTATTGCTGCTGGAAGCGGGCGGCAAGGACAACAATCCGTGGATCCACGTGCCGGTCGGCTATTTCAAGACCATGCACGACCCGAACCTGGACTGGTGCTACCGCACGGAAGCGGACGCCGGCATCGCCGGGCGCCAGCTGCAATGGCCGCGCGGCAAGGTGCTGGGCGGCTCCAGCTCGCTCAACGGCTTGCTGTATGTGCGGGGCCAGAAGGAAGACTACGACCGCTGGGCCGAGCTGGGCAACCCTGGCTGGAGCTATGCCGAGGTACTGCCCTATTTCAAGAAATCGGAAGACCAGGAACGGGGCGCCAGCGACTACCACGGCGTCGGCGGCCCCTTGAAAGTGTCGGACCTGCGCCTGCGCCGCCCCATCGCCGAACATTTCATCGCCGGCGCCACGGAAAGCGGCATCCCCTTCAATGCCGACTACAACGGCGCCACGCAGGAAGGCGTCGGCTACTTCCAGCAGACGGCCAGCAATGGCCTGCGCTGGAGCACGGCGAAAGCCTTCCTGCGGCCCGCCCGCAAGCGCGCCAACCTGCGCGTGGAAGTGCGGGCGCAAATCACCCGCGTGCTGTTCGAGGGCAAGCGCGCCGTCGGCATCGAGTTCCGCCAGGATGGCCAGCTGCGCCAGGCGCGCGCCAGCGGCGAAGTGATTTTATGCGCGGGCGCCATCGGTTCGCCGCAGATCCTGCAATGCTCGGGCGTGGGCCCGCGCGCCCTGCTGGACGAAGTGGGCGTGCCGCTGGTGCACGACCTGCCCGGCGTGGGTCAGAACCTGCAAGACCACCTGCAAATCCGCCTGGTCTTCAAGACGCGCTTGAAAACCCTGAACGATGAAGTCAACAGCCTGTGGGGCAAGCTGTGGGTGGGCATGCAATATGTGTTTTCCCGCTCGGGCCCCTTGACCCTGGCGGCCAGCCAGGTGACGGTGTTTACCAAGTCTTCGCCGGAAGTCACGCGGCCCGACATCCAGTTCCACATGCAGCCGCTGAGTGCCGACAAGCCGGGCGAAGGCGCGCATCCGTTTTCCGCCTTTACGTCGTCCGTTTGCCAGCTGCGCCCGCACAGCCGCGGCCATGTGTCGATCAAGTCCGCCGATCCCCTCGCCTATCCGGGCATCTACCCGAACTACCTGTCCGACCCGCGCGACCAGCAGACGGCGATCGCGGCCCTGCGCGTGGCGCGAAAAATCGCCGCCGCGCCATCGCTGGCGCCGCACATCATTGCCGAATTCGTGCCCGGCCCGCAATTCGAGACGGATGCGCAGCTGCTGGACGCGGCGCGGCGCTTCAGCCAGTCCATCTACCACCCCAGCGGCACCTGCAAGATGGGCCATGACGCGCTGGCCGTCGTCGACGCGCGCCTGCGCGTGCACGGCATGCAGAACCTGCGCGTGGTCGATGCCTCGATCATGCCGGAAATCGTCTCGGGCAATACCAACGCGCCCACCATCATGATCGCCGAAAAAGCCGCCGACATGATCCTGGCAGACGCCGTGCGCCTGCCCAGGGCCGCGTAGCCGGCGCCCGCGGCGATTTCCACTTCCCGTTCCACCCGACCAAGGAGGATGCCAGCGGCGGGCAGACCGGCCCGCCCCTGTTGTACCGGCCGCCGCGCCATCAGCGCGGCGGCCGCAACCCAACCATCTAAAAAAAATACATAATCGATATCGATTGGAGACTAGATATGGACAACAATCCCAACCATCCGAAAAAGGCCAAAGAGCTGCGGAAAGTCGTGATGGCCAGCGTGATCGGCGCCACCATCGAATGGTATGACTTCTTCTTGTACGGCGTCGTCGCCGGCATCGTGTTCAGCAAGCTGTATTTCCCGGGCGGCGATCCGCTCGTCTCGACCATGCTGGCCTACGGCACCTTCGCCGTGGGCTTCCTGTCGCGTCCCATCGGCGGCGTGATCTTCGGCCACTTCGGCGACAAGATCGGCCGCAAGAGCATGCTGGTCATGACGCTGATGATCATGGGCATCTCCACCTTCCTCATCGGCGTGCTGCCCACGTATGAGCACATCGGCTACTGGGCGCCCGGCCTGCTGCTGTTCCTGCGCGTGCTGCAGGGCATCGGCCTGGGCGGCGAATGGGGCGGCGCCGTGCTGATGGCGTACGAATACGCGCCGCCGAAGGACCGCGGCTTCTACGCCAGCCTGCCGCAGATCGGCCTGGCCATCGGCCTGTGCCTCGCTTCCGGCGTGGTGGCCATCCTCTCGTACAGCCTGAGCGATGCGCAATTCCTGTCGTGGGGCTGGCGCGTCGCCTTCATCCTGTCGGCCGCCCTCGTCTTCATCGGCATGTGGATACGCCTGAACGTGATGGAAACGCCGGAATTCCAGGCCGTCAAGGAAAAGAACGCGGAGACGCAGATCCCCTTCTTCGACCTGCTGAAACGCTATCCGGGCAATGTCTTGAAAGGCATGGGCGCGCGTTACATCGACGGCGTGTTCTTCAATATCTTCGGCGTGTTTTCCATCACCTACCTGACCAACACCATCAAGATCGACCGCACGGAAGCGCTGATGGGGGTGATGGCGTCCGCCGTCGTGATGTGCTTCTGCATCCCCTTCTTCGGCCGCCTGTCGGACCGCGTCGGCCGCACCAAGGTGTTTTTCTGGGGGTCGCTGATCACGGGCGTGTCGGCCATCCCCGCCTTCTGGATCATGCTCAACCACGCCGACAATCCGCTGCTGCTGTGGTGCTCCGTGATCATCCCCCTGGGCGTGCTGTATTCGGCCGTGTATGGCCCGGAAGCTGCCCTGTTCTGCGACCTGTTCGACGCCAAGGTGCGCTACACGGGCATCTCCTTCGTCTACCAGTTCTCCGGCATCTTCGCCAGCGGCCTGACGCCCATCATCGCCACCTACCTGCTGAAGACGGGCAACGGCGAGCCGTGGCACATCGTCGGCTACATCCTGTTCGCGTCCCTCGTCTCGGCCGTCAGCGTGGCCATGATCGGCAAGAACGGCGCGCAGCCGGAAGGCCATATGAAGCCGGCGCACGCAAGGTAAGCTGGCAACTGGCATAAAAAAAGCAGGCTCTCAAAGAGGCCTGCTTTTTTCTGACGAACGCCACGGCGCCTGACAAAGGCGCAGCGCGGCAGGTTTGGTCAGGTGCGATCAGATAACGATGGTCTGATGCTCGTCGCCCACGCGGGCGCGGATGGTGCCGATGCGCGAGACGGTTTCGCCGGCCGCTTGCAGCTGGGCGATGGCGGCGTCGGCGTTTTCCTGCGCGACGATGACGGTCATGCCGATGCCGCAGTTGAAGACGCGGTGCATCTCGGCGTCAGCCACGCCGCCGTGCTGCTGCAGCCACGTGAACAGCGGCGGCATGGTCCATGCCTTCGAGTCCAGCTCGGCCACCAGGCCAGGCTGCAGCACGCGCGGGATGTTTTCCACCAGGCCGCCACCGGTGATGTGCACCATGCCCTTGACTTCCATGGCATCCATCAGCGCCAGCAATGGCTTGACGTAGATGCGCGTCGGCTGCATCAGCACGTCGGCCAGCTTGCGGCCGTGGAAGTCGCCTTCCAGGTCCGGTTTCGCCACTTCGATGATCTTGCGCACCAGCGAATAGCCGTTCGAGTGCACGCCCGACGAGGCCAGGCCCAGCACCACGTCGCCCGGGGCGATCTTGGTGCCGTCGATGATTTTCGATTTTTCCACGGCGCCAACGGCAAAACCGGCCAGGTCGTATTCGCCGGCAGGGTACATGCTCGGCATTTCCGCCGTTTCGCCGCCGATCAGCGCGCAGCCGGCCTGTTCGCAACCCTGGGCGATGCCCTTGATGACGTCGGTGGCAATGGCCACATCCAGCTTGCCGCAAGCGAAGTAGTCGAGGAAGAACAGGGGTTCGGCGCCTTGCACCAGGATATCGTTGACGCTCATGGCGACCAGGTCGATGCCGACCGTGTCATGGCGGTTCAGTTCGAACGCCAGGCGCAATTTCGTGCCCACGCCGTCCGTGCCCGAGACCAGGACCGGTTCCTTGTATTTCTTGCTGATTTCAAACATGGCGCCAAAACCGCCCAGGCCGCCCATCACGCCTTCGCGCAGGGTGCGCTTGGCAAACGGCTTGATTGCTTCGACTAAAGCGTCGCCTGCGTCGATATCGACGCCAGCGTCACGGTAGGAAAGGGAAACATTAGAAGTCTGGTTCATGGTGTGGGGGCAGCGGAGGCGGTAAAATAGAAGGCGGATACCCGCCAGCACGCGCGCGCGTGGATGTTTTTGACACCCTGCGACAGGCGGCCAGCCGGTGAATTCGGTCGATCAAGTCGCTATTTTATCAAACTGCCCCCACAATTTCGTAATTAACTGCCTTTTTTTAACGCAACAGCCCAAACTCCATGCCATTTCCGATCACCGCCGAACAGAAGCAAACAGCATTTTGGATCGCGGTCTGGCTGGCATTTTTGCTCTTGCTCGTCAGCCTGGGGCCCATATTGACGCCCTTCCTGGCGGCGGCCATCCTCGCCTACGTGCTCAATCCCGGCGTGGACCGCTTGCAGCGTCTGCACTACGGGCGCTTTTACCTGCCCCGCCCGCTGGCCGTGCTGGTCGTGGTGGTGTTGTTTTTCCTCGCCATCACGGCGCTGGTGCTGATCGTCGTGCCCGTGCTGCAAAAGGAAATCCCCCTGCTGCAGGCGCAGATTCCCCAGTTTCTCAGCAAGGCCAACGAGTTCCTGGCGCCGAAACTGCGCGACCTGGGCATCCGCGTGCGCCTGGATGGCACGGGCATCAAGCGCATGCTGAGCCAGCAGATGGCCACCAGCGGCGATGAAATCTGGAGCACGGTGCTGGCCTCGGCGCGCATCGGCGGCACGGCCGTGCTGGGCTGGCTGGCCACCGTCGTGCTGATCCCCGTGGTGCTGTTTTATCTGTTGCTGGACTGGCATCCCATGCTGGCGCGCATCGCCGCTGCCGTGCCGCGCCGCTGGGTGGGCCGCACCGTGGGCATGGCGCAGGAAGTCGACACCCTGCTGGCGCAATACCTGCGCGGCCAGCTGCTGGTGATGCTGGTGCTGGCCACGTACTACTCGGCGGCGCTGGCCATCGCCGGCTTCGAGGTGGCATTGCCAGTGGGCATCATCACGGGCTTGCTGGTGTTCATTCCCTACCTGGGCTTCGGCCTGGGCCTGATGCTGGCGCTGATCGCCGCCCTGCTGCAGTTCGCCGACTGGAGCGGCGTGATCGCCGTCGCCGTCATCTACGGCTGCGGCCAGGTCATCGAGGGCTTTTTCCTCACGCCGCGCCTGGTGGGCGAGCGCATCGGCCTCAATCCCCTGGCCGTGATCTTTGCCTTATTGGCCTTCGGACAACTGTTCGGTTTCGTCGGCGTGTTGCTCGCCTTGCCCGCTTCTGCCGTGCTGATGGTCGCTTTTAAGCATCTAAGACGCCACTACCTGTCCAGCACCTTCTATAATGCATGACAAGGTGACTGACATAAGCGACTGCGCGTCGCACTTTGCGGCCGGCGATGCTCACCGTACTACAGTACGGTTGCGCTTCTCGGCCACAAATTGCTGCCGCTCGCTACGCTTCTGTCAGGCACCCGATATGATTACAATATGAAACTAACAACAGCGACGACGACGCATACGCAGTAATGAAAAACAGGACAAGGCGTACGCCATGAAACAACTGGTGCTCGATTTAGGCACAGACCAGGCGCACAGCCTCGATACCTTCGAGGTGGGACAGAATGCCGAAGTGGCGCAGCTGATGCGCCAGTTCGCCGCGCGCACGTCGCGCGAGCATTTTGCCTACCTGTGGGGCGAACTGGCCGCCGGCAAGAGCCATCTGCTCAAGGCCCTGGCCAGCACCGAGCGCGCGCGCTACATTTCGCCATTCTCGATCGAGTCCGAATTCGTGTATTCGCCCGACGTGGATCTGTACCTGCTCGACGATTGCGAAAAGCTGTCGCCGCTGGCGCAGATCGACGCCTTTGCCCTGTTCAATGAAATCCGCGCCAACCAGGCGTTCATGGTGTGCAGCGGCGCCGTGCCGCCGGCCGTGCTGCCCGTGCGCGAAGACTTGCGCACGCGCATGGGCTGGGGCCTGATTTACCAGATCCACGGCTTGACCGACGATGAAAAAATCGCCGCCCTGACCCAGGCGGCCAGCACCCGCGGCTTGACCTTGTCGCCGGGCGTGTTACCCTATCTGCTGTCCCATTTCCGGCGCGACATGCGTTCGCTGTCGACGATGCTGGACTCTCTTGACCTCTACTCCCTGGAAACCCAACGCCCGATCACCTTGCCTTTATTGCGCGAGTTGCTGCAGGCGGAAGCGAAAGAATGATGAATCTGGCCCTGTTTGACCTCGACCACACCCTGCTGCCCATCGACTCGGATCACGAGTGGGGCGAATTCCTGGTACGCATCGGTGCCGTGGACGCCGCCGAATTCACCCGCCGCAACAACGAATTTTTCGCGCAATACCAGGCCGGCACCCTCGACCCGGTGGAATACCTGGAATTTTCGCTGGGCACCCTGGCGCAATTCCCGCGCGAACGCCTCGAAGCGCTGCACCGCCAGTTCATGGCCGAAGTGGTCATGCCGGCGATCCGCCCCGAAGTCGTCGCCTTGCTGAAGCAGCACCAGGACGCAGGCGACCTGCTGGCCATCGTCACGGCGACCAACCATTTCATCACCAAACCCATCGCCGAAGCGCTGGGCGTCGAACACCTGCTGGCCGCCATGCCCGAGTACGACGACGCCGGCAATGTCACGGGCAAGCTGCTGGGCACGCCCACTCTGGGCGCGGGCAAGCTGACCCACACCCATGCCTGGCTGGAAAAGATGGGCAAGGAGCTGGGGCAGTTCGAGCGCAGCTATTTTTACAGCGATTCGCACAACGACATTCCCTTGCTGTCGGTCGTTACCCACCCTGTCGCGACCAATCCCAATGCCGCCTTGAGCGCACATGCATCCCTCCACGGCTGGCCATCACTCCACTTATTCAATGATTAAAAAATTCATCCGCAAGATCCTCGGCGTTAAAAAAGAGGCAGCGCGCGACACCACGGCCCCCGTCGTGCTCGGTCCCGCGCAACACGGAATCGACCCGAAGCTGGTGTCGTCGAATGCCATCCGCGTCACCAGCAGCCTGCAGGAAGCGGGCTTCGAGGCCTTTGTCGTCGGCGGCGCCGTGCGCGACCTGCTGCTGGGCGTCAAGCCGAAAGACTTCGACATCGCCACCAACGCCACGCCGGAACAGGTCAAGCGACTGTTCCGCCGCGCCTTCATCATCGGCAAGCGCTTCCAGATCGTGCACGTGATGTTCGGCCAGGACCTGCTGGAAGTGACCACCTTCCGCGGCGCCGGCGCCGATTCCGCGCCCAAGGATGAACATGGCCGCGTCCTGCGCGACAATACCTTCGGCTTGCAGCACGAGGACGCCCTGCGCCGCGACTTCACCATCAACGCCATGTACTACAACCCGGCCACGCAGGAAGTGCTGGACTACCATGGCGGCGTGGAAGACATCCGCGCCAAGACCCTGCGCATGATCGGCAAGCCGGAAGAGCGCTACCGCGAAGATCCCGTGCGCATGCTGCGCGTGGTGCGTTTTGCCGCCAAGCTGAAATTCACCATCGAGCCGGCCACCGCCGCGCCGATTCCCGTCATGGCGCCGCTGATCAACAACGTGCCCGCGCCGCGCGTGTTCGACGAAATGCTCAAGCTCCTGATGAGCGGCCACGCGCTGGCCTGCCTGCAGCAGCTGCGCAAGGAAGGCTTGCATCACGGCCTGCTGCCGCTGCTCGACGTGGTGCTGGAGCAGCCGCTGGGCGCGAAATTCGTCACCCTGGCGCTGGACGCCACGGACGCCCGCATCGCCGCCGGCAAGACCGTCTCGCCAGGCTTTTTGTTTGCCTCGCTGCTGTGGCACCAGGTGCTGGAAAAATGGACGGCCTACCGCGCCGCCGGCGAATCGACGATTCCCGCGCTGCACCTGGCGGCCGACGACGTGCTCGATTCGCAAACGGAAAAACTGGCCTTGCAGCGCAAGATCGGCTCCGACATGCGCGACATCTGGTCGATGCAGCCGCGCTTCGAGCGCCGCGTCGGCAAGGCCCCGTACAAATTGCTGGAGCACCTGCGCTTCCGCGCCGGCTACGACTTCCTGCTGCTGCGCTGCGCCTCGGGCGAGATCGACATGGAAATCGGCGAATGGTGGACCGCGTTCTATGAAGGCGACGAGGAAACGCGCGAAGCCCTGCTGGTCAGCGCGAATGCCGCCCCTGGCGCCGTCAAGAAGAAGCGCCCGCCGCGCCGCAGCACGCGCAGCAAATCGACGTCCGGCGGCGGCAGCACCACCGGCAGCACCAGCGGCGAATGATCGTGGCAATGCAGCCAGCAACGGAAGTTATCGCTTACATCGGTATCGGCGCGAACCTGGGCGACGCGCGCGCGAACGTGCAGGATGCCATCGCGCGCCTGGCGCGCCTGCCCGGCGCGTCCCTGGTGGACGCCTCGGCCAGCTACCGCACGGCGCCCATCGATGCGAGCGGCGACGACTACATCAACGCCGTGGCGCGCATCGCGACCACCCTGCCCGCCGAAGACCTGCTGCTGGCCCTGCACGCCATCGAGGCGGCGCACGGGCGCGAGCGGCCCTACCGCAACGCGCCGCGCACCCTGGACCTGGACTTGCTGCTGTACGGCGACGAGCAGATCGCCAGCGCCACCCTGACGGTGCCGCATCCGCGCATCACCGAGCGCGCCTTCGTGCTGGTGCCGCTGCTGGCCCTGGCGCCGGCCATCGCCGTGCCCGGACTGGGACCGGCGCAGGACTACCTTGCCGGCGTGGCCGGCCAGGCCATCAGCCAGCTCTGAACCGTTTCGCTTCCATCCTCTACAATGCCGCTCCTGCAGCACGCCGCATAAAGTACTACACTAGCGGCGTCGCAATCGCATCACCCCCTTTTACTCTAGAGAATACCTATGTCCGCTTATTTGCAAGGAACAGATCTGGCCGCCAAAGAGAAGGCCGCCGCACCGGTGCCGGCGCCATCCAAGCCTGTCGCCAACAAGGCCGTGACCATCCACACCCTGGCCACGCTGCGCGCCGCCGGTGAAAAGATCACCATGCTGACCTGCTATGACTCCAGCTTCGCGTCGCTGATGGACCGCTGCGGCGTGGAGATCCTGCTGATCGGCGATTCGCTCGGCATGGTCTGCAATGGCCACAACTCCACCCTGCCCGTCACCGTGGCCGAACTGGCTTACCACACGGCTTCCGTGGCGCGCGGCGCCAAGTCGGCCATGATCATGTCCGACCTGCCGTTCGGCGCGTACGGCACGCCTGAAACGGCGTACGCCAACGCCGTCATCCTGATGCAGGCGGGCGCGCACATGATCAAGATCGAAGGCGGCGCCTGGCTGGCCGACACCGTGAAGTTCCTCAGCGAACGCGGCATCCCCATCTGCGCCCACATCGGCCTGACGCCGCAATCCGTGCACCAGCTGGGCGGCTATAAAGTGCAGGGCAAGAGCACGGAAAGCGCCGCCGAACTGAAGAACGACGCGCTGGCGCTGCAAAACGCGGGCGCCGCCATCGTGCTGATGGAAGCCATGCCGTCGCAGCTGGGCAAGGAAGTGACCGACATGCTGACGATACCGACCATCGGCATCGGCGCCGGTCCCGACTGCTCGGGCCAGGTGCTCGTCATGCACGACATGCTGGGCGTTTTCCCAGGCCGCAAGGCGCGCTTCGTGCGCAACTTCATGGAAGGCGCCGCCAGCATCGACGACGCCGTCACCGGCTACGTGAAAGCCGTCAAGGATGGCAGCTTCCCGGCGCTGGAACACTGCTTCTGATGTAGTTTGTTCTAAGTCGGCTTACGCGCTGCGCGCCAAGCCGACCTACGAGACCATCAACGCCGTAGGTCGGGTAGGTCGGATTAGGCGGGGCCGCCGAGGCCGCAGGCCGTAATCCGACAACACCACAGGCACAAACCCCTACCCCACCTGTATCCACGTCGTCTTCAATTCCGTGTATTTATCCAGCGCGTGCAAGGACTTGTCGCGCCCGTTGCCTGACTGCTTGTAGCCGCCGAACGGCACGGTGATGTCGTCGCCGTCGTACTGGTTGACGTGCACGGTGCCGGCGCGCAGGGCGCGCGCCGTCTGGATCGCCTTGGTAATGTCCGACGTCCACACGGCCGCCTGCAAGCCGTACGGCGTGGCATTCGCCTGCTGCACCGCCTCGGCGATATCCGTAAAGCTCAGCACGGACAGGACGGGTCCGAAAATCTCTTCGCGCGCGATCGTCATGCCGGCGTCCACGCCGAAGATGGTGGGCTGCACATAGTAGCCGCCCGTATCCGCGCGCACGGCGTCGCCGCCGCCCAGCAGCTGCGCGCCTTCCTGCTTGCCGGAGGCGATATAGCCCATCACCGTGTTCATCTGCGTGGCATCGACGATGGCGCCCATGACGGTGGCCTCGTCGAGCGGGTCGCCGGGCTGGAAGCGGGGCAGCATGGCCAGCGCCTTGGCGATGAACGCATCCTTGATCGACTCTTCCACGAACAGGCGCGACGGCGCATTGCAGCTTTCGCCCTGGTTGAAGAAGATGGAACCGACGGCGGTGGCCACGGCCTTGTCCAGGTCCGGGCAATCGGCGCAGACGATGTTGGCGGACTTGCCGCCCAGCTCAGTCCAGGCCCGTTTCAGATTCGACTGCCCCGCCATCTGCACGATCAGTTTTCCCGTGCGCGTGGAACCGGTAAAACCGATGCAATCGACATCCATGTGCAGGGCCAGCGCGGCGCCCGCCTCATTGCCATAGCCGGGCAGCACGTTGAAGACGCCCGGTGGAATTCCTGCCTGCAGCGCGATATCGGCCAGGCGCAGGGCCGTCAACGGGGATTTTTCGGACGGTTTCAAAATCACGCTGTTGCCGGCGGCGAGGGCCGGCGCGATCT
Source organism: Janthinobacterium foliorum (assembly GCF_978021625.1). Taxonomy (NCBI): domain Bacteria; kingdom Pseudomonadati; phylum Pseudomonadota; class Betaproteobacteria; order Burkholderiales; family Oxalobacteraceae; genus Janthinobacterium; species Janthinobacterium foliorum. The sequence goes on along the minus strand of NZ_CDXDQE010000003.1, from coordinate 243,502 downwards.
TCCACGCCGCCATGATCATCGGATAATTCCACGGCACGATGGCGGCGACGACGCCCACCGGTTCGCGCGTGATCAGGGCCAGGCTGTTGGCGGGCGTGGGGGCGATTTCATCGTAGACCTTGTCGATCGCCTCGCCATACCAGCGCAGGCAGTTGGCCGTGGCGCCTACGTCCACGCTCTGGCTGTATTTGATTGGTTTACCCATGTCCAGGGTTTCCAGCAGGGCCAGCTCGGGACCGTGCTGCTGCACCAGGTCGGCAAACTTGATCAATATCCGCTTGCGCTGCGCCGGCGACTTTCCTGCCCAGCGGCGGTCGTCGAAGGCGGCGCGGGCGGCCTGCACGGCCGCGTCCACGTCGGCGCCATCGCAGCGCGCCACCGGCCCCAGCGAACGCCCGTCGATGGGCGACAGCTTGTCGAAGGTCTGGCCGGATACGGCCCCTACCCGTGCGCCGTCGATGAAAGCGCGGCCATCGATCTTGAGCTCGGCGGCACGTGCATGCCAGCTGGTGTTTTCCGTCATCGTCGTCTCCTCAAAGGTGAAGACGCCAGCTTACTCCTGATCCGCCGCATACGCCGCAGACACCTGCCTGCGCCGTCTGCGGTCGGCGCGCGCCAGCATCACGGCATAGGCGATGACGGCGATGGTCACGGCGAGGATGGTCAGCGCCGCGATGGCATTGACGCGCGGATCGAGGCCCAGGCGCGCGCGCGAAAAGATCACCAGCGGCATGGTCGTCGAGCCGGGGCCGGACAGGAAGGCCGACAGCACCACGTCGTCGAGCGACAGGGTAAACGTCAGCAGCCAGGCCGATGCCAGCGCCTGCGTGATGTTCGGCAGGGTCACGAGGAAGAACACCTGGTGCGCGCGGCAGCCCAGGTCCATGGCCGCTTCCGCCAGGGACTTGCTCATTTCCTGCAGGCGCGACTGCACCACCACGGCCGCATACGCCATGCCCAAGAGGGTGTGGCCCAGCCAGATGGTCAGCACGCCCCGCTCGGGGAAACCGAAGACCTTTTGCATGGACACGAGCATCAGCAGCAGGGACAGGCCGATGATCACTTCCGGCATCACCAAGGGCGCGCTGACCATGGCGGAAAACACGGTGCGGCCGCGGAAGCGCTGGTAGCTGGTCAAGGCAAAGGCGGCAAACGTGCCGAGGATGACGGAAGACGTCGCCGACATGAAGGCGATCTTCAGCGACAGGCCAAAGCCGGATATGATTTCCGCATCGCTCATCAGCTCCCGGTACCAGCGCAGCGAAAAGCCGCTCCACACCATGTCCTGGCGCGAGCTGTTGAAGGAGAAGACGATCAGCACGATGATGGGCAGGTAGAGGAACAGGTAGCCCAGCGAGAGCCAGCCACGCCCGAACCAGCGCTGCAGGAAATTACGTCCGTTCATGCTTGCTTCTCCGTGCCCTGATCCGTCTTGTATTTGTTAAAAATGGCCATCGGCACGAGGATCAGCAGGATCACCAGCACCGTCACCGACGAGGCCATGGCCCAGTCGTTATTCGTGAAGTATTCATCCCACAGCACCCTGCCGATCATCAACGTTTCAGGGCCGCCCAGCAGCTCGGGAATCACGTATTCGCCCACGGACGGGATGAACACCAGCATGGCGCCGGCGATGATGCCCGACTTCGACAGGGGCACGGTGATGCGCCAGAACGCCTGCAATGGCGTGGCGCCCAGGTCGGCCGCCGCTTCCAGGTAACGCATGTCCATCTTGACCAGGTTGGCGTACAGGGGCAGGATCATGAAGGGCAGGTAGGCGTACACCATGCCGACGACCAGCGAGAACGAAGTGTTCATCATGTGCAGCGGTTCGCTGACGATGCCCAGCGCCAGCAGCAGGTCGTTGAGCAGGCCGTGGTTGGCCAGGATGCCCTTCCACGCATACACGCGCAGCAGGAAGGAAGTCCAGAACGGCAGCATCACCAGCATCATCAGCACCGGACGGATGGACGGCCTGGCGCGCGCCATGAAATAGGCGAACGGGTAGCCGATGCACAGGCAGATGGCCGTGGTGATCGCCGCGTATTTCAGGGAACTGAGATAGGTAAGCAGATACAGTTCATCGGCGGCGATGAACAGGTAGTTGGCGATTTTCACCTTCAGCACGACGATGCCGTCGACATACGACAGCAAGCCGCCGAACGGGCTGCCCGCCGTGTCCATGTCGGACAGGCTGATGCGCAGCACGATCAGGAAGGGGACTAAAAAAGCGGCCGTCAGGAACAGCGCCGGCACGGCGATAACGGCGTTGCGGCCGGTGAGCCAGCGCAGGGTGACAAGGCTGCGCAGCGATTGCAAAAGGGACGTCATGATGGCCTCAGCTGGTCAGCACGACGATGTCGGCGCCATCCCACCATACCCACACGCGCTGTTCGCGTTCGAGGCGCGCGGCGTCGTGGCGGGCCGCGTTGGTGCGCGAGACTTTCACCACCGTGCCGCTGTCGAGGCGCACGTGGTAGCTGGTTTCATTGCCAAAATACGCCATGGCGACGATCACGCCCTGGGCGCAGTTGTAGCCGTGTTCCGCCGGCGACGCCCGTTCTTCCAGGGCAGGCGGTTCGACCTGGATGCCGATTTTTTCAGGGCGCACGGCCACCGAGACATCCATGCCCAGGTTGCCCGTGATGCCATGCGAGACATAGTGCTCGCCGTCAGGGGTGGCGATCACCACGTGGTCGGGCTCATCCTGCGTAATGCGGCCATCGAACAGGTTGACGCTGCCGATGAAATCGGCGACGAAACGGCAGTTCGGCGTTTCATAGATTTCGCCTGGCGCGCCCACTTGCAAGATGCGTCCTTCGCTCATGACGGCGATGCGCGTGGCCATGCTCATGGCCTCGTCCTGGTCGTGCGTGACCATTACGCAGGTGACGCCCACCTGCTCGATGATGTTCACCAGTTCCATCTGCGTGCGCTCGCGCAGTTTTTTATCCAGCGCGCCCAGCGGCTCGTCGAGCAGCAGCAACTGCGGCCGCTTGGCCAGGCTGCGCGCCAGCGCCACGCGCTGCTGCTGTCCGCCCGAGAGCTGGTGCGGCTTGCGCTTCGCGTACTGGCCCAGCTGCACCAGCGCCAGCATCTGCTCGACCCGCGCCGCCACTTCCGCTTTCGGCAAGCCGTCGCGGCGCAGGCCGAAGGCGATGTTGTCCCACACGGACAGATGGGGGAACAGCGCGTACGACTGGAACATCATGTTGATGGGGCGCTGGTGCGGCGGCACGTCGACGATGCTGTTGCCCGCCAGGGCGATGCGGCCCGAGGTCGGCGTCTCGAAGCCGGCCAGCATGCGCAGCAGGGTCGACTTGCCGCAACCGGAACTGCCCAGCAGGGCGAAGATCTCGCCCTTGTTGATCGTCACGGAAATCGCATCGACGGCGCGCACGCCATCGAATTCCTTGACCAGCTGATCAATCAGCAGAAAAGGCGCTTGGGCGTCGCGGGCCGACGCGGCAGGTGTTGCTATCGTCATGTGTGGGTAGCTTCTGGGTAAGAGGGTGTCAAAATGAAAAACTGGCCGCTGTAGGAGCGGCCAAGATGGAAGTTTAGCGGAACTGCCGCCATTGCGGTCCAAAAAATGCGCAGATGGCGGCAAAATTGGGCAAAAACCGACACCAACCCAGGAGCAAACCACGGGGTCGTACCCTCAGGGCACGACCCCGGCCCTTGCATTTTGGTTCAACAAGATGATGCTACGAAAACCTACACCCAGCCCTTGGCCTGCACGTCCGCCAGGGTCTTGTCCAGGCACAGGCGTATCAAGCCCACCATCTCGTCGATCTGCGCGCGCGTCATCACCAGCGGCGGGGCGACGATCATGCGCTCGCCCACGGCGCGCATGATGACGCCATTGTCGAACATGTGGCCGCGGCAGATCATGCCCACGCCCTGGTCCTCGTCGAACAGCTCATTGTCATGCACGGTAGCGCCCTTCTTGCGCACCAGGTTCAGGCCCGCGACCAGGCCGCAGCTGTCCGCGTAGCCCACCAGCGGATGCTCGCCCAGGCTGGCGAAGCACTGTTTCAGGTAGGGCCCCGTATCGTCGGCCACCCTGGCCACCAATTGTTCTTCCTCGATGATGCGGATGTTTTCCAGCGCGGCCGCGCAGGCCACGGGGTGGCCGGAATAGGTAAAACCGTGCGTGAATTCGCCGCCCTGCTCGATCAGGACCTTGGCGACGCGGTCGCCCACCAGCACGCCGCCCAGCGGCACATAGCCGGACGTGACGCCCTTGGCAAACGTGATCAGGTCGGGCTTGATGCCGAACAGGTCGGAACCGAACCAGCGCCCCAGCCGCCCGAAACCGCAGATGACTTCATCGGCGATCAGGAGGATGCCGTACTTGTCGCAGATGCGTTGGATCTCGGGCCAGTAAGTGGCAGGCGGGATGATGACGCCGCCGGCGCCCTGCACCGGCTCGCCGATGAAGGCGGCCACCTTGTCGGCGCCGATCTCGAGGATTTTGTCTTCCAGCCAGCCGGCCGCCTTCAGGCCGAAGGCTTCCGGACTCAAGCCATGGCCCGACTCCAGGTAGTTGGGCTGGCCGATATGCGCGATGCCGGGGATCGGCAAGCCGCCCTGCGCGTGCATGCCATCCATGCCGCCCAGCGATGCTCCCGCCACCGTGCTGCCGTGATAGGCGTTGTGGCGGCTGATGATGGTGTGGCGCTCCTTGTGGCCGAGGATGTCCCAGTAGCGGCGCACCATGCGCACATTCGTGTCGTTGCCCTCGGAGCCGGAACTGGTGAAGAACACGTGCTGGAACTGCGGCGGAGAGAGTTGCGCCAGCTTGGCGGCCAGCTGCGCGGCCGGCACGTTCGTCGTGCCAAAGAAGCTGTTATAAAACGGCAGCGTCTCCATCTGCCGGTACACGGCTTGCGAAATCGACGTGCGGCCATAGCCCACGTTGACGCACCACAGTCCCGACATGCCGTCGACGATCTTCTTGCCCTGGCTATCCCACAGGTAGACGCCGTCGCCGCGCACCATCACGCGCGCGCCCTTGCTGGCCAGGTCCTGGAAATCGGTGAACGGATGCAGGTAGTGGGCCGAATCCATCTGCTGGATGGCGGCCGTGTCGTAGACCTGCGGCGCCGCGTTTTTCTGCGCCACGGAGGCGACCAGGGCGGCGCCCGGCGCCAGCGGATTGTTGGATGTATTCATTGGTATCCTTTCTTAAACGTGGAGCAGAAGATGTTCGCGCTCCCATGGGCTGATGACGGTCATGAATTCGCGGTGCTCCAGGTCCTTGATGGCCGCATACACGTCGATGAAGCGCTCGCCCAGCACCGTGCGCAGCTTGTCTTCCGCCCGCAGGGCTTGCAGCGCTTCGGGCAAGCCTTGCGGCAGCTCGAATTTCAGGTCGTAGGCGCTGCCCACCATCATCGGCGTCGCTTCCAGCTGTTCCGTCATGCCCAGGTAGCCGCAGGCCAGGGTGACGGCCAGGGCCAGGTAAGGATTCGCGTCGGCGCCGATGATGCGATTTTCCACGCGCCGGTCCTGCACGCCCGATTCCGGCACGCGGAAGCCCACCGTGCGGTTGTCCAGGCCCCACTGGATGTTGATGGGCGCGGCCGTGTGGCGCACGATGCGGCGGTAGGAATTCACATACGGCGCGACGATGGCCATGGCCGACGGCATGTAGCGCTGCAGCCCCGCGATGTAATGCTTGAAGATGGGCGCGGCCGAACCGTCCTCGTTGCTGAAGATGTTCAAACCCGTCTTCGCGTCGACGACGCTCTGGTGCACGTGCATGGCGGAACCCGGCTCGCCCGCCATGGGCTTGGCCATGAAGGTGGCGTACATATCGTGCTTCAGGGCCGCTTCGCGCAGGGTGCGCTTGAAGAAAAACACCTTGTCGGCCAGGCCCAGCGGGTCGCCGTGCAGGAAGTTGATTTCCATCTGTCCCGCGCCGATCTCGTGGATCAGGGTATCGACGTCCAGGTTCATCAGCTCGCAGTAATCGTAGATATCCTCGAACAGCGGGTCGAACTCGTTGACGGCGTCGATGCTGTACACCTGGCGGCTGGTTTCGGCCCGCCCGCTGCGGCCGATGGGCGGTTTCAGGGGCAGGTCAGGGTCCGTGTTCTTCGCTGTCAGGTAGAACTCCAGCTCGGGCGCCACGACGGGTTTCCAGCCCTTGTCCGCATACAGTTTCAGCACGCGCCGCAGCACGGATCTTGGAGCGAAATCGACCAGCATGCCATCGGCGAAATAGCAGTCGTGGATGACCTGCGCGGTGGGGTCCGTGGCCCACGGCACCATGGTGATGGTGGTGGGATCGGCCTTTAAAATCATGTCGCGGTCGGTGCTGGAAATGGCGCGGTCATAGCCGCCATCGTCGACCGGATAATTGCCCGTCACCGTCATGCCCAGCACCGCTTCCGGGATGCGCATGCCCCGCTCCTGGGTGAATTTCCCGCGCGGCAGGATCTTCCCCCGCGCCACGCCGGTCAGGTCGGGGACCAGGCATTCGATTTCCGTGACGCGCTTTTCATTGAGCCACAAATCCATGTCCGTATAGGTGAAATTTTCGCGTATTGCCATGTTTCCCTCTCGTTGGTCTTGCGCTTTTCCTGATCAAGCGCCGCATGCTGCCCCTGCGGCGCGCCTGTCATTCTTTCTTTCTGTGCTGCTGTTCCTGGTAATCGCGGCACGCCTGGCCGAAGGCGCCAAACAGCCGCATCGAGTGCGGATTGTCTTCCACCTGCCACTCCGGGTGCCATTGCACGGCCAGCGTAAAACCGGCGGCGCTGGCCACGCTATACGCTTCGACCAGGCCGTCGTCGGCCAGGGCTTCCACCAGCAAGCCGTCGGCCAGCCGCGCCACGCCTTGGCCATGCAGGGAATTGACCAGCATGTCAGTTTCGCCGCCCAGCAGGCGTGACAGCATCCCGTCCGGCATCAACTTGATGCGGTGCGCGGGCGCGTACTGGCGCGCCAAGGGATCGAGCACGTTTTCGCGGTGGTCCTGCATGCCCGGCACGGCGTGCACGGCCTGGTGCAGGCTGCCGCCCAGCGCCACGTTGACTTCCTGGAAGCCGCGGCAAATGGCCAGCAGGGGCAGCTGGCGCGCCAGCGCGGCACGGATCAGGGGCAAGGTGGTGGCATCGCGCGCGGGGTCTTGCGGCAGGTCGGGAAACAGGATGTCTTCGCCATACAGGCGCGCATCGACGTTCGAGGCGGAGCCGGTCAGCATGACGCCGTCGGCCACTTGCAGCGCCGCTTCCAGGTCCGCCTCCGCTCCCAAAGCGGGCAGCAGCAGCGGCAGGCAGCCGGCGCCGTGCAGCACGGCGTGCAGGTATTTGTCCTGCGCCATGTGCCAGGCATGGCTGCCAAGCTGGCGCTGGCAGGCGGGGACGAGAACGATGGGACGGCGCATAGAGTGCTACCTCGCTGGCGTGACGATCCAATGACAGCGCCATGACAGCGCTGCCGCTCGCTTCACTGTACAGCACAGCCGCAGGCAGCGGCCACACGGATGAGCGTGGCCAGCGGTGGCACACATCGCCTACACTACGGCTTTGCAATATTGCCTTTATTAAATCATCATATGCCCGTCCGGCGCCAAACACCAGCGCCGCAGGCAAAGTCCCCTTTTTCACATGCATCCACACCACTTCCCCACCACCCCGGCCCTGTTTTCTCCCACGCGGAGGCCAGCATGAAGCACATGCCATGGCGTGATTTCTTCGCCCTCGTCGTCAGCATCGGCGTGGTGGGCCTCGGCCTGGGCGCCACCATGCCGCTCACCGCGCTGACCTTGCACCAGCGCGGGGTGGGCACGGACATCATCGGCATGATCACGGCCGTCAGCGCCCTGGGCATCCTGGCCGCCTCGCCATTCGTCTCGGGCTGGGTGGGACGCTTCGGCGCGCGCGCCACCATGCTGGGCGCCGTCTGGGTGGCCGCGCTGGCGACGATCGCCATGCAGTGTACCGACCACCTGCTGGCATGGAGCGTGCTGCGCTTCCTGTTCGGCGGTGCCATGGGCGTGCTGTTTACCATCGGCGAGGCGTGGGTCAACCGCCTGGCGCCCGACAATTCACGGGGACGCGTGGTGGCCATGTACACCACCAGCTTTACGTTTTTCCAGCTGATCGGCCCCGCCCTCGTGGCGCTGTTCAACGACAAGATCAGCTGGAGCTTCGCCGCCTGCGGCCTGCTGTTTTTGCTGGCCGTGCCTGGCCTGATGCTGATCTCGAACAGCGGCCCGGAACGCGAGCCGGAAGAGCATGGCGTGAAATGGACCTTGATCCTGCCGCGCATGCCGATGATCGTGCTGGGCGCCGCCTTCTTCGCCCTGTTCGACACGCTGGCCTTGAGCCTGCTGCCCCTGTACGCGATGGAGCACGGCATCGGCACTGAACTGGCCCTGCTGTCGGCCACCGTGGTGCTGGTGGGCGACACGGGCCTGCAGTTCGCGCTGGGCTGGATGGCCGACCGCTTCGGCCGCGCCAGGGTGCATGCAGGCTGCGGCGTGGCCGTCTGCCTGCTGCTGCCGCTGCTGCCGTTCGCCGTCGGCACGCCCTGGCTGTGGTGGACCCTGCTGCTGTTGCTGGGCGCGGCAGCGGGCGGCATTTACATGCTGGCGCTGGTGGCCTGCGGCGAACGGTTTACGGGCCTGTCGCTGACCAGCGCCAGCGCCAGCGCCATCGTCAACGCCACCTGGGGCGTCACCAGCGGCGGCGGCCCCCTGCTGACGGGCGTGCTGATGCAATCCGTGGGCGTGAACGCCCTGCCGGCCGTGATGTGGGTGTGCGCCGCCATTTTCGTCGGCAGCGCCGTGTGGGAGCGCAAAAAGGGGATCGTGTAGCGCGCTACTTCCGGATTTTTTCCAGCCGCTGGCGCAGCTCCTCGGCCACCGGATAATCGGGATACGCCTGCCGGAACGCGGCCCACTCCTCCTGCGCCAGCGCGCCCTCGCCCGCTTTCAGCAGGGCGTCGATCTTCACCAGCCACACGGAAGCGTCCAGTTTTGCCGGCGGCGGCAGCGGCGCGGCGCGTGCGGCAACGGCAGCGGGCATGGCCAGTGCGCGCGGCACGGGCGCCTGGCGCTGCAGGCTAGATTCGGCCTGCATGGGCAGCTCCATCGCCGCGGCCGGCGCCGGCGGGGGCGGCGGTGCAGGAGGCGCAATCGGCACGCTCGCCGTCGGCAGGGGCTCTGGCCGCACGGCAGGCGCCGGCGCCGGCTCGGCCTGCTCCGGCGGCCTGGGGGCCATCTTTGCCAGCGCGCGCGGTGCCGGCAAGGGCGCTGGCGACACCGGGGCTTCGGCCGCAGGCGCCGCAGCCGGTGCGGCCGTTGATGTGGCCGTTGATGTGGCTGTTGATGTGGCTGTTGATGCGGCTGTTGATGCGACAACTGGTGCTGGCATCACGTGCTGCGTGGCCGGCTCTCCCACCACGGGAAATTGCGCCGGCTTCGAGCCAAACCACTCGACGCCGATCAGGTTTACCGTCAGCAGCACGGCGGCGGCCAGGCCCAGCGGGATACGCCAGCGCTGCAGGTAGTCGGGCGCCTTTTTCGCCGGCAGGGTGCGCAGCACGCCATCGGCGCTGTCGTTGGCCGCTGCCGGCTTGTGCAAGGCCTTTTCCGCATCGGCCAGGATGGCCGCATCGAGCGCGCTGGAAGGCGCCGGCTGCGGCAGGCTGGCCAGCAGCGCGTTCAATTCCTCGTCGTCCCGTCCGTCGTTATCTTGATTGTGCGTATTCATGCCTGTCCTCCCGCGCCATTGGCACTGTCCAGTCCCGCCCGCAGCTTCTGCATGGCGTAGCGCAGCCGGCTCTTGACGGTTTCCGCTTCCGCCCCCGTCACCACGGCGATATCCTGGATGCTCATGCCGCTGAACTGCTGCAGCACCAGCGCTTCCTTTTGCTCGGCCGGCAGCGCCGCGATCGCCGCATGCAGCAGCGCGTGCTGCCGTTTCTGCTCCAGCGACTGCAGCGGCGAGGCGCCGTCGTCCGCCAGCTCGCCCGTTTCCGCCTGTTCCTGCCCTTGCCGCTGGCGCAGCAGGTCGATCAGGCGGTTGCGCGCGATCTGGTACAGATAGGTGCGAAATGCCGATTGCGGCTGATAGCCCGTGCGCGCCGCGTGCAGGCTGGCCCACGCATCCTGCACGATCTCGTCCACCCACGCGCGGCGCGGCGCGCGCCAGGCCACGAAACGGTACAGGCCCTGGCTATGGCGCCGGTACAATTCGCGGAACGACGCCAGGTCGCCGGCGCCGTAGCGCAGCATCAGCTCTTCATCCGTCGCGGTGAGTAAAGTGTCGGGCATGCGAACCAGTGTAGCCGAACTACGCGGCAGCGCCAATTTCCGTGCTCCGTCAGCGTGCGGCAGGCGCATAGCTGATGCGGCGCACTTCGCGGACCTGGCCGTCCTGCAGCGCGCCTTCCACCAGTTCGTAGCCCAGCAGGGCGAAGATGCGCCCCTGCAGGAACAGCGGCCGCGCATTGCCGTACCAGTCCACGCAGGAGGCGCGGCAGCCGTCGTCCACTGGCTGACCGGCCCGCGCCGCCAGCGCGCCCAGTTCCCTCAATTGCAGGCCGCTGCTTTGCAGGTACAGCACGGAAGCGGATGAACGGTTCAAGCCTGGCCGCGCGTCCGCAGCGAGGATGGGCAGGCCGATCACGCCCTCGCCCGCCGTTTGCGGCTTGTAGAAAAAGCCGTGGCTGCGCGACTCGCCCTGCGCCGCATCGGCACGGATGTAGCGCGCGGCGATCGCCGCCTGGCGACCCAGGCGGATGCTGCTGAAGTGCAGATCCCTGCCCTGCGCGCCGATCACCACGGCGTCCTCGCCCAGCGCCTCGATGCGCTCCACGCCATGCGGCAGGGCCAAGGATTGCGCGCTGCCCCCATCGGCCCAGCGCACGGCATGCAAGGGCTGGCACGGCCAGGCCTGGTCGGCCTGGCGACGCCCGGCATTGCCCGGATTGCCGTACAACAGATATGGCCCCACGTAGCGGTTCTGCAGACCATAGCCGCCGCCACCGGGCAGCGCCTGGTAGCTGCCGGCCGGCGCGCTGTCGCGGCCATCGGAAAACGACGCCAGCGGCACGCGCAGCAGGGCCATGTCGCCGCGTCCGCGCGCGCCATCCCACATGGCGTCGCCCTGGCCTTCGGCGCGCAGCAGCACGTTCAGGTGGCCGTCAGCGCTTTCCAGGAACGAGAACTGGTCGACGGGGGCGCCGGCCACTTTCAGGGCGCTGGGCGCGCTGCCGTCGAGGGGGATGCGAAACAGGCCCGAATCGCTGCCGCGGCGCGTCGTCCACACGTACACGGATTCGCCCGAGACGTAGAACACGCGCCCCTGCGGCCCCATGACGGCGGTGGCTTCGCAGCGCATGTCGCGCTGCGCCAGGTCGCACACGGTGACCGTGTGCAGGGCCGGACGGGTACCTGGTTCCGGTTCCTCGTCGGTGCGGTAGATGCGCGTGGCCGGGGCGATGCGCTTGAAGTCCGATGGCACGGCGTCGGGACGCCAGCGGCGCAGCGCGGGAAAGCCGCCGAACGGGTCGCCACGGCGCAAGTCCAGCGACAAGGGCGAATAGAACACCAGCTTGCTGCCGACCAGGCGGCTGGCGTAATTGCGCGAGGAGTAATAATCATTCGAGCGCAGGTGATAGGTGGAGCGGTAGGCCAGCGTGCCGTCCCCGTGGATGTCGAACAGGCCGATTTCCGTGCCGCCGCGGCTGTAGCTGTAGCCGATCACCACCAGCGTGTCGCCGTCGATCAGCATCTCGTCATACCAGCTGCCGGACGGATCGCTGCCGGGGGCGAACGCGTCGAGCGACGACACGGGCTGCAGGGCATTGCCGCCCACCGCCACCGTAAACAGCTTGCCGCGCCGCAGCATCACCAGGTGCTTGCCATGCAGCTTGACGATGCCGCCTTCGTCCACGCCTGCCGTCTGCACATTGGTGACCGATTCGGCCGCCTCCGCCGATGCTGCCGGTGCCGCTTTTGCCGCCATGGGCGCGGCCGGCGGCGCCGGCGGTGGCGCCGCCATGTACTGCGCCGTGGCGCGCTGCAGTTTCTGCTGATTCAGCAGCAGCGCCGCCTGGCGCGCCCGCAGCTGCTGCAGGTAGGCGCTCAGGGCCTGCTCGCTGGCGAATGGCGCCAGGGTCGTGCGCGGCGCCGTGCCGGCGGCATGGCAGCCTGCCGACAGCAGCAGGGTCAGTATCACGGTGATCTTGATGGCGCTGGACATCGCTGCTTCTCCGGTTGGCTGGGGTGTCCGACATGAAACGCGGCAGCGGAAAAGAAGGGGTTAAAAGCGCGTGAAAATATTTTGGAAACTGCCGCCTTATTCAAAGCCGCGAATGCGGTCGCCGTTAAAATTCGGCAGGCGCCACTCGAAATGCAGGGCCAGGAAACGGAACAGGAAGCCGGCGCCGATCGACGCCAGCTGCGCCACCGAGCTGTCGACCTTGAAGTACAGCAGGCCGACATACAGGCTGCCCGTAAACAGGGCGACGGTGGCATACACTTCGCGCTGCAGCACCAGCGGAATCTGGTTGCACAGGATATCGCGCAGCAGGCCGCCAAAGACGCCCGTGATCATTCCCGCCAGCACGACGATGGCCGGGTGCATCTTGGCCGACATGGCGATGTCGCAGCCGATCACGCAGAACGCCACCAGGCCCAGACCGTCGACCAGCAGGAACACCGTGCGCAGGTGGTGCAGGTAGCGCGCCACCACGGCCGTGACGACGGCCGCGCCCACCGTGAACAGCAGGTATTCGGGATGCGCGATCCAGCCCAGCGGGTAGTGCCCCAGCAGCACGTCGCGGATGGTGCCGCCGCCGAGCGCCGTGACGGTGCCGATCATGCAGATGCCAAACAGGTCCATGCCGCGCCGCATGCCCATGATGGCGCCGGACATCGCTTCGGCGACGATCGCCACCAGGTAAATCGTATATAACAGCATGGTCTTACTCTTCCGAAAATGATTTGAGAATTTGTTCGCGTTCGCGCGCTTCGCTCAGCGCGCGCGCCTCGTGGCCCGTACTGCCGGTGCCGCGCTCCTCGCCGTTGGCCAGGCGCGTGTCGGCGTTAATGCCGCCAGGGCTGCCGCTGCCGCAGCTGACACTGCTGTGGATGAAGGCATGGCTGTCCTGCAGGCAGTCGCCGGCCAGGTATTCGGCATACACGTAGTCGCCGTCGAGCAGGGCCAGACCCTGCGGTTCGGCCAGCACCTGTTCGCGGCGGCCCTGCACGGCCACCTGCATGTAGTCGCGCCAGACGGGCAGCGCCAGGGTGCCCCCCGTGGCGTTGCCCAGGCTTTTCGGCTGGTCGTAGCCCAGCCACACGACGGAGACGAGGCCCGAGGAATAGCCGGCGAACCAGGCGTCATAGGCATTGTTCGAGGTGCCCGTCTTGCCGGCCGCGTCGCTCCGTCCCAGCGCCAGCGCGCCGCGCCCCGTGCCGCTCTTGACGACGTCGCGCAGCATGCTGTCCATGACGTAGGCATTGCGCGTGGAGATGACCTGGGTGCCCCCCTTGGCGCGTGGCGCCGCATCGCTGAACAGCACGGCGCCGCTGCGGCTGCGCACTTCCTTGATCAGCTTTGGCGGCATCTGCATGCCGCCGTTCGCAAACACGGCATACGATTGCGCCAGCTGCAGCGGCGTGACGGCGCCCGCACCCAGCGCCAGCGGCAAGGAGACGGGATTGCGCGCGCTCTCGAAGCCGAAGCGCGTCGCGTAGTGCTGCACGTAGCCGGGCCCCGCCGCCTGCATCAGGCTGACGGCCACCAGGTTTTTCGAGCGCACCAGGCCGCGCCGCACGCTGATGAAGCCTTCATAGTTATTGCCGTAATTGCGCGGACGCCACGGCTGCGCGCCCGTTTCCTGCGGCAGCAGCAAGCGCTGCGTGTCATCCACGGCCGTGCCAGGGAAGTAGCCCTTCTCCAGCGCCGCCGAATACACGAAGGGCTTGAAGCTGGATCCGGGCTGGCGGTAGGCTTGCGTGGCGTGGTTGTAGTGGTTGCGGTAGAAATCGAAGCCGCCCGCCATGGCGACGATTTCGCCGCTGTGCGCATCGACGGAAATGAGCGCGCCCTCCATCTCCGGCAGCTGGCTCACCAGCCAGCGGTTTTTCGCCGCGTCATGCACCACGCGGATCACGCTGCCTGCGACGATGGCGCGCTTGCCATCCCACTGCAGCTTGCCGCCCAGGCGCGCATCCGATGCCGTCAGCACGATCTCCTCGCCATTGCGCAGCTGCGCCGTGACCTGGCGCGCGCCGCCGTTCTCCACCTTGCGCACCAGGGCGGCGCGCAGTTCGCCGCTGTCCGGGTAGGCGGCCAGCTGGCGCGCCACGCTGTCCGCGGAGGCGGCCAGGCGCGCTTCCGGGCCGCGATAGCCGCGCCGCGCCTGCGCGTTCAGCAAGCCGTCGCGCAGCGACTTGTCGGCCGCGCGCTGCGGCGCCATGCGGATGGTGGTCGTCACGTCCAGGCCCATGCTGTAGGCCCCTTCCGGGTAGCTTTGCAGGATCAGCTGGCGCGCTTCTTCCACCGCATACGCGGCCGCGTGCACGGAACTGTTGCGGTCCTTGTTCAAGGCCAGTTTTTCCGCCACGGCGGCAGCGTATTCGGCCGGCGTGATGTAACCGAGTTCGCGCATGCGCTGCAGGATGTAGTGCTGGCGCACGGTGGCGCGCTGCGGATTGGCGACGGGGTTATAGGCCGACGGCGCTTTCGGCAAGCCGGCCAGCATGGCCGCTTCGGCGATGCTCACGTCCGCCAGCGGCTTGTCAAAATAAATGTTCGAGGCGGCGGAAAAACCGTAGGAGCGCTCGCCCAGGTAAATCTGGTTCATGTACAGCTCCAGCAGCTTGTCCTTGCCGTAGTGCTGTTCCAGCTTGTAGGCGAGCAGCATCTCCGTCAGCTTGCGCTGCACGGTCTTTTCGCGCGACAGGAAGAAATCGCGCGCCACCTGCATGGTGATGGTGCTGGCGCCCTGCGCGTGGTGGCCCGTGACGACGTTGGCCAGGGTGGCGCGCGTGAGGCCATAGAAGTCCACGGCGCCGTGCTCGTAGAAACGCGCATCCTCGATGGCCAGCAAGGCCTGGCGCATGCGCAGCGGGATATCCTTCAAGGGCAGGAATTCGCGGCGCTCTTCGCCGTATTCGGCCAGCAGCTCGCCTTCGCTGGAGAGTATCCGCAGCGGCAGCGCGGGCTTGTACTGGGCCAGGTGCTCGACGGCGGGCAGGTCCTGCCACGCCTGGCGCAGCCAGTAGCCGCCCGCCAGCGCGGCGGACAAGCCCAGGCCCAGCGTCAGTCCCAGGCCGAATTTCAGCTTGCGCGCCAGCGCCGATGGCCGCTTGCGCGCGCTGGTCGTGGCGCTGTCTTTTACGCCGTCTTTTTCACCGTCTTGCGCCGTATCGTGCGTTTCCATATTGCTTATTCCTTTGCTACCAGGAGGCGGCGCGCGGGCGCGCGGCACTCCATCAAAGAAGCATTGTGCACTGCAACACACCTATCCTTATCAAAAGTAAGTATTATTTAGTATTGATAAATTTTTCTTATGTTAGGCGCGCACCATGAACCTGAATCCCAAGCACACGGAAGCGTTCCGCGCCGTCGTCGAAACGGGCAGTTTCGAGCAGGCGGCGCTGCAGCTGCACCTGACGTCGCCCGCCATTTCCCAGCGCGTGCGGGCGCTGGAAAGCCAGCTGGGCAACGCCTTGATCGTGCGCAGCCGTCCCGCGCGCGCCACGCGCATGGGCCAGCGCCTGATGCAGTACCTGAAACGGGCCAAACTGCTGGAAGCGGATCTGGAAGCGGAACTGGCGGTGCAGCAGGATGCCCCGCTGACCCTGGTGCTGGCGCTGAACGCCGATTCCATGGGCACGTGGTTCTTTCCCGCCCTGTCCGAGGTGCTGATCCGCGAGCGCGTGCTGCTGGACTTGACCGTGGAAGACCAGAACCACACCTATACTTTGCTGGAGACGGGCATGGCCATCGGCTGCATCAGCACGGAAGCGAAACCCATGCGCGGCTGCACGGCCGAGCCGCTGGGCGTGATGCGCTACTGGCTGGTGGCCACGCCCGCGTTCCGCCAGCAGTGGTTCGCGCATGGCCTGACGCGCAAGGCGGCGCGCACGGCGCCTGTCGTCGCCTACACGCGCAAGGACACCTTGCAGTCGTCGTTCCTGCAAGAGGCGCTGGGCTTGCCCGAAGGCGCCTACCCCTGCCATTACGTGCCCGGCGCCACCTCGCACTTCAACGCCATCCGCTATGGACTCGGCTACGGCATGGTGCCCGAACTGTTGTTGAAGGCAAACGCGGATGGCGAGCTGGTGGAAATGCTCACGCCGAAGACGCCGGCCGACGTGGCCCTGTACTGGCACACGTGGAAGGTGCAGTCGCCGCGACTGGAGCAGCTGTCGCGGCAGATCATCGCGGCGGCGCGCACGATGCTGAAATAACGATCAAGCCACTATCGCTGCATGCCCCAGCGTTTCAGGGTGACGCGCTCCAGGCTGCGAAAGCCGATGTTTTCCACCAGCAAACCGATGACGATCACGGCTGCCAGCCCGGCGAAGACCTTGTCCGTGTACAGCTCGTTGCGGTTCTGGAAGATGTACCAGCCCAGGCCGCCCTGGCCCGAGGTGGTGCCGAACACCAGCTCGGCGGCGATCAGCGTGCGCCAGGCAAAGGCCCAGCCGATCTTGAGGCCCGAGACGATGGACGGCAAGGCGCCCGGCACGAGGATGTGCAGCACCAGGCGCAAGCCGTTCAAGCCATAGTTGCGCCCCGCCATGCGCAGGGTGTCGGGCACGCCCTGGAAGCCCGCGTAGGTATTCAGGGCCAGCGGCCACATTACGGAGTGCACGATGACGAAGATCAGGCTGGCGCGCCCCAGGCCGAACCACAGCAAGGCCAGCGGCAGCAGGGCAATGGCCGGCAAGGGATTGAGCATGGCCGTCAAGGTTTCCAATAAATCGCGCCCCAGGCGGCTGGACACGGCCAGCAAGGTCAGCACGAAGGCGGCCAGCACGCCCACCGCATAGCCTTGCAGCAAGACGACGAGGGAAGCGGCCGTGCGCGTGAGCAACTCACCGCTGGCGATGCCGTCGATAAACGCCTGCGCCGTCTGCAGTAAACCGGGCAGCAATAAATCGTTGTGCGTCCAGCGGGCCGCCCCTTCCCACAGCAGGGCCAGTCCCAGCAAAATGCCGACCTTGCGCCACAACGCGTGCTGGCGCAAACGCTGCCAGCGCGACAGCGGCCGCTCGACGGCCACGCCGGACGGCGGCGGCGCCGCATACACGCACTCCTGGCGGATCGGCGGTTCCAGCAGCACGTTCATACGGCCTCCCGCTGCGCCGTCTGTGCCGGCGGGACGGCAACGGCCTCCTCGTCGAACAGCAAGCCATGGATGCGGCTGCTGGCAGCCTGGAATTCCGCGCTGCCCGCGCTGTGCAAGCCGAACTGATGGCTGTTCAACTCGGCGCGCACCCGGCCCGGATGGGGCGACAGCAGCAGGATGCGGTTGCCCACCACCAGCGCTTCCTCGATCGAATGCGTGACGAACACGAGGGTAAAACGCAGCTCTTCCCACAAGCGGCTCAGCTCTTCCTGCATCTTGCGCCGCGTCAGGGCGTCGAGGGCGGCAAACGGCTCGTCCATCAGCAGCACTTCCGGCTGCATGGCCAGGGCGCGGGCGATGGCCACGCGCTGCTTCATGCCGCCCGACAAGGTATGCGGATGCGCATCCTCGAAACCGGCCAGGCCCACCTTGGCGATCCAGTGCTGGGCGCGCTCGCGGGCCGCCATCTTGTCGAGCCGCTTGCTGGCCAATAAAGGAAACATGACATTTTCCAGCACGGTTTTCCAGGGCGGCAACTGATCGAATTCCTGGAACACGACGACCCTGTCCGGCCCCGGCTTGCTGATGGGAACGCCCTGCATGGCGATGCTGCCCGCGCGCGGCGCGATGAAGCCGGCCACGGCTTTCAGCAGGGACGACTTGCCGCAGCCGGATGGTCCCAGCAAGACGAAACGGTCGCCACGGAAGACGTCGAAACTGACATCATGCGTGGCGCGCACTGTGCGCTGTTCCGTCTGGTATTCCAGGCTGACATTCTTTACGCTGAGCAAGGGCGCCACCGCGGCGGGCGGGCGCACCAGGTGAAAAGCGGGTGCGTGCATTTCAGCCTCCTTGCGTGATGGCCGGGTCGTCAAAGAAATAATCGCGCCAGCTGTCGGGCAGGTTGCGGATGGCATTTACGCGGTGTAAAAATTGCGCCAGGCCATACGTATTTTGCGGGGCGATCTTGAATTGCACTTGCGGATTGGCAAAGATTTTCAACAGCAGATGGCGGTCTACCTTGCTCTTGTTCACCTTGATATAGATGTCGGCCGCGCCTTGCGGATGGCTGCTCGCATACTGCGCCGCTTCCGCCAGGGCGGCGATGAAGGCGCGGTAGGTTTTCGGATTGTCCTTGCGGTATTTCTCCGTCGCATACAGCAGGGTCGACGAGCTGGGTCCGCCCTGCACCGTGTAGGAATCGAGCACGATGTGCGCATTCGGGTTTTGCGCCAGCTCCTGCTCCTGGAACGGTGAATTGCCGAAGTGGCCACTCAACTCCGTGCCGCCCGCGATGATGGCGGCCGCCGCATCCGGGTGCGGCAAGGTTTGCGTGATCTTATCGAGGCGCGCGTATTCCTTGTCACCCCACTGTTTCGCCACGGCCATTTGCAGGATGCGCGCCTGCACGGACACGGAGACGGCGGGCAAGGCGATGCGGTCCTTGTCCGTGAAGTCGGCCAGGGTTTTCACCTTGGGATTGTTGCTGATCAAATAGTAGGGAAAATTGCCCAGCGAAGCCACGCCGCGCACATTCTGCCGGCCTTTCGTGCGGTCCCAGATGGTCAGGAGCGGCCCCAGGCCGGCTCCCGCAATATCGATATTGCCCGACAACAGCGCATCGTTGATGGCGGGCCCGCCCGACAGGGTGATCCACTCGACTTTCACGTCCACGCCCTGCTGCTTGCCATGCTTTTCAATCAGCTTCTGTTCCTGTGCAATATTAAGCAAAAGAAAAGTGATGCCATGCTGGCCGGCGATGCGGATCTGTCCTTCGGCCCGGGCCATGCTGGCCGCCATGCCTGCGGCGCACAGCATGGCGAGAGTGGCGAGAAAACGGCGCGGGCGGGCACAGGCAAAGATCGGCAACATGGACACTCCTTGGGGTCAAACTGCGGGAAAAAAAATCAGTACGGCGCATCGCCTTCGATGGTGGTGCGGTAGAGTTTTCGGCGCTGGTCCGGCGGACAACCCGTGGCCAGGTGCATCAGCGAGCGGTTATCCCAGAACACCAGGTCATGCGGCTGCCAGCGGTGCACATACAGGTGCTCCGGGCGCACGCTGTGGGCGAACAGTTCGTCGAGCACGGCGCGGCTTTCATCGTCGGGCAAGCCGACGATGCGCGTGGTGAAGTGTTCGCTGACGAACAGGGCGCGGCGTCCCGTTTCCGGATGCACGCGCACGACGGGATGGGTGACGGGCGTGACTTCCTCGATCTGCGCCTGCGTCAGCGCGGGCCGCCATGGATTGCGGCGGCGCAATTCCTCATACTGGCTCAGGTAACTGTGCTCGGCACGCGCGCCGCGCACGACATGGCGCAGCGCGGCCGGCAAGCTTTCCCACGCCAGGTGCATGTTGGCAAACACGGTATCGCCGCCCTCGTCCGGCAACTCTTGCGCGTGCAGCATGGAGCCAAGGCTGGGCACTTCCTTGTACGACAGGTCGGAATGCCAGAAGTGGCCCGCGTCGCCCAGGCCGATGGGCTGGCCATCCTCGACGATATTCGAAATGATCAGCACTTCCGGCTGCGACGGCAGCTGGAACTGGCGCAGCACGTGGATCTGCAGGGGGCCGAAGCGGCGGCTGAAATCGACCTGCTGCCGCGGCGTGATGTGCTGGTCGCGGAACACCAGCACGTGATGGTCGAGATGAGCATGGTGCAGGCGCTGGAAGTCGCCCAGCGACAAGGGCTGCGCCAGGTCCAGTCCCAGCACTTGCGCACCGAGGGGCGCATCGAACGTGTCGATCTGGAACGAACTGGCGGTGAGCGGGATTTTGAGGACGGCCGACATGGTGGCTTCATCAGTGAACGAGGGAAGTTCACTGTATGCCGGCTTGCCGCCGTTGCAAACGAAGCATTTACTATATGGATATGCGGCCGATGCAGGGCACTGCAATCCGTGCACGGCCCGGACGACCGGTGCAGCCGGCCGCCCCGTTCTGCGACGTGGCCGCTTACGCCGCGTCGTAGCGGGCCAGGCAGGCCGCCATGCGCGGCGCCAGCTCGTCGCGCCGGGTGATGGTCACGCCCAGATCGTTCAGCACGCCATCCTTCAAGCCATACACCCAGCCATGCACGCTGACGTCCTGGCCCCGTTCCCAGGCATCCTGCACGATGGTGGTCTGGCAGACGTTGACGACCTGTTCGGCGACGTTCAGCTCGCACAGACGGTCGCTGCGCTCGCGGCTGCTCAGCACATCGCCCAGGTAACGCTCGTGTTTCTGGCCCACGTCCTGCACGTGGCGCAGCCAGTTGTCGACCAGGCCGATGCGCGTGCCCGTCAAGGCCGCATGCACGCCCTTGCAGCCATAATGGCCGACGATGATGACATGTTTGACTTTCAGTACGTCGACGGCAAATTGCAGCACGGACAGGCAGTTCAAGTCGGAGTGGACCACCACGTTGGCGACGTTACGGTGCACGAAGACATCGCCCGGCGGCATGCCCAGCAATTCGTTGGCGGGCACGCGGCTGTCGGAACAGCCGATCCACAGGTATTCCGGCGAGGTCTGGGCTTCCAGGTTCTTGAAGTAGTCCGGGTTCTTTTCCACCATCGAACTGGCCCAGCGCTGGTTGCGCTCCAGTAACTCCGACAGGGCTGCGCCGCTTTTCACTTCGCTCATGATTTATTTCCTTAAAAAAAACGCCGGGATGTGTGAGCATCCCGGCGCATGGTATTACGTGTGCTTACTCGAAGAAATCCTTGACCTTGTCTTTCCAGGTCTTGCTCTGCGGGCTGTGCTTGGCACCGCCTTCGGTCGTCGATTTCTCGAACTCGCGCAGCAGGTCTTTCTGTTTCTCCGTCAGCTTGACGGGGGTTTCGATCGCCACGTGGCAGAACAGGTCGCCAGCGTAGCCGGAGCGCACGCCCTTGATGCCCTTGCCTTTCAGGCGGAAGGTTTTGCCCGACTGGGTGCCTTCCGGGATCGTGAACGACACTTTGCCGTTCAGGGTCGGCACTTCGATTTCACCGCCCAATGCTGCCTTGGTAAACGAAATCGGCATTTCGCAATGCAGGTCATCGCCTTCGCGCTGGAACACGGCGTGCGGCTTGATGTGGATTTCCACATACAGGTCGCCCGACGGACCGCCATTCGTGCCCGGTTCGCCGTTGCCGGACGAACGGATACGCATGCCGTTGTCGATACCGACTGGTATCTTCACCTCCAGCGTCTTGTTGCGCTTGATGCGCCCCGCGCCGCCGCATGGCGTGCAGGGGTCGGTGATGACCTTGCCGCTGCCATGGCATTTCGGGCAGGTTTGCTGGATGCTGAAGAAACCTTGCTGCATGCGCACCTGGCCGTGGCCCCCGCAGGTACCGCAGGTGGTCGGCGACGTGCCTGGCTTGGCGCCGCTGCCGTGGCAGGTATCGCACTTGTCCCAGCTCGGCACGCGGATAGTCGTGTCGAAGCCGTGCGCAGCTTGCTCCAGTGTAATTTCCAGGTTGTAACGCAAATCGGCGCCACGGTACACCTGCGGACCGGCATTGCGGCTACGTCCACCGCCACCGCCAAAGATGTCGCCGAAGATATCGCCGAAGCTGTCGGCAAAGCCGCCAGCACCGCCGCCGAAGCCGCCACCGCCGCCCATGTTCGGGTCCACGCCGGCGTGACCATAGCGGTCATACGCCTCGCGCTTCTCCGGATTGGTCAGCATCTCGTACGCTTCTTTGACTTCCTTAAACTTTTCTTCCGATTCCTTGCTATCCGGATTGCGGTCCGGATGGTATTTCATCGCCAGTTTACGGTAAGACTTTTTGATCTCTTCTTCCGAAGCATTTTTTGCGACACCGAGTGTCTCGTAAAAATCACGCTTTGCCATGTTGTCGGCACCTTGCAGTCTATCTACTGATGTAAAAATTACACGAAAAAGCCGAGTCGAGTGCTGCACTGGGCAACGACTCGGCTCGGCCGGTCTTCGCGGCTAATCCCGCGATGTAGCGTTCAGCCCGGCTGCCCCCGGTGACGGGAGCGCAAGACAATTACTTGCTGTCTTTGACTTCTTTGAAGTCAGCGTCGACAACGTCGTCTTGCTTGGCGCCTGCATCGGATGCGCCAGCAGCTTGCTGTGCACCTTCCGCGCCGCCGGCAGCTTGCTGCGCTTGCATGTCGGCGTACATTTTTTCGCCCAGTTTCTGCGATGCGGTCGACAGTGCTTCCACCTTGGCGTCGATCTCAGCCTTGTCGCCGGCCTTGATGCTTGCTTCCAGGTCGGTGATTGCCGCTTCGATCTTCTCTTTCTCGCCCGCTTCCAGCTTGTCGCCGTATTCGGTCAAGGATTTCCGGGTCGAGTGTACCAGAGCATCGGCCTGGTTGCGCGACTCGGCCAATTCTTTGACCTTCTTGTCTTCTTCCGCGTTCAACTCGGCGTCTTTCACCATCTTCTGGATTTCCGCCTCGGTCAAGCCGGAATTGGCCTTGATCGTGATCTTGTTTTCCTTGCCGGTGGCCTTGTCTTTCGCGCCGACATGCAAGATGCCGTTGGCGTCGATGTCGAAGGTCACTTCGATCTGTGGCGTACCGCGTGCTGCTGGCGGGATGCCTTCCAGATTGAATTCGCCCAGACCCTTGTTGCCGGCGGCGATTTCGCGCTCACCCTGGAAGACCTTGATGGTCACCGCAGGCTGATTGTCGTCGGCCGTCGAGAAGACCTGGCTGAACTTGGTCGGAATCGTCGTGTTCTTGTGGATCATCTTGGTCATCACGCCGCCCAGGGTTTCAATACCCAGGGACAGAGGAGTAACGTCCAACAACAGCAAGTCCTTGCGTTCGCCCGACAGGACCGAACCCTGGATCGCTGCGCCCACGGCGACGGCTTCATCCGGATTCACGTCCTTGCGTGGATCCTTGCCGAAGAATTCCTTCACTTTTTCCTGCACCTTCGGCATACGGGTCATACCGCCGACCAGGATGATGTCATCGATGTCCGACACTTTCACGCCAGCGTCTTTGATGGCGGTGCGGCATGGCTCCATCGTGGCCGTGATCAGCTCTTCCACCAGCGACTCCAGCTTGGCGCGGGTCATCTTCAGGTTCAAGTGGACCGGTGCGCCATTCGCCATGGCGATGTACGGCTCGTTGATCT
Source organism: Janthinobacterium foliorum (assembly GCF_978021625.1). Lineage (NCBI taxonomy): Bacteria > Pseudomonadati > Pseudomonadota > Betaproteobacteria > Burkholderiales > Oxalobacteraceae > Janthinobacterium > Janthinobacterium foliorum. Next base: position 220,086 of record NZ_CDXDQE010000003.1, on the reverse strand, counting down.
CGGTCTGTTGCGACGACGACAGCTCGATCTTCGCGCGCTCGGCCGAAGCCTTGATGCGCTGCAGAGCGATCGGATCTTTTTTCAGATCGATGCCGTTGATCTTCTTGAACTCGTCGATGATGTAATCGATGACGCGTTGGTCGAAGTCTTCGCCGCCCAGGAAGGTATCGCCGTTGGTCGACAGCACTTCAAATTGTTTTTCGCCATCTACATCGGCGATTTCGATGATCGACACGTCGAACGTACCACCACCCAAGTCATACACGGCGATTTTACGGTCGCCTTTTTCAGCCTTGTCCAGGCCGAAGGCCAGCGCTGCCGCGGTTGGCTCGTTAATGATGCGCTTGACGTCCAGGCCAGCGATACGGCCGGCATCCTTGGTTGCCTGGCGCTGCGAGTCGTTGAAGTACGCAGGCACGGTAATGACGGCTTCGGTGACTTCTTCACCGAGGTAGTCTTCTGCCGTTTTCTTCATCTTGCGCAGCACTTCCGCCGAAATTTGTGGCGGTGCCAGTTTCTTGTCGCGTACGCCGATCCATGCATCGCCGTTGTCGGCTTTCATGATTTGGTACGGCATCAGCGCGATGTCTTTTTGCACTTCTTTTTCGTCGAACTTGCGACCGATCAAACGCTTCACTGCGTACAGCGTGTTTTTCGGATTGGTCACCGCCTGGCGTTTCGCCGGTGCGCCGACGAGAATTTCGCCATCTTCTTGATAAGCAATAATCGATGGCGTCGTGCGTGCGCCTTCAGCGTTTTCGATTACCTTTGGTTGACCGTTTTCCATGATGGAAACGCAGGAATTCGTGGTTCCCAGATCGATACCGATAATTCTACCCATGATTTTTTTCCTTTTATTTGCTAGATTTCAGATGGTTCTTATATGTGGCAAAGCGGCATGGTTTCAAGGCTTGCTTGATGCCGCCCTCTGATTATTTTGCTTGCGCGGTAGTCACAATGGCTGGACGCAACAGGCGGTCCGCAATCATATAGCCCTTTTGCAAGACTGATACGATGGTATTGGCTTCCTGTTCCGCCGGCACCACGGCAACGGCCTGGTGTTTCATCGGATCGAGCTTCTCGCCCTGCACTGGCAGTACTTCCACCAGGCGGTTGCGCTCAAATGCGGCGTTCAGCTGTTTCAGGGTCATTTCGACGCCTTCCTTCAGCGACTCGATCGTCGGTGCTTCCACCGTCAGCGCCGTTTCCAGGCTGTCCTTGACGGGCACCATGGCTTCGGCGAAGCTTTCCACTGCGAATTTATGCGCTTTAGCAACATCTTCCTGCGCGCGGCGGCGGATATTTTCTCCATCGGCCTTGGCGCGCATGAAGGCATCGTGCATTTCTGCCAGACGCGCTTCGGTACTCGCCAGCTGCTCTTCCAAAGTTGGCTCTGCGGGAGTCGATGGGGCAGTCGCCGCGGCGTCCGCTTGCGGATTAGGTACAGCTTGGTTTTCCTGATCTTGCATCTAGAAAGCTCCTACAATCAATGGCTTAAATAAGTTAGTCTATACATCTTTACAACACTAACCGGCAGATGGGGCTATATCCTACTGTTTCAAGGGGTATCGGCGCGGGCGCCAAGGTTTACGTCAGCCAATGTTACAGCTTATTACAAATCACTTCCCATTTCGGGCAGCGAGCCGTGCGCGCCCTATGGCCTGTGCCCCGTTGATGCAGCGGGCATCCCCAGCGAAGCCGGCATTCTACCAGCCCCGCTCCAGCCATTGCCACTGAAGATGTTGCTATTTGGCAAACCACTTGCCCGCGCCCGAAATGACAAAGCCGCGCAAGCGCGGCTTAACATGACAAAACAATACGAATCCTACTGCGCCGCGCCCAAGGCCAGGGCCGCCGCGCGGGCTTGCTCGCCATCGTGCTGGTCGGCCGCGCGCTGCGCCGCCGTCTTCATCGTCGGCCAGCCGATCATGTGCTGCTCGGCAATTTCCGCCAGGCCCGCGATCCACTTTGGCGTTTCGTTCAGGCACGCGATGTAATGGAAGTGCTGGCCGCCGGCCGCCTCGAAATCGTGCTTCGCTTCCATGGCGATCTCTTCCAGCGTTTCCAGGCAGTCGCTGGTAAAGCCCGGACACAGCAGGTCGACGCGCTTGACGCCCTGCTGGGCCAGCGCCACCAGGGTGGGCGCCGTGTACGGCTGCAGCCACTCGGCCTTGCCAAAGCGCGACTGAAAGGTCACCACGTATTGATCCTTATTCAGTTTCAACTTTTCCGCCAGCAGGCGCGCCGTTTTCAGGCATTGGCAGTGATATGGGTCGCCCAGCAGCAAAGTGCGCTTGGGCACGCCGTGAAAACTCATCACCAGTTTTTCCGGCCGGCCATGCGCTTCCCAGTGGTTCAGCACGGAATCGCGCAAGGCATCGATATATGTGTCGTGCTCGTGATACTGCTTGATGAAACGCAGCTCCGGCACGTTGCGCACGGTGGCGTAATGGCCAAATACGGCGTCGTAGATGGACGCCGTCGTCGTGCCCGAGTATTGCGGATAGGCAGGCAGGATGACGATGCGCTCGCAACCCTCGTTTTTCAGCCGGGCCAGCACCTCGGGCAAGGAAGGCGAACCGTAGCGCATGGCCATGGCCACCGTCACGCCATCGTGGCCCCGCTCGGCCAGCGCCCCTGCCAGCAGTTTCGCCTGCTGTTGCGTGTGCACTTTCAGGGGCGAACCGTCACGCGTCCAGATGGACGCGTATTTCTTGGCCGACTGGCTTGACCTGAACGGCAGAATGATCAGGTGCAGGATGCACCACCAGATGGCGCGGGGAATTTCCACCACGCGCGGGTCCGACAGGAATTGTTTCAGGTAACGCCGCACGGCCGACGTGGTGGGTGCATCGGGCGTGCCCAGGTTGACCAGCACCACGGCGCTGCGGTCGATGCTGCCATGCGTGTACGGAGGTTCTGTTTGAAAGGACATGAAGGCTCTTAGAAAACGGTGGACAGATAGCCAGCCATTATAGTTTCATTACGTCAACGCCGGTACAGGGCCGGACCCTCGATGCCGCTGACGTCAAGCTTATCGCGGACATATTCGGAGCACGATGGCTGTTGACACGATTACCCCGCCAGCAAAGGCTGGGGGCAGACCCGCCATGCCGCCGACATCAAGCTCAGCGCCAACACATCCGGGGGTCTGACCCCGGGGGTGCGACGGTGCTTAGATCGCCAACAGTTCGCGCGCATGCTTGCGCGTGGTGGCCGTGATTTCCAGACCGCCCAGCATGCGCGCCACTTCTTCCACTCTAGCCTTGGCATCGAGCATGTCGATGCGCGAGGCCGTCTTGCCGTTGTCCAGGGTGCTTTTTGCCACCTGAAAATGTTGATTCGCCTGGCTGGCCACTTGTGGCAAATGGGTCACGCACAGCACCTGGCGCCCTTGTCCCAGGCGTTTCAGCAGGCGTCCCACCACTTCGGCCACGGCGCCGCCGATGCCGCTGTCGACTTCGTCGAAGATCAGGGTCGGCGTGGTGGTGGCATGCGAGGTGATGACGGAGATGGCCAGTGCAATGCGCGCCAGTTCGCCGCCGGACGCGACTTTCGCCAGGGAGCGCGGCGCCGTGCCCGCATGGCCGGCGACGAGGAACTCCACTTGCTCCAGGCCATGCGCGGCCGGTTCGCAAGGGTTCAGGGCAATTTCGAAACTGCCGCCCGTCATGCTCAGTTCCTGCATGGCGCGCGTGACGGCCTGGCCCAATTCCAGCGCGGCGGCGCGCCGCGTGGCGGACAGGCGTTCGGCCACGGCGCGGTATTCCGCCTCGATCTTCGCTTCCTGGCGCAGCAAGCCTTCGATATCGGAAGCGTCGGCCAGGTGCTGCAGCTTCTCCGACAGCTTGGCGTGTTCCTCAGGCAACTCTTCCGGCGTGACGCGGAACTTGCGGGCCGTGCTGTGCATGGCTTCCATGCGCGCGTCGAGCTGGTGCAAACGTTCCGGGTCCAGCTCGACCCGGTCCAGGTAATTGTTCAGCGCATACACGGCTTCCTGCAGCTGGATGCGCGACGATTCGATCAGGTCGACGATCGGCTGCAATTCCGCATCCACGGAAACCAGCTTGCCCAGCTTCTGGTTCAGGCCCGACAGCTGCGAGACGATGGGATGGTCTTCCGACTCGGAAATGAGGGACAAGGCTTCCTGCGCCCCTTCCAGCAGGCTGGCCGCGTGCGACAGGCGGCTGTGCTCGTTCGTGATGTCCGTCCACTCGCCGGGCTTGGCGGCCAGTTTTTCCAGCTCGCCCACCTGCCATTCCAGGCGCTCGCGCTCGTACAGCACGTTGGCGGCATTCGTTTCAAATTCTTCCCGTTGGCGCACGAGGGCGCGCCAGCGCTTGTGCAGCGCCGCCACCTGCCGCGCATCCTGTTCCGCGCCCGCTTCGCGCGCCGTTGCCTGGCCATCGAGCAGGGCCCGCTGCGCTTCGCTTTTCAGCAGCGACTGGTGCGCATGCTGGCCGTGGATGTCGACCAGCATGTCGCCCAGTTCGCGCAGCTGCGCTGCCGTGGCGGGGATGCCGTTGATATACGCTTTTGAACGGCCCGCATTGTCGATCACGCGGCGCAGCAGGGCGCCGCCATCGTCGTTGGCGAATTCATTGGCCACCAGCCATGCCTGCGCCACCTCGCTGACGGAAAAGTCGGCCGTGATGTCGGCCTTGGCCGCGCCTTCGCGCACCACGCTGGCGTCGCCGCGCCCGCCCAGCGCCAGGGTCAGCGCATCGATGAGGATGGACTTGCCGGCGCCCGTCTCGCCCGTCAGCACGCTGAAGCCAGCGGAAAATTCCAGTTCAATGGTATCGACAATGACAAAATCGCGGATGGACAGTGTATGGAGCATGGCTTCTGTGGTTAGGCGGCGCACCGCGGGTTAGCATGGAGAAACGGATTAACTGAGCTTGCCCTCGCCCGACGGATACTCGTTCCAGTGCAGTTTTTCACGCAGGGTGTTGTAGTAACTCCACCCTTCCGGATGCAGGAAGGTAATCGTGTGCGGCGAACGGCGAATGAGGATGCGGTCTTGCTGGATCAGGCTGGCAAACGTCTGCATGTCGAAATTGACGCTGATATCGCGTCCGCGCACGATTTCCACCACGATCTGGCTGGAGTCGGGCAGGACGATGGGACGGTTCGACAGCGCGTGCGGGGCGATCGGCACGAGCACGATGCCGCCCAGGGTCGGGTGCAGCAGCGGGCCGCCGGCCGACAGCGAGTATGCGGTCGAGCCCGTGGGCGTGGAAATGATCAGGCCATCCGACCGCTGGTTGTACATGAAATGCCCATCGACTTCGACGCGCAATTCCGCCATGCCGGCGCCGCCGCCGCGCGAGACGACGACATCGTTGACGGCCAGTCCCACGTGGATCGACTCGCCGTCACGCAGCACGCTGCCTTCAAGCAAGGTGCGGCGCTCGGCCTTGAAGCGCCCGCCGAGAATTTGCGCCAGCACGGGCAGCATACGCTCCAGCGGAATGTCCGTCATGAAGCCCAGTCGCCCTTGATTGATACCGATCAAAGGCACGTCGAATGGCGCCAGCTGGCGGGCGATGCCCAGCATGGTGCCATCGCCGCCCATGACGATGGCGCAATCGGCCGCGGCGCCGATCTCGGCGGGCGACATGGCGCGCACGCCGGGGAAATCCAGATGCGCGGCCGTCTCCGCCTCGAACACGACGGTGTGACCGAGCACCTGCAGGAAATCAACGATGCTTTTGACGGGTTCGGCAATGCCGTCCGTATTCTGGCGCACGACCAGGGCGATGGTCTTGGCACCCAGGTTGAACGGCTGTCCCGGGGCTGGCGAACTGGCTGCTGGCGTTTCGGCGTGTTTTTCGACGGGCATAAAAATCTCGGCAAATAAATTCGGTGGCAAGTCGCCCCAGGCTGTCGCGTCGCACGCCGGCATCGCATGATACTGTATATATGCACAGTATAGTGCGGCTGCCGTGCGCCTGCAAGGGGCGTTTATCAGTGTTGCCGCAGTGTAGCGCAGAAAAAGAATCGTCCATGCGTGCGCCAGCGCTCCGTGCGCCGACAAATCCACTTGCCTGCGTGTCCTGGCGACGGGACACTGGCAGCACGTCATTCTTTCCCCTCAGGAGGCCATATGGTTACCCAGCACAGCGAGCGCAAGATCAATACCGATGCAAAGGTCAAAAATGACGGCGTCGACCGCCTGCCGCACGAGCGCGACGAGTCGCCCGACGCGCAAAATGTGCGCCCGCGCAAGGTGATGCAGCAGGCCGCCAGCGACCTGGAGCAAGGCCTGGTCGACACGGACAGCCGCGCCCAGCCGGGAGTGGAAAAGGTCAAGCCCGCCGCGCCGCAACAAGCCCGTCCCGGCGCGCAGCTGGAACCAAAGAAAGCGCGCTGAGTCCAACTGTCACGCAACGCTACTGTCCTGGAGTACGCCATGCACCGTTACGTCTGTTTGTTCCTGCTGGCCGCTGCCTGCAGCGTCCCCATCGCCCACGCCCAGGCGCCCGCCATGCCCGTCGGCTTCGGCCCGCAACCCATGCTGCCGGCGCCCGAGAAGCAGTTGCTGCCGACTGTGAACGTTGCCCCCGTGCAGCGCTGGACGGCCGCCCAGCGCCCGTTCGTCGCCGCCGGCCTGGCCATTCAGGCTTATGCGCGCGACCTCGACCATCCGCGCTGGTTGTACGTCTTGCCGAATGGCGACGTGCTCGTGACGGAAACGAATGCCCCGCCGAAACCGGAAGACAGCAAGGGCATCAAGGGCGCCATCATGCAGATGCAGATGAAAAAAGCGGGTGCCGCCACGCCCAGCGCCAACCGCATCACCCTGCTGCGCGGCATCGATGCGAACGGCGTGGCGCAGACGCGCAGTGTCTTCCTGCAAGGCTTGAATTCGCCGTTCGGCATGGCCCTGGTGGGCAAGGACCTGTACATCGCCAATGCCGATGCGCTGCTGCGCTTCCCGTATGAGGAAGGGCAGACGGCCATCACGGCGCAGGGCGCCAAGGTCATGGATTTGCCCGGCGGACCCATCAACCACCACTGGACCAAGAACGTCATCGCCAGTCCCGATGGCAAATTTTTATATGTCTCCGTCGGTTCGAACAGCAACGTGGGCGAGAACGGCATGTCGGCCGAAGATGGCCGCGCCGCCATCTGGCGCTTCGAACGCGCGACGGGCAAGGCGCGCGTGTACGCGACGGGATTGCGCAACCCGAATGGCATGGGCTGGGAACCCAGGACAAACACCCTGTGGACGGCCGTCAATGAACGCGACGAACTGGGGAACGACCTGGTGCCGGACTACATGACCTCGGTCAAGGATGGAGCCTTCTATGGCTGGCCCTACAGCTATTTCGGCCAGCACGTCGATGCGCGCGTCAAGCCGCCGCAACCCGACCTGGTGGCCAAGGCCATCGCGCCCGACTATGCGCTGGGCGCCCACACAGCATCGCTGGGCCTGGCATTTAATACGGGCAGCTTGCTGCCGGAGCGGTATCGGGATGGCGTCTTCATCGGCCAGCATGGCTCGTGGAACCGCAAGCCTTTCAGCGGCTATAAAGTCATTTTCGTGCCGTTCGCCAATGGCGTCCCCAGCGGCCCGCCTCAGGATATCGTCAGCGGTTTCCTGGACAAGAGCGGCAAGGCGCAGGGACGGCCCGTGGGCGTAGCCATCGACAAGGCAGGCGCCCTGCTGGTGGCGGACGACGTGGGCAACATCATCTGGCGCGTGGCGCCGGCCCGCTGAACACCCATCGCCCACAGTGTGGCGCAACGAACGGAAGCGCGAAGGTGGGACGTGCATGATGGACTCTCGAACCACGCAAGGAGTACATCATGAAAAAAACAGCATCGGCCGTCTGGAGTGGCGGCCTGAAAGACGGCAAAGGTTTCATTTCGACCCAAAGCGGCGCGCTCGACAATGTGGCGTATGGCTTCAACACGCGCTTCGAAGACGGCCCCGGCAGCAATCCGGAAGAGCTGATCGGCGCGGCCCACGCGGCCTGTTTTACGATGGCCTTGTCCGGCCAGCTGGGCGAGGCGGGCATGCGCGCCACGGCCTTGAAGACCACGGCGGAAGTCACGCTGGAAAAAATCGATGACAGCTATGCCATCACGGCCGTGCACCTGACCCTGGTGGCGACCATTCCAGGCGCCACCAACGAAGCATTCCAGGATGCGGCCCTGCGCGCCAAGCTCGGCTGCCCCGTGTCCAAATTGCTGGCCACGGAAATCACCCTGGACGCCCATCTGGAGTAATTGCCGCATGCCGTCCGCTGCCGCCTGATTGCCGGGCGGCAGGGGCGGTCTCGGCAAGAAAGCCGTAAAACGCATAAAATCCTGCCATTCCCCTATCATCATCAAGGATTTACGATGCGTATTTTGCACACCATGTTACGGGTCGGCGACCTGCAGCGCTCCATCGATTTTTACACGAACGTCCTGGGCATGAAGCTGCTGCGCACCAGCGACAATCCGGAATACCAGTACACGCTGGCCTTCGTCGGCTACGGATCGAATCCCGACCACGCGGAACTGGAACTGACGTATAACTACGGCACCACCAGCTACGAGCTGGGCACGGCCTATGGCCACATCGCCATCTCGGCCGACGATATCGTCGCCGCATGCGACGCGGCACGGGCCAACGGCGGCAACGTGACGCGCGAACCAGGCCCCGTCAAAGGCGGCAACACGGTCATCGCCTTCATCACCGATCCGGACGGCTACAAGATCGAATTGATCGAACGCAAGTTCGACGGCCAGGGCGGCGGCTTGTAATACCTCAGCAGTAATACCTCAACCGTAGTACGTCAGCCTGGCGCGACGGCCTGTGCAATGGCCGCCCGCAGCCAGGCGATCCCCGCATCGCCATCCGTGCGCCGGTGGCGTATCGTTTCAAACCGGAATGGTGCGATGGCAAACGGCGCAGCATGCAGCGCCAGCCCTTGCGCCGCGCTGCCTTGCAAGGCGCGCCGCGCCACCGTCAGGATCAGATCCGTCCCCATCAGGATCGCCGGCGCCACCGTCCAGTGCGGCAAGCGCACGGCGACGCGCCGCGCCTGGCCCAGCTGCGCCAGGGCCGCATCGACTTCCGCCGCCATGCCGCTTTCGCTCGATGCCACCAGCACATGCGGGCGCGCCAGATACGTTTCCATGCGCAAGGTCTTGCCGGGCGCCAGGCTGGCCGGGTCCAGCGCGCACATGAACGTTTCCTGGAATAAGGTTTCCCTGTGCAACTGCTCGGGCAGCTGCGGGAAGACGCCCAGCGCCAGGTCAATCTCGCCATCCTGCACGCCGGCGATCATGGCTGGCCGGCTGGCATAGCGGATCGCCAGGTCGATGCCTGGGGCTTCCACGCGCAAGCGACGCAGCAAGGCCGGCAACAGCAGCGCGGCGCCGTAGTCGGACATGGCCAGGCGAAACACGCGCTGCGCCGTGGCCGCCTCGAAGGCGGCGCCGCCCAGCACGGAGCGCACGCTTTGCAGGGCGTCGGCGAGCGGCCGCGCCAGTTCCAGCGCGCGCGCCGTCGGCTGGAAACCGCCCTTGCCGCGTATCAGCAGCGGATCGCCGAGCAGATGGCGCAAGCGCGCCAGCGCATGGCTGACGGCGGGCTGGCTCATGTGCAAGCGCCCGGCCGCGCGGGACAAGTGGCGCTCGCTGAGCAGCGCCTCCAGGATCACCAGCAAGTTCAGGTCAACAGCCCGCAGACTATTCATTTCGCGCATGGTTGACTGACAAATTACGAATTGGATTTAATCATGACAGCATAATACGATGGATCCATCAACTCAACCGTAATGGAGCCGACATGCATGGATGGATCACTTTATTTGCCCCGCTGGCCATGCTGGCCGGCGCCGTCGTCCCCTTCCAGGCGGGCGCGAATGCGGCACTGGGCCGCAACCTGGGCCACCCGCTGTGGGCCACGCTCGCTTCGCTGGCCGTCAGCGCCGTGCTCGCTTCACTGCTGATGCTCGTATGGCGGGTGCCGGCGCCCGATATCGGCGTCGCCATGCGTGGACCAGGCTGGTCCTGGCTGGGTGGCGCGGCAGGCGTGTTTTATATTACGGCCGCGCTGATGCTGGCGCCGCGCATGGGTTCCGGCCCCTTCATGGCAGCCGTCATCGGTGGACAAATGCTGGCCGCGCTGGCCATCGACCGCCATGGCTTGCTGGGCTTTGCCGTAAAACACATCAGTGCGCTGCACTGGGCCGGCGCGGGGCTGGTGGTGGCGGGCGTGATTCTGACGCAAGTGGCCAACAGCCGCGCTGCCTGAGCACGCCGGAGACGAAAAAAAACCAGCGCCGCTGCCGGTGCTGGTTTTCATGCAAATCTGAGGCAAGAACGTTTACTTGTCCAGCAAGGCGTTGACGGGCAACAGGTCCGTTTCCTTCAGGGTGCCAGCCGCCGACTTCAGGCGCAAGCCGTTCATGATGGTGTCGTAGCGGGCTTTCGACAGGTCTTTTTGCGTGGTGAACAATTGCTTCTGCGCATTCAAGACGTCGATATTGATGCGCACGCCCACTTGATAGCCAAGCTGGTTCGATTCCAGCGCCGATTTGCTCGACACTTCCGCCGCTTCCAGCGCCTTCACCTGGGCCAGCCCGCTATTGACGCCAAGGAAAGCCTGGCGCGCGCCTTGCGCTGCCGTGCGGCGCGCCGTTTCCAGGTCGTTGCGGGCCTTGTTTTCCAGCGCGATCGATTCGCGCACCTTGCTGGTGACGGCGAAGCCGCTGAAAATCGGGATGCTCCACTGCACGCCGATGGCATTGTTGTTCGTGCCGTTGCCATTGCCGCCGCCGGAAGAATAGGTATGGCCAGTGTTGGCGATCAGGTCCAGGGTCGGATAATGGCCGGCACGGTTGCGGCCAATGTCGCGCTTGGCCGATTCCACGTTGAACTGCGACGTGACGACGCCATAATTCTGCTCTTCGGCGGACGCCACCCACGGCTCGACGGCCGCCGGTTCCGGCGCGCTGAGGACCACGCCCGTGCGCATCGGCGCCAGCGAGGCCGGCGCTTCGCCGATGATGGTTTGCAGCGCGCTGCGTTTGTTGGCCAGGTCGTTGATGGCGGCAAATTCCTGCGCCACCACCAGGTCATACGCCGCCTGCGCTTCATGCGTGTCGGTGATCGTTTGCGTGCCCACTTCAAAGTTGCGCTTGGCCGATGCCAGCTGTTCCGTCGTGGCCACTTTCTGCGCCTGCGTCGCGCCCAGGTTGTCCTGCGCGCTCAGCACGTCGAAATACGCCTGCGCCACGCGCGTGATCAGATCTTGCTGCACCTGTGCAAATTGCGCTTCGGCAATTGCCTGCGCCAGCTTGCTTTGCTGATAGGTCTCCCAGCGATCCCAGCGGAACAGCGGCTGCGCCAGGGTCAAATTGTAGGCATTCGTGCGCACATTCACGGATGGCGAAGTGATCTTGTTGCCGCCATTGTTCTGGATGATCTGTTCCTGATCGCCACGCGTATTGCTGCCCGATGCGGAGATTTGCGGCAGCAAGCCTGCCAAGCCTTGCGGCACCCGCTCCATCCCGGCCGACAGGGCCGCGCGCGCGCTGGCATACTGCGCGTCATTGGCCAGCGCCTGCTGGTACACCTGGATGAGATCGGCCGCCTGCGTATTGAGCGAGAAAAAAGCGCTGGTCATCAGCACGGCGATAAGGGGTTTCCGCATTGCATTTCTCCGTTGGAGTCGTCAAAAGTTGATGGAATCAAAAATCGGTTACAGCCTGCCCGCCAGCCATTCCGGTAAGAACGGGGTACAGGCCTCCGCAGGCATGCTCGATGGCATGCCTGGGAGTGCATCTACTGCAAAATAATTTAGTATTTGGGCATCGAGCTGTCGACTTGCACAGCCCAGGCATGAACGCCGCCCGTCAAATTACTGATCTTGCCAAAACCATTGCGCTCCAGGAAGGCAGCCACTTGCATGCTGCGCGCGCCGTGATGGCAGATGCAGACGATCTGCGCATCTTCATCGAGGTCGTCGATCCGCGCCGGAATCGAGTTCATCTGCATCAGGGTCGCGCCCTCGAGGTGGCACAGGTCAAACTCCCACTGCTCGCGCACGTCCAGCAGGAACGGAGGTGGGCGGGATGGGTCAGCCAGCCAGGCGGCCAGCTGGGGGGCGCTCAAATGCTCCATCGAATCTCCGCCGCCTCAGAACTGGAAGTGCGACGGCGCCACGGCTTGCAACGGCGTGACATTGGTTTCAAACAGCTTGCGCGTGTCATAGGCCTTGTCCGAGCTGCGCGTGATCAGGTGCGCCGACATGATCGGCGCTTCGCCGATGATGGCCAGGATGCGGCCGCCTACTTTCACTTGCTGCAACAGCGCTTCCGGCAATACGGACAGGGCGCCGGAGACGACGATCACGTCATACGGCGCGCCCTTGCTCCAGCCTTGCGCGCCATCGCCCAGTTCCACGGTGACATTCGTCACGCCATTGGCGGCCAGGTTCTGTTCCGCCAGGGTTTTCAATTGCGGCACGATTTCCACGCTCGTCACATGACGCGCCTTGTGTGCCAGCAAGGCCGCCATGTAGCCGCTGCCGGTGCCGATTTCCAGCACATTTTCATGCTTTTTGACGGCAACGTCTTGCAAGATGCGCGCTTCCAGCTTCGGCGTGAACATGCATTCGCCGCCACCCAGTGGAATTTCAGTATCGACGAAGGCCAGGTTTTTATAGGCGGCCGGCACGAAATTTTCACGCTTGACCACGTTCAACAGCTCCAGCACGTCGAGATCCAGTACGTCCCATGGACGGATTTGCTGTTCGATCATATTGAAGCGGGCTTGTTCGATATTCATCTTTGGACTCGGTAAGTGAAGTAATAATCCGCCATTTTATCGTTGAACTGGCTGAAAGCACATGTTAACCATAAAGACGGGGGAAGGAGGAAATTTGCGACGATCTGCAGATTTGAGGGGGTGAACCTTGGAAAAGGGGCAACTGAACGGTAGCAGCCGGCACGGCACATCAGCTTTTATCGGGCGTCTCCAGCAGCAGGGCGCGCACGCTCATGTCGATAAACGCTTCCATATACGCCACCGGGTCCACATTCTTGACCTCGCAGGGCAGGAAGGAATGCGTCCACATCATGAGCATGGTGACGGGCGCGCTGAGGATGGCCGTGACCAGCACGGCATCGACGGGGCGAAATTCGCCGCGCTGCATGCCCCGCTCGATCAGGCTGGTAATGAGCGCATTGCCGCGTGTCACCACCTCATCGTTGTAAAACTGCGCCAGTTCCGGGAAATTGTTGGCTTCTGCCAACATCAACTTGGTCAGGCCTGCCAATTTGGTGGCGCCAAATTCATGCCACCATTGCATCATCACGCTGCGCAGCAGTTCGGCACTGCTGTCGTCGGAGGCGGCCATGGTGTTTTCCGCCTCGCCGATGGAATGCACGATATTGTCGCGCACCACGGCCTTGAACAGCTCTTGCTTATTTTCAAAGTACAGGTACAGGGTTCCCTTCGACACGCCGGCGCGCTTGGCCACATCCTCCAGGCGCGTCGACGCGAAACCCCGTTCGACGAACAGGTCGAGGGCGGCGGCGAGCAATTCCTGCGGGCGGGCATCCTTGCGCCGCTCCCAGCGGGGCTTGGTATCAATCGGGGCGTGCATGTGTCAATCCGGGTAACTTACTTTTGAGTCATTAATAGTAGACTTGTCTACAGGTCAGGTCAAGCGCCGGGCACCTGGCCCGGCGCATCATTGTAGCGCGCCGCTGCGGCAAGAAGTACCCCGGCAGTCCATGTTCGACGGCCAGGCGGGGCTGCTTGCCGGCACGGCCGCGGTCGACAAGATGGCTGGCGTGCAGTTCACGCCGCGTTTTACGCAGTTCATCGCATTTCTGCTGTAGCGGCTTGTCAGCTTTGCTATCTTGCCTCTCGACAGCACGGCAGCCGCGGCGCGGCAGCCGGCTCTTTTTCTTCTCCTGCGCTAAAACAATCATAAAGGAAACACCATGCGTACTTTGCTGGCCCTGTGCTGTGCCGTTGCCCTTGGCGGCTGCGCCATCGTGATCAACCCCAATGACGGCGATGTGCGCTATGTGGAATCGGGTGGCTCGTCCATCCAGGGCAACCAGCAAGTGAGCCGCGATGTGCGCCAGGTCAGCAGCCTCACCGCGCTCGACATCGACAACATGAAACGCATCGATATCAAGATCGACGTGCGCGTCGGCCCGGCGCCCTCACTGGTGATCGAAGCGGACGGCAATTTGCAGCCGCTGATCCATAGCGAAGTGAGCGGCAATACCCTGCGCATCTGGAGCGATAGCAACATTCGCAGCAGCAATGGCATCCACGTCATCTATACGACGCCGCAATTGAACAAGATCACGATTTCCGGCGCCGGCCGCCTGGTGGTGAGCGGCTTGAATGGCGACGACTTCAGCCTGGAACAGCGCGGCTCGATGAAAAGCGAACTGTCGGGCAAGGTGGCGCGCTTCGACGTGGCCAACAACGGCTCGGGCAGGATCAATGCGGCAGCCCTGACCAGCGGCAACACGGACGCCGTGCAGAACGGTTCGGGCAGCATCCAGCTGGGCAGCGTGCGCGGCGAGCGCATCAACGTCGCCGTGAATGGCTCCGGCAATATCAGTGCCAGCGGCGCCGTGCAGCGCCTCGATGCCAACGTGAATGGCTCGGGCGATATCAACCTGGCCGCCTTGAGCAGCGACGTCGCCTACCTGGCGGGCAACGGCTCGGGCGACATCGACGTCAGCGTCCTGAGCGAAGTCAATGCCCGTGCCAGCGGTTCAGGCCGCATCACCGTGCATGGCGACCCGGCGCGCCGCACCTTGTCTGGCAAGCGCGTCAGCATCGTGCGCTGAACAATCCCTGGCAGGACAGGGGAGCTGGCTTGCTATACTGTCGGCTCCTCACCCGTTCGTCTGAAATCCCATGTCACCATCTGCCACCCTGGCATGCCGCCCATCGTGCGGTGCCTGCTGCACCGCCCCTTCCATCACCAGCCCGATTCCCGGCATGCCAGATGGAAAACCCGCGGGCGTGCGCTGCATCCAGCTGGCCGACGACAACCGCTGCAAGATTTTCGGCCGCCCGGAGCGACCCGCCTTTTGCGGCAGCTTGCAGCCGTCGGCGGAAATGTGCGGCAGCAGCCGCGAGCATGCCGTGCGCTGGCTGGCTGAACTTGAACAGGCAACCGCGCCGCACAATTGATGCACGCGCAGGCCACCCTCCCCTATGCTCTTCCGTCACGCTGACCTGCATACGCGGCAACGATGAATGGCTTTGCCGCATCAAGTTCCGCGAGCGTGCTGATGCTCACCTGCAGGTTACCCGTGCCCCAATGCCCGATGGCGCTCACGTCGCGCGCGTTGGGCAAGATGTGCGCTACGGGTGCCGGATCGACATGCAAGTACAGCACGAGGCAATTTTTCTTATGTATTACTACCGTTGCAAAGTTCTTTAACCGTTTGAATGCCAGGTACAAGCGCAGCTCTTTACGTTCAACATCATCCCCCAGAGACATCGTGTAATCCTCTAGCGAGGCCAGCAACTGACGCATGGGTTCCGACAGTCCGGCCAGCACTTCCGTGAATGTCTTGTCCGGTCCCGTCAACTTGTTCGTTCCCATGCCTGCGACTCCGGCAGCCACTGTATCGAGCTCGACTGATATCGCTACCTGCCGTTTGGCGGAACCTTTCCTGATTGCCGGCCCCATGCCCGAACTTGCGGACTCAAGGAGCAGCAGGTCCTCGGCAAATCGGCGGTACCGGATAAGTTCGATCGTCCGGCCTATCTGCTGGACGGCATGGCTATCGAACTTGGTGAAGTCAGCCGCGATGCAAATCACCCGTGGCGCGCTCCAATCAATGGCCTCCGACGCCAGCTTGCCTAGCTGATCGAGGACCAGAAGTTGAAAGTCCGCCTGATGGTCCATCAACCAATCCAGATAGTACAGGCCTTGATTGATGACATTTTCACCAACCGACCGCTTGTACTCAAGAATAACCGGGCAATTGTTCTCATCCAATCCAAGTGAATCAATGCGGCCCGCATGCGTCTTGCCAGTTGAATACTCGCTCGCCAAGAAACGGATGTTCAGCAATGTGTCGAGATTTGCCTCGATCAAGGTCTGCAGGGGCTTTTCCAGGTCCGATACGCTCCCTTGCAGCTCCCGGGCCTGCCCATTGGCCAACTTGAAAAGTTTGATGTCACTCATGCGTCTGTTTCCTTTATTCCTCTGCAAGCACACACCGAGGGGTGCCAAGATATCGGCGATGAGCATAAACGTAAATTTATCTTTTTTGCAAATTCATTTGAAATCGGGCTGCGCGCACACGGTCATGCCGGTCACGCCCGTTCAATTGCCCGCCACAGCGCTGGCGCCTGTCCGCATGCGGAAAACATTGACGAATTTTGCACGTTTGCGTATATTCATGCGCATTCATGCACGTTTCAACCAAAAAATAACCATGTCCGCTACCCTGCTCCTCAAACAACGCCACGCGCTGATCCAGCAGCAATTGCAAGCCGATGGCAGAGTGCTGGCGCTGGATCTGGCGCGCCAGCTCGAAGTCTCCGAAGATACGATACGGCGCGACCTGCGCGAGATGGCGGCAGCCGGCCTGTGCCAGCGCGTATATGGCGGCGCCCTGCCGCTGGCGCCCGACGCCGGCTCCAGCTTGAGCCAGCGCAAGCAGGAGGCGCCGGAACGCAAGGCGCGCCTGGCACAGGCCGCCGTTTCCCTCGTGCGCGCGGGCCAGGTGCTGTTTCTCGATGCAGGCTCGACCAATTTGGCCATCGCCAGCGCGCTGCCAGAGTTAGCGCTCACTGTCATCACCAACGCCCCATCGATCGCCATGCTGCTGATGGAACGGCCGGAAATCGAACTGATCATGGCTGGCGGCAGGGTCGACCGGCGCGCCGGCGCCAGCCTGGGTCCCCAGGCCTTGCGCACGGTCGAGCGCATGCATCCCGACCTGTGTTTTCTGGGCGCTTGCGGCGCCGATGCGGAAGCAGGCGTGACGGCGTTCAACTACGACGAAGCCGAATTCAAGCGCAGCATCGCCGGCGCCAGCAAGGCCGTGGCGGTGGCCGTCACCAGCGACAAGCTGGGCACGGCCGCCCCCTTCGGCGTGCTGGCCACGGGCTTGCTGCAGCACCTGGTACTCGAGGCGCACGCCGATGCGGCGCACGCGGCCGCCTTTGAGCGGCTGGGCGTGCACGTATTGCGCGCGCATGCCTGACTTTATCCATCTCCGACTCCTGGAAAGCTCCCCCATGCACCTTACCGGCACCCTGCAACAACGCGCCACGCGCCTGGTCTTCTTCGCCGCCGGCCTCGGCATGGCCGCCTGGGCCCCGCTGGTGCCCTACGCCAAGTCGCGCCTGGGCCTTGACGAAGCCACCCTGGGCATTTTGCTGCTGTGCCTGGGCGCCGGTTCGCTGTGCGCCATGCCATTTACGGGCATGCTGTCGGCGCGTTTCGGCTGCCGCAAGGTCATCATCAGCGCCGGCCTGCTGCTGATCGCCATCCTGCCCGGCCTGGCGCTGGCGGCCACGCCCGTGCAACTGGGACTGGTGCTGCTGCTCTTCGGCGCGGCCATGGGCACATTTGACGTGGCCATCAATATCCAGGCCGTGATCATCGAAAAAGCCAATGGCGGCGCCATGATGTCGGGCTTTCATGCGCTGTTCAGCGTGGGCGGCTTCGCCGGCGCGGCCTGCATGGCCCTGCTGCTCTGGCTGGGCCTGTCGCCCGCGCTCTCCTGCGTGGTGGTGATGCTGCTGCTGTGCGGCGTATTGGGCGCGGCGCAAGGCCATCTGCTGCCGACGGCATCCGCCTCGGGCGAAAAGACGCCGCTGTTCGTCATGCCGCATGGCGCCGTGATCCTCATCGGCCTGCTGTGCTTCATCGTCTTCCTGGCCGAAGGCGCCATTCTCGACTGGAGCGCCCTGTTCCTCACCACCACGCGCGGCGTCGATGAAACCAAGGGCGGCCTCGGCTACGCCGCCTTCGCCATCGCCATGACCCTGGGCCGTTTCACGGGCGACAAGGTGGTCAGCCGCTTTGGCGGCAAGCGCGTGCTCACTTTTGGCGGCCTGTGCGCAGCCAGCGGCTTCTTCCTGGCCGTGCTGGCGCCGCAGGCGGGCCTGGCCATGCTTGGCTTCGTGCTGATCGGCCTCGGCGCCGCGAATATCGTGCCCATCCTGTTTACGGCGGCCGGCAACCAGAACGCCATGCCGGCCAGCCTGGCCGTGGCAGCCATCACCACCATCGGCTACGCGGGCATCCTGGCCGGTCCGGCCGTCATCGGCTTCGTGGCGCACGCCACCAGCCTGAACATCGCCTTCGCCATGCTCGGTTGCGCCCTGCTGCTGGTGGCGGCCAGCGCGCGCCTGGCCACGCCGGCGAAACAAGCTTCCTGACCCATCCCCTGCCTGGCGGGCGGCGCTAAAAAAGCGCCACCCGCCAGCGTCCAAATGCCTGCCGCGGGCCTCTCTCGTGGTAAGCTTCGACCCCGCGCACATTGCTGGCGCCGCGCGCTCACCCCATCCTGTCACTTACACCCTTTTATACATCTATGGATCTCATTCTTGCGTTAAAAGCCATCATCATGGGGCTGGTCGAAGGTTTCACCGAATTTTTGCCCATTTCTTCCACGGGACACCTGATCCTGGCCGGCAGCCTGCTCGACTTCACGCAGGATGTGTCGAAAGACGTGATGGATGTGTTCGAGATCGCCATCCAGGCGGGCGCCATCCTGGCCGTGTGCTGGGAATACCGCCAGCGCATAGGCAGCGTGCTGTCCACCTTTGGCAGCGAAGTCAAGTCGCGCAAGTTCGTGCTGAACGTGGCCATCGCCTTCATTCCGCTGGCCGTCATCGGTCTGGCCATCGGCAAGATGATCAAGCACGCGCTGTTCAAGCCCGTGCCCGTCGCCATGGCCTTCATCATCGGCGGCATCGTGATTTTGCTGGTGGAGCGCCGCGCGCGCATCAACCCGGTCACCGTGCGCGTCAACTCGGTCGATGAAATGACGCCGTTCGATGCCCTGAAAGTGGGCTGCGCGCAGGCATTCGCGCTGATCCCCGGCACCAGCCGTTCCGGCTCGACCATCATCGGCGGCATGCTGCTGGGCCTGTCGCGCAAGACGGCCACGGAATTCTCGTTCTTCCTGGCCATCCCGACCCTGCTGGCCGCCACCTTCTACTCGCTGTACAAAGCGCGCGACATTCTGTCGGCCACCGACGTGCCCCTGTTTGGTCTGGGCACCGTGGCCGCCTTCATCTCCGCCTTCCTGTGCGTGCGCTGGCTGCTGCGTTACATCAGCTCGCACGACTTCACGTTTTTTGCCTGGTACCGCATCGTGTTTGGCTTGCTGGTCCTGGCCAGCGCCCACTTCGGCTGGGTTGTTTGGGCAGAATAAGGCACTATGAATCAAGATCTTAACCAGCGCGCGCTGCACCTGCTGCAGACCGTTTTCGGCTACCCGGCCTTCCGCGGCCAGCAAGCCGACATCGTCGACCACGTCAGCCACGGCGGCGACGCGCTGGTGCTGATGCCCACCGGCGGCGGCAAGTCGCTGTGCTACCAGATTCCCGCGCTGCTGCGCGACGGCGTCGGCGTCGTCATCTCGCCGCTGATCGCGCTGATGCAGGACCAGGTCGACGCGCTGGAAGAAGTGGGCGTGCGCGCCGCCTTCCTCAATTCCACGCAGACCTACGAAGAAGCGAGCCGCATCGAGCGCCTGGTGCGCACGGGTGGCATCGACGTCGTCTACGTGGCGCCCGAGCGCCTGATGACGCAGCGTTGCCTGGACCTGTTCCAGTCCTCGAAAATCGCCCTGTTCGCCATCGACGAGGCGCATTGCGTGGCCCAGTGGGGCCACGACTTCCGTCCCGAATACATCAAGCTGTCGGTGCTGCACGAGCAGTTCCCTGACGTGCCGCGCATTGCGCTCACGGCCACCGCCGACCCGCAGACGCGCGCCGAAATCGCCCTGCGTTTGCAGCTCGACGACGCGCGCCAGTTCGTCTCCTCCTTCGACCGGCCGAACATCCGCTACCAGATCGTGGAAAAGGCGAATGGCCGCAAGCAGCTGCTCGACTTCATCAACACGGAGCACGCGGGCGACTGCGGCATCGTGTACTGCCTGTCGCGCAAGAAAGTCGAGGAGACGGCGGAATTCCTGAACCAGAGCGGCATCCGCGCCCTGCCCTATCACGCCGGCATGGAGTACGCCAAGCGCAGCGCCAACCAGGCGCGATTCCTGCGCGAGGAAAATATCGTCATGGTCGCCACCATCGCCTTCGGCATGGGCATCGACAAGCCCGACGTGCGCTTCGTCGCGCATCTGGATCTGCCGAAAAGCATCGAGGGCTATTACCAGGAAACGGGGCGCGCGGGCCGCGATGGCATGGCCGCCAACGCCTGGATGGCGTACGGCTTGCAGGACGTGGTGCTGCAGCGGCGCATGATCGACGAATCGGAAGCGGACGACACCTTCAAGCGCGTGCTGGGCGTCAAGCTAGACGCCATGCTGGGCCTGTGCGAAACGCTCAGCTGCCGCCGCATGCGCCTGCTCGAATATTTCGGCGAACCGGCTTCGCCGTGCGGCAATTGCGACACCTGCCTGGTGCCGCCCGTGTCGTTCGACGGCACCGTGCCCGTGCAAAAACTGCTGTCGGCCATCTACCGCGTCGACCAGCGCTTCGCCGGCGGCCACGTGATCGACGTGCTGCGCGGCGTGGAGTCCGAGCGCATCAAGACCTGGCACCACGATTCCCTGTCCGTCTTCGGCATCGGCTCGGACCTGGGCGAAGCGGAATGGAAAGCCATCCTGCGCCAGGCCATCGCCCTGGGCCTCGTCTCGGTCGACCATGAACAATACAGCTCGCTGAAACTGACGGACGCCTCGCGCCCCGTGCTCAAGGGCGGCCAGAAGGTGCAGCTGCGCCAGTACCAGAAACCGGTGAAAACCAGCAAGCGCAGCACCAGCGTGGCGAAGGGCTATGTCGAGACGGATCTGTCGACCAGCGAGCAGGCCATCTTCGACAAGCTGCGCTGGTGGCGCGTGGAGACGGCGCGCACGCACAACGTGCCGGCGTACGTGATTTTCGTCGATGCCACCCTGCGCGAAATCGCCAAGGCCAAGCCCACCTCGCTGGAACAGATGCGCGGCGTGAGCGGCGTGGGCGAGAAAAAACTGGCCTCCTACGGCGACGAAATCGTCGCCATGATCCTGGAGATGATTTAATGGAAGATTTGATGGAAACACTCTCGTCCGACCTGATCTATCAGGCCGTGAAAATTCTCGGCGCCCAGCCCGACGCCGAAGACGCGGTGGAAGCCCAAGTACGGTTACTGGTGCAGGACGATCTCACCGTGCGCCGCCTGGCCGACGTGGTGCCGGAAGCCTTCGGCCTGGTGCTGGCGTCGCACCTGCCCGGCGCCGAAAACATGTCCCTGCCCGATACCTTCCGCGCGCAGGACGAGGACGGCGAGTGGGTGGAGTTCCCCATGCGCCGCGAGCCGATCTTTGTTGTCGCCGTGGACATCGCCCAGCATACCTTCCACAACGGTCCGCGCGCGCTGATACAAAACCTGGCCGACCGCAGTTCGCTGCTGTCGGCCATCAGCAAGGCCTTGAACGCGGGCGGCTCGCTCGAGGGCACGACCCTGGGCCCGCCCTCCTTCTTCGGCCTGCCGGCATCGCTGTACCAGTCGGCGGCATCGACCGGCACGGCCTGACCATCTACTTTGCCTTTGCCCTTGATAACGGAACGCTGCCGCGATGGAAACCAAATGGCTGGAAGACTTCATTTCGCTCGCTGAAACGCATAACTTCAGCCGTTCCGCGGCCCTGCGCCACGTCACCCAGCCGGCCTTTTCGCGGCGCATCCAGTCGCTGGAAAACTGGCTCGGCATCGACCTGGTCGACCGCACCTCGTATCCCACGCGGCTGACGCCGGCCGGCGCCGTGTTCTACGAGCAGGCGCTGGAAATGCTGGGGCAAATCAACGGCGTGCGCGCCCTCTTGCGCGGCAAGCGGGCGGCCACGCAGACCAGCGTCGACTTCGCCGTGCCGCACACCCTCTCGCTGACCTTCATGCCGAAATGGCTGACGGCGCTGGAAGAAGGCTTTGCGCCGATCAACAGCCGCCTGATGGCGCTGAACGTGCACGACGCCGTGCTGCAGCTGGTCGACGGCGGCTGCGACCTGCTGCTGTGCTACCACCATCCGCGCCAGCCGGTGCAGCTGGACCCGGGCCGCTACGACATGCTGGTGATGGGCCGCGAAACCCTGCGCGCGTATGCGCGCTGCGGCCAGGACAAGGTGCCCGATTTCGTCCTGCCGGGCAGCGCCAAGAATCCGCTGCCCTTCCTCTCCTACACCAGCAACGCCTATCTGGGACGCATGGTGGAGCTGCTGGTGGCGGACGCCAAGGCGCCCCTGTTCCTCGACACCTGCTACGAGACGGACATGGCCGAAGGCCTCAAGATGATGGCACTGGAGGGACGCGGCATCGCCTTCCTGCCCGAATCGGCCGTCATGCGCGACGTCAAGTACAAGCACCTGGCGCGCGCCGACGGCGGCGCGCCAGGCTGGGAAATCGAACTGGAAATCCGTTTGTACCGCGAACGCCCGTCCAGCCTGCGTCCCGGCAAGCAGATCGTCGAAAGCCTGTGGCAATACCTGGTGCAGTCGCAGGGCGGCAAGGCGCGCGCCGGCAAGCGCCGCAAGCGCGCCATCGAGACAGCGCCATCCTGACTGGCAATCCTGGCAATACAACTATGCAATAAATGCATAACCGGATGCGCACAAAGCATTGGCCGGGGCATGAGGCTATCGCCTACGATGCGGTTCCGCTGCGCGCAGCCGCATCTCGGCTGCGCCTCTAACGTATTCGTATTGTCCAGGAGCTTATCAAGCATGACCAGCAAGCACGCACTTCCTTCTTACCTCAATTCCGAAGATCTGGGCCCATGGGGCGTCTACCTCGAGCAGATCGACCGCGTTACGCCGTACCTGGGCAACCTGTCGCGCTGGGTGGAAACGCTGAAGCGTCCAAAGCGCATCCTGACGGTCGACGTGCCCATCGAGCGCGATGACGGCACCATTGCCCACTACGAAGGCTACCGCGTGCAGCACAACCTGTCGCGCGGCCCGGGCAAGGGCGGCGTGCGCTTCCACCAGGACGTGACCCTGTCGGAAGTGATGGCCCTGTCGGCCTGGATGACGGTCAAGAATGCAGCGGTCAACGTGCCATACGGCGGCGCCAAGGGCGGTATCCGTGTCGATCCGAAGACTCTGTCGCGCAACGAACTGCAACGCCTGACCCGCCGCTACACGAGCGAGATCAGCATGATCATCGGACCAAACAAGGATATCCCGGCGCCGGACGTCAACACGAATGAACAAGTCATGGCGTGGATGATGGACAGCTACGCCATGATCGGCGGCAATATGTCGACCGGCGTGGTCACGGGTAAACCAATCTCGCTGGGCGGCAGCCTGGGTCGCCGCGATGCGACGGGCCGCGGCGTGTTCGTCGTCGGTTGCGATGCGGCCGCCAAGGTCGGCATGTCGCTTGAAGGCGCGAAAGTCATCGTGCAAGGTTTCGGCAACGTGGGCGGCGTCGCTGCACGCATGTTCGCTGAAGCCGGCTCGAAAGTGGTGGCGGTACAGGATCACAAGACCACCGTCGTGCATTCCGGCGGCCTGAACATCCCGCAACTGCTGGCACACGTGGCCGAAGTAGGCAGCGTCGAAGGCTTCCCGGGCGCCGAGGCATTCGTGCCACGCGAAGATTTCTGGGGCATCGATTGCGACATCCTGATCCCGGCCGCGCTGGAACAGCAGATCACGGCCGAGCGCGCACAAGTCATCCGCGCCAAGATCATCCTGGAAGGCGCCAACGGCCCGACCCTGCCGGCAGCGGACGACATCCTGACCGACCGCGGCGTCTTGATCGTGCCGGACGTGCTGGCCAACGCCGGCGGCGTGACCGTCAGCTACTTCGAGTGGGCACAGAACTTCTCGAGCTTCTTCTGGACGGAAGAAGAGATCAACAGCCGCCTGACCCGCATCATGCGCGAAGCGTTCGACGCCGTATGGCAAGTGTCGCAAGAGAAGAAGGTATCGATGCGTACCGCGACCTTCATCCTGGCGTGCACGCGCGTGCTGCAGGCTCGCGAAGTACGCGGCCTCTACCCTTAATGGCTGCCTGAGAAAATGCCTGGGGCGTTGTTGCTTCGCCTCGCCGTACTAGCGTACTGTCTTCGGCTTTGCGCCTAGCCCCAGACATTTTTCAGGTGCCATTGGGTTGCTGGCACCGCATTAAAAAATCCCGCCACACTGTTGTGTGAGCGGGATTTTTTGATATGTAACTTATCGCTACCTGAAAAATGACCCAAGGCGTTGTTGCCTGCCCCTCGCCGTACCAGCGTACTGCCTTCGGGGTAGCGCCTCGCCCTGGACATTTTTCAGGTGCCATTGGGTTGCTGGCACCGCATTAAAAAATCCCGCCACGCTGTTGTGTGAGCGGGATTTTTTGATATGTAACTTATCGCTACCTGAAAAATTACCCAAGGCGTTGTTGCCTGCCCCTCGCCGTACCTGCGTACTGCCTTCGGGGTAGCGCCTCGCCCTGGACATTTTTCAGGTGCCATTGGGTTGCTGGCACCGCATTAAAAAATCCCGCCACGCTGTTGTGTGAGCGGGATCTTTTGATATGTAACTTATCGCTACCTGAAAAACTACCCAAGGCGTTGTTGCCTGCCCCTCGCCGTACCAGCGTACTGTCTTCGGCTTTGCGCCTAGCCCCAGACATTTTTCAGGTGCCATTGGGTTGCTGGCACCGCATTAAAAAATCCCGCCACACTGTTGTGTGAGCGGGATTTTTTAATGAACGATTTTTCGCTGCCGGAGGAATAAGGCCAGGCGGCGTTGCCTGCCCCTCGCCGTACCTGCGTACTGCCTTCGGGGTAGCGCCTAGCCCCAGACATTTTTCAGGTGCCATTGGTTTGTTGGCACTTCATAAAAAATCCCGCCACACTGTTGTGTGAGCGGGATTTTTTATGCGTGCCGGCCTTGCCTCAAGCGCAATAGCCTTGCGGGTTCTGGTGCTGCCAGCGCCAGTGGTCGGTACACATGTCGTCGATGTTTTTCTGTGCTTGCCAGCCCAGCAGTTCCTTGGCCTTGTCGGCCGAGGCATAGCAGCTGGCGATGTCACCGGGGCGGCGCGGCACGATGTCGTAGGGGACCTTGCGGCCGCTGGCGGCCTCGAAGGCGCGCACGGTATCGAGCACGCTGTAGCCATGGCCCGTGCCCAGGTTGACGGTAAAGCCCCCCTCGGTGGAAAACAGGCGATTCAGCGCAGCCACATGGCCTAGCGCCAGGTCGACCACGTGGATGTAGTCGCGCACGCCCGTGCCGTCCGGCGTGGTGTAGTCATTGCCGAATACGGCCAGGCGCTCGCGGCGGCCCACGGCTACCTGGGCGATGAATGGCATCAGGTTGTTCGGGATGCCGGCAGGGTCTTCGCCGATCAAGCCGCTGGCATGCGCGCCGACGGGGTTGAAGTAGCGCAGCACGCCTACCTGCCACTGGGCATCGGCATGCACGAGATCGGCCAGGATCTGTTCGACCATCAGCTTCGAGCGGCCATACGGATTGGTCACGGACAGGCGCGATGTTTCCAGGATAGGCAAGGCTTCCGGGTCGCCATATACGGTGGCCGACGAGCTGAACACGAAACGCTTCACATTCGCCGCCGCCAGCACTTCCAGCAAGGCCACGGTGCCCGTGACGTTGTTATCCATGTACATCAGCGGCTGCGCCACGGACTCGCCCACCGCTTTCAGGCCCGCGAAATGGATTACCGCATCGATGGCGTGCTCGCGCAAGATGGCGGCCATGGCCGCGCGGTCGCGCACGTCGGCTTCATAGAACGGCACGCTCTTGCCGGAAATGCGCTCCACCCGCGCCACCGCTTCGCGCGCGCTGTTACACAGATTATCCACCGCGACCACATCGAAGCCGGCGGCCAGCAATTCGACGCAGGTGTGCGAGCCGATGAAACCGGATGCGCCGGTAACGAGTATTTTCTTGGTCATAATGTCAATCAATGCAAAAAAGATAAGACTAACGGAATTTTCCCGCCTTGCCTAGCCCGCACAAGGTAGCGCGAATGATAAAAAAGCCTGCGGCGTCGCCGCGGCAGGCTTGTTTTCATGCATAGAGGCACGGCCAGGCGTGCCGTCAACACATGTTTATTTCTTGATGAACACCAGATCCCACACACCATGACCCAGCTTCAAGCCACGGTTTTCAAACTTGGTCAGCGGGCGATAGGCGGGCTGCGGCGCATAGCCTTCCGCGCTATTGCGCAATTGCGGCTCGGCGCCCAGCACTTCCAGCATTTGCACCGCGTAATCTTCCCAGTCGGTGGCGCAATGCAGATAGCCACCTGGCGCCAGGCGATCGGTCAGCTGCTTGACGAATGGCGACTGGATCAAACGGCGTTTATTGTGGCGCGCCTTGTGCCAGGGATCGGGGAAAAACACGTGGATGCCGGCCAGCGAATTGGCTGGAATCATGTGCGTCAGCACTTCCACGGCATCGTGCTGCAGCAGGTGCAGATTCGTCAGCGATTCCTCGCCAATCAGTTTCAGCAAGCTGCCGACGCCGGGCGTATGCACCTCGACGCCGATGAAATCCTTCTCCGGCATGGCCTTGGCGATATGCGCCGTGGTCGCGCCCATGCCAAAGCCGATTTCCAGGATGACGGGCGCCTTGCGGGCGAACACCTGCTCGAAATCCATTGGTTCTTTAGCGAACGGCAACAGGAACTGCGGCCCCAGCGTCTCGAGCGCACGCGCCTGCGCCACGGAAAGCCGTCCCGCACGGGTCACGAAACTGCGGATGCGGTGTTCGGTGGGGTCGTACATCATTGGCCGCGCGGGGCCGTTTGCTGGGGTATCAGAGGACATGAAATGAAGAAATAAGTAGCCGCGCCAAATAAAACCAGGCGCCAGCGGAAAATGGAGCGGGTGAAGGGAATCGAACCCTCGTCGTAAGCTTGGGAAGCTTCTGCTCTACCATTGAGCTACACCCGCGAAGCCTGCATTTTACGCGGGATGGCAAGGACTTGGCAAACGTGTCAACTCGCTTGTACTCGTCAGGAGTTTGCACCAGGCTTGTCTAAAAACCAAACTACGCTGGATGCCGGCAAGGGTATTTTTGTTGATGTACAACAACGTCACAAGGCATCAAACGAGGGGAATGGTTTAATATGAGGCTGAAATCCAATAAATTATCGGGCTCATGCAGTGTGCAGCACAGACTAGCACAAGAAATGTTGCTACAATCGTGTGACAGTTTAGCATTTCCCCTGTTCAACCTTAAAGGATATCCCATGAAGAAAATTCTGATCGCTTCGGCAATCCTGTGCTTCGCGTCGGCGCAAGCAATGGCTCAATCGACCCCAGCTCCTGCGCCAGCAGCCGCTGCACCAGCAGCTGGTGCAGCCGCCGGTACCACCGTTGCCGGTCTGAGTGTCAGCACCATGATCGCAATCGGCGCAGCAGTTGCCGTTGTGGCCGGTGCAGCAAGCTCGGATTCGACCACCGCGCACACGACCCCAACCCACCATTAATACCTGGGCTGCCTAGGCAGCATCAGGTTGGTCAAGCCTCAACTTGCTAGCAAGTCCGGAGGTCTGGCACTACCGCCAAAAGCCCTTTTCATGTCATTTGAAACGGGCTTTTTACTTTTTAGCCAGTAGCAAGAGGCGGCGGCCAGCTTTTCTATCTTGGCGGATGAGGCAATGCCGTACTGCAAGCCAACCGATTCATGTTTTATCTATTTAGAAGTCCTGTTGCCATGTTCGTGACACATCCCGCACCGCCGCCTGGCACTCCATGAAAAACCAGCCATTTTTCAAGCGCATGGGATTTGCCCTGGCGGGCATTACCGCTGCCTTCCGCGTGGAATCGAGCTTTCGCCTGCAGTGCCTCGCGGCCCTCGCTGTGCTCGTCGTGCTCGCCTGGAACCGGCCAGCCATGGTCTGGTGGGCCTTGTTATTGCTCAACTGCGGCATGGTCCTCGCGGCAGAGCTTTTTAACACTGCCCTCGAACACTTCATCGACCATCTGCATCCCTCCCTTCATCCCAGCATCAAGATCGCCAAGGATTGCGCCGCAGGAGCTGTGCTTGTCCTCAGTCTCAGCGCCGTGTGCGTATTTGTTGCTTTTTTGGTGGAAACGATTGCCAACTAAGCGAAATTCCAGTTTGGCAAATTACAATAGGCCAAGCCAGCACCCAGTTTTCACCACCTCGCCCGAAACGCCAGCAAAAGAAATACAAGGATTGCTATAAATCATTAAAATATTGGCCTTTCGTAATATTCATTCTCTAGCAAGAATGCGACTTTTTCGCTCAGACTGGCGCGCCGCAATACATCAAACACCTTGTAAACGGTAGGAGATAGAACGCTCATCCAATGAGGTTGTTTTAAATTTTAAAATGATACATACATGACTACACCCATCGTACCCGTGATTCTTTGCGGCGGTTCCGGCACACGCTTGTGGCCATTGTCGCGTGAAGCATTCCCCAAACAATTTCTGCGCCTGTCCGGCAAGGAAAGCATGTTGCAGCAAACACTGCAGCGTCTGGGGGGGCTGCCGGGTCTGGCCAATCCTTTGCTGGTCTGCAACGAGTCGGCACGCTTCATCGTTGCGGAGCAACTTCGTGAAATTGGCATGGAGCAATCGCGTTTACTGCTCGAGCCGATGCGCCGCAATACGGCGCCAGCCATTGCCAGCGCGGCGTTGCAGGCAATGGCAGATGGCGATGATCCAGTCCTGCTGGTCCTGCCTTCCGATCATGTCATCCTTGACACACAAGCGTTCCACCATGCCATCGCGCTGGCACGCCATGCCGCCGAAGAAGGAAGTCTGCTTACGTTCGGCATCACCCCGACAGGACCGGAGACGGGCTATGGCTACATCCGCGCGGAAGCCACCGCCAGCGGCTCGGTCCAGCGCATTCTTGAATTCGTCGAAAAACCCGCATTGCCGCAAGCGGAAAAATATGTTGCCAGTGGTGACTATTTTTGGAACAGCGGCATGTTTTTGTTCCGCGCCAGCCGCTATCTTGAAGAACTCGACCGCTTCCAACCCGCCGTCCTGGCTGCATGCCGTGCCGCCATTGCCGCAGCGAAGAGCGACCTCGACTTTATCCGCCTGGACAAGGACGCCTACGCCGCCAGCCCAGATATCGCAGTCGACTACGCCGTCATGGAACGCACCAGCCATGCTGCCACCATCGCCCTCAATGCAGGCTGGAATGATATTGGCTCCTGGGCGGCCGTCTTCGACGTGGCGACAAAAGACGCCAATAACAATAGCGCCCAAGGCGACGTGCTGATGCAGGATTGCAGCGATTGCCTGGTGCATGGCAACAGCCGCCTGGTCACCGCCATCGGCATGCGCAATACGGTCATCGTGGAAACGGCCGATGCCGTGCTGGTCATGGATGCGGCCCAGGCACAGCATACCAAGACCATGGTGGCACAGTTGACGGCCCAAAAGCGTCCTGAGGCCACCATGCACCGCGAAGTCTTCCGTCCGTGGGGTTCGTACGATTCCATCGGCAACGGCGAACGCTTCCAGGTCAAGCGCATCACCGTCAAGCCTGGCGCCAAATTATCTCTGCAGATGCACCACCATCGCGCCGAACATTGGATCGTGGTGTCAGGCACGGCCCAGATCACCAATGGCGACAAGACATATCTGCTGACGGAAAACCAGTCCACCTATATCCCACTCGGCGTCGTGCATTCCCTGGCCAACCCGGGCAAAGTGCCACTCGAACTGATTGAGATTCAGTCAGGCAGCTATTTGGGAGAAGACGATATCGTCCGCTTCGAAGACCTTTACGGCCGCGTCTAAACAACCCGTTTTTCGAGGGATACGTAAAGTGTCTCCAGCATTTTTTACTGAAGTTCATAAGGTCTAGCAGTCAACATGAAACCAATCGAAGGTATCTTTCTACAAGAAGTGAAATGGTATTGCAGCAGCCGGGCGGAAAAATATTTTGTCACTTTTGCAGATGCGCTTGCCATGTTTGCCGCATTCTGGCTCGCTGGAAAATGGACGCTCAGTGCCGGCGAACTGAATGGCTGGGGCATCGACAGTTCACGCGTGCTCAGCTACAGCCTGCTCTCGCTCGTCACCCTGGCAATCTTCAAGCTGAAAGGACACCACGCCAAGCGCCGCCCGTACTCCAATGAAATCAAGGAAGTGCTAAAAGTTGTCATGGTCATGGGCCTGATCGATGCGGCCCTGGTCTTCCTCGACCGGCGTGATTCCTCGCGTGCCGCACTGCTGGTCACCTGGCTGCTCGTGCCGTGCTGTGTCTTGCTGCTGCGTGGTGTCGTCAAATATCTGCTGATGAAGGCGGGTGGCTGGATACGCCCCATGGTCATCATCGGCTGGGGCGACAATGCCCTGCAAACAGCGCGCGCCTTCGATGAAGAGGCTTTGATGGGTTATCGCCTGATTGCCTTCCTGATTCCCGAAGGCCAGGAGCGCTTTGAACATCACTATATCAACCGTAGCAAACAAAGCGTGCCATGTATTCCGCTCGGCACCGATCCAGAGCAGACGCTCAAACTGCTTGGTGCCCCGCACGCTGTCGTCGCCCTGGAACAAGGTGGCATTGACGCCTATCAAGGCATGATCCAGCAAGTCAGCCGACGCGTTGCCAACATGCAAGTGGTACCTGCCGTACGCGGCCTGCCCCTGTATGGCATGGAAGTCAACCATTTCTTTTCTCATGAAGTCCTGTTGCTGACCATGCGCAACAACCTGGCGCGGCCAGGTTTACAACTGATCAAGCGCTGCTTCGACCTGACGGCCTCGATCGGCGTGTTGATCGTTGGTGCTCCCATCCTGTTGTGGATCGCTGCCAAGGTCATGGCCTCCGGCCGTCCCATCTTTTACGGCCACAAGCGTGTCGGCCAGAATGGCAAGCATTTTCTCTGCTATAAGTTTCGTACCATGGCCGTCAATGCCGATGTGTTACTGAAAGAATTGCTGGAGCGCGATCCAGTCGCGCGCGCCGAATGGGACCGTGATTTTAAACTGAAAAACGATCCCCGCATCACCTCGATCGGCCACTTCCTGCGCCGGACCAGCCTCGATGAATTGCCACAATTATGGAATGTGCTAAAAGGCGAAATGAGCCTGGTCGGCCCGCGTCCCGTGGTCGATGCCGAACTGGAACGCTATGGCAACCAGGTTGATTATTACCTAGAAGCAAAACCAGGCGTGACTGGCTTATGGCAAGTCAGCGGTCGCAACGACGTGAGCTACGACACGCGCGTCTACCTGGATGCCTGGTACGTCAAGAATTGGTCTTTATTTACCGACATTGTCATCCTGCTGAAAACGGTTAAAGTCATTTTCAAGAAAGATGGCGCGTATTAGCCACAGGTCAGAGTGTTACAATATAGATATTAAATACGCAACATTGGATTGCAGGTGCACGTTCTTGTCAAGTCATCCATGATGAAGTCACACCCGAGAGCACCTGTAAACTCGTACAAGTAAGCAAAGGAAAGCAATATGATTTTAGTGACTGGCGGCGCCGGCTTCATCGGTTCCAACTTTGTAAGAGACTGGCTGGCGCTCAATGATGAACCTGTAGTCAATTTCGACAAACTGACCTACGCTGGCAACCTCAGCAATCTGGCTAGCCTGGAGCACGATCCCCGGCATATCTTTGTACGCGGCGATATTTGCGATACCGCCCTCATCGCTCGCCTGCTGGCAGAGCACCAGCCGCGCGCGATCGTGCATTTTGCGGCCGAGAGCCATGTCGACCGCTCGATCCACAGCCCCGGTGAATTTATTTCGACCAACG
This sequence comes from Janthinobacterium foliorum, assembly GCF_978021625.1. Classification (NCBI taxonomy): domain Bacteria; kingdom Pseudomonadati; phylum Pseudomonadota; class Betaproteobacteria; order Burkholderiales; family Oxalobacteraceae; genus Janthinobacterium; species Janthinobacterium foliorum. The sequence continues at coordinate 188,185 of NZ_CDXDQE010000003.1, read as the reverse complement.
TCAATGGCACCTTCAGCCTGCTGGAAGCCGCGCGCGCCTATTGGAGCGGCCTGACGGGCGACGCCAAGGCGGGATTCCGCTTCCTGCACGTTTCAACCGACGAGGTGTATGGCACCCTGGGGCCGAATGATCCGCCATTCACGGAAACGACGCCGTATGCCCCGAACAGCCCGTACTCGGCATCGAAAGCAGCATCCGACCACTTGGTGCGCGCGTACTTCCATACGTACGGCATGCCGGTACTGACGACGAACTGCTCGAACAATTACGGCTCCTTCCATTTCCCGGAAAAACTGATTCCGCTCATCATCAGCAATGCCCGCGCCGGCAAGGCCTTGCCCATCTATGGCGATGGCATGCAAGTGCGCGACTGGCTGTACGTGGGGGACCACTGCTCGGCGATTCGCCGCGTCCTGGAAGCGGGACGCTTGGGCGAGGTCTACAACGTCGGGGGCTGGAATGAAATGGCCAACCTGGAAGTCGTGCACACCCTGTGCGATATCCTCGATACGCTGGACCCGAAAGCGGCCGGCAGCTACCGCGAACAAATCACCTATGTACAGGATCGTCCTGGCCACGACCGCCGCTATGCCATCGATGCGCGCAAGATCGAACGCGAACTGGGCTGGAAACCGGCTGAAACCTTCGCCACCGGCATCCGCAAGACGGTCCAGTGGTATCTGGATAACCAGGCCTGGGTACGCGACGTCCAGTCGGGCGACTACCTGAAATGGGTAGAGAAAAACTATGCGGCGCGCGATGCAGCCCAGGAGCAGAAATAATGGGCGCCACCATCGAACGCAAGGGCATCATCCTGGCCGGCGGTTCCGGCACGCGCCTGTATCCCGTTACCATGGCCGTATCGAAGCAGCTGCTGCCCGTGTATGACAAGCCGATGATCTACTATCCGCTGACCACCCTGATGCTGGCCGGCATACGCGACATCCTGATCATTTCCACGCCACAAGATACGCCGCGCTTCCAGGAATTGCTGGGTGACGGCAGCCAGTGGGGCATCATGCTCAGCTACGCAGTGCAGCCGACACCGGATGGCCTGGCACAGGCGTTCATCATTGGCAAAGAGTTTGTCGGTGATGCGCCCTCGGCTTTGATTCTGGGCGACAATATCTACTACGGCCACGACTTTGAAACACAGCTGCGTGAAGCATCCGCACGCACCAGTGGCTCCACCGTGTTTGCCTATCACGTGCACGACCCGGAACGTTATGGCGTCGTCGATTTCGATGAGCAACGACGCGCCATCAGCATCGAGGAAAAACCGCTCAAACCGAAATCGAACTATGCCGTCACCGGCCTGTATTTCTACGATAGCCAGGTGTGTGAGATCGCCGCCGGCATCGCTCCGTCACCACGGGGCGAACTGGAAATTACGGACGTCAACCGTACTTATCTGGAGCGCGGCCAATTGAACGTCGAACTGATGGGCCGCGGCATGGCCTGGCTCGATACCGGAACGCACGAGTCCCTGCTCGAGGCCGGTCAATTCATCGCCACCATTGAAAATCGCCAAGGCTTGAAAGTTGCCTGCCCAGAGGAAATCGCCTATCGTCGCGGCTACATCGACGCCACCAAGCTCGAGGCATTGGCACAACCCTTGAAAAAGAACGCCTACGGTCAATACCTGCTGCGCCTGCTCGAAGAAAAAATATACTAAAGCCTGACTGACTTATTTCATACCATGCAAATTCAAACCACCGCCATACCTGACGTCCTGATCATCGAACCCACCGTGTTCGGCGATGACCGGGGCTTTTTTTACGAAAGTTTCAACCAGAAGCGTTTTGCCGAACTGGCTGGCGTCACGCGCGACTTCGTGCAGGACAACCACTCCAAGTCGGCGAAGGGCGTGCTACGCGGCCTGCACTACCAGATCCAGCAGGCGCAAGGCAAACTGGTGCGCGTCACCGCCGGTGAAGTGTTCGACGTCGCCGTCGACTTGCGCAAAAGTTCGCCTACCTTCGGCCACTGGGTCGGTGTGACCTTGTCGGCCGCCAATAAGCGCCAACTGTGGGTTCCCGAAGGGTTTGCGCATGGCTTCGTCGTGACCAGCGACCATGCCGAGTTTCTCTACAAGACAACCGACTACTGGGCACCGGAGTTCGAGCGCAGCATCCTGTGGAATGATCCTGCGATCGGCATCGAGTGGCCGTTGGATGGCGAACCGCTACTGTCTGGCAAAGATAAAGCGGGTACCCTGCTGGCGAACGCCGACGTCTTCGCCTGATCGACACCGACCAACGGACCCCACTTGAACAACACTGCTTCATGAGTCGTATTTTAATCACAGGAAAAACTGGTCAGGTCGGCTACGAACTTGAACGCAGCCTGCAGGGCTTGGGCGAGATCATAGCCGTTGACCGCAGCCAGATGGACTTGGGCGATCTGGACCAGGTGCGCGAAGTCATCCATCGCGTCAAACCTACCCTGATCGTCAATCCGGCTGCCTACACGGCGGTCGACAAGGCCGAGAGCGAGCCGGAACTGGCCATGCGCATCAACGGCGATGCACCAGGCATCATGGCTGAAGAAGCGAAAAAACTGGGCGCTGCGATGATCCATTACAGCACCGACTACGTTTTTGACGGTAGCAAGGATGGCGCGTATGTCGAAACCGATCCGACCTGCCCGGTGAATGTGTATGGCAGCAGCAAGCTAGCCGGTGAACAGGCGATCGCCGCCGCCGGCATCCCGCACCTGATCCTGCGCACCAGCTGGGTCTACAGCACGCATGGCAAGAATTTCTTGCTGACCATGCGCCGCCTGGCGCAGGAGCGCGAAGAGCTGGGCATCGTGTCCGATCAGTTCGGGGCACCAACCTGGAGTCGCACCATTGCCGATACGACCGCCCACATCGTGGCCCAAGCCATTGCTGCGGCGGATCCGCAGCAATGGTGGCAAGAGCGTTCGGGGCAGTACCATCTGACGGCGCAGGGCCGAACCAGCTGGTTCGGCTTCACGGAAGAAATCATGGCACACCCTTCGATCCAGAAAAAGCCTCGGCTGAAGGCCATTCTGGCACAGGATTATCCGGTGCCAGCAAAGCGTCCTGTCAATTCGGTACTGTCTTCACAACGGTTGATCGACACTTTTTGTGGCCTGCCACATTGGAAAGATGCGCTGGCGCTGTGCCAGGATTGAGTAACTGATCAGTATCTGAACTATTCGGGCAGCCCCTCCGGCACTCGATGGCAGCAGTTACCTAGCATAACAACAGCTGATGGGTTCTTGAACTGCGGCGGAAAATCCGTCGCCGCTTTCGTCTGAGCGACGGTACTATGCTTGACATGAGGCAAGGCCGCCAATCAATGACCATCCACAATAGCTCGCCAAACGCAGCGAGCCTGACCCGCCCGCGCCCTGTGCGCTCAACAGCATGATGGTCGACCCGATCGGTACCGTACGCTCGCGAGATACCTTGACGATAATTTAAAAAATCAATTACCTCATGGTGAGCTTACGCCTCAACCATCACTTGCCCCGGAACATACAGTCATACCATGGCCTGCACGAGCACACGCATAAATCAAGCTGTAGCAGCAACCGGGGCGCTCGATGGCAATGTGGCCGTCAGCCTGGATTACTGGAGCATTGTTTTTGAAAATACAATGTTGAAAAGACTTTACAAAAAAAATCTGGTCTGGAAAATTTCATATATCAGCATATTCAAAAAAACCTTACCCGCAGTGCCCTCAAAAGTCGATACCTTTTCAGCCCTAACCAAAATACACATTTTTAATAATGCTAAAAATATTACAGGCAGGCCGAGCCTTTGCCGCAATTGGAGTAGCCGCATTCCATCTTTCAAGCCTGATGGCTTTGCCACAATATGGCAATAATATAATATTTCACGACTATACAAAACATGGAGATCTGGGCGTCAATTTCTTTTTTGTTCTTTCAGGCTTTATCATCTTGTTCGCATATGAAAAAGATATCGGCCAGCCCGGGCGCTGGAAAGAATACATATATCGAATATTTATCCGTGTGTTTCCCATTTATTGGATATATAGCGCGGTGTTTGTCACGCTTCTTTTCCTCGGATTTGGGAATGGTGCTTCCTACCCGCATAGCCTGTCAGATTGGACATCGTCCATCCTGTTGATCAGGTTCTCAAACATCGAGCCGCCACTGACACCTGCATGGACGCTGTTCCATGAAATTGGATTTTATCTGATTTTTTCATCACTATTATTAAATAGAAAATTAGGAATTTTTCTACTTGCACTCTTTGCAATTTTTCCCTCAGTCCGCTTCCAGTTTCCCACTCCCGTGGAACGCACACCGTGAAATGTATATACCGCAGCACATAACCTGGACTTCTTTTTCGGAATGCTGGCTTTCTGGTTATATAAAAATTCTAACAAATGGCTCACCTTCAGCGCCGGCATGGCCATGTTTTTATTTTCATGCATTACTCTGCCATTACCTGATCACACAAGTGCAATTTTTTTTGGAATGGCATTTTTTCTCATTTTATCTGGCCTGACAAAAATAGAAGCCGATGGCGGACTGAATGTTTCAAAATGGTTATGCATTACTGGCGATGCATCATATCCCTTCTATCTGACACATATTCCTTTTCAGATCGTCCTTCTCAAAATCGCCACAAAAATGAATATTCTTCAAATTATGGGGCCGCAAATAACATATGTTTCCATTCTGGCTCTTTCGATTCTTTTTGGTATTGCCGCATATATGCTGATCGAACGTCCATTATTGTCGGCAATTAAAAAAAGTCCGAATAAAAAGACTGTTGCTTTGGCAGCATAGCCTGCGTTCCGAGTCTCAAACACTGTGCCGGCTTTGCGTATGTGGCAACGGCACAGTACTACACTGCGGTAATGCAAGAACGCGGGTGCGGCTAACTTAACCTGCGAAGGCAGGCAGATCTATCGGACCAGATGGCGCGATTCAGACCCATACACGCAGGGAGCAACCAGATAGACAACTTCCTGCGCCGCGGCGAGCAGAGAAATATCTGTCTGGAATGATAAAAGACGCGCGATGCCTGAGCTGTCCGTCACGGTGGCGTCGCGGACAGCCCAGCAAACGTGGTGTTTGCGGTAACAGGCCTGCATGCTCGCTGCGGCCCAGTTGTTGTCATCACGGTACCGCAGCTTACGGCGCTGGCTGAGTGCCTTTCGCGCAGCCTACCTAACGCTCCTGCTCGGTGAAGGGGATACCGGACGTACAAGCCATGCCGTCGGCGAGCACCCTGCATGCTGTGCCGGCCGGCGGCATCCTCATCAGATAAACTGCGCGCGGGGAGGATAACTACGCCTTGATCAAAATTATAGATGCAGCAGCATCTACTCGTTTGAGTGGAATATTTTTTTATCTTCTTGGCCTTATCGTCTCAATGCTACGCCACCAAAGCGATATTCGATGTAACGATAAGTCAGGCTGGACATGGTAACCGTGGCAAATCCGCATAAAGACAATATCAACCAGAAATGCAGCGACGTCATCTCTTTCATGAAATGAAAATATAACGAGAAAAAAGCCGTCAAAAGCAATCCATGCAGCAAATAAATACTATAACTGATAGTACCCAGATATTGAGCTCCGCGAGTATTTAAAAGCCCAAACAGACTTCCGCCATAAATGACAGCCACAAAAAAAACAAATGTAAATATTAATGAGACAAATTGAAGGTGGTACACTGCGGAATAGTACAATCCAAAGAGACTTCCAATTGAAACGATAGATGGATTGACCTTTTTGAATAACCGGATCAAGTATTCATTCCCCACCAGGTATGAACACAACATTCCAACCAAGAAGTTCATGATATTGTAAGCGTCGAAGAAAAAATATAATGCCAATACAATAAAAAATAAAAAAGCAAATTTTTTCTTTTCCGAGAAAATTGCGATAAATGGCAAAACCAGTGTAAAAGCCCATTCATATTTCAAGGTCCAGATGACACCTGATATCAAAACAAACGTCTGCTTGAGACCGTTAATATCTGGTTGTCCGAGGAAATTGAATCCAAACCATCGCCCTACAGATAAAATCAAATTTGGCCATGGAACGCTTAAAGACCAATCCGTCTTGATTCCTGCGAGAACAAAAAGGAAAAGAATCGAAAAAAAATACATAGGCGCAAGACGATCGAAACGTGAACGATATAAATCGCGCCAATTTAATTTGCCATCGTTCTTTATAGCTTTGGACCAAAATAAAAAACCGGTGATCATGAAAAATAGCGTAACAGGCGCTGTCGCGCAAAGCGCATAAAATGTCGAAGAAGGTATGCTCCATACCTGATCAGCATTGAAATGAAAATTGGCTATTCCATGTGCAAACATGACTCCAAGCGCAAGAAACCCCCTCAGTCCATCTACGGCCATATAGCGCGAGGTTTTCTTTTCGATATATTGCTTTTTGTAAAAAGGAATAGTGTTGGAATAAACAAGTCCCAGCAATAAAAAAGCGGCCATCAATATGAAGTATGGTGGAATGCTATCTATCTCAATACCCACAAAAAACCTTGTCAATTATATTACTCATTAAAAATAAAATCACCATTCACCTTGACTGGCAAAATCGGCTACTTCATGCTTTATTTATTTGTCAACCAATAAACTTTATACATGCTCAGCATTTTTTTAAGACGAGTTGGCAGATATGTCTCATAACGACCAATTTTGTACCCTGCGTATTTACACACAGTGCGTATCAGTGCAGATGGCATCAAATACCAGGCTGAATTCATCAGAAATTTCATTTCGGAAGATAAGTAACGCATTCCTTCACCACCAACTTTTCCGAATTTCTGAAGTAACCATGGCTCTCGCCCATGCAGCACTCCGATATCGAAATATCGCTTGAATTCCTGCGAGTAACTATAATGATGAGAATGATAGGCACATGCCTCCGCCTGATACGCCACACTCTTCCCCGCCAGCAGTAAATGGCCAGCTACCATCGTATCCTCGCCCAAGATTACATTGGATGGAAACCCGCCAATCGCCAGTAAATCCTTGACACGATACGCCGAGAAGGAATTGGAAATAAATATGGTTTTTATACCCAGTGTCTCTTTTGATTCGAGCGTCTTGATCAAGTTTTTTTGTGAATAATTGAATATCCTGGCATGTGCTTCACTTGGACGACTCCCAATATGCGGCAACTGACGACCATAGGCGGCAGCCACATCCGCATTCTTCGAAAATATTTCCACCAAGTTTTTCAACGAGTTTTTATCAAATAATAAAGCATCTTGTGTCATGAATATCACAATATCTACTTCATTCTTGATCATTTCCAAGGCACGTTGTCGGGTCCCGCCATGGTTAAATTCACCCTTTGGAATAGTATGCACGTTGAAAATATCTTTTGTCGCCTCATTCAACATGCCATCGGATGAACTGGAATCTATTATCAACCTTATATCTGGCAACAAACTCTGAACCTTGAACTTCTCAATCCATTCCGCCCACATAGTTCCCGGATTGTACGTAGGAACAATTAGTCCAATTCTATTCATTTATTTTCGTCCGCTTCGCGGATAATATTCCAAAACCTGTCCGAAGATTGATCCCAACTGAAATCTTTTGCGCGCACCAATCCAGCCTCAATTAATTTCGCACGAAGTTCACTATCCAATATAATTTTATTCATCGCATCAGAAATATGACCAATATCCAGCGGATCAACCAGCAGCGCCGCATTGCCTGCAATCTCGGGCATACAACTGATATCAGACGTTATTACCGGAACCCCGGTGGCCATGCCCTCCAATATTGGCAAACCAAAGCCCTCGTATAAAGAGATATAGACCACAGCCATTGCGCTTTTATAATAACGCGGCAAATCATCTTCTGGAATAAAGCCAGCAAATTCAACCATGCCATCTACAGAAAATTTTGAAATCTGCCCTTTAATATCAACGTCAGGCTTGCCCGATAATAATAATTTTATGCCCGCAGCCGGCAACTTCGATATTGAATAAGCTTCAATCAGCCGATTGACATTTTTATATCCTCGTCGATTTCCTGCATATAAAACATAAGGATAGCCGAGATCAACCGGGGCCACATTCACATTAAAGCTCGGCTCCACACTGTTGTAGATAACCTCGATCATGTCAGCATCAAAACCTCCCCAGCTAATCAGCTCATCCTTTGTATATTGAGATACTGCAATTATTTTATAACATTTCTTGTAGAGGTTTTTTAATATCCAGTCATAATATAACTTATGAAAACGGCTGTAATAATGAAGATGCGTAAGATCATGCACCGTCACCACATCAGGCATTTTTGAATAAAACGGAGCAATAAAACCAGGAGACCAGAAAACATCCGTCTTCATTGCCCGCAACTCATTACCAAGCAGCAATGGGGACAGAGGGGCAGAAATTTTCCCATCATACACCATGGGATTCAAAGCAATATCATCTGGTTTTCTTTCGATTAGCGCCGCTGCAACTGCCCCAATCCCCGTGGGGCCAAGCCAGCGCTGGTCGTAAGCAACGTTAATCATTTTTTTGATCCATTAATTTAGGGTGATCTGTAATTTTTGATGATCTGACGCGTCTGGTTGTTGCAGCCGCCAGCAGCAAGAAGAGAATGAAATGTTCAACAATCGTATAACCGGCGCCAACTGGCATCAGATCAATTCCTATCAAGAAAAGCAACATGGCAAAAACGCCCATGTTTTTTGATTCTTTCAAATTATAGGCAAATGTCTTTGTCATCCCCCCTAGAAATACTGCCCAGAGAATGATGTATAAAAGCGAAAAAACCCCAAAATCGGCCCATATCGCCCCTACGCCGAAAGCGGCAGCTCCGGTATCGTTCTCGAACTGCTCTGGATAAAACCGTTTTGCCAGTGCAAAAACCCCATAATCTTTAGGCTTATCCGGATACAGAAACCTCGGCAATCTTGAATACACGGCCTGATCTAGCGTCATCTTGCCAAACTCCAGAGGAATATCGGAATCGATTACCATGATCCCATTCCGTGAATAATCCGAATACTCAGATATACCCACAGCCATTTCCACCAATTCACTTCTCTGAGGGGCAAAAACTGTGAATAGAGATATCAGAAGGAGGGCCATGCCGCCAAAACTCAGGATGAATTTTCGGCCGCTCATCTTCTTGCCAACAACATAACAATTATAGGCAAAGTAAATCATCAGTATATAGATGAATTGCCCTTTGGCGCCATGCAAATATACATTCACAAGCAAAAGAAATATAAATATAACCGAGCCAAAAAAAGATTTTCTTTTCAAAAATAAAAATGCAATAAATGCCAAATTATTCAACATTGCTGATGAAAAGAAAAATATGCCGTAACCTGTTCTGGTCGCTTCATAAATTTTTCGCGGTGTTGCTAGCAGGTCTCTATATTCATAAAGAACCGGAAACATTGCTCCCCATGATATGATTAAAAGAACGACATGAAGGTTTTTTGATTCCTTGTTTTCCCTGTACTTTACGATCGTCTGTAATATTCGCCAGTTGGAAGGCGCGAGAAAACGATATCCTAAAGCAAAAAAAACAAACCCAGCGGTATAACAAGCATAGACAAAAATGTAGCCAAATAAACTACCCCTGGGTCCATTCAAGTACAAATTCAATGGCTCCAACACAAAATAAATTGGAGCTTGCACAAACAAAGCAGGGACTAAAATATTGAAATATGATTTCTCATATGATGAAATCATCGCATATGAAAATACATAAAGAAGCGCAGCCAGGATAATTACCGCGCAAATAATATAGGTGTCGAAATCGTTCAATTTATTACTTCTTATAATTTCACTTCAATTCCAACTGGAAATTCCTACTTTACCATTTTTCAAAAATCAGGAAATTTACCATGCATATTACATTTTCAATCCATCACTGATCGCAGAAAAGAAAGATTTTCTAAATTTCTTTGTGAATAATACCCATTTTGCAGGCCGCGTCAAAAAATAATATGCCAGCGAAATTACCTTTACCATCGGCGTATAGTTTTTCCGAATGAAGTAAATTCTGTTCCGATGAGCATAGTATACGGTAAAGTTCGAGGTCGATCCGCCAGTACTGCTGCTCACTTTATGGCTGACGACACCTTGCCACCAATAATAGATATTAAATTTCGCCACTTTCGCACGCCAGACGAAATCAGTATCATCATAATAAACGAAATATTTTTCGTCCATTTGGCCAATAGCATCAAATACGCGGCGATGTATTAACATGAAACATGTTGGAGCATAGCCGACATATTCACTATGATTATATTGACCATTATCTACATCGCCTTCGCCCCGATGTGTGGTCACAGCGGTCCAATTGCTTAGCTCGCCTCCCGCACACCATATTTTTCCCGAATCATGAAAATATATCTTTGGTACGATCAGGCTTTCCTGCCGCTCATCAGCCAGTGCCACCATGTTTCCAAGCAGGTTTTCGTCCTTGAACTCAATATCATTGTTCAGTAACAAAACGTACTCGCAGCCAAGTTCCAGAGAAAGCTGAATACCTTGATTGTTACCTTTTGCCACTCCAACGTTCTCAGAATTCCGTATCAACGTGACATTTTTCATTCCATATTGGGCTATTAATTCCTCGGACTTCAAGAACGATAGCTCATCGATACTATTATCGACGATGTACAGCCAATAATCGTTGAACTGCTGGCGAGCCAAGCTCTCAAAAAAGCCAGGTAATACAGGCACGCTGTTAAATAAAACAGTGACCAAACCTACCTTATTGGTCATTTGTACAATCCCCGCTTTTTCATTTCTTCAATGCTTGCTTCATAAGTATCTGCCTGAACAGCTTGTTCATTCACCCAAGCAGTGAAGTGCTCGATACCTTTCTCAAAACTCACCTCGGGTTGGAACCCAAGTACGCGGTTAACCTTGCTCAGGTCGGCGTAATTGTGGCGAATGTCACCCAATCGGTACGCTCCTGTCACCTTGATGGCCACATCCACGCCGTAATTTCGCACCAATGTTTGTGCGACAGTCAGCACATCGGTTGCCACGCCTGAGCCAATGCCAAATACCTCGCCATTTGCTTCGTCCTTGCACAGCGCCAGCGTTGTCGCTTCTACCACATCGTCGATGTACACGAAATCACGGCTTTCCTTGCCATCTTCAAAAATGCTCAAGCCGTTGCCATTCTTGATCCTGGTCGAGAAAATAGACAAAATTCCGGTATACGGATTGCTCAATGACTGGCCAGGGCCATACACATTTTGATAACGCAATGCACTGGCACCTATTCCCAGAGAAGCACATACCGTCATGACCATTTGCTCCTGATTTTGCTTGGTTATGCCATACACGGAAGAAGGATGAATTTTCGATTCTTCGTCTGTTGCCAACAGTTTCAATTCCTGTCCCGTAGCGGGACACAGTGGCTCGAAACGACCGGCCTGCATGTCCAGATCCTTGCGCGCCCCCGGATAAATGACACCCAGTGCGTCCGAATGGTATTTGCCTTCACCATAGATCGAACGCGACGAGGCAACTATCACCTTCTTAACATCATATTTCCCATTCGCAAGCAGATCCAGCATCAACCCGGTACCGCCAATGTTCACATCGACATAGCGCCTGATTTCATACATCGACTGCCCGGTCCCCGTTTCCGCCGCCAAATGAACGATAGCATCCTGGCCTGGCAATGCTTCTTTCCACGCATTTTTATCGCACACGGAGCCGATGATCAAGCGCACCTCATTCTTGATGCTCTGATAAAGAGGTGATGTTTTATCAGGATTATCGCCGTGAATTTGGGGCGACAAATTATCAAGTACAGTAACGGCATGACCTTTGGAAATCAGATTTTTAGCCAGATTTGAGCCGATGAAGCCCGCACCACCAGTAATAAGAATATTCATTATATTTTTTTCCACTTGCTATTTTCAAAACAATATTTTTTAATGACTTTTGCCGGGTTACCCGCCACCACGCTGAATTCAGGCACATCCCTGCTCACCACCGAGTATGCTCCAATAACTGCGCGCCTGCCGATCTTTACATTCGGAAGAATAATTGCGCCATAGCCTATGAAAACTCCTTCGCCTATTTCAACGTAGTTATTTTCAGCCTGTATTCTATTGCCAATTTTCTTGTCATTATCAACATCTTCGTATGGGTGATTAACATCTACAATTGCTGCGCCACCGGTAATTGATACGTTATCGCCGATAATCACACGTGACCCACAGATGATATGTACATTTTGTTCAATGTTGACGTTATTTCCGATCGTCAATATTGGCTTTTTTTCCATATCAGTCAAGACAACTTCCAGCCTGACGCCAGACCTGATAATGACGGAATTTCCAATAAATATCCGATGTGGATGTGCAATCAATAAAGGCTTGTAAATGGAAACCGAGCGCCCCATGCCGCCAAAAAAGAATCTATAAAAAAACAATGTTCTCATCTTTGCACAAAGCGAGAAAAAATAATTTATCAACTCAAAAAATTTTACGTTTTTTAATTTTTTTAATTTTTCCATATAAATCTATTCACCCTCAATAAAATGATTTTTATTGATTATTTCTATTTATTCTGGCTTTTCAAAATTTCCTCGCGCTCGACATTGTTTATTTTTTCAATATTCTCGACATCCAGATGAAATTGTCTCTCATATGTTTTCATCGACAAAATGCATTGATAATACATCATCTGCAAAACAAAAAATAATCCAGGCCTGCCCGCCTTATATCCACCGCCTAACAGATAATTTTTCAGAAATGCTTTGCCCAAACGGGCAAAAAGCTTGAGGCTTCCACTGAATGCACTACGCTGTGATTCGATGTCGGTATACCTGTCAATTGTAGCAATGTAGATTTTTGCCGTATTTGAAATAAAATGCCGAACAAAATATTTATTTGCCGGGACATAATAAATTTCGGCCTCCGGCACCGTTGGTTTTCCAAAGGAATGGATTTTATTCCCAGTAAAATCAAGCGCTTCTTTCATGAACACACGATTTAATCTGTCCGCGTAGGCATCGTGACAAAATTTTCCATAATAAAAATTTTTTCTGGCCAGATTAATGATCTTGTATTTATCTGAACCAATTCCATCGACTATCTTCATCAATGTTTCGCTATCGAGCATTTCATCAGCAAATCCCCAGTATATCCATGGCGTCTTGACTGTTTGCTTGATCAGCGCGACCGTATCTTCGTCTTCAACCCATCCTATATTTTTGTTCGGAAATACCTTTGCACCATACTTTTCAGCGATCTCACTGGTGGCATCGGTACTGTGGTTGTCAACAATCAGAACATGTCCCCACCCCGTCAAGTTGCGCAACACTCGTTCAATTCTTTTTTCTTCATTGAAGGTAAAAATAACAAAAGTTAACTTATTACAAAATTTCATTTCGTTCCTTGTTTTTTTTCTCTTTGTAAACCGACAATATGCAAAATAAGAAAAACAGCTATGAATATTTGCGACAACGCAATAGGTATACCGATCGCAAACGAATTTTGCGGCCAATAATGCATCGCCAGGTATCCACCGATCATGGACGACGCCGATGCGAAAACATTGCAAAATATCATTACCTTGGCTGCGTTATTCAACATTAGATGCACCGTTGCAGCACCTATCACCAGATTTCCGGCCTCAACCAGCACACCAAAACCGATGGCCTGAGCATATTCCACATAATCGTTTTTAGTCAAAAACAGTAATAAATATTTCCCGGTCAGCGCAGCACCCAGCATGGCAATCAATGCAAGAATCAAGGCATTTCTAATATACCTCAGCGTGAACTGCCCCTTGCTGGCATAAATTTTCGGCAAGAATATCTGAGAATAGACGGATGAAATCGCCTGCATGCCCGCACTGCCAAGGTTGGTCACAACCACATAAATTGCGGCCGTCGCCGGAACACCAGCCCATACATACATCAATCGGTATGATTGCAATTGCGCAAGATTACAAATAGCACCAACCGACAGAGCATATGATTTCCGAAAAACCGTTTTGTAGTTCTCGATCCCTTCGTCAAGCCAGCTGTAAGCAATTTTTCTGGAGCTATAAAGCACGATGATGCATACTTCCAGAAACAATGCCATCACTGATGAATACAGTAATACGCCGGCAGTTGCCACAACAAGACTGTGGACCAGAATGAACAGCCCGACTTTTGCTACCCCTTCGAAAACCAGCATACACACGACAAATATCTTGTGACCACGGTTATTGAGCAATCCTCTGGAAAAATTACATAAATAAACCAATAGTGCAGTTACATAAATGCCGAATATATCGGATAGATGAATTTTTCCAAGATACAGCAGCGGCATGCAAAACATTACGCATAACCCCAATGCCATCAGACAGACGATTTTATTGATCTTGTAGAGCGCCGTCACAGGAATTTCTTTCCCGTGCAACGCCAGTCTGGCTTGCAAATAGTAATCAACTGGAACAAAAATGAGCGCATTCATGACATATGAAAGCGTCATCAGATAAAAATATTTCCCGATCTGTTCAGTAGAAAGATTATTCGTATAAATTTTTATAAAAACGAAACCGACGCCGATTGAAAAAAACCTTAATCCAATCACAGCGCCGGTTTCTAAAAAATTCCGCCTGTTTAATGCAGAAATTACTTTTTTTAACATGACTTTGAAACTGTTAATTACTTTTCTTTTTCACAAACTCATGTGCTTTTGCGCGCATACCAGTGATATGTCTTTCCTACAGCCTGCTCCAGCGAGCATGTCTGCTCGACATGCAGGCTCTTGTTGCTCTTGACCAGATCCGGGTACAGATCGTCCTGGGTTTTACGTTCCGTCGCAACATTGCCAAACACACATTTGGCAGTCTTGTTGGCAGCACGTTCAATCAGTTTGATCAATTCCAGATGCGACACAGGCTCGGCGCTACCCAGGTTATAGGTCTGGCCATCGACACCGTGCACCAGGGCGGACAAGGTCCACCAGGCCGCATCGCTGCCGTACAGGTAGCTGCGCCGCGCTGAACCATCGCTATGCATGCGAATCTCGCTGCCCAACAACATGTCACGCATGAAGTTATTGATCGCCCAAGGACGATCGAGCTCCTGATACGGCCCCAGGAAGGTAAATGGGCGCAGGGTGCTGACAGGCAGGCGGAACTGGCTCCGATAGGTCGCGCACAGGCTTTCTGCAGCGTGTTTGGCATCGCGGTAGACGTTGTGCAACTGCCCTGCAGGTACCGGGAAATTATCCGTCTCGGCGATCGCGCCGGTCCGGTACGGGGTGCCGTTGACCAGGCTAGAGCTGAGATTGACCAACCGTTTCAAACCGGACAACTGCGTCGCCGCATCCAGCGCGTGGGCGGTGCCCTGTACCGTGGTCTGGAACACCCGCAATGGGTCGGAGGCGTGCACGCGGTTGTCAGGGATGCCGGCAGCATGCACTACATACGTGGTATCCGGATGGAAGGCGAATGGCGAGCGCACGTCTTGCACGACGGTATGAATATCGCCGCGCGTCGACAAGCGCGTATTGGCCTTGGCCCAGTCGGCCGCGCTACGTGAATACAGGTCGAGCGTCATGCCAAGCCGGTATTCGTCATTGAGCGCGGCGACCATTTCAGCCAGCCAGCTGCCCAGGAAGCCACTGCCACCAGTGACGGCGATGCGTTGACCGCGCAAGGCTGCCCGTACGTCGGCATTGGTCGACGCGGCCAGACAGTCCTTCGAGAAACTCGAGGAAAGGTCGCTCATCATGCGGCCGCCTTTTGCGCGGCCAGTTCCTGCGCCACTTCAAAAATCAGGCTTTCCTGTCCCGCCACGGCATTGCGCTTGCCGAGCGCAAAGAAAATATCGCGTGGATCGACACCGTATTCCTTGGCGGCACGGTCTACCGGCTTGGCGAAGCCGGAGAACACGCCGGCCAGACCGCTGACGATACTCAGCGACGAAATCGTCGGAATTGTCGTCACAAATTCCTTGGCAGCCAGTCCGGCAGCGTCGAGTATCTTGTACAAGTCGATGCCGGTCTCGATGCCGAGGCGCTGGAATACGGCGATCAGCACTTCCAGTTGCGCATTGCCGGCACCGGCGCCAAAACCGTAGATGCTGGCATCGATCATCGATGCACCGGCATTGACTGCCGTCACTGAATTGATCACGCCCATGCCCAGATTGTTATGGGCATGGAAGCCGACCGGAATCGACAGTGCATCGACCAGGCGCGAGATGCGCTCGGTGACGTCGGAAGGGAAATAGGCACCGGCCGAATCCATGATGATCAGGCCTTCGGCGCCATACGACTCCATCTTCTTGGCTTCTTCGACCAGTACTTCAGGCGTTGCCATATGGCTCATCATCAGCACGCCGAACACCTGCTTGCCGGCCTGGCGGATATAACCAATATGACGGTCGGTGGTATCGGCTTCGGTACAATGCGAAGCGATGCGAAACACGTCCACGCCAGCGTCGATGGCCTTGACCAGGTCTTTCTTGATGGTGCAAAAACCCGGGATCGAATGGATGCCCAACTTCGAATTTTTCAGATTTTCACGTGCCACCGCCAGGATGTCGCTATCGCTCAACGCAGCTTCGCCGATCAGCATCGACGACGCACCGAGGCCATTGCCATGGCCGACTTCCACGATCGGCACGCCAGCGGCTTCGGCGGCACGGCAGTAATTCGCAACATTCTCGGCGGTCAACTGATGGCGTACTGCATGATTACCGTCACGCAGGGTAGGATCGGTGATCAGTACTTTTTTAGTCATTATTTTGCTCCTTACGCAATTTGATTTCAGCTACCTGTTCCGCTATGGCGATGGCAGCGCAATTGATGATATCGAGGTTACCGGCGTACGGCGGCAAATAGTCGCCGGCACCCACCACTTTAATAGTCACGATCACGCGGTTGCCGTCAATCGTAGGATTAACGATCATTCTATAACCAGGAACATAAGCATTGATTTTCTTTACCATTGCTTCGACCGAAAGGCGTATCTTGTCGATGTCCGGATTTTCGATTTGCGCATAAATAGTAGTCTGCATGTCGATCGGCGGACGTGCCGGATTCAGGATCAGGATGGCCTTGCAGCGCGCCGCGCCGGAAAACTTTTGCAGCGCCTGCTCGGTCGCATCAATGTACTCATCAAGGTTATGGCGCGTGGCCGGACCCGCACTGCGCGACGAAATGCTCGATGCCACTTCAATGTAGCCGATGTCCGGATGAACCTGGGCAATCGCATTGGCAATCGGAATCGATGCCTGGCCGCCACACGTGATCATGTTGATATTGCGCGCGCCACTGTCCAAGGCTTCCTTGGCATTGATGGCAGGGATGCACAAGGCGCCCAACTTGGCCGGGGTCATGTCGATGACAGTCTTGCCCAGTTTGTCGAGAATAGCCCAGTGTTCATGGTGCGCGTGTGCCGAGGTGGCGTCGAACACGATGTCGCAAATATCCGGGTTTTGCACGATGGCGTCGATGCCGCGGTCGGAAATATGCACGCCCAGTTCGTTGGCCTTTTGCATGCCTGCCGAACTGAAGTTACGACCGGCGAACAAGGTACATTCGAGCCATTCGGAACGCATGATCTTGACCATCAGGTCGGTGCCGATATTGCCGGTACCAATAATACCGACCTTTACTTTGCTTTTCTGTGTCATTTCATTCCGTTCAATTTTGATCTTTATTGCTTACATTAAATAGCTAGCCCGGCATGGCGGGCTGCTCGTCTCTATTGTGGATCTCGGCAGAGAATGCTGGCAGTTTCCTTCGCGATACACTCGAGGGAGGAATACGCAGGCAGGTAGCCCAATTCCGCCGCCTGCCGGTTCAGCGAATAGTAATGTGGCTTGGCGCCAGTGGCGTTCACCACATTGGAGGCGGTGCCGACAAATTCATATTGCAGGCCAAATTGCTGTTTCATCGCTTCGAGCAAGGCTGGCTTGTCGACCGGAGCGCGAGTATAGCAATCGATTGGACCGTTGTGCGGCGGCCCATTCAGGATACAGTTGACGAGTTGGTGAAAATCTTCCGGATGCATGAAGTCGCGCACCATGTAGTCCGGTGACGTCTGCAGCACCGTATTGTCGCGGATGGCGCGCACGATATCGGTAATAAAAAAACGCGCAGCCATGTTCTGCGTACGGCTGAAACAATTAAATACACGAATATCGGTGATAGCCAATTCAGGCTGGGCCCGGTGGCGGCATTCAGCATAAAGTTTGGCAACCGAATAATACTCTTGCGGAGTTAGTGCATTGATGGAAATAGCGGCCTGGGTCGATGGACCGGCCGGCTCCAGGAAGGTGCTGCCGTAGGCTGCGCCACTCGACAGGAAAATGTAGCGTCGCTGCGGATGCTGCGCCAGCCCGGCCATCACCATGTCATCGTACTGCTGGGTAATGCCGAAGATCGATGCGCCCATCTTGGCTGCGCGTTGCGGATCACCGACACCGACGAAATTGATCACGGCGTCGTGCGCATGCTGGCCGTACTCTTCATACAGATACAGCGGGCAGCGCGCGGCCAAGCCGAGCTGCTCCAGCCACTGCTGCGCCGGCGCCAGGTCACGCACGTACAATTGCAAGCGGGTATCTTCCTGCAGAGCCATCAAGCGTATCAGGTCCTTGGCGATCTGGCTGCTGGCGCCAAGAATGGCTACGTGTTTCATAACGCCGCCGCCTGTTCCATTTCGCGCGCCTGGACCTCGGGCGGCAGGTGCGGGAACATGCTGTCGATGCTGCTCGAACGCATGCGTCCGTCCGGCAGCCTGACCGATACCACGGCCGGGATGATCTTCTGGTCGCGCGGTGCGACGATCTCGCACAGCACCGGACCGTCCATCGCCATCACCTGTGCCAGCGTGGCCGCCAAGTCTTCCTCGCGCTCGCAGCGCACGAACGGCAGCGCATAGCTGGCCGCCATCGACTCCATGCTCGGGATAAATACGCCGCTGCGGCTGTCAGCGCCGACATAGTGGGCGCCGAGGAAGTCGCGCTGGGTATTGCGCATCGATACATAGCCGTCGTTATTGATGACGAACAACTTCACGTTCAGCCCGAAATGGCTCATCGTCGACAGTTCGTGTACGTTGGTCATCAAGGAACCATCGCCGGTGACACAAACGGTCGGACCGGCGGCGCCCGTGGTGGCGGCGCCATTAGCTACCGGCAAGGCAAAGCCCATCGCGCCCATGGAGCCTGAGGAAATGAAGCGTTGGCCTTTTTTTACGCGCAGCGCCTGGCCCATCACATAGAAAGCCGAACCCGCGTCGGCAACCACGCAGGCATCGTCGGCCAGCATGCGGCTCAGTTCTTCGGCGAAATGGTAGAAATTGACAGCGCCATTGTGTTCATGCGCCTCGCAGCTGACCGGGTAGCGCTCCTTCCACGACAGGGTACAAGCACGCCACGCACTCCAATCGGGCGCAGTCGTGTTGGCCGAAACGGCCAGCAACGCCTCGATGAATTCCAGGCTGCCGGCCTGGATCGCATGGCTGACGCCGACCTGGCCGCGGGCGATCACGGCCGCATCGAGCTCGACCTGGATCTTGACGGCGGATGGCGCGAAAAGCTCACTTTCCCAGCCGGTCGTCTGGCCATGCAGGCTGCAGCCGATGCTGAGAATGACGTCGGCGCTCTGCACGGAAAAATTGCCGGCACGGTCGCCTTTCGGCCCCGGATGGCCGACGAACAGGGGATGATCGAAATACATGACATCCTTGCCCAGTTGGCTGGTCGCAACGGGAATACCAAGCTGCTCGGCCAATTGTTGCAGTTGCGATACGGCATTCGCACAGCGCACGCCATAGCCGGCGAGGATCAGCGGCCGACGCGCGCCTTGCAGCAAGGCCAGGACTTCGGCCACGCTGTCCGCGGCAGGCGCCAGGGCCAGCGGCTCGGGAACATAGCCGGCCAGTTCTTCAGGATCGATCAGCGCGCCCTGCACATCAAGCGGCAGGTCCAGCAATACCGGGCCAGGCCGGCCGGTTTGCGCCAAGTACAGCGCTTTTTCCAGGTGATAGCGGATCGTCTTTGGATCCATGACAAGCTGCGCATACTTCGTAACGGATGCCACGATCGGGACGATATCGACTTCGAAGGTGCCGAACTGGCGCAGGCCGGAGATGCCGGAACCATGGATGGTCTGCGTACTCTTGCTCTGGCCGGTCAGAAACAGCAGCGGCGTGCTGTCTTGCCAGGCGCCAGCCAGGCCGGTCAGGATATTGGTCGCGCCCGGACCACTGGTGGCATAGCAGACGCCCAGTTCTCCACTGCGGCGCGCGTAACCGTCGGCGGCCATCGCGCTGGCCTGTTCGTGATGGTGGTGGATATAACCGAGGCCACCTTCGCGGCCCAGGGTATCGACCAGGTGCATCATCATCCCGCCGTTGAGCAGGAAAATGTGTTTGACGCCTTGTTCCAGCAGGCGCGAGGCAATGTAGTCGGCTACGCGGATTGTCATGTCGGTTCCATATGATCTGTTGCACTGTCGAGTGCTAAAAATGTGCGCTGTTCCTGGTCGAACGAGGTGACCGCACGCACGACGGCATCGCGGATAATCGAGGTATCGACGGCGTAGACCAGGAAGTTGGCGCCCAGCGCCAGGGCGGCGGCGATGTCTTGCTGGCTGCGCACCATCATGCCGGCGGCTTTGCCGGCGGCACGGATGCGCTTGATCGAGCTGTCGACGATGGCGGTTACACGCGGATGGCGGGTATCACCATCACAACCGAGCGCCACCGCCAGGTCATAAATGCCCATGTAGACCACGTCGAGTCCGGGCGTGGCGCAGATGGAATCGATATCGGCCAGCGCGCTTTCGCTTTCGATGATGACGCAGGTCAGAGAAAAGTCGTTGCTGAGTTTTCCTGAGCGGTTGTCCGGCGGATTCGCATACTGCGCCGCGCGGGTAAACGGGTTATAGCCGCGCGTGCCGCGCGGCGCATACTTGGCCATCTTGACGACGGTATCGGCTTCGGCGGCGTTGTTGACTTGCGGCGCGATGATGCCATGCGCGCCCAGATCCAGCGCCCATTGCGCGGCCGACGGGTTGACCCCCGGCACGCGCACCAGAGGCACGCCGCCGGCCGCCTCGACGGCGCGGATG
This sequence comes from Janthinobacterium foliorum, assembly GCF_978021625.1. NCBI lineage: Bacteria > Pseudomonadati > Pseudomonadota > Betaproteobacteria > Burkholderiales > Oxalobacteraceae > Janthinobacterium > Janthinobacterium foliorum. Next base: position 167,107 of record NZ_CDXDQE010000003.1, on the reverse strand, counting down.
CAGCCATCTAGGCCGCTGACATCGAAAATGCCATGTTCCATGTCGAGAATGGCAAAATCCATGCCACCGAGGGCAAAGATTTCCACCACCACCGGTGAAGGAATGATGGACCACACGCCCAGCACCGCCTGGCCGGCGGCCAGTTTGGCTTTGAGCGCATTGACGGCGGCAGCGGGCTTGGCGGGTGTAGACATGCTGGTACTTTCTTAGAAGTTAACGCCAAAAAATTCTTCAATCTTGCTGATCGAGAAGTCCATCATTTCCTTGGTCAAGCCCGGGAAGACGCCGATCCACAAGGTATCGTGCATGATACGGTCCGTATTCGTCAGTTCGCCCGACACGCGATAGTTACGGCCGATCATATATGGCTGGCGCGTCAGGTTACCGGCGAACAGCAGGCGCGTACCGATCTTATGCTGATCCAGGAACGTCAGCAGGCTGACGCGGTCCACATTCGCTTCCGGACGGATGGTGATCGGGAAACCGAACCACGATGGGTCCGAATTCGGCGTCGCTTCCGGCAGGATCAGGAACTCCTCACAGTTTTTCAGGCCATCTTTCATGTAGGCGAAGTTGTCCTTGCGCGCCTGCACGAAGCCGGCCGCGCGGTCCATCTGCGCCAGGCCGCATGCCGCCTGCATGTCGGTGATCTTCAGGTTGTAACCCAGGTGGCTGTAGGTGTACTTGTGATCGTAGCCTTCCGGCAGCGTGCCCAGCTTGCAGCAGAAACGCTGGCCACAGGTGTTATCCTTGCCCGGCGCGCAATAGCAGTCGCGGCCCCAGTCGCGGAACGATTCGGCGATGGCTTTCAGCTCCGGATTGTTGGTAAAGACCGCGCCGCCCTCGCCCATCGTGATGTGATGCGCAGGATAGAAACTCATGGTGCCGATGTCACCAAAGGTGCCGCACATCTGGCCGTTGTACGTGGCGCCCAGGGCATCGCAGCAATCTTCCACCAGCCACAGATTGTATTTCTTGCACAGCGCGACGATGACTTCCAGGTTGAATGGATTACCCAGGGTATGGGCCAGCATGATGGCCTTGGTCTTGTCCGTGATGGCCGCTTCGATTTTCGAGGCATCGATGTTATAGGTGCCCAGCTCGACGTCGACAAAGACGGGCACGGCGCCAAACTGCAGGATCGGGTTGACGGTGGTCGGGAAACCCGCTGCCACGCCGATGACTTCGTCACCTGGCTGGATGGCGCGCGCGCCCAGTTTTGGCGAGGTCAACGCCGAGAAGGCCACCAGATTGGCCGACGAACCGGAGTTGACCGTGATCAGGAACTCGACACCGATGAACTTGGCCAGGCGTTTTTCAAATTCGTCGTTGAAGCGACCGGTAGTCAGCCAGGCGTCCAGCGAGGCTTCGACCATCAGGCCCATCTCAGGCGCGCCAACGACTTTGCCGGCCGGTGGAATCACCGTCACGCCCGGTTCGAATGGCTTTGGCACGCTGGCCAGTGCACCATATTGCGCAACCAGGGCAGCGATTTGTTCGCGGATTTGTTGTTGGGTCAGTTGTTCGCTCATGATACAGCCTTCAATTTGTTAAGTATTTTGATAAATAGTGATTTGCGCCAGCGTCATTGCACGCATGTCGGCGCCTTGGTCGCAGGCTTTATGCCATTCGACGATTTTGGCGATGGTCTGGCCAATGTCCCAGCGCGGATGCCAGCCCAGCTGGCCGCGTGCCTTGGAACAATCGAGTTTCAGATAGGTCGCCTCATGCGGATGGTCCTTGCCATCGAGCGACCAGGAGGCGCCGGCGCCCCACTCTTGCGTCATGCGCTCGATGATCCATTCGACGGGCTTGGCGTCAGTATCGTGCGGGCCGAAGTTCCAGCCCTCGGCATGCACGGGGCCTTCCGTGTACAGTTTCTCCGCCAGCGTCAGATAACCGCTCAGCGGCTCAAGCACGTGTTGCCACGGGCGAATGGCGTGGGGATTGCGGATCATGACCGGCTCGCCGGCGCCAATGGCGCGCAACATATCCGGGATCAGCCGATCCAGCGCCCAGTCGCCACCGCCGATGACGTTGCCAGCGCGGCCGCTGCCCAGGGCAATACCATGCTCAGCATATTTGTCCGCATTAAAAAAAGAACTGCGGTAGCCTGCCGTTACCAGTTCGGCGCAACCCTTGCTATTGCTGTACGGGTCATAGCCACCCATGGCCTCATTTTCGCGGTAACCCCAGGGCCATTCGCGGTTTTCGTAGCACTTGTCGCTGGTAACATTCACAACCGAGCGCACGCCTGGCGTGGCGCGTACGGCTTCCAGCAGGTTTACCACGCCCATGACATTGGTAGCGTAGGTTTCCACCGGATTTACATAGGAATAACGCACCAGCGGTTGGGCCGCCATATGGATGACGATTTCCGGGCGGGCGGCCTCCATCGCGCGTTTGAGCGCTACGCCATCGCGCACGTCACCGATGATCGACTGCATGCCTTGCGCTACATTGGCTACTTCAAACAGGCTGGGCGTGGTGGGCGCTTCCAGCGCGTAACCGGTCACATCTGCACCAAGCTGCTGCAGCCACAGGCTCAGCCAGCCACCCTTGAAGCCGGTATGCCCGGTGAGGAAGACGCGCTTCCCTTGCCAGAATGCGGGATTCATCAAGCCGCCTTCCAGGGCGCCTTGCCCGATTGCCACAACTCTTCCAGGTGTACCTTGTCGCGCAGGGTGTCCATCGGTTGCCAGAAGCCGCGGTGGAAAAAGGCGTCGAGTTGCCCCTCTTCAGCCAGGCGTTCCAATGGCTGTTTTTCCCACGTGGTGCTGTCTTCGGCGATGTAGTCGATGACTTTGGGCGACAGCACGAAATAACCGCCATTGATCCAGGCGCCATCGCCCTGTGGTTTTTCCTGGAAACTGTTAATTTTCTGACCATCCAAAATCAATGCACCAAAACGACCAGGCGGCTGGGTCGCCGTCAAGGTCGCGAGCTTGCCATGCGCTTTGTGGAAAGCGATCGATTCCGTAATGTTGACATCGCTGACACCATCGCCATACGTGAAACAGAATGCCTCTTCACCTTCCAGATACTGCTTGACGCGCTTCAGGCGGCCGCCCGTCATGGTTTCATCACCGGTATCGACCAACGTGACTTTCCACGGCTCGGCATTGCGAGCATGTACTTCCATCTGATTATTCTGCATATCGAACGTCACATCCGATGTATGCAAGAAATAATTGGCGAAATACTCCTTGATGACATAGCCTTTATAACCGCAGCAAATGATAAATTCATTGACGCCATGAGCGGAATAACTTTTCATGATATGCCAAAGAATGGGTTTTCCACCTATCTCAACCATCGGTTTTGGTTTGGTGGAAGTTTCTTCGCTAATACGGGTACCCAAACCACCCGCCAAGATGACTGCCTTCATTTCATGAAACCCTATAATTTAATTAATCTCAAAATGAAAATCAATAAATAAAAATCTAAATTTATTTTACTTTTTTCCATTTGCAAAACATTTTAAATTGCTCAAATTTTTCCAAGTTCCTTGGATTGCTTTTTGAACTCCTGAAAGCTTCCGACAAAAAAGCCCAGAATATGGCAAAAATCGCGGCTAAAAACCCTGTAAAAATGACTATCACGCCGCGTGCCGGTTTTGATTTTTTATCAGGCACAACCGCACTATCCAGCACTTGCAATATTGAACCTTCTTTAGCCTCATCAACCTTAGAAATCTCCAGCTGCTTAGCCAACATTTCAAAAATTGTTTCTTGATACTTCACATCACGCACCCGACGGGTATATTCCAGCGCCAATTCAGGAACTGCACTGGTGGCAACCGAAATATCGCCTTTACCCGTATTCATCCCTGTTTCCAGCTTGCTCAATTGAGCTCGCAATCCGATCAATTCCTGTTGTATCTTTATATACTCTGGATTATTACTTGTAGAAAAGACTCGCATGGCCCCAAGCGCAACTTCCTTCGCTGCGATTTGCGCCTTAAGAGCAGCGGCAGCCTGAATAATCGCCTCGGCCTGTTCGTTCAGTTTGATTAAGCCCGTTTTTTCCTGTACCTGTTTCAACGCGACTTCTGCATCGGCCAATTCCAGTTTAGACTGCTTCAACTGCCGCTCAAAAAACAATCTACGTTGCGATGCTTCAGTCACTGCCAGCAATTTTGTCAGTTTTTGAAGTTCTTCTACATAAGCATTCGCCAAGCTGGCCGCAAGTTTTGGATCTTCATCGGTGACTTCAATAAAAATCAATCCGTCTTTTCCATTTACCATACTACTGGCTCTTTGAAGAGTGTTACGTGCTTCGGTTGCAAATTTCACGTCATACACGGACATCAAATTGAAACGTTTAATCAGATTGTCTGCAACAGTCCGACTGTTTAACATGCCTATATAAATATCATTTGGATTTTTCAGAGCCGATGCACCACCAGCCAATCCGCTCAACGCGCCCAGTTGCCCAAGCAAAGCACTTGATCCGGAATTCGACTGTGGCGGCAATACCTGAGTCTTTGCAGTATATTTATTGGAAACAGAAAGCGAAACTCCCACCGCAACCAGCATTGCAAAAAATGTCACCAGCAATATATTTCTTTTGTTTTTTGCCAAAATAATCGCTATATCAAGCAAACCAATTTCGTCGCTTTGCGCCTCAGCCTGCGCTTGATTATTCGGAAAATCATTCTTATCAGTCATCATTATTTTTATCCATATTTTCAATTTCCATCTTGCGATTTCATTTTAAATAATATTCAACCAGAATATTTTTCAGCAAAAATTCGACATGATTGGAAATTTTTTCAACAAATATAATCAAAGAAAATATTTGTACGTTCACCAGATAAATTCTGTCTAGTCTTTCAGCACTTTCAAGCCAGCGGCTCCCAAGCCAAACTGATAGAAAATAGCCGTCCAATCCTTCAGACTCTGCATGAACGTGCTGCGCTCGATCTTCTCCGGCACGACGACCGTATCACCAGGATTCAACGCCGTGCCGCCAATTCCGCTGAACCAGCCCGTTCCCTGGCCACTCTGCGCCGTGCCATCCGCACGGATCACGTACATCTCCGACTTATCCGCCGTGGAGGTCATGCCGCCGGCTTGCTGCACATAGTCGTTGACCGTGCGCTGTGGACGATACACAAAGGCGTTTTGCTGGAATACCGAGCCCAGCACATCCACCGTGCCGGGGCGGCGTGGGATCAGGATGGAGTCGCCGTCCTGCAGCGGCAGGTCGGGAAGATTCTTGACCTGCGTGTCGACGCCTGGCAAATCGAGAACGATGCGGCCTTCCGCCTTGACGGTGCGCAGTTTTTGCACGATACGGCGTTGTTGCTCCGCTTCTGCCGCAGTTTTTGCCGCGCTTTCCTTGTCGCCGGTTGCGGCCATGCGCTGGGTGGCGTTCGATTCCAGATCGCGCTCGAAACGGTCCGCCACCTGGTTCAATTTGATTTGCTGGGCGCGGCGCACGGATTCGCGGTTCAGCTGTGTCGCGTACAGGTAGCCGTTTTCATTGGCGCCGCCGACACGGGCGATCAGCTCGCGCAGGGTTTCGCCTTTCTTCAACAAGAAAATGCCGCTCTGCTTGGCTTCGCCGGCGACGCGCACGTATTCATTCTGGATCTGTGCCTGGACCGGTACGGCGCCGGGTGCAAACACGCGCAGAATATCGGCCGGCTTGACGGCAATGCCGGCCAGCTGATTGCTGGAGATGCCCTTGTCGGCCACCAGTTCCAGCACGGTTTTGTATTGATTCTCGATGTTCTTTTCAACTACCACCTGCTTGGTTTCAGCCGCCGAATCGAAGCCGCCGGCCCAGCTCATCACATCAGCCAACGTCGCGTTGCCTTTCAACTCGAAAATGGCTGGCTGTTTTACGCTGCCCGTCAGGGCCACCAGCGGGCCCACTTCAGGAATATAGATCACGTCGCCGTCACGCAAGGTGACATCGCGGCTCTTGTCGCCCTTGACCAGCATGTCATACAGGTCGAAGGTGCTGACGGTATCCTTGCCGCGCTTGAGTTGGATATTGCGCATGCTGCCGGTGGCGTCCGGTCCGCCCGAGGTAAACAGGGCGTTGAGCAGGGTGCTCATGGAATTGAGGGTATACGTGCCTGGACGCACGGCATGGCCGACCACGTACACTTGCACAGCACGCGTTTGCGCAATGCTGGCGGTCAGGTCGAAGTTGGTGTAGATCTTGCTGATCGCCTTCTTCAAGTACCCCTGCAAGTCCTTGTATTGCACACCGCTGACCTTGATGGAACCGACGCGTGGAATGAAAATCGCACCGCTGCGATCGACCGTGGCGCTGACATCGATATCGACCATGCCCCAGCCGCGTACCTGCAACTCGTCGCCCGTGCCGATCACGTATTCCTGGTTCACCTGGACGCCATCGAGCGGTGCAAAGGTGGATGGCACGTCGCTGAACAGTTCCTTGCCGAAGATACCCAATTTTTTGCCTGTCACGCCATCGACATACTCTTCGAAAGCGCCGACCTTGGCATCCGCCGCGGCCTGCTTGCTCAGATTATTCGCAGCCAGGCTTTTTGCCTGGCGTGCATCGCTGCGGCCACTACGAATGCTGGGCAAGCTGCTACCACCCAAGTCGTTCGATTGCGCACGGGACAAATCTGCGCGCGACGCGTCGCCGGCGCCAAAGTCCTGCCCGACGGCATAGGCAGAACTTGCGGCCAGCAGGCAAGCCGAGAAAATCACATGTTTCACGAAAGGCGGGGAAGTACGAAGTTGCTTTTTCATGCTGGTCTTTGTCTGGATGAGTGTTATATGAGTAAAGGGAGCGCCATGCGCGCTTAATACTTGCCCTGCCAGGTCACGCTGATTTCCTTCGGTCCGGGAGTGATCGACAGGCCCGATTTGCTCTGGTCGCGCTGCGCGTGCCACAACCAGCTGCCCATGGCATAGCCGATAATGCCGCCGGCCACCGTGTCCGAGACCCAGTGCTTGCGGCCAAAGACGCGGCCGGCGGAACCCACGGCCGCCACGCTGTACAGCCATGGCGCATCGTATTCCTTGGCAAATGGCGTCACGGCGGCAAAGCCGATGGCCGCATGCGCGGAAGGAAATGAGGAATTCGAGCGGGAACTGCCGCTGCCGACACGGCTCCACGCCCCGAGGTCTTCCTCTGGGCGGGCGCGGCCAAATGCATATTTGCCGGCCACCGCCACGCCCGTTGCCGCGGCAACGGATTGCAGCGAAATCAAGCCCGTATTTTGCATGCGGTCATCGCCCAGGGCGAAGGCAGCCGCGGCCGCACCCACTGCCGCGTAGGGCATGGCCTTGCCCAGCTTGTCCCAGTTGCGGTAGACCTTGGAATCTTCATGTTTCTTGACGAAACGGTCGACCGGTTTGTCGGCCAGCGCGGAAGCGACCACCACGCCGCCGACCACCGCCGTCGCCTTAAGCCATTCAGGGACGCTAGGCGTAGCGGAGGCAGATTGTTCCAGGCGCGCGCGCATGGCTGGCCATGGGCTGACGAATGGCCGGTCCGGTGGATTGACGGCAGGCAGGTGCTGTTCGTCTGGACGCTCGGCAAAGTTGCCCAGGCCATCGTAGCTATGCATGTCGGCGCGCGGGCGCTCGAACATGTCGTACAGGTCGCCAGGCGAGGCCACCATCTGGCCCACGTCGCGCGTCCATGGTGCGATGGCGAAGCCGGCGGTCGATTGCGTATCCATAGGCAACATGCTGTTCAGCGGCACGGACAGGAAAATGCCCCGGTCCTGGTAGGGCTTCGATGGCGTGCCCGGGCTGGTAATGTCGTTGCCGTTGGTATGCGTGTACCAGGCGCCCACTTCGATGCCGGACTGGAAGCGGCGCTTGAACTCCACGCGCACGCCCGTGTCTTTAGCCAGGAAGCGGCCGGCCCGGGCCGTCACGGTAATGTCGTGCGGCAAGCGGTAATGCAGGGAACCGATCGCCGTCACCGTCTTGTAGTCACGCGAATCGAGCAAGCCCTTGTAGCCACGTTGCTGCAAGGCGTCGACGGCCAGGTCGGCTGCCCAGCGGCTGTCCTTCGGCAGGTACAGTACCTGGCCGCCCGCGCCGCGGAACATGTCCTCATACAAGCCGGCCGACAGACGCGTATAGACGCGTTCGGCGGGATTGTCGTATTTGTTCAGCAAGACGCGGCTCAAGGAGAAGCGCCCGCCACGCAGGTATTCCGCCACATCCGTGCGCACGTGCGGCAAGTTACTGTTCGATGGCTGCTTGACGCCCGACACCGTTTCCAGCAATTGCAGGCTGGCGGCGCTGTTCAGGTACAGGCCATCGCCCAGGCGGCGGTCATAGTTGGCGACTGCCGAAATCGAATAGCGGAAGGCGCCACTCGGATCATTGAAGAAGAAGCCGACCTTGGGAGCGATCTTGAAACGGTTCGCTTCACGGTCCAGCGACTTGATTTGCACCACGTCGCCATCCACGCCGACGCCGACGGCCAGCTTGCCGTCATCCTTGAGGACGTCGGCGGCCTTGGCAGGCGGTGGAGCGGAAGCGGCTGGCGCACTGGTGGCCGCCGCCAGGTCGGGCGCGGCAGTGGCAGCAGTGACGGCAGGCACTGGCGCCGGTACGGCAACAGGTGCGGCGGCCACGACGGGTGCCGGCTTGTCGAGGAATTCCTGCAGCCAGCCTTGCTGCTCGTCGCGGATGACATCGCTCTTTTCCGGATAGCGCAGCAGCACGACATCGAGGAACGCCTTGCGGTCGATCCTGCCTGCCAGGTAATCGTTCAGCTTGGGCAGGTCGAAGAATTCGTAGGTGGCAATCGGCTGGTCCAGCTTGGTATACGTGATGCGCAGGGTGGTCACGCCCTGCGGCGTGAAGGCGACGGCCGTGCGCGCGGCACGGCCAACGGCGCGGCCCATGTTCGAGATGCGGCTGTTGGTCAGGCTCAGGCTGAGGACATTGCCTTCCTGCTCGACGCGGATATTCTTGTAATCCTGCTTCACGAGGGCATTCACCAAGTCGGCGCCGTAAACAGGGTCGCGGTGCCACTCTGCCTTGCTGGGCAGCGGCGGTGGATTCTTGTCGTCGACGAAATACGGCGGCTCATACACCTTGGGAATGAACTCGCGCTCGCCAAACGGAATGCTGATGAACGCGTTCACGCTGAACTGGTCGCGGTTGCGTGCCGCTTGCAAGGCAAGCCAGCCCCAGCGGTATTCCAGGCCGACAGAAGCGCCTTTGCGGCGCTTGCCCGCATTCGTTTCGCTGGCGCGGAAGTCGCGCAAGTAATTGGTTGTATCGTACTCGGCCACCACCGACCAGCGCGGCAATGCCGTCGGGGTCCAGCGTGCGCCGGCAAATACGCCATCGGGACGCTTGTGGGCATAGCCCAGGCTCGCTTCAATATTCTTGCTGGCACCAAAGGTCTTGGTGGCAACAACATATTGCCCCTTGAACAACTCGGTGCCGAACAGGTCCGTCATGCCGACAGCGACGGACGGCATCCATTCCGTTTCCGTCCACAGGCGCAATTTGCCGTCGACGACTTTATCCTTGTAGCGGCCATAGCCGCTGCCATATTCACCCGGCACATTGGTAAAGCCGGGAATGCCCGTGATCGACACATAGCGCCCCGTCATCTGCAGGAAAGGCAGGATATTTGCCGTCGCCCACAACTGGCCATACGGGCTATCGTAGCTATAGCCCACGCTGAAGGTACCGTCCGTTTCCACCACGGCGCTGGGCATGTTGATATAGCCCGACTGGCCGCCATGATTCGGCGTCGCCGCCATCGCCGCGGGCGCGCCAAGCACCAGACAGCCACACCAGGTATATTTGATTGATTTTCTGAGTACGCTTAACAAATCCGGCTACCTAAAATTTCCTGCACCTGGAATTCCTGACAATGTATTCAGAAAGTCAACGAGCCTGATGGAACGTGAATAAAACGAAAAAAGGCCAACCGACGGGCATTGCTTCATGCCACGCATCGGTTCGCCGCTAAAAACTGGGCATTCCCAAGCGGCCACTAATGTATTCACTAGTGTATTCACCATGGCCTCAGGAATTTATGTCGCAGAATTCTAACATTGTTTTCTTGTAGCAAATGCTTAACTTGTTTCCCTTGCGCCACACCTTTCCACACTGCGCCCACGCTGCCTGCAGGACTGCAAGACGCTAAAACAGTCACTTCAAGCTACCGAAGACTTTGCCGATAATCTTGCTGCCATAGCCTAACGGATTGCTGCGGATGGCTTTTTCTTCCTCGCCGATCATCAGGTACAGGCCATCGAGCGCGCGGTCGGTCACATAGCCTTCCACTGTCGACTGCTGCTGCGGCACCAGTCCCGTCTTGCCGATCTGGCTCATGGTGCTGTTGTATTTGCTGGCCAGGCCGGAGCGGTCCGTGACGGATTTTACGATCGGCAGGAATTTGACGGCCAATGGCGCCGACGTCTTCTGGCGGAAAAAGTCCGTCACCGAGGTATCGCCGCCGGACAGGATATTCTTGGCATCCGTCACGCTCATCGATTTCACCGCATCGAGCAGCAAGGGCTTGGCCATGGGCACGGCCGATTCGGCGGCGCGGTTCATCGACACCACCAGGTCGTCCAGCTGCTGGCCGCGCCCCGTCATCTTCAGCAGAGGCTTGGCCTGCTCCAGGATGCCCGGCAGCTTGATCTTGACCTTGTCATTGTTCAGGAAGCCGTTTTCGACACCCAGCTTGGCCACGGCGGCGGCGGACCCCGCATCGAGCGCCGCCTTGAGGCCACTGCTGGCTTCCTGATTGCTGAGGGCCGCGAGCGGGTTGGCAGCGCCAGCCATGGACGAGCACAGCGCCACGGCGCACGCGATGGCGGCACGGCGGCCGGGAAGAGAGTTCAGGCGCATATTCATCCTTTGTTTAAAAGCCAGCGGCGCATCGGGCGATTCTTGTCCCTCAGCATATCAAACCGCAGCCGCATCCACGCTTTTTGTCGCGCAAGAAATTCACCTGCGCACTGGCGCGGGAGCGCACGATACAACACATTCTGTTGTATTCGCGCACGTTTGAACGGTCGTGGACGGGATGCGGTCAGTGGCCTGCGTCTTGCTGGCCTCTGAAGGAGGCGTGGAGGTGGAGGAAACGCATATCCATATCCACTTATATTCGTTCGTCAAAGTTAACACTCTAGCTACGCTCTGGGCCTGTATTCATTTCTTTCAAGGAACGGCTCATGAGCAGTAGCAAGCGACAAATGCGGTTGGGGGCATTTTTGCAGGGTGTCGGGCATCACATTGCCGCCTGGCGTCATCCCGATGTCGACCCGGCAGAAGCAACGCGGCTGGAGCCGTTGAAGCACCTGGCGCGCGTGGCGGAGCGGGGCAAGTTCGACGCCATCTTCTTTGCCGACACGGTAGGCTTTCCCGAAGGCCCGCCCGCGCTGCTGGCGCGCGCCGCCCTGCCCTATTATTTTGAGCCGCTGACCCTGCTGGCTGCCTTGTCCGGCGCCACCGAGCATATCGGCCTGGTCGCCACCACCTCCGTCACCTATCTGCACCCGTTCCACCTGGCGCGCAAGTTCGCCTCGCTCGACCATATCAGCGGCGGGCGCGCCGGCTGGAACCTCGTCACCTCGGGCACCGACTGGGAGGCGAAGAGCTTCGGCCTGTCCGCGCAAGTGCCGCACACGGAGCGCTACCAGCGCGCGCGCGAATATGTCGATGTCGTCAAGGGCCTGTGGGACAGCCTGGGCGATGACCCCTACCTGTTCGACCAGGCCAGCGGCAATTTCTTCGACCCGGCCAAGCTGAAAGTCCTCGAGCACGAAGGCAAATACTTCAAGCTGCGCGGCGCCCTGCAATCGCAGCGTCCCGTGCAGGGCTATCCCGTGCTGATACAGGCCGGCTCCAGCGAGGATGGCCAGGAACTGGCGGCCGCCACGGCCGAACTGGTGTTTACGGCGCAGCAGACCCTGGCCGGCGCGCAAGCCTTCTACAGCGGTCTGAAGGCCCGCCTGGCCCAGCACGGCCGCGGCAACGACGAATTGCTGATCCTGCCGGGCGTGATGCCCATCATCGGCGCCACCGAGGAGGAGGCCAAGGCCCGCTATGACCAGCTGCAAGAGTTGATCGACCCTGTCATCGGCCTGGGCCTGCTGTCGGGACTGACGGGCGTCGACCTGAGCAAATATCCGCTCGACGAACCGTTCCCCGAGCTGCCCCTGGGCGAAGGCTGGCAAAGCCGCGTGCAGCTGTTCATCGACATGGCAAAAAAGGACAAGCTGACCTTGCGCCAGGTCTACCAGCGCGCCGCCGGGGCACGCGGCCACCGCGTCATCTGGGGCACGCCGTCCTCCATCGCCGACCAGCTGCAGGAATGGTTCGAGAACGGCGCCGCCGACGGCTTCAACATCCTCGCGCCCACTTTCCCGCATGGCCTGGAAGCCTTCGTCGACCTGGTGATCCCGGAACTGCAAAGGCGCGGCCTGTTCCGCACCGAATACAGCGGCCATACCCTGCGCGAACACCTGGGCCTGGCCCGGCCACTGGGACTGGCAGCATGAGCGCCGCCGTCCTGCCCGCGACGCCGCCAGCGCCAGCATCGCCCCCTGCCGCCACGCCAGCGAACGACTACCTGTTCGGCCGGCGCCGCACGGCGCAGACTTTCAGCCTGCTCTGCCTGCTGATGGTGTTCGACTTCGCCGACCGCATGATCCTCGCCGCGCTGATCCCCGCCATCAAGGCCGAGTGGCACATCACGGACGCCACTGCCGGCATGCTCAGTTCCATCCTGACCCTGGGCATGGTGCTGTGCGCGTTTCCCGCCTCGATCGCCATCGAGCGCTGGAGCCGCGTCAAGACGGCCAGCATCATGGGCGTCGTCTGGAGCCTGGCGTCGGCCGCCGGCGGCCTGGCGGGCAGCGTCACGCAGCTGGCCGCCAGCCGCGCCCTGGTGGGGGCCGGCGAGGCGGGCTACGCGCCAGTTGCCTACACCTGGATCAGCGCCGCCTTCCCCAAGCGCCGGCGCCAGCTGGCCCTGGGCCTGTTCTCCTCCGCGCAGCCGATCGGCATGGCGCTGGGCGTGGCACTGGGCGGCTATGTCGCCACGCACTACGGCTGGCGCCACGCGCTGGGCATCATGGCCCTGCCCGGCCTGCTGATCGCCGTGTGGCTGTACCGCGGCCAGGATTACCAGACCGTCAGCGTGCGCCAGATTGCCGCCAAATCCCCCGCCGAACCGGCGCTGCGCGGCCGCCTGGCCGTCATCGCCGGCACGCCGTCCTTGGTGTTCGCCTACCTGAGCGCGGCCATGGGCACCCTGCAATGGGTGCCGGCCGTATTCTTCCTGCCCACCTACCTGAACCGCTTCCACGATATCCCGGTGCAGCAGGCATCCTTCATGACCAGCGGCGTGATGCTGCTGTCGATCGTCGGCGTGCCGCTCGGTGGCTGGGTCATGGACCATTACAACCGCCGCAACGAACTGGCCAAGCTGCTGTTCCCCATCGCCGCCTCGCTGGCCGCCACCGCCATGCTGGGCAGCGCCTTCGGCATCGTGCAGGGCCTGGCATGGCAGTACGGCCTGGTGATCGCGGGCGCCTTTGTCGTCTCGGCCGCCGGTACGGGACCGCTGGCGATGACGCAGGAACTCGTGCACCCGGCCTTCCGCCCCTTCTCCGCCACCTGCGCCGTCGTCACCCTGCATTTGCTCGGCTCCGTGCCCGGCCCCGTGCTGGCGGGCCTGCTGTCGAACCGCTTCGGCCTCAATGACGCCCTGCTGGTCCTGGCGCTGGCCGGCGGCGCGCTGCAGCTGGGCACCTTGCTGCTGGCGCTGCGCTACTACCGGCGCGACCTGGGCAAAGTGGCACAACACCAGTTGCAGCCCTTGTAAAAAACACCGATCATCACGCTAAAAACAGGCTTAACGATGTCCAAGAAAAACCATCCCCTCGCACTGACTTCCGGCGCACTGCTGATCGCCGCCGTCTTCGGCCCCCTCGGCGCTGCGCGTGCCGATGATCTGCCAGCCGCCGGCGAACCCGCCGTGCACGATGGCGGCGAAGTGCAAAGCATCACCGTCACGGCACGCCGGCGCCAGGAAAAGGCGCAGGACGTGCCGGCGCCGATTACCGTCGTCAGCGGCGCCCAGCTCGAAGCCCAAGGCTTGTATCAGGTACAGGACTTGCAGCAGGCGCTGCCCAACGTCACCTCGCAATTTCTGCATGCGCGCCAGTCCAGCGTGGCCGTGCGCGGCATCGGCAACAACACGGCCAATGAAGGCCTGGAAGGCAGTGTCGGCATTTACCTGGACAACGTCTTCCTGGGCCGTCCCGGCCAGGCCGTGTTCGACCTGCTGGACCTGGAGCAGGTCGACCTGCTGCGCGGCCCGCAAGGCACGCTGTTCGGCAAGAACACCACGGCCGGCGTGCTCAATATCAGCACGCGCCTGCCCGCCTTCGAGCGCGAAGGCCACCTGGAAGTGTCGCTGGGCCAGCGCGGCTACCGCCAGTTCAAGGGAGGATATTCGGGTCCCGTCAGCGACACGGTAGCCGTGCGCATCGCCGCCTACGACACGCACGACGATGGCTGGCTGAAAAATCTGCAGGACAATCGCCGCTTCAATGAAATCAACCGCAAGGGCGTGCGCGCGCAGGCGCTGATCAGGCCGAGCCAAAATTTCAGCCTGCGCCTGATCGCCGAACACAATGAAGAGAATTCCAGCACCGGCACCCTGGTGCCGTACGCCTACGGCCCCCTGAACCGGGGCGCGGCCGGCGGCAGCCTGCCCACCAACGCCACCAGCTACGGCCTGTGGCTGCAAGCCAAGGGGGCGAGCAAGGTCATCTTCAATCCCTACGACTACAACGTCAGCATCGACGAGGAGCAGCAAGCCAAGGTACGGCAAAACGCCGTCTCGGCAGAGGCGAACTGGAAGATCGGCAGCGGTGCCGATGCCTATGCGCTGACGTCGATCACGGCCTGGCGCGACTGGCGTTTCGAACCGAAGAACGACCTCGATTCCAGCGATTTGAAAGCATTGACCGGCGGCTTCAGCACCAGCGAGCACCAGTTCTCGCAAGAGCTGCGCCTGGCGTCGCCGACGGGCAAATCCTACGACTATGTGCTGGGCGCCTACTTCTATCACCAGAAGACGGCCAGCTACAACCACTACGACACGGGGCCACTGGCGTCCGCCGTCTCGGGCGGCGGCTACCCGAACAACAATCTGATGTCGGGCAATGGCGAAGCGCAGACGGACAGCTACGCCGTATTCGGACAGGAAACCTGGCATCTCGCGCCCAGGCTGGACTTGAGCGCGGGCCTGCGCCTGAACTCCGAACGCAAGCAGGGGCGCGTGGTGCAAAACGCGCTGGGCAATCCTTCCCCGTACACGGCTTATCCGATCTTCGCTTTCTGGGACTCCGGCAAATTGAGCCGCACCGACAAGAACGTGGCCAGCCTGCTCAACGCCAGCTACCGGCTTGAGCGCGATGTGCTGACCTATGCCACCCTGTCGCAGGGCGAAAAATCGGGCGGCTACAACGTCAACGGCGTCGCCTCCGTCGGCTCGGCCTTTGGCGTGCAATCCATCATCATCGAGCCGGAAAAGGCGCGCAACCTGGACCTGGGCATCAAGACGGCCTGGCTGGACAGCCGACTCACCGTCAACGCGAATGTCTTCATCACCAAGGTCAAGGACTACCAGGGCGTCACGAACGTGCCGTATGCGCCGCTGGCCAGCTATATCGGCGTGCTGACGAACATCGGCGACCTGACCAGCAAGGGCTTCGAATTCGATGCGCGCGCCCGTTTGTCGCGCCAGCTGGAACTGGCCGTCAACGGCGCCTACACCAGCGCCACCTTCGACAACGGCACGGGACCGACGCCGTTCGAAACCTTCAATGACCTGGGCAATCCGCTCAATCCCCTGCAAGGCTACGGCAAGGGCAGCCGCAGCATCGCCGGCAACCGCGTCAATGGCGCGCCAAAATGGATCTTGAATACCAGCGTGCAGTGGCGCCAGAAACTCGGCGCGCAGGTGGAGCAGTACGCCAATGCCAACCTGGCGCTGCGTTCGGACAGCTTCGGCGACATCAACAACTCGCGCTATTCGCGCCTGCCCGGCTATGGCCTGGCCAACGCCAGCGTGGGCTGGCGCGTGGGCCAGGGCGACGCGCGCTGGGATTTCTCGCTGTGGGCGCGCAACCTGTTCGACAAGCGCTACTTCCTCGGTCTGACGGGCGTGGGGACGAATGCCTATGCGGCGTCGGCAGGCCAGCCGCGCACGGTGGGCGCCAGCGCGCGCTACGACTTTTAACGGGCGCTAATCGGCCAGCGCTTCCAGGCGCTGGCGCACCTGGATCAAATCGGTTTCACGCATGCGCGCCGCCGTCTGGCGCAGGGATTTTTCCGCGCCAGCCACGCCGGCCGCCACTGCCATCGACAGCCAGATATACGCCTGCTGCAAGTCGAGCGGGCCGCCCTGGCCGCTGGCGGCCATCAGGCCCAGGTTGAACTGGGCCCGCGCGTGGCCCTGGCGCGCGGCCAGCGCATACCAGTCCCAGGCGGCGGCATAGTCCTGCGGCACATCCTGGCCATTGTCATGCCGCAGGCCCAGCGCGAACTGCGCCAGGCTGTGGCCTTGCGCGGCGGCGCGGCAGTAGCAGGCGCAGGCCAGCTGGCTGTCCGGCGCCGGGCCATCGTCGCGGTCGTGCAGGGTGCCCTGCATGTACTGCGCCGGCGCGTAATCCTGCTCCGCCGCGCGGCGGTACCACTCCAGCGCCAGCGCCAGATCCTGCGGCACGCCCTGGCCATTCTCATGGCGCAGGCCCAGGTCGAACTGCGCCCGCACGTGGCCCTGTTCGGCCGCCTTGCGGTACCAGTACGCGGCTTGCTGCGCATCCTCCGGCATGCCCTGGCCATGTTCGTACAGGAGGCCCAACTGGTACTGGGCGGCGGGGAATCCCTGTTCCGCAGCCTGGCGGTAAAACGCCTGCGCCTGCGTGTAATCGTGCGCGCCATGCTCGTGGTGCAGGCCCAGGTTGTGCTGGGCCGCCGCATGGCCAAGTCCCGCCGCCTTCTCGTACCACTCCAGCGCCGCCTGTTTATCGCACGGCACGCCCAGGCCATTGTCATAGATCAGGCCCAGGTTGAATTGCGAGCTGGCGTGGCCCTGCTCGGCCGCGCGCCGGTACCAGGCAATCGCCTGCTGGCTATCCTGCGGCAGCACGTCGCCATTTTCATAGCGCAGCGCCAGGTTGAACTGGGCCGGCGCATATCCCTGCTCGGCCGCCTTGCGCAGCCAGGCCGTCGCCTGCTGGCGGTCCTGGCGCACGCCCTGGCCATTGTCATAGCGCAGGCCCAGGTTGAACTGCGCGCGCGCATAGCCTTGCACGGCCGCCTTGCGGTACCAGGAGACGGCTTGCACGAAATCCTGCGGCACGCCCTTGCCGTTGTCATACATCATGCCCAGGTTATTCTGCGCGCCCGCGTCGCCCTGCTCCGCCGCGCGGCTGAACCACAGCATGGCCTGGCCGCTATCCTGCGCAATGCCCTGGCCCTTGGCATACAGCCAGCCCAGGTTGTACTGCGCCGCCGCGTAGCCCTGTTCGGCCGCCTGCTGGTACCAGTGCGCGGCCTGGCCAAAATCCTGCGCCACGCCCTGCCCCTTCTGGCACATCACGCCCAGGTTGTATTGCGCATGTTCGAGCCCTTGCGCCGCAGCCAGGCCATACCAGTGCAGGGCCAGCGCATAGCTTTGCTCGGCGCCCTGGCCATTGAAATGCATGAAGCCCAGGCTGTGCTGGGCATTCGCATTGCCCTTCTCGGCCAGGCCTTTCAGGCGCAGATAGTCGGCCGTGTAATGCGCGGCCGTGTAGCGGGGAGCGGCAACAGGCATGGATCAGGCCTCGATGGCCAGCGCCTGCGGCGTGCCGGATGCGCTGCCGGCGATCAGGCGGTTCTGCTCCTGCAGCACGGCGATGAAGCTGCCCAGCGAGATGGGCCGGTGGTACAGATACCCCTGCATCGTGGTGCAGCCCTTGTCCTGCAGGTAGCGCGCCTGGCCTTCCGTTTCCACGCCCTCGGCGATCAGGTGCAAGCCCAGCCCGCGCGCGATCGAGATGATGGCCAGGATCACGGGATAGTGTCCGTGCTCGTCGTGGATTTCCTTCACAAACGACTGGTCGATCTTGATGGTGTGGATGGGGAAACGGTGCAAATACGACAGCGAGGAATAGCCGGTGCCGAAATCGTCGATGGCCACCGAGACGCCCAGCTGGCACAGCTTGTTCAACTGCTCGATGGCATATTGCGGATTGCGGATGCAGATGTTTTCCGTGATCTCCACTTCGATCTTTTCCGGTGCAATGCCATAGCGCGTCAGGGCGCCGCGCATCTTCTCGAAAAAGTCGCCGCGGTCCAGGTATTGCGGCGACAGATTCAGCGACAGGCGCACGGCCTCGCCGCCTGCCGCATTCCACTGCAGCAGGTCGCGGCACAGGGCGCCCAGCATCCAGTCCGAGATCGGCAGCATCAAGCCGTTTTCCTCGGCGAAGGGCAGGAATTCACCGGCCGTCAGCAAGCCGCGCTGCGGATGATTCCAGCGCATCAGGCCTTCGGCGCCGACGATACGGCCCGTCGTCACGTCCACCTGCGGCTGGTAATACATCTCCAGCTGGTTCAGTTCCAGCGCCTTGCGCAGGCTCTGTTCGAGCGCGATCTTCTGGTGCGACACGTCGAGCATGGACTCGTGATAAAAACTGTGGCCGTTCTTGCCCAGCGCCTTGACCTGGTACATGGCGATGTCGGCATGGCGCAACAGCTCATCGATGGTCTCGCCGTCGCCCGGATAGATGGCGATGCCGATGGACGCGGAAATGTGCACCTGGTTGCCATCGAGGTCGAAGGGCTGGTGCAGGCATTCGAGGAACTTGTCGGCGATCAGGCGCGCATCCTGGCGGTCGCGCAGCTCGGGCAGCACGATGGTGAATTCATCGCCGCCCTGGCGCGCCAGGGTATCGCCGCGGCGCAGGCAATCCTTCAGGCGCAGGGCCACCTGCTGCAGCAGTTCGTCGCCCTTCACGTGGCCAAGCGTATCGTTGACCAGCTTGAAGCGGTCCAGGTCGATGAACATCACGGCCAGTTCCGTCAGCTTGCGGCGCGCCTGGATCACGGCCAGGCCCAGGCGATCCTTGAACAGCATGCGGTTCGGCAGGTCCGTCAGAATGTCATGGTAGGCCTGGTAAGAGATCACCTCTTCGGCGCGCTTGCGGTCGGTAATGTCGCGCGCCACGCCATAGGTGCCGAAATATTCCTGCTTCCTCGCTTCGTGATCGAGGCTGTGCATGCCGATCGAATTGAGGGGGATCGTCATCAGGGTATTGCTGAAAGTCCGGTCGCTGCCGCTGCCGCTATGGCACTTCAGGCGCAGTTCCACATTGCGCGAGGAGCGCTCGTCGATGCGGCGCTCGCTGAAGGCATAGCGCGCGCGCTCCTGGTCTTCGTCGTGCACGAGGATCGAGTAATGGCTGCCGATCAGCTCTTCGCGGCTAAAGCCCAGCAGCTGGTGCACGCGGTCGTTGATGAAGGTGATGCGGCCCTCGTGGTTCAGGGTGTAGATGATGTCGGGCGAGCTGTCGACCAGGTAGCGGTACATCTTTTCCGAATTTTCCAGCTGCAGCGCGATGCGCTCGTTCTCCAGCGCCAGCTTGCGCTTCTGCAGCGCGTTTTCCACCGTCTTGAGCAGCTCCTCGCGGCTGTACGGCTTGCGCAGGTAGTCGTAGGCGCCGCGTTTCAGGGCGCCGATGGCCGCCTCGATGCCGACATCGCCGCTCATGACGATCACGTCGCCCTCGATGCCGCGCCGGTTGATATGGTCCATGATTTCATGGCCGCTCATGTCGGGCAGGCGCAGGTCCAGCAGGATCAGGTCGAAGCGCAGTTTCGACAGCTGCGCCAGCGCCTCGCTGCCGCAGGTGGCCGTATACAGCTGGTAGCCGAGGCCCTTCAGCAGTTCGTGCAGGGAGGCGAGCAGGCGCGGTTCATCATCGACCAGCAGGATGCGCGGACTGTTTTCCAGGTCAAACGGAGTAGCGGAGGAGTTCATGGACGTTACGAAGATAAGGCGGTCTTGCCGGGCGCGGGCAGCGCGCTGGATGCGGCGGCGCTCTGCGGCTGGGGAATGGGCAGCAGGATTTCAAACGAGGTACCGGACTTGCTGCTGCGGCAGCCGATCACGCCATGCAGGCGCGTGACCAGGTCATGCACGATGGACAGGCCCAGGCCATGATGCGCGCCTTCCTTGCTGCTGCGTACTGGCGAGAACAGATTGGCCAGTACCTCGGGCGACAAGCCGGCGCCATTGTCGCTGACGCACAGTTCCAGGTACAGGCGCCGGTCGCGGTTAACGTGGCCACGGTTCGTCACCTCGATGCGCCCGCCGTCGGGCAAGGCTTCGACGGCATTTTTCAGCAGGTTGAGCAGGATCTGCTTGAGCGTGTCGGCGTCGGCTTCCACCTCGCTGGGCGCATCGTGCATGCGCGTGACCACTTCGACCTTCGCCGGCAGGAACTGCGTGGCGCGGAACAGCCGCAGCACGTCGTCGACCACGCGCGCGCTGTCGGTGACGCCGCCCGCCGCCACCGGCTGCAGATCGGCCAGGCCGTTGATCAACTGGCCGACCCGGTCGATCTCCTCGTTCAGGATCGACATTTCGCCCGCCACCGGTTCCTGTTTCTCCAGCTTGTGATCGAGCACGCTCAGGTAGTTCTTGATGATGGACAGCGGATTGTTCACTTCATGCACCACGCGGCGCGACGCTTCGCGGTATTCCTCGGCCACGTGATCGAGCTGGCGCCGCGCCATGCCACGCGCGCTGATCGCCGTTTCCAGCGCGCTGGCGGCCTGGTTGCCGAAGGCGCGCAGGAAGCCTTCGCGCTTCTGGCAGGCGGGAATCTGCCACGCCGCCACGCCGCCTATCAGCACGCCCAGGCTGCGCTGGCCCGCCACCAGCGGCAGGCACACCAGACTGTCCGTGCCGAGGATGCGGAACAGCTGCTCCTCGACGATGCCCAGCGCGGGCATGTCGCGCTTCAAAAAGGCCGGCTGGCATTCCAGCGACGACGCGGCCAGCGGCCCGCCCCGGGCCAGCGGAATGGAAAAGCCGGCCAGGCGCTGCTGCTGTTCGCCCGCCGCCACGCCGACGAGCGCGTGGCCGGTGGGGTTTTGCAGCAGGATGACGGTGGTTTCGAAATCGAACAGGATGCGCGCCGAGCGCGTGATGGCTTCCAGCAGCTGCGTCTCGCCCTGCTGGCGGGCGAAGGTCTGCCCCATTTCCGATACCAGCACCATGTTGCGCACTTCGTCGGACAGGCGCTGCTGAACCGGATCGACGGGCGGCGGCGCAAACGCGGGCGGCACGACGATATCGTCGGCGCCGGCCAGGTCGATGCCCAGGTGCTGCGCGGCCTGCTCCACCTGGCGCGCGACGCTGCCGATCAGGCTTTCCAGCACTTCCTCGTCCAGCGCGCACAGGCGTGCCGCCTGCGTGATGGACTCGACATCGTCGGCATGGCAGCACAGCAGATGCGCCAGGCGCACGATGCGGATCAGGGGATGGCTCGCTTCCAGGCGCGCCAGCGGTTCATGGTGATACAGCACGCTGTCGGCCAAGAAGGAATCGAGGTGCCAGCGTTCGATCAGCCAGGCGCCCGCTTCGGCATGCGTGATCTGCAAGGTGCGCTGCTCCACCGCGCACAGGGCCGCATCGTCGCGCGCCGTGAAGTTGAAGGCATATTCCTTCGGCGCCGTGGCCAGCAAGGCCAGGCGGCCCACGTTGTGCAGCAAGCCGGCCAGGTAGGCTTCTTCCGCGTGCGGATACGCCATGGCCTTGGCCAGCGCGCGTGCCATGACGGCGGCCGACAGCGAATGCTTCCAGAAGGCGCGCAAGTCGGTGCTGCCGGAATGCGGAAAGCTGTTAAAGGTCTGGAACACGGATTCGCTGATGACGAGGGTCTTGATCATGTCCGTGCCCAGCGACACGAGCGACTGTTCCAGGCTGACGACCTTGCCCTGGCGGTGGTAGGCGGAGCTGTTGGCCACGCCGAGGATCTTGCTGGTCATGCCCGCATCCTTGGCGATCAGGGCAGCCAGTTCCGGCATGCCGGCATCGTCGGCCTGCAGGTGGGCGATCAGCTTGAGGAGAATCTGCGGCATGGCCGGCAGGCGGGCAATCAGCAGGCGATTGCGAATATCTTGATCGGATTGATGCATCGTATCAGGCATTGCCGGTTCGATAAGGAAGAGCGCTCAGCAGCGAAGCGCGGCCACGTTCAGAGGAATCCTCCACTCCTGTAACCAAAAAATAGACTGCCTGAGAGGATGCCGGGAAAAAAGTCATCTTATCATAAGCGCCGGATATTACTTGCAATATAGAAAATTAAGTTGAAATAAATCCAGCGTTCTGCAGTGGAAACTTATCGCTTCAAGGGGCCCAGCAAGCGGTGGCGGAAGCGGCGCGAAATCAGCCACAGCGCCAGCGCCAGGCCGGTAAATGCCAGCTGGCCCGACGCCAGCCACAGCACGGAACCGGACAGCAGCGGCGAAATCACGCCCGCGACCACCGCGCCCAGCAGGGTGCTGGCAAACGACTGGCACGAGGCCACCGTGCCGCGGATATGCGGGAACAGGTCCAGCGCCAGCAAGGTTGCGCCCGGCCCCACCAGCGACATGCCGAAGGTGTAGAAGAACAGGGGCAGCACCGACCATGGCAGCGACGGCGGCAGGAACAGGTGGAACACCACATTGACGCTGGCGGCGCACAGCAGGAAAGTAAAACCGATGCCGATCTGGCGCGCGAACGTGACCTTGCCGGCGATGCGGTTGGCCGCCGCGGCGCCGAGGAAGATGCCGCTCACGCAGGGGATGAACAGCCAGCCGAACTGCGACGGCCCCAGGCCCAGCTGCTTGGGCAGCATTTCCGGCGCGGCCGTGATGAACAGGAACAGGCCCGCGAAGTTGAGAGCGACGATGCCGGCCTTGATGTGGAACAGGGGCGAGCGCAGGATCTGGCCATAGCTCGATGCCAGGAAGCGGGGATTGAAGGGCTGGCGCTTTTCCAACGGCAGGGTTTCCGGCAGGCGCCAGTAGCAGAACGCCAGCAGCACCACCGTGTAAAAGGCGAGGAACAGGAAGATCGAGCGCCAGTCGAACCAGATGACGATCCAGCCGCCCAGGATGGGCGCCACGGCGGGGGCGATGGAAAAGATCATCGTCACCAGCGACAGCAGGCGCGCCGCCGCCGCATCCGAGTACAGGTCGCGGATGATGGCGCGGCTGATTACCACGCCCGCACCGGCCGAAACGCCTTGCATGATGCGGAAGAACCACAGGTAATGCACCGTGTGCGCCGAGGCGCAGCCCAGCGAGCCGATGGAAAACATCAGCAGGGACACGAGAATGACATTGCGCCGGCCGAAGGTATCCGAGATCGCGCCATGCCATAGCACCATGCCGGCAAAGGCCAGCATGTAGAACGTCAGCGACTGCTGCACTTCCAGCGGCGAGGCCTGCAGCGAACCCTGGATCGCGCCGAACGCGGGCAGATAGGTGTCGATCGACAAAGGCCCCAGCATCGACAGGCCGGCCAGCATCATCGCCAGCGCACCGCGGCTCAGGGGCGCCATGTGGCTGGGAGTGGGCGGCGGAACGGGCGTAACCGGGTCTGGCGGCACATCGGCCGGTGGGGTGGGAAACATGGCGGGTCCAAGTGGCGCGCGGACCGGCATGAGTCCGCACGCGTGATACAGCATTTTTTAGCGCGTAAAACATCTGAGAAAACCGTAGCGAGCGGTCGCCGGTGTGGCCGAGAAGCGCAACCGTACGAAAGTACGGTGAGCATCGCAAGCCGCAAGTGGCAACGCGCAGCAGGTTTAATCAGATGTTTTTTGGTTTGGCTTCTTCTCTACGGTTGTAGCCGGCGACCATATCGAAGCGGAACAGACGGCATTCCAGCGCACCGTTGAAGAATGGCGTCTTGCGCGCTTCCTTCAGACGCAGCAGCTTGGGCAGGCCCAGGTCGGCCGTGAAGAGGAACACGGTCCAGCCGGCGAAGCGCTGCTTCAGGGTGGTGCCCATGGCCGAATAGAAGGAGGTCGACAATTCATCTTCCGGGATGGTGCTGTCGCCGCGCACGCCGATACGCTCGCCGTACGGCGGGTTGGTCAGCATGATGCCTGGCACCTCGCTTGGCGGCTTGACTTCCTGCGCCTCGATCTGTTTCAGCGGCACCTCGAAGCGCACGCCGGCGCAACGCAGGTTGTGGCGCGTCATGGCCACCATGTCGCCCGAAATATCGCTGCCGAAGATGGTCGGCTCGGCCGGCAGCGGATTGGCCTTGATGGCGTTTTTCATGGCATTCCACGGCGCCGGATCGAAGTCGTGGAAGTTTTCAAACGCGAACTGGCGCGCAGCGCCTGGTGGTATGCCCTGCAGCATCTGCGCCGCTTCTGCCAGGATGGTGCCGGAACCGCACATCGGGTCGAACAGCACCATGCCCGGCTTCCAGCCGGACACGCGCAGCAGGCCGGCGGCCAGGTTTTCGCGCAGCGGCGCGTCGCCCGTCTCTTCGCGCCAGCCGCGCTTGAACAGGGCTTCGCCCGAGGTATCGAGGTAAACTGTGAACGTGTGCGCGTCGAGGAAACCGACGATGCGCATGTCCGGCGTCTTGGTGTTGACCGACGGGCGCTCGTTGAACTGGTCGCGGAAGCGGTCGCAGATCGCATCCTTGATCTTCAAGGTGGTGAATTCCAGGCTGCGCAGCGGCGACTTGACGGCCGTGACGTCGACGCGGATCGTGTGATGCACGCCGAACCAGTCTTCCCAAGGCTGCGCCAGGGTCAGGTCATAGATATCATTTTCCGTCTTGTAGCCGGAATGGGCCATGCGCATCAGCACGCGCGAGGCGATGCGCGAATGCAGGTTGATGCGGTAGGCATCGAGCAGGTCGCCCGAGCAGTGGACGCCGCCCGGCACCTGGTTGTGGACCTTCATGGTCGAACTATCCTGGGCGATCTCGCCCAGTTCCTCGGCCAGCGCCGCTTCCATGCCGCGCGGGCATGGGCAAAAATATGAAGCCATGGTGTACCTTTTATCCGTTGTAGTGAACACCCGCAGGCACCTGCTGCGCGGCACGACGCTCGCCCGGCGATGCTCGCCGTACCTTCGTACGGCTGCGCTTCTCGGACAAGCGGCGATCCGCTCGCGACGGTGCCTGCGGGTGTCGTTACTTTTTACTGCATTAAAAAACTACTCTGCTAAAACTACTGCTGACTTACTTCACTGCCAGCCGACATGCGCCGCTGACTGAGCTGGTCGGATGACGCGCGCGGCGCCAATCCGACCTACATCCTGCTTTTTTGTTTACGATTTCTCCAGCGCGCGCTCGACAAAGTCGAGCCTGTCCTGGCCCCAAAAGCCTTCGCCATCGACGATGTACCACGGCGAGCCGAAGACGGAAGCGGCGGTGGCCGCTTCGGTGTTGGCGTCGTATTCCGCCTGCACGCTGGCCGTCTCCGACGTTTTCAGCAACTGGCGGCCTTCGAAACCCGCGTCAAGCGCGATCTGCACCAGCGTTTCTTCGTCGCCGATATTGCGCTCTTCCGCCCACAGTCCGCGCATGATGGCGTGCGCCAGGTTCAGCGATGCTTCCACGCCATGCGCCAGGCGCGTGGCGATGATCAACTTGGCCGCCGCTTCCGGCGAGACGGGGAAAAATTTCGGCTGCAGATTCAAAGGCACTTGCAGGAAGGCCGACCAGCGCGCCAGTTCGGCCAGGCGGTAGGCCTGGCGCTGCGGCGCGCGCTTGGCCAGCGGCAGGCCGCCCGAGACGCTGAAGACCTTGCCCAGGTCGAAGGGCCGCACGTCGATCTGCGCGCCCGTCTTGGCCGCGATGGCCATCAGGCGGGCGTGACCCAGGTAGGTCCATGGCGAATGGGGCGCAAAAAAATACTGGACCACCTTGTTCTGGCTTGCACTCATCTCGTCTCCTTAGAACGGCTTGACCACGACCAGCACGACGACGGCCAGCAGCATCAGCGCTGGCACTTCGTTGAAATAGCGGAACCAGGTGTGGCTGCGTTTATTCAGGCCTTTTTCAAACTTGCGCAGGATGGCGCCGCAGGCGTGGTGGTAGCCGAGCAGCAGCACCACGAAGGTCAGCTTGGCGTGCATCCAGCCCGGCATCTTCATGCGGCCTTCGCCACCGCCATACAGCATCCACATCAGCGCCAGTCCCAGCACCATCGCCGGCAGCGCCAGCAGGGACATGAATCGGTACAGCTTGCGCGCCATCAGCAGCAGGCGCTCCGTGGCCACCGTTTCCGTCTCCGTCGCCAGGTTCACGAAGATGCGCGGCAGGTAAAACAGTCCGGCGAACCAGGAAATGACGAAGAAGATGTGGAAGGCTTTAATCCAGAGAAAGAGCATGGGGTTCCCAGTGTCAGAGATAGCGTGGAAGGAGAGCGCGGGCTGCCTCGCGGGCCGCCCGCGAAAGAGTTACTTGCGCACTTCACCGTGGCCAAAGACCACGTATTTGAGCGAGGTCAGGCCTTCCAGCCCCACGGGACCGCGCGCATGCAGCTTGTCGTTCGAGATGCCGATTTCGGCGCCCAGGCCATACTCGAAACCGTCGGCGAAGCGCGTCGAGGCGTTCACCATGACGGAGGCCGAATCGACTTCGCGCAGGAAGCGCAGCGCATCGCTGTAGTCTTCCGTGATGATGGACTCCGTGTGCTTGGACGAATACCGGTTGATATGGTCCATCGCCTCGTCGATGCCATCGACGACCTTCACCGACAAAATCGCCGCCAGGTACTCGGTGGACCAGTCTTCCTCGGTGGCGGGCACCAGGTGCGGGTAGGCAGCGGCGGCCAGGATCGCGTGGCTTTCCGCATCGGCGCGCAACTCCACCTGCTTGGTCAGGTACAGCTCGGCCAGCTGCGGCAGCACGACAGGCGCGATGGCGCGCGACACCAGCAGGGTTTCCATGGTGTTGCAGGTGCCGTAGCGGTGGCACTTGGCGTTGAAGCCGATGTCCAGCGCCTTCTTGATGTCGGCCTTGGCGTCGATGTACACGTGGCAGATGCCGTCGAGGTGCTTGATCATCGGCACGGTGGCCTCGTTCATCAGGCGCGCGATCAGCCCCTTGCCGCCGCGCGGCACGATGACATCGACGAATTGCGGCATGGTGATGAGGGCGCCGACGGCGGCGCGGTCGGTGGTGTCGATCACTTGCACGGCATCGGCAGGCAGGCCGGCGCCAGCCAGGCCTTCCTGCACCAGCCTGGCCAGCGCGCGGTTGCAATGGATGGCTTCCGAGCCGCCGCGCAGAATCGTCGCGTTGCCGCTCTTGATGCACAGGCCGGCCGCGTCCACCGTCACGTTCGGACGCGCTTCATAGATGATGCCGATGACGCCCAGCGGCACGCGCATCTGCCCGACCTGGATGCCCGTCGGGCGGAATTTCATGTTCGAGATCTCGCCGATCGGGTCGGCCAACGAGACGATCTGCGTCAGGCCTTCGACCATCGTGGCGATGGCCGCATCGGACAGGGTCAGGCGGTCGAGCATGGCCGGCGCCAGGCCGGCGGCGGCAGCCGCGTCCAGGTCGCGCTGGTTGGCCGCGCGCAGCAGGTCGGCATCGCGCACGATGGCTGCGGCGATCAGGGTCAGGGCGCGGTTGCGCGTGGCGCTGTCGGCACGCGCCATGGCGCGCGACGCGGCGCGTGCGCGCGTGCCCACGTCCTGCATGTATTCGGTGATATCCATCATCTTGTCCATATGTCGGTGTATTAACCTCTGGCGATTTTCAGGCCCAGCTGCAGCATGGCGTCCCAGGCATCGCCCGCGTAGCCCTTGGCGCGCAAGCCCTTGATCATTTTGTCCACTTGCGCCGCCTGCTGCAGCGCCGCTTCCAGCACGGGCAGCGACATGCGCCGCAGCGCCGGCTCCATCATGCGCTCGCGCGGCCCCCAGATGCGGTACTCCTTCAGCAGCGCGCCCAAGGGACGTCCTTGCGCCATGCCGGCCTTTAATTTTAACAGTGTGCGGATTTCCTCGGAGACGGCCCACAGCACCAGCGGCAGCGCCTCGCCCTCGCCTTTCAAGCCTTCGAGCATGCGCACCAGGCGCGCCGGATCGCCGGCCAGCATGGCTTCGGACAATTTGAAGACATCGTAGCGGGCCACGTTCAGCACCGCATCCTGCACTTGCTCGTATGTCAGCTTGCCCGCTTCATGCAGCAAGCCGAGTTTCTGGATTTCCTGGTGCGCCGCCAGCAAATTGCCTTCCACCCGCTCGGCGATGAAATCGATGCTGGCGCGCTCGGCGCTCTGTCCCTGCGCCGACAGGCGCTGGGCTATCCAGGCGGGCAACTGCGCCCGCTCCACGTTCGGAATCTCGATATACACGGCCGCCTGCTGCAGGCTGGCGACCCAGGCCGCCTTCTGCGTGGCCCAGTCCAGCTTGGGCAGGGTGATCAGCGTCAGGTTGTCGGGACTGAGGTTTTTCGCATAGCTTTGCAGCGCCGCGCCGCCATCCTTGCCCGGCTTGCCGGTGGGGATGCGCAGCTCAATCAGCTTTTTATCGCCGAACAGCGACAGTTCCTGGTTCGCCGCCAGCAGTTCGCCCCACTTGAAGCTGCGCTCCACCGTCAGCACGTCGCGCTCGGAATAGCCTTGCGCGCGCGCCGCGCGGCGGATCTTGTCGGCCGCTTCCAGCGCCAGCAGGTGCTCGTCGCTGGTAATCACATACAGCTGCGCCAGCGGCTTGGCCACATGCCCGTCGAGCGCGTCTATCCGCAATTGCATGGCGTCCCCGTTACTGCTGCGGGGCCGGAACGGCCGGCGTCACGGGCGTCACCGGCGCCACCGACATGGCCGGCAACACCGGCTTGATGGCCGCCAGGCGGCGCGTAATCTGCTGCACCATGTCGTTGCGCATGTCGCGGTACAGCGCCGCTTCCTCGGTTTCCTTGGCCAGCACCTGCGAATCGTCGAAGGTAATCGGGCGCACCAGGCTGATGGTCGTCGGCGCCAGCAACTGGTTGCCAGCCTTGTCCAGCACGCGGAAATTGATCGAATAGCCGAGTTGGTACTCTTGCACGCGGCCATTTTTGTTCAGGGACAAAATGGTCTTGGTACGATTCATCTCCGGATCGCTGAGAACCTCAAGCACGGCGTCGGCGCCATCCTTGGTGTTAACCACCTCCGTACTGCCGATGGCGCGGATATAGCGCTTCAAGCCGATCGCCAGCGGCGACGTCTCAGACAGGCCAATGTATATCGTCGCAAACGGCAGCATGAAACTGCCGTTCGAGCCGCGCAAGTGAAAGCCGCAGGCCGACAGCAGGACGGTCAGGCCCAAGGCCAGCACGGCTCGGCGGCCCAACAGCGATACGGGAGAGGAAGTCGTCATGTTTACACCACGATGCTGATTAACTTGCCTGGCACGACGATGATCTTCTTCGGCGTGGTCTCGACATACTTCTGCACACTCTCACACGCCAGCGCGGCCGCTTCGATGCTGGCCTTGTCCGCATCCTTGGCCACCGTGATCGAGCCGCGCAGCTTGCCGTTTACCTGGATCATCATCTCGATCTCGGACTGTTCCAGCGCGGCTGGATCGACCTGCGGCCATGCGGCGTTCAGCAGGTCGCCGTGCACGCCCGCGTAGCTCAGCTCTTGCCACAAGACGTGGGTGATGTGCGGGGCGACGGGATTGAGCAGGCGCAGGAAGATGGAGAAGCCTTCGGCGATCAGCGCCTTCGACTGCGCGCTGTCATCCAGCTTGGCCGATTCCAGCGTATTGAGCATCTTCATGCAAGCCGACACCACGGTGTTGTACTGGATGCGCTTCAAGTCGTAATCGGCTTGCTGCAGCAGCTTGTGCAATTCGCGGCGCAGGTTTTTCTGCGCGTCGCCGGTGGCTGGCGCAGGCGACGCGGCCAGTGCGGCTTGAATGGTGGCCGACTGGGCGTAGCCGAAGTTCCATACGCGGCGCAGGAAGCGGTTCGCGCCTTCGACGCCGCTGCCCGACCATTCCAGCGTCTGCTCCGGCGGCGAAGCGAACATGGTGAACAGGCGTGCCGTATCGGCGCCATACTGCTCGATCTGCGCCTGCGGGTCGATGCCGTTGTTCTTCGACTTCGACATTTTTTCCGTGCCGCCGATTTCCACCGGCTGGCCATCGGCCACCAGGATGGCGGACTGCGGACGGCCCTTGTCGTCGAGCGACAGGCGCACGTCGTCCGGGTTGAACCAGGTGGTCTTGCCCGCCGCATCCTTGCGGAAGTAGGTTTCGTTGAGCACCATGCCCTGCGTCAGCAGGTTCACAAAAGGCTCGTCGAACTTGACCAGGCCGAAATCGCGCATGATCTTGGTCCAGAAGCGCGCGTACAGCAAATGCATGACGGCGTGTTCGATGCCGCCGATGTACTGGTCCATCGGCATCCAGTAATCGTTGCGCGCGTCGACCATGGCGTCGTTCGAGCCTGGCGAGGTATAGCGCATGTAATACCACGACGAATCCACAAAAGTATCCATGGTGTCCGTCTCGCGGCGCGCCGGCTTGCCGCACTGCGGGCAGTCGCACTTGAGGAAGGCTTCGTATTTGTTCAGCGGGTTGCCCGTGCCATCCGGCACGCAGTCTTCCGGCAGCACCACCGGCAGATCTTTTTCCGGCACCGGCACCACGCCGCAGTCGGCGCAATGGATCATCGGGATCGGCGTGCCCCAGTAGCGCTGGCGCGAAATGCCCCAGTCGCGCAGGCGGAACGTGGTTTTCTTTTCGCCCAGGCCCAGCTCTGCCAGGTCGGCGGCCACCGCATCGACGGCGGAAGCGAAATGCAGGCCATCGTATTTGCCGGAGGCGATGCAGACGCCGTCCTTGCTGCCGTACGATTCCTGCCAGGCGTCCGTCGAAAATTCCTGGCCCTTGACTTCGATCACTTGCTTGATCGGCAGATCGTACTTCTTGGCGAAGCCGAAATCGCGCTCGTCGTGCGCCGGCACGCCCATCACGGCGCCGTCGCCGTAGGTGATCAGGACGTAGTTGCCGACCCATACTTCCACTTGCGCGCCCGTCAGCGGATGGGTGACGAACAGGCCGGTCGGCATGCCCTTCTTCTCCATCGTTGCCATGTCCGCTTCGATCACGGAACCGAGCTTGCATTCGGCGTTGAAGGCCGCCAGCGCAGGATTCGTCTGCGCGGCGTGGATGGCCAGCGGATGCTCGGCGGCCACGGCGCAGAAGGTCACGCCCATGACGGTGTCAGGACGGGTGGTAAACACATACAGCTTGCCGTCGCCGATCAGGGCGCCGCTGGCGTCTGCGATCGTGTGCGGGAAGGCGAAGCGCACGCCCGTCGACTTGCCGATCCAGTTGGTCTGCATGGTGCGCACGCGCTCGGGCCAGCCCGGCAGCTTGTCGTCCACATAGGCCAGCAGCTCTTCCGCGTAATCGGTGATGCGCGCGTAGTACATGGGGATTTCGCGCTTTTCGATCAGCGCGCCGGAACGCCAGCCCTTGCCATCGACCACTTGTTCGTTGGCCAGCACGGTCTGGTCGATCGGGTCCCAGTTCACGGTACCGGTCTTCTTGTAGATGATGCCTTTTTCCAGCATCTTCAGGAACATCCACTGGTTCCACTTGTAGTATTCAGGCTTGCAGGCGGTCATTTCGCGCGACCAGTCGATGGCCAGGCCCATCGATTCCATCTGCTGCTTCATGTGGGCGATGTTCGAATACGTCCATTGCGCGGGCGGCACGTTGTTGGCCATGGCCGCGTTTTCCGCCGGCATGCCGAACGCATCCCAGCCCATCGGCATGAGCACGTTGTAGCCATTCATGCGCAGGTAGCGGTACATCACATCATTGATCGTATAGTTGCGTACGTGACCCATGTGCAGCTTGCCCGAAGGGTAAGGTAGCATCGAGCAAGCGAAATACTTGCCTTTAGGGAAACGTGGGTCGTGTTCGACGGCTTTATAGGCGTCGATCGCCTTCCAATGGGATTGGGCGGATTGTTCGACGTCGGCGGGACTATATTTATCTTGCATGATTGGATGTGCGACCAGCGTGGCCCGGCCAAAAGTGAATATGAACCGAGCATTATACTGGTTGTCGCCGCCCGATAGCGCGGCGCGCTGGCGGCCCGGGCAGGCATATTTTTGCCGGCCTGAAAATCTCCGCTGGAATGCTGTGTAACATATGCCGCAATCTTATTCGCTACCTCGAGTCCGGCCATGATCTTGTACCAGGAAAGCACGCCCATCCCCGCCCTGCGCCCCTGGCTGGACTGCGTCTGGACGTGCCGCGTGCAGACGGGCGCCACGCCCCTGACGCACCAGGTCTTGCCCGACAATTGCATCGACATCCTGTGCCAGGACCGGCAGGA
Organism: Janthinobacterium foliorum; assembly: GCF_978021625.1. Classification (NCBI taxonomy): domain Bacteria; kingdom Pseudomonadati; phylum Pseudomonadota; class Betaproteobacteria; order Burkholderiales; family Oxalobacteraceae; genus Janthinobacterium; species Janthinobacterium foliorum. Next base: position 134,731 of record NZ_CDXDQE010000003.1, on the reverse strand, counting down.
CGCCAGCTTTGCCGTCGGCATGATGACGGCGCCGATCGCCGTCGTCAGCCACGGCCTGGTGCAGACGGTGGCAGCCCGCTTCAAGCCCGGCGCGGCGGCGCGTTTCTTCCAGCTGCCGCTGTGCGAACTCAACGATGGCCGCACGGGATTGCAGCAGCTGTGGGGCCGCGACCTGGCGGCGCGCCTGGCCGACGCGCTATGGAGCGCGCCCTTGCCCGATGCGCAGCGCCTTGCCATTTTGCAAGATTTTCTGTTGCTGCGCCTGCGCACGGGGCCGCCCCTGCGCGCACCCGGCGTGGCCCAGCATGCCATCGCGGCCATCGAAGGCGCGCATGGCCTGTTGCGCGTGGAAAGCTTGGCGCGGCAATTGGGCGTGTCGCGCCAGCATCTGGCGCTGCAATTTCGCCAGCAGGTCGGCATCAGTCCCAAGCTGTTCGCGCGCATCTGCCGCTTTCGCGCGGCCAGCCATGGCTTGCAACACCTGGCGGGACAGCCGGACTGGGCGCAGGTCGCCTTGCAATACGGCTATTTCGACCAGTCGCACCTGATCCACGACTTCCAGGATTTTGCCCACAGCTCGCCCGACGCCTGGCTGGCGCGGCGGCGTCATTAAGGCGAATTGAGGCGACCTTCCATTTTTACAATCCAGCGGCGCACGGTGGTGGCATGATGGCGCCAGGCAGTTCGCCGACTATTTCAATCCACAGGAGCACGACATGATCAAAGGCTTGCGTACCGTCACTTATCCCGTCCCCGACCTGGACCAGGCCAAGGCCTGGTACAGCCAGGTTTTCGGCACGGCACCGTATTTCGACCAGCCGTTTTATGTCGGTTTTGCCATCGGCGGCTTTGAACTGGGTCTGCTGCCGGGCGGCCAGCCTGGCCCCCAGGGCAGCGTGACATACTGGGGCGTGGAAGGCATCGAGCAGGAAGTCGAGCGTATCGTCGCGCTGGGCGCCACCCTGCACCACCCGATCACGGACGTGGGCGATGGCATCCGCACCGTGGAATTGCTCGACCCGTTCGGCAACCAGCTCGGTTTCATCGACAATCCCCACTTCGACACGGCCAAGGTCGTTTAAGCGGCTTCGCCTTGCAGCCACAGCCGGAATTGCTGCAGGGCCGTCTTTTCATGCGCGGCTTCGGGCGTGATCAGGTAATACGCCCGCTGACCGCGCAGTGGGCGCTCGCACACAATACGCAATTCCCCGCGCGCCAGTTCCGCTTCCACCAGCATGCGGGGCAGCAAGACCACGCCCTGCCCCTGCACGGCCGCCATGGCCAGCATGGAAAACAGTTCATAGCGGGCGCCGTAGCGCGCTGACTCACCATCGACCTGCATGGCGTCAAACCACTGGCGCCAGGCGCCGGGGCGCGTACTTTGCTGCAATAGCGTCAGCGCCAGCAAGTCCTGCGGCTGCCAGTCGCCGCGCGCCGCCAGCACGCGGGGGCTGGCGACGGGCACGATCTCTTCATGCATGAGCAAGGTGGCGCGCGTGCCGGGCCAGCGCGCCAGCTGCTCGGGCGTGCCCGCATACAGGGCGCCGTCATATTCCGTATCGGCAAACATGAACGGTTTCGTGTAGGCATCGATATGCACGACGACATCCGGCTGCTCGCTGGCAAAGCTGGCCAGGCGCGGCATCAGCCAGCGCGTGGCAAAGGTGGGCACGGAAGCGAGCTGCAAGGCGCCGCCGCCGCCCTGGCGCGCCATGGTGTCGAGGGTGTCGCGCTCGAGGCCGTCGAGGCGGGCGGCGATCTGCCGCGCATACGCGGCACCGGCCGATGTCAGCAGCACGCCGTGGCGCGTGCGCTGGAACAGTTGCACGCCAAGAAAGCCTTCCAATGATGAAATTTGCCGCGAGACGGCGCTCTGCGTCAGCGCCAGTTCGCGCGCCGCATGCGTGTAGCTCTGGTGGCGGGCGGCGGCCTCGAAGCAATTCAAGGCTTGCAGCATGGGAATTTTACGGGACATCGGTGGGCCTGCGCATCGAAAAGCCCCCAGTATGCCGCAAGATATGCGCAGCGCGCATGTCTGGGTGCGAATAAATCGTTTGCGCAAGGCTAGGCAAAAACCTACCATGAGCCATATTCAATCTTGCGCCGATCACCGGCGCTCACCTGCGAGGCCTGTGATGAGCAAAACTGCATTCGACTGGAATTCCCCCCTGCTGCTGGACGAACAACTGACGGGCGATGAGCGCGCCGTGCTGGAAGCGGCCCGCGACTATTGCCAGGGCAGCCTGGTGCCGCGCGTGCTCGAATCGTTCCGCCATGGCCGCACGGACGCCGCCATCTTCCGCGAAATGGGCGCACTGGGATTGCTGGGCACGACCATTCCGGAACAGTACGGCGGCGCCGGCCTGAACTACGTCTGCTACGGCCTGGCCGCGCGCGAAGTCGAGCGCGTTGACTCGGGCTACCGCTCGATGATGAGCGTGCAATCGTCGCTGGTCATGGTGCCGATCAATGCCTTCGGCAACGAGGAAACCAAGCAGAAATACCTGCCGAAACTGGCGACGGGCGAATACATCGGCTGCTTCGGCCTGACGGAACCCAACCACGGCTCCGATCCCGGCAGCATGGTCACGCGCGCGCGCAAGGTGCCGGGCGGCTACAGTCTCTCCGGCGCCAAGATGTGGATCACCAACAGCCCCATCGCCGACGTGTTCGTCGTCTGGGCCAAGGACGATGAAGGCGCGATCCGCGGCTTCGTGCTGGAAAAAGGCTGGAAAGGCCTGTCGGCGCCCGAGATCCACGGCAAGGTAGGCTTGCGCACCAGCATCACGGGCGAAATCGTCATGGATGAAGTGTTTTGCCCGGAAGAAAATGCCTTCCCTGACGTGCGCGGCCTGAAAGGCCCGTTCACTTGCCTCAACAGCGCCCGCTACGGCATCGCCTGGGGCGCGCTGGGCGCGGCGGAAGACTGCTACCTGAAGGCACGCCAGTACACGATGGATCGCCAGCAATTCGGCCGCCCATTGGCCGCCAACCAGCTGGTGCAGAAGAAATTGGCCGACATGCTGACGGAAATCACCATGGGCCTGCAAGGCTGTTTGCGCCTGGGCCGCATGAAGGATGAGGGCTCGCCCGCCGTGGAAATCACGTCTATCATGAAACGCAACAGCTGCGGCAAGGCGCTCGACATCGCCCGCATGGCACGCGACATGATGGGTGGCAACGGCATTTCCGACGAGTTCGGCGTCATCCGCCACCTGGTCAACCTGGAAGTGGTGAACACCTATGAAGGCACGCATGACGTGCACGCGCTGATCATCGGCCGCGCCATCACCGGCATCGCCGCCTTCAACTGATGGACGCCTTGGCTTCCGCCTTGCGGCCCGCGCCGCTGGAAGGCTTGCGCGTGCTCGACCTGTCGCGCGTGCTGGCCGGCCCGTGGGCCGGGCAAATGCTGGCCGACCTGGGCGCCGACGTGGTCAAGGTTGAACAACCGGGCCGCGGCGACGACACGCGCTCGTGGGGCCCGCCCTACCTGAAGGACGAAGACGGCCGCGATACGGCCGAGGCCGCCTATTTCCAGTGCGCCAACCGCAACAAGCGCTCGCTGTGCATCGACCTGGCCGCCCCCGAGGGCCAGGCGCTGGTGCGCCGGTTGGCGCAAGAGGCGGACGTGCTGCTGGAAAATTTCAAGCTGGACGGCTTGAAGCAGTACGGCCTCGATGCCGCCAGTTTGCTGGAACTCAACCCGCGCCTCGTGTACTGCTCCATCACGGGCTTCGGTCAGGATGGGCCGTACGCGGCGCGCGCCGGCTATGACTTTTTGATCCAGGGCATGGGCGGCTTGATGAGCATCACGGGCGTGCCCGATGGCCAGCCTGGCGCCGGACCGCAAAAAGTGGGCGTGGCGCAGACGGACATCCTGACGGGTTTGTACGCCACCATCGCCGTGCAGGCGGCGCTGGCCGAACGCGCGCGCTCGGGCCTGGGCCAGCATATCGACCTGGCCCTGCTCGACGTGCAGGTGGCGGCGCTGGGCAACCAGGCGGCCAATTACCTGTGCGGCGGAAAAGTACCCCAACGCATGGGCAATGCGCATCCGAACATCGTGCCCTACCAGGACTTTCCCACGGCCGATGGCGACATGATCCTGGCGATCGGCAATGACGGGCAATTCTCGCGCTTCTGCGCCGTCGCCGGCCACCCGGAATGGGCGCAGGATGAACGTTTCGCCACCAATCCGCAGCGCGTGGCGCACCGGGCGATCCTGATCCCCCTCATGCGCCAGACCACGGTCATGCGCACCACGGCCGAGTGGATCAGCGCCTTCGAGGCGCAAGCCGTGCCGTGCGGCCCCGTCAACCGCATCGACCAGGTCTTTGCCGACCCGCAAGTGGTGGCGCGCGGCCTGAAAGTGGAGATGCCGCATCCGACGGCGGGCACGGTGGCGCTGGTGGCCAATCCCGTGCGCCTGTCGGCCTCGCCGGTGCAATACCGCTTGCCGCCGCCGCTGCTGGGGCAGCATACGGACGAGGTGCTGCAGCAGTGGCTGGGCTTCGATGGCGGCCAGATCGATGGTTTGCGCGAACGCAAGGTCGTCTAAAGAAAAACGCCGGGCAGTGGCAACACTGTCCGGCGTTTTTTTATGTTTTCAACGTTACTTCAGCGTCAATTTCAACGCCGGCTTTTCGCCATAATCCTCATAGCGCTCATTGATGCCGGCGATGCAGAAGGTCATTTCTTCCAGCACATCCGGCGCCTGCGCCTTCAAGCTCTCCGCATCCTGCACGACAATTTCCAGCACTTCGTTCGGCTTCAAGTGGAAGCGCGTCATGTTTTCATCGTCGCGCAGGTAGCTGAGGCAATCGACCCAGGCATCCATGCTGTTGCCATAGAATTCGGGGAAACCGAAGGCCTGCACGCATTGCGCGTGGAAGCTGGCGTCGTCGCTGATGTCTTTTCCATTCAGGATGGCAGTGGCCATATCGTTCCTCAGTTCTTCAGCGACAGCACGTCCTGCATGTCGAACAGGCCCGTCGGCTTGTCGGCCAGGAAGCGCGCGGCGCGCAGGGCGCCGTGGGCGTAGGTGACGCGGCTGCTCGATTTATGGCTGATTTCGATGCGCTCGCCGATGCCGGCAAACAGCACCGTATGGTCGCCGACGATATCGCCGCCACGGATGGTGGCAAAGCCGATGGTCGACGGGTCGCGTTCGCCCGTCACGCCTTCGCGGCCGTACACAGCGCATTCCTTCAGGTCGCGGCCCAGCGCGCCGGCCACCACTTCGCCCATTTGCAGGGCCGTGCCCGATGGCGCATCGACCTTGAAGCGGTGGTGCGCTTCGATGATTTCGATGTCGTAGCCTTCGGACAAGCTTTTTGCGGCCAGTTCCAGCAGTTTCATGGTGACATTCACGCCCACGCTCATGTTTGGCGCGAACATGATGGCCGTCTTCTCGGCGGCGGCGGCAATGGCCGCCTTGCCCGCGTCATCGAAACCGGTGGTGCCGATGATCATCTTGATGCCGTGTTCGGCGCAATACGCCAGGTGCTCCAAGGTGCCTTCGGGGCGCGTGAAATCGATCAGGAAGTCGGCATTCGCCAGGCCCTTGGCCAGGTCGGACTGCGTCAGCACGCCGGCCGGCTTGCCCAGGAAGGCAGCCGCATCCTGCCCGATCGTCGGCGAACCGGCGCGGTCGAGGGCGCCGGCCAGGATGGCGTCCGGCGCATTGCCGACGGCTTCGATCAGGATATGGCCCATGCGGCCGCTGGCGCCAGCGATGGCAATTTTCAGTTCAGTCATTGTATTCTCTTGCAGCTACTTATTTGGTGGGTTCGACAGCGGGCGCCGGTGCAGGCTCGGCGGCAGGCGCAGGGGCAAGCTCGGGCTTGCTGACAGGAATGGCGGGGGCGGCATCGGCAGGGACCGGCACGGCGCTGGGCGCCACGGGCGACGGCACGGCAGCGGCCGGCACTTCGGCCTTGGCCACCTTGGCGAACGGCGACGGACCGGCGATGCGGTCGATGTATTCTTTCTCGGTCGGCAAGTTGCCACCTTCAAAGCGCGCCACTTTGCCTTCCTTGTCAAAGAACACGATCACGCGGCTGGTGGTGGTTTCGCCATTGCCCCGTGCCAGGCGGAAAGGATAGTCCCAGCGGTCGGCATGGAAGATATCGGTCAGCAGGGACGTGCCGAGGATGAAGCGGACCTGGTCGCGCGTCATGCCGACTTTCAGCTGGGCCAGCATCTCTTCGGAGATGAAGTTGCCTTGCTGAATGTCAGGACGATACGGCGAGAAAAACCACATGAATTTCTGCAGTGGCGTGACGGTGGTCGTTTGCGCGCCCTGTTCCGGGACGACTTCCTTGCCTTCTTTCAGCGTCACCGCCGGCTTTTCGCCAAGGATGCCGCGATTGGCACAGCCAGAGGCTGCCAGCGCGATACAGACCATGCCTGCCACGACTGGGGCTCGAAAGGAAAGACGGTGCCAGAGAGATGGCAATACAGCCGGTGTTACGCGCATAAATGACCTCAATTGGATAAACAAAACGCCTGGAGTGACCGGCCAGCCAAAAAATGCATATTTTGGCACTCCCCGACAAAACGCTATATGATAAAGCACCTGACCCACATACGAGCAACAAACATGAGTAACAATCCTAGTGATCTCAAGGCAAGCGGCCTGAAAGCGACCCTGCCACGGCTGAAGATACTCGATATCTTCCAGAGTAGCCCGGTACGCCACCTGACAGCAGAAGACGTCTACAAAATTCTGCTGGCCGACAATATGGATGTCGGATTGGCAACTGTCTACCGTGTCCTGACGCAATTCGAACAAGCCGGCTTGCTTAACCGCAACCATTTTGAAACCGGCAAGGCGATTTTCGAGCTCAACGAAGGTTCGCACCACGACCATCTGGTGTGCCTCGATTGTGGCCGGGTCGAAGAATTCTTCGACGAAGACATCGAAATCCGCCAGCAAAAAGTGGCCGAAGAACGTGGCTTCAAGATTGCCGAACACGCACTGGCCATCTACGGCAACTGCGTCAAGGTAGCCTGCCCGCACAAAACAGCCTGACGCTTGCCGGCCCTTCCCGCAAGGGGATGGCCGGCCCGGCATGCAGGACGATCAATGATGGCTGAGCGCGTTGGACAGCAGCTTGGCCGTGATATCGACAATCGGAATGACCCGCTCGTACGCCATGCGGGTCGGCCCGATCACTCCCAACGTTCCCACGATCTTGCCGTTGACTTCATACGGCGCCGTCACCACGCTCATTTCATCCATCGGCACCAGGTTCGATTCGCCGCCGATGAAAATCTGCACCCCCGTCGCCTTGCTCGACACGTCGAGCAGCTGCATCAGCCCCGTCTTTTGCTCGAACATGTCGAACATCTGGCGCAGCGAGCTCATGTTCGATGACAGATCGCTCACGCTGAGCAAATTGCGTTCGCCCGAGATCACCATGTCGTCGCTGTGGTCGGCCATCGCTTCGCTGCCCGCTTCCACGGCCGCCTGCATCAGGCTCCCCATGTCGTCGCGCAGCTGGCGCAGTTCACCCTGCAGGCGCACGCGCACGGCGTCGAACGACAGTCCGCCGTAATTCTGGTTGATGTAATTGGCCGACTGCACCAGTTGCGCCGGCGTATAGTCCGCCTCCGTCAACAATAAGCGGTTCTGCACGTCGCCGCCCGGGGCGACGATGACGAGCAGGATGCGCTTTTCCGACAGGCGCAGGAATTCAATTTGCTGAAACACGGACTCGCGGCGCGGACTGAGCACGACGCCGGCAAATTGCGACAGCGACGACAGCATCTGCGCCGCATTGGCGATGGTGCGCTGCGGCTGCGGCGTCTGCAGGCGCATGCGCGACTCCACCATGTGCTCGTCCAGATGCTTGACGGTCAACAAGGTGTCGACAAAGATGCGGTAGCCGCGCGGCGTGGGGATGCGTCCGGCCGAGGTATGCGGGCTGGCCACATAGCCAAGTTCTTCCAGGTCGGCCATGATGTTGCGGATGGTGGCCGGCGACAGGTCGAGGCCGGAAATCTTCGACAAGGCGCGCGAACCGACCGGCAGGCCGTCGGCGATATAGCGCTCGACCAGGGCTTTCAGCAGTGTTTGGGCACGTGTATCGAGTTGCATGATGTTTTAGTTAAGCAAGTATTCTTTAAGCAAGTGTTCTTTTGGGCAAGTGGCGACGAAAGCGGCCGAACGTGCCGTAACAGCGCCTATTATGCACGTTCGTCCGTCCGGCGGCGATCAATCTTCCAGTTGCCGGCGTAGCCATAGCAGCAATTCATCAAAGTTGGCACAGATGGCGTCGGGTTGCACGCCGGCGGCCAGATGCGCGTCGCTGCCCTTGCGGTTCATCCAGACGGCACGCATGCCCGCCCCTTGCGCCCCCGTCACGTCAAAATACAAGTCGTCGCCCACATACACGGCCTCGTGGGGCGCCACGCCCAGCGCGGCGCAACCGGCCAGGAAGATGCTGGCATCGGGCTTGGCGACGCCGAAATCGCTGGCCGCGATCGATACCTTGAAATGCTGCGCCAGGCCGATAATGTCAAGGTCCGCGTTGCCATTCGAAATGGAGCCGACCAGCATGCGCTGCTGCATCCATGCCAGACCGGGCAAGACGTCGTCAAACGGCTGGACGCGGTTGCGCGCGGCCATGAATTGCAGGATGGCGCCATCGACCAGAGCGGGGTCTTCGCCAGCCGCTTCAAAGGCCGACACCAGGCCTGCGCGGCGCAACTCGATCAGGTTGCCATGAAAATGCGGTTGCGCATTGAGCATGGCCAAGCGGTGCTGGCGCAGCAGCTCGATGGAAAACTGCTGCGCCACTTTCGGCGCATGCGTGGCCAGCCAGTCGTGCAGCAGGGTTTCGGCGGCGGCGATGACGGGCGCGATGGGCCACAGGGTATCGTCGAGGTCGAACAGGATGGCCTTTGGCGGCACGGCAGTGTTAACAGGGGCAAGAGACATGGCAAGTTCACAAATGGTGCCGCGGCACGGCGCGCGGCGGAAGTCTATTGTCGCACCGATCGTCGCCAGCGGCATGGCTGCGCCCCGGGGAAATGGGGCCAGGCCGGCGCTTCTGGGCGAAAAATTGTTACAGGGTGATACAAGGCAAGATCAATCCGCTTGCCAGATAGACTAAAATAGGCGCCATTCCAATGCGGCGCCAGCGTCCGTGTTGCGCTACCCTACCTAATTCGTTTTGGAGAATGTATGAAAAATTTGTACCTGCGCTCGATGCTGGCGGCGGCTTGCGCCGTCACACTGGCAGCTTGCGGCGGCAGTGGCGGCAATCTGTATCTGGGCGGCCAAGTGTACGGCCTGGCAAAGGATGGCCTGATTCTCAGAAACGGTTCCGAGGATTTGCCGGTCGCCGCAGGCTCGTCGAGTTTTTACTTCACCAATCTGATCAAAACCGATGACCGCTATACCATCACCATCGCCCAGCAGCCGAAGGGCGCGGCATGCACCATTGAAAATGGCACCGGCAAGGCATCGAGCTACTCCGTGACCACGGCGATCGTCAGCTGCGTGACCAACACGTATCCACTGACGGGCACGATCACCGGCCTGACGGCGAACAAATTGACTCTCGTCATTGGCAACAACGGCACCAGCCCACTGGCCGGCGCCACCAGCTACACCTTCCCGGCGGTGGCCGACGGTGCCGCCTACAATATTTCCATCTTGACCAATCCCACGGGCCAGGTTTGCCGCTTCCAGGGCTCGGCAAGCGCCGATGGCCACGATGTCGTCGGCACGATGGGCTCGGCCCCCACGACCGCCGCCACGCTGGACTGCGTCCCGCAGTAAGCCACGCGATTCGCCACCACTATTTTGGAGAAATACATGAAGTTATCCTGCCTGCGCCCACTCGCCGCGCTGCTGCTGACCCTGGGACTGGCTGCTTGCGGCGGCAAGGCCTCGTATGACGTCAGTGGCACCATCACTGGCTTGAGCAATGAAGGACTGGTCCTGGCCAACGCCGGCGAGCCCCTTCCGCTCCCGGCCGGCTCCACCACGTTTACGTTCAAGAAGCGCATCGATTACGGCACCGACTACAACATCACCGTCCAGACACAGCCTGCCCACATGACTTGCGGCGTCAGCGGCGGCTCCGGCTCGGCTGGCCATTACCTGAGCATCGATGCACTGGTGACCTGCAACCAGAACGCCTACAAGGTGGGCGGCACGATCAGCGGCCTGACCGTCGATGGCCTGGTGCTGATCAACGGCACGACGACGACGACGGTCGGCAAGGACAGCACGGCCTTTACCATGAACGGCTCCGTGGCCTATGGCGCCAGCTATGGCGTGAGCGTGAACACCCAGCCAACCGGCCTGGTCTGCACGGTCGCGCCAGGCACCGGCACCGGCACCATGGGCGAAGCGGATGTGACCACGGTCCAGATCACTTGCGGCCCGGCCTAAGGCGTGCCAACGGCAGCCGCATGGCGGCTGCCGCGAAGAGATATCATGGAAATCTATAATTGATATTCCAAAGATAAATTGGAGTTATATGTGGCGATGCAGCATAATGCATCTGTCTCCTCCAACTCTTCCAAGAATTGGATTTAGCCCGCTTTTACCAGCGGGCTTTTTTTTGCCCGGAATTTCCTAAGCGGCAGGTTTCTGCAATGCCGGCTGCAGCAGCTGCACGATGCTGGAGAAATCCTGCTGCGCATAACCGGCTTGCGCATGCATCTGGTACAGCTGGCGCACCAGGCCGCCCAATGGCGTGGGGGCATTCGCCGACAGGGCCGACTGCTGCGCCAGGCCCAGGTCTTTCAGCATCAGGGCCGTGCCGAAGCCGCCGCTGTAGTTGCGCGAGGCGGGCGTGCCGTCCATGACGCCGGGCCACGGGTTATACACTTCCAGGGTCCAGTTGCGGCCCGAGCTCTTGGCCATGATGTCGGACAGGACTTTCGGATCGAGGCCATGCGCCACGCCCAGGTTCAGCGCCTCGGCCGTCCCTGCCATCAAGATCCCCAGCAGCATGTTGTTGCAAATCTTCGCCACCTGGCCCGCCCCCGCCTCGCCCGCATGGAAGATGTTCTTGCCCATCTTTTCCAGCAACGGCCGCGCCTGCTGCAAGGCCGCTTCGCTGCCGCCGACGATGAAGGTCAGGGTGCCGGCCGCCGCGCCCGCCGTGCCGCCCGAGACGGGCGCGTCGATCATGGCAAAGCCCCGCTCGCTCGCCGCCTGCGCCACTTGCCGCGCCACGTCCGCGGCGATGGTGCTGCAATCGATGAACAGGGCGCCGGGCTTGGCCGAGTCGAGCACGCCGCCCGCCGCCAGATACAGTTCCTGCACGTGCTTGTTGGCCGGCAACATGGTGATGACGGCGTCGGCCGTCTGCACGGCGGCGCTGGCGGACGCGGCCGCCGTAGCGCCCGCCTCGACCAGCGAGGCCACGGCGGCCGGCGCCAGGTCGAACACGGAGACGTGGAAGCCGGCGGCCACCAGGTTGCGGGCCATCGGCGCGCCCATGTTGCCCAGGCCGATAAAAGCGATATGTTGCATGCTAAAAATCTCCAGTTATTCTTTTATTGAATGTAGGTCCGCCAGGGGATGCTGTGTCCATGGCGCCGTGAAATAGCCTTCCAGATACGCCTCGCTGAGCTCGGCCAGGCTGGCAGGCTGCCAGCGCGGCGCGTTGTCCTTGTCGATCAACAAGGCGCGCACGCCTTCGCTGAAGTCCGCGTGCGCACAGCACTGCACGGCAACGATGAGTTCCAGCTGGAACACTTGCCCCAGGCTCATATGCCGCGTGCGCTCGCGCATGGCCCACACCAGGGCGGCCGAGCCGGGCGCGCCCTTGGCCAGCGAATGGGCCGCCTTTTGCAGCCAGGCCACCTCGCCGTCATAGGCGGCAATGGCGGCCACCACTTCGGGCAAGGCGGGCGCTTGCGTCAAGACGGCGATGGCGTCAAAGTTGGCGCGCACTTCGGATTCCGGCAGGGAACTGGCCGGCGCCGAAAAGCCGCGCAGCAAACGGCTCAGCTGCTGGTGATTTGCCTGGGCGCCAGCTTGCCATTGCGCCAGCGCCAGCGCGTCGAGCACCATGACGCGCTCTTCCTGGCGCAGGAAATAGTCGCCCAGGCCCGTAAACAGGGCGTCGGCCGCGTTCAGCGGCGCGCCCGTCAGACCCAGGAACAGGCCAGTGCGGCCCGGCATGCGCCCCAGGAACCAGCTGCCGCCCACGTCGGGGAACAGGCCGATGGTGATTTCCGGCATGGCGATGCGCGTGCTTTCCGTCACCACGCGGTGGCTGGCGCCCGCCATCAGGCCCAGGCCGCCGCCCATGACAATGCCGCCGCCCCATACCAGCAGCGGTTTCGCATACGTATGGATGCGGTGGTCGAGCCGGTACTCCTCGGCAAAGAAGGCCAGTGCCTGCGGATTCGGCACCACGCCGGGCTGCTCCACGACGGCCGTGCGCAGGCTACGCACGTCGCCCCCGGCGCAGAAGGCCTTGTCCGTCGACGATTGCAGCACCACGCAGGCGACGGCGTCATCGCCGGCCCAGCGCACGAGGGCGCCATCGATGGCGCGGATCATCTCCAGGGTCAGCGCGTGCAGGGATTTCGGCGCGTCGAGCGTGATGATGCCCAGCTTCATGCCGCCGGGACAATCGCGTTCCTCGATTCTGACGGTGTCTATATTCACGGACTCAACCATTCTTCCACTCCGCCGGGCGTTTTTCCAGGAAGGCTAGCACGCCCTCTTTCTGGTCCTGCGTCTCGAACAGGCCCAGGAACAGGGTGCGTTCGTCCGGCAGGGATTCGGCCAGGGGACGGCTGCGCGCGCCCTGGATCAGGGTCTTGCACGCCGTCACGCTGCTGGGGCTCTGGCGCGCCACCTTGGCGGCCAGGGCCAGCGCAGTCGCGGCGGCCTTGCCGGTCGGCACGACTTCCTCGACGAGGCCAATGGCCAGTGCCTTGGCCGCATCGACGCGTTCGCCGCACAGTATCATGCGCTTGGCCCAGCCCTCGCCCACCAGCCACGGCAGATGCTGCGTGCCGCCGGCGCACGGCAGCAAGCCGACGGACGCCTCCGGCAAGGCCATCTGCGCATGTTCCTCCGCGATGCGGATATCGCAGGCCAGCGCGCACTCCAGGCCGCCGCCCATGGCATAGCCATTGATGGCGGCGATGCTGACGCCGCGAAACGCGGACAGGGCCTCGAACGCCTCGCCAAAGGCGGCCGCCATGTTGAAGGCCATGTCCTTGTCGCCGTCGGCAAATACTTTTAAATCGGCGCCGGCCGAGAAGAACTTGGCACCGCCGCCCGTGATCACCAGCGCGTACACGTCGGCGTCCGCATTCAGGTCGGCCACCAGCTCTTTCAGCGCGCGCAGGCTGGCCAGGGTCCACGTGTGGGCGGGCGGGTTGTCGAGGGTCACCAGGGCCGTGTGGCCACGGCGTTCCAGCAGCAGATTGGTATACACTTTGCTCATCGTAAGGTCTCCGTGGCGCCGTCTTTCAGAATCGCTCGCGCGACGATCAGGCGCATGATTTCATTCGTCCCTTCCAGGATCTGGTGCACCCGCGTGTCGCGCACGTGGCGCTCGAGCGGATACTCGCGGATGTAGCCGTAGCCACCGTGCAATTGCAGCGCATCGTTGGCCACATTAAAACCCACATCCGTGGCAAAACGCTTGGCCATGGCGCAATATGCCGTGGCATCCGGGCTTTCCTGGTCCAGTTTCCAGGCCGCCAGGCGCACCATCTGGCGCGCCGCCACCAGCTCCGTCAGCATGTCGGCCAGCTTGAATTGCAAGGCCTGGAACTGCGCCAGCTCGCGGCCAAACTGCGTGCGCTCCTTCATGTACGCTTGCGCCCGCGTGAGGGCCGCCTGCGCCGTGCCCACCGAGCACACGGCAATATTGATGCGCCCGCCATCGATGCCCTTCATGGCGATGGCAAAGCCTTCGCCTTCCGCGCCCAGCAAGTTACCAACAGGCACTTTCACCTGGTCGAAGCTGATGATGCGCGTGGGCTGGCTGTTCCAGCCCATCTTCTCTTCCTTCTTGCCATACGCGATGCCGGGCAGATTCGCCGGCACGGCAAACGCGGAAATGCCCGCCGCGCCGTCGCCGCCCGTGCGCGCCATGACGATCAGCATGTCCGTCTGGCCAGCGCCGGAAATGAAGGCTTTCGTACCGTCGAGCACATAAAAATCGCCCTCCTTCACGGCCCTGGTGCGCAGGGAGGCCGCGTCGGAACCGGAGTGCGGCTCCGTCAGGCAGTAGCTGGCCAGCTTCCGGCCCGCGGCCAGGGCCGGCACCCACTCGTCGCACAGGGCTTCCTGCCCCCAGCGCGACAGCATCCAGGTGGCCATGTTGTGGATGGTGATGTAGGCCGTGGTCGAGGTGCAGCCGCCGGCCAGCTCTTCGAAGACGATGGCCGCATCCTGGCGGGAGAGGCCCAGGCCGCCCCAGCGCTGCGGCGTGTACAGGCCGCAAAAGCCCATCTCGCCCGCCTTGGCGATGGTTTCCACCGGGAAGATCGATTCCGCATCCCAGTGCGCCGCGTGCGGCGCCAGCTCGCCGTCGGCAAACGCGCGCGCCGCCTGCTGGAACTCGCGCTGCTCGTCGCTCAGTTCAAAGTCCATGCCGGCTCCTTATTTGAGGCTGATGGTGGTGTTGACCTTGCCCACCGAGGCCGCGTCCGTGAACCAGCGCTGGGTGATCGTCTGCGTCTGCGTGTAGAACAGCACCACCTGCTTGCCGAACGGGCCCAGGTCGCCCAGCTTGGAGCCGCGCGACCCCGTAAAGCTGAACAGGGGCACGGGCACGGGAATGGGCACGTTGATGCCGACTTGCCCCACATCGATTTCTTCCTGGAAGTAACGGGCGGCCGCGCCGCTTTGCGTGAACAGCGCCGTGCCGTTGCCGTTCGGATTGGCGTTGACGAGGGCTATCGCTTCGTCCAGCGTGTCGACTTCGACGACGATCAAGACGGGGCCAAAGATTTCCTGGTCATACACGACCATGCCGGGTTTGACGCCGGAGAGAATCGTCGGTCCCACGAAGTTGCCGTTCGGATAGCCATCCACCTTCACGTCGCGGCCGTCCAGGGTCAGCACGGCGCCCTGCTCGATGCCCCTGGCGACGAGGCTGTGCACGCGTTCCTTGGCCGCGCAGGAAATCACGGGACCCAGGTCAGGATTGTCCTTGCCCGCGCCCACCGTCAGGGTTTGCGCCTTGGTCGCCAGCTCCGGCAGCCACTCGCGCGCTGCGCCCACCAGCACGGCGACCGAGGCCGCCATGCAGCGCTGGCCGGCCGCGCCGAAGCCCGCGCCCAGCAGCTGGTTCAAGGTCTGTTCCTTATTGGCGTCCGGCAAGACGACGGCATGGTTCTTGGCGCCCATCATGCATTGCGCGCGCTTGCCGTTCAGGCTGGCGCGCTGGTACACATGCGTGCCCACCTTGCTGGAGCCGACGAACGAAATGGCCTTGATGTCCGGGTGGTCGCACAGGGCGTTAACCACGTCCTCGCCGCCGTGGATGACGTTCAGCACGCCAGCCGGGATGCCCGCCTGCAAGGCCAGGCGCACGAGCTTTTCCGTCACCAGCGGGTCTTGCTCCGACGGTTTCAGCACGAAGGTATTGCCACAGGCAATCGCCATCGGGAACATCCACAGGGGAATCATGGCGGGGAAATTGAACGGCGTGATGCCGGCGCACACGCCCAGCGGCTGCAGCACGCTGTAGGTGTCGACGCCGCCGGCCACGTTTTGTGCGAATTCGCCCATTTGCAGGGTGCCGATATTGGCGGCGTGCTCCACCACTTCCAGGCCACGGAAGACATCGCCTTCCGCGTCGAGCAGGGTCTTGCCCTGTTCCATCGTCAAGGTGGCAGCCAGGTCGGCCATGTTTTCGCGGATCAGCTGCTGCAATTTCAGGAAGATGCGGGCGCGGGCGCCGATCGGCGTCTTGCGCCAGGTTTTGAAGGCGCGCTGGGCCGAGCCGATGGCCGCGTTCACTTCCTCCGGCGTGGCAAACGGTACACGGGCCAATACTTCCTGCGTGGCGGGGTTGACGACATCGCGCCAGACGGTGGTCTGGGATTCAACCCATTCACCGTTGATTAATAAAGGAACGGTAGGGATGGCAGTTTGCGTGGTCACTCGGTGTCTCCTCGTTGGGGTATGGGTCTGTTTGCATTATTCGCACAATCGCCGCCACGAACAAGGCGTGAAAATGCGAGATAATGCAAACATGAATCTGTTAATCTGCAAAGATTGTAAATTTGCAGATTCCACAAACCGGGGAAGGGGAGCCGCGATGGCGAAGGTTTTCATGGGCGTGCGCCTGCAGCGCCTGCGCGAGGAACGGCGCATGACGCAGGTGGCGCTGGCCAAGTCCCTGGGCATTTCGCCCAGCTATCTGAACCAGATGGAACGCAACCAGCGCCCGCTGACGGTGCCGATCCTGCTGCGCATCGGCACGGTACTGGGCGTCGATCCGCAAATCTTTTCCGAACACGACAGCGCCAGCCTGGTGGCCGACGTGCGCGATGTGTTCGGCGAATTGCCCGACGCGCCGCCCACCTCGATGGCGGAATTGAAGATGCTGGTGGAAAACATGCCGGAACTGGCGCGCTCGATCTTGCTCTTGCAGCGGCGCTACCGCGTGATGGCGGAACGGGCCGACACCCTGGCCGCGCGCCTCGACGATGGCAGCCGCGGCGCCAGCTCGGCGGCGCCGTCCACGGACGAGGAAGTGCGCGAATACCTGAACCGGCGGCAAAATTACATCGATGAGCTGGATCGGGCCGCGGAAAGCGTGGCGGGTGAACTCGATCCGTCCCTGCGCACGCTCGACGCGCTGCAAGGCCGCCTGCTGGCGCGCCACGGCATCGAGGTGCGCTTGTCCGATGGCGATGCGGGCATGGTGCGCAAGCACCGCTACGATGCGCAACAGCACATATTGTGGCTGCCCGACACGCTGACGGGCGGCCAGCGCGCCTTCCAGATGGCGGCGCAAATCAGCCTGCTGGAACACAGCGAGCTGATCGACGCTTTGGTGCTGGCGGCGGGCTTCTCGGGCGCCGCCGCGCAAACCAGCGCGCGCCTGGCCTTTTCCAATTATTTCGCCGGCGCCCTGCTGATGCCGTATCAGCGCTTTTTGCAGGCGGCGGAAAGCCGCGCCTACGACATCGAGCGCCTGGCGCACCAGTTCGGCGTGGGCTTCGAAGCCGTATGCCACCGCCTGAGCACCATGCAGCGTCCCGATGCGGCGGGCTTGCCCTTCTTCTTCGTGCGCGTCGACCGCGCGGGCAATGTCTCGAAGCGCCAGTCGGCCACGGACTTCCATTTTTCAAGGGTGGGCGGCACGTGCCCGCTGTGGATCGTCTACGACGCCTTCAGCCATCCGGGGCAAGTGCTGACGCAAGTGGCCAGCATGCCGGACGGCTGCACGTATCTGTGGATCGCGCGCCAGGTCAGCACGGCGTCGCCCGGTTTCAGGGCGCCCGGCAAGACCTTTGCCGTGGCGCTGGGCTGCGACATCTCGCAGGCGCACCGGCTGATCTATTCGAAGGGACTCGATCTGCACGATCCGTCCAGCGCCACGCCGATCGGCACGGGCTGCAAGGTGTGCGAGCGGCAAAGCTGTCCGCAGCGGGCCTTTCCGTCGCTGTTGCTGCCGCCCCCCGTGTCGGCTTAGGAAGCGTCGACGACCCTTGCGCGCAGCGCGTCGAATTCGCGCGTAAATTCCGCGCGCCAGTCGCGCCGCGTGGACTCGTCGATCCAGGCCGCGTCCAGGCCATTCAACATGAAGCCGCGCATGTCGTCCAGGCCGAAGCCGAACTCGCGCATCATCATCCAGGCGCCGGTGGGCGTGACATGGTGCAGGGTCGGATCGTCCGTGTTCGGATGCAGTTTCAGGCCCAGCTTGGCCATGGCGCGGATCGGGTGATCGAGGGCCCAGCGCTCGGGCGCCAGGGTGCGCAGGTAATACGAATTGGTCGGCACCACGGTAAATACCAGGCCCCGCTCCACGCAGCGCTGCGCCAGCGCGGGATTGTCGACGATGGTGTAGCCGTGGTCCACGCGGTCCACCTGCAATTGCTCGATGGCCGTCTCCACGTTCATCCACGGCATGCCGAATTCACCCGCATGCGCCGTGCACTTGAAGCCGGCGGCGCGGGCGGCGCGGTAGGCCTCGATGAACAGCTCGGGAGGACGGTCGTTTTCGCGGTAATCGATGCCGATACCGATGACTTCGGGCGCGCGGTGCGCCTTCATCCACTCCACCATCTGCACGGCTTCGGCGGGACTCGCTTCGCGGTCGATGCTGGGAATCAAACGGCCGATCACGCCAAAATCGCGCTGCGCGTCGCGGATGGCCGCGACGATGGCGTCTTGCGCCGAGTCATAGCGGATGCCCGACACGCGCACCGTGCCGGTGGGGTTCCAGAAGAACTCCGCATAGCGCACGCCGTGGCCATGCGCGTCTTCCAGGTACTCATACGCCAGGCAATACAGGTCCGTGGGCGAGACGATCAGCTGCGCGTCGAGCGCGCGCAGCACGCGCAGCACGCCGACGGGCTTGTCGCCGCGCGTGTAGAACGCATCGATTTCCTCGGGGGTGACGACATTGCCCGTCTTCGCGGCCAGTGCACGGAAAGTGGCCTGTCGCACCGTGCCGAACAGGTGGCAATGCAGCTCCACCTTGGGCATGGCGCGTAAAAACTGTTCAATCGTCAGGGCAGGCACGGTGTCGGCAGGGTTACTCATGAAGCTCGCTTCGCTAGTGGATAAAGACTACAAAATCACGTCAGGACGGCCGTCAGGCGGCGCATCAGCAACTCAATGGCGGCAGGGCCATCGGCCAGCATCGCCACCTGCGTGTTGATGGGGGCGCGACGCGGCACGCGGAACTCGCACACCGTCATGCCGCGCGTCAGTTCGCCCGTCAGTTCGATGGCCACGTGGGCGCTCTGGAACTGGAACAGCTGCGGCGCTTCCAGGTACAGGGCCACCACCGGGTCGTACATGGGCATGGGCACGGAGCCGTCGGCACTGCGGATGCGCACGTAGGCTTCCAGGTAGCCGGCCAGGCGCTGCGCGCGCGGCGTGCCGATGGCGCGCAGCTGCTGCACTTCCGCATTCGTCACCAGCAGCTGGCGGCACAGGTTCAGGCCGAACATGCGCAGCGGGATGCCGGCCTGGAAAACTTGGGCGGCCGCTTCCGGGTCGGCATAGATATTGAATTCCGCCGCCGCCGTGTGGTTGCCCTGGTCGGTGGAGCCGCCCATCAGGATGATCTCGACGATTTTTTCCGCGATGTCCGGCGCGCGGGCCAGCGCCGTCGCCAGGTTCGTCATCGGTGCGATCGCCATGATGGTGATCTGGCCAGGATGGGCGCGCACGGCGGCGATCAGCGCGTCGACGGCGTGGCCGGCGGCATCCGTGGCGGCGCCGGGGGGCAAAATTTCTCCCGTCGTCGGCATGCCGCTGTCGCCGAGGATGCGCTGCGCCGTCTCGATGACGCCGGCCAGCGGCTCCTCGCAGCCGCGGTAGATCGGCACCGACAAGCCATCATGGGCCTTGATGCGCAAGGCATTGTCGTAGGTGATGTCGACGGGCGCATTGCCCGCCACCACGCTCACGCCCAGCCACTCGATATCGGGATTGCTGCCCAACAGCAGCATCGTCAGCCAGTCGTCGAAACCGGGGTCGGTATCGAGCCAGATCTTTTGCAAGGGTTTTTCCATGATGGTTTCCAGTCCAGGTCAGGCAGCCATTAAGCGGTCAAACACAGGGCGCTGTCGGCCGGCAGCACGAACGAGACGGCCGTGCCTTCGCGCCAGGTGGCGCCGCCCGCCGCGCAGATGCCCTTGACCTGGCCCAGCGGCGTTTGCAGCAGGTATTCGACGGTGTCGCCCAGGAAGCCCCGCGCCAGCACGGTGCCCGGATACTGGGCGGCCGCATCGTCGGCGGCGCAGACGCGCACCTTGTCCGGACGCCAGCCCAGCACCGTCGTGCCGGCGCTGACCGGCGCCGTGTACGGCAGGCTGGCGCCCGCGTGATGCAAGGCGCCGTCGCGGTAGTCGAACAGGTTTTCAAAGCCCATGAAGTTGGCGACGAAGCGCGTCGACGGCGTGTTGAAGACGGCTTCCGGCGCCGCCAGTTGCTCGATGCGCCCGCCGTTCATGACGACGATGCGGTCGGACAGGGCCAGCGCCTCTTCCTGGTCGTGCGTCACGTACAGCATGGTGATGCCCAGCTCGCGCTGGATGCGGCGCAGTTCGGCGCGCATCTGCACGCGCAGCTTGGCGTCCAGGTTCGACAGCGGCTCATCTAACAGCAGCAGGGCCGGTTCGACGACGATGGCGCGCGCCAGCGCCACGCGCTGCTGCTGGCCGCCGGACATCTGCGCCGGCAGGCGGGTCTCGAAGCCCGTCAGGCCGACGGCGGCGATCACGGCTTCCACTTTCGTTTTCAGCAGGGCCGGCGCGACCTTGCGCAGGCGCAGGCCAAAGGCGATGTTGTCGTACACGTTCAGGTGCGGGAACAGCGCGTACGACTGGAAGACCATGCCGATATTGCGTTTATTTGGCGCCAGCTTGCCGATTTCGCGGCCATCGAGCACGATGCGGCCCGACTGCAGCGGCATCAGGCCGGCGATGGCGCGCATGGTGGTGGTCTTGCCGCAGCCGCTGGGGCCCAGCAGCGAGATCAGTTCGCCCTGCTCGACGTGCAGGTCCAGGTCCTTCACGGACGTCGTGTTCTTGGCGTAGCCGAGGTTCAGCTTGTGCAGTTCCAGATAACTCATGGTGTGTTGCCTCTTACATGTATTTAGAAATGCCCAGCACCTTCTCGGTCACCATCACGAACGCCATGGTGAACAAGACCAGCAAGGTCGACAGGGCAGCGATCGACGGGTCGAAGCTGTTTTCCATATGGCCCAGCATCTCGATCGGCAAGGTGCTGATGCCGGGGCCCGTCAGGAACAGCGACACGGGCACCTGGTTGAACGAGGTGACGAAAGCGAGGAAGAAGGCGGCGATCACGGCGTTGCGGATATTCGGCAGCACGATCATGAAGAAGGCGCGCAGGCGCGACGCGCCCAGGGTGATGGCGGCATCCTCGATATCCACGCGCAAATTCACCAGGCTGGCGTACACCACGCGCACCGAATACGGAATCAGCAGCGCGATGTGGCCGATCAGCAGGCCCACGTAGACGGGCGCGTTGATGGTCAGCACCAGGTGGTGCAGCAAGCCCAGGCCCACCAGGATGGCGGGAATGATCAGCGGGGACGTCAGCACCTGGCGGATGGCGCCGATGCCCGGCGGCGGCATGCGCGAAAACGCGTAGGCCACGGGGATGCCCAGGGCCAGCGCGATGACGGTGGCGATCAGGCCGATTTCCAGGCTGGTCTGGAAGGCGCGGCGGAACTCGGGCGCCGACCACACTTCGATGATCCAGCGCAGCGAGTACGACTCGGGCGGGAAGGCCAGCGTTTCGCCGCCGGAAAAGCCCGCCAGCACGACGATGGCAAATGGCCCCAGCAGGAACAGGAACACCAGCCACAGGATGGCGCGCGAAAATAAGCTTTCTTTCATACGGAACTCCGGCTCGAGGAAATACGTTTAAGGCCGGCATTCACCAGCAGGGTCATGCAGACGAGGATGACGGCGATGACATTCGCGGCGCCGAAATCGCTCTCCACGCTGACCTTCTGGTACAGCAGGGTTTCCAGCATCAGCACCTTGGTGCCGCCCAGCAGGGCCGGCGTCACGTAGGCCGTCACGCAGCCCGTAAATACCAGCGTGCCGCCGACAACCAGGCCTTCCTGCGTCAGCGGCAGGGTGACCTTGCAGAAAACTTGCCATGGATTGGCGCCCAGGGTGGCGGCGGCCGGTTCCACGTCGCGCGGCAGGTTTTCCAGCGCGCCCGCCAGCGACATCAGCATCAATGGCAGCAGCAATTGCAGCAGGCCGACAAAGACGGCGAATTCGCTGAACAGCAGGCGCAGCGGCTCGTCCGTGAAGCCCATGTTGACCAGCGCCGCGTTGACGGCGCCGTTACGGCCCAGCAGCACGATCCAGGCGTAGGTACGCGCGATGGGCGAGACCATCAGCGGCAGGATCATCATGCCCACCACCAGGCCGCGCCACTTCGGCGACACGCGCGCCACGGCCTGCGCGGCCGGGTAGCCGAGGATGACGGACGCCAGGGTCACCAGCGCGGCGATGCGCAGGGTGCGCCAGAAGATGGTGCGGTTGAATTCCTGCGAGAAGAATTCGACGAAGCGGTCGACGCCCCATTGCATGCCGTCGCCGACGCGGAAGGCGTCGACCAGCAAGGCCAGCACGGGCAGCAGGAAGCAGACGACGATAAAGATCAGCGCAGGCAGGACCAGCAGCAGGCCCAGGCGCTTTTTTGGATCAGCAAACATGGTGTTCTCTCCTCGTCACCACTATTTGCTCATGGCCTTGTTCCACTGCGTCATCCAGTTGGTGCGTTGCTTGAGGATGGTTTCCGGTTTGACGAATTTCAGCGAATTGATCTGGTCGGCGCCATAGGTATTGAATTGGGCGGCCGCCACGGACAGGCGCACTTCCTTGTTGACGGGCGAGTCGACCAGGTTGGTCGCCAGCTGCGTCTGCACTTCCTTGGACAGCCAGAAATCCATCAGCTGGTACGCCAGGTCCGCGTTCTTCGAACCGGCGACGATGCCCATCACGTTCATGCCGGCCGCCTGGCCTTCGGCCGGGATGCTCCATTTCAGGGGCAGGCCCGTCTTGAGCATTTGCGACCACGTGAAGCGCGCCACGGGCGCGGCCCAGATTTCATCCTGGGCGAACAGGGCCGCCAGCTGGGCGCTGTTCTTCGAGAAGGTGACGACATTGCCCTTCATGCCGACGATCTTCGCAAAACCGGTGGCGTAATCGTCCGTCTTGCCGCCCCAGGCCGCGTCGGCCATGCGCAGCATCAGCGGGCCCTGCGTGGTGCTCACGTCAGGGAAGGCCACGCGACCCTTCAATTCAGGGCGCCACAGGTCTTTCCACGACGTCAGCGGGGCGATCTTGTCGCTGCGGTACACCAGACCCACCGAGTACAGGGTGTAGCCGACGGCGTAATTGCCGCCGACGGGGTTTTTCGCCACGTCGTACAGCTCCTTGTAATTGCTCAGCTTGGAGTAATCCATGGGCTGGATCACGCCCTTCTGCGCCGCTTCCAGCATGCCGGAATCGGACAGCAGCACCAGGTCGATCACCGGATTCTTGGCGTGCACCACCAGCTTGGCGATGCGGTCCGCGTTATTGCCCGTTTCCACCTTGATATCGCAACCGCATTTGGCCTTGAACGGCTCGTACACATACTTCATGAACAAGGGTTGGGCAATCGGGTAGGCCGAAATGACCAGCTCGCGTTTTTCCGCGTGGGCGGCGTTTGCCAGCAAGCCTAGGCTCAAAGCCAACATGAGGTGCTTTTTCAAGATGCTTCCTTTCAGGGGGCGGCGCTGCGGGACAGCGCCTGTAAAGATGAATCAGTCGTCAGAAATAATGTCGCATGCCAACAATCAAGACGCTTTGCGTCTTGCCGCCGGAGGCGCCAAAGCCGAACACGCGGGCGAAGGTCGCGTCGCCGGCCGCTTTCTGGTAGCTCCAGGTGACGGCGACGTCGGTGCGCTTGGACAGGAAGTAATCGGCCTGGAAGTTGACCTGATGCCATTTCGGCGTCTTGTTGACCACATCATATTTACCGGTGGTAAAGAAATACGATGCACCCAGGTTCAGCGCTTCCGTCAGCTTGTGGTTCATGTTCAGATCCACGTTCTGCAAGGTCAGATTGCTTTGATCCATGTAGTGGTAGCGCACGTTGGTGTACAGCGCGCCAAACTTGGTCCTGCCCACATTATAAAAGCCTCCCGTGCCGGCGATGGCCTGGCTGTTCACGCCGGCGCCGCTGACGGCGCTCTTGTTGAAGATCAGCAAGGAGCTGCCGTAGTCATTGCCGATGGCGCCATTCGGCGCGTCCGGGGCATTCGGGTGATCCATCTTGGTGTAGGCGACAGCCCAGCTGAAGGCATCGACTTTGTAGCCGGCACCCATGCTGTAGACGCGGTTGCGGTTGGAATCCTGCGGATTTTCGCTGAAGCCATACAGGCCCGTGAACGACAGGTTGCTGATGTTCGGGCTGACGTACTTGACGGCGTTTTGCACGCGCAAGTTGTTGTAGCCATTGTCGTTGTCGCCGATGTGCACGCCGTTACTGGCGATGACCACCGGACCCAGCAGATCCTTGACGGCCTCGTACTGGCGGCCCAGGGTCAGCGTGCCCTTGTCATTGCTGGACAGGCCCACGTACGACTGGCGGCCGAACAGGCGGCCGCTTTGCGCCGCCGTGCCCGTCATCACATTGAAGCCGTTTTCCAGCACGAAGAGCGCCTTGGTGCCGTTGCCCAGGTCTTCCTGGCCGCGGAAACCGATGCGCGGATTCTGATTCGTGCCGCTCAGCGCATGCGTGCGGCTGCCGTTGCCTTCATCCGAGACATAGCCGATACCGGCCGACAGCAAGCCATACACTTGCACGCTGCTTTGTGCCTGCGCAGCCCCCTGCGCCGCCAGCAAGCCACCCACTACCATCGTTCCAGTCATCCATTTGTTCATCGCCGCCGCCCTAAAAAAGAATAAACCCTGAGTTTTTTTGGAATTATTTTTGATTGCCTGTGCCCCTTGCATGCTGGCCGCCGCGTGTGCCGGCGCCGCCTGGCAAGCACTTCTCCGAAAATTGTTGCTTTCAAGACAAGTAAAGACCAGTCCAGAATATGGTAAATTGCGGGATAAGAAAATTTGTTTATTTTTATAAATCCATTACTTTTTCTAATAAGCAAACCCATGCATGAGTTGAGCAAGAAAATTTCCTTACGACATTTACAAGCGTTTTCCACCCTAGCCCGGGTAAACAGCTTCAGCAAGGCTGCACAGGAATTGTGCGTGACCCAGCCGGCCCTCAGCGCCTCGATCAAGCTGCTGGAAAATCAACTGGGGAAAAAGTTGTTTAACCGCACAACCCACCAGCTGGACCTGACGCGCGAAGGCAAGCTGGCGCTCGAATATGCGACCCATTTGCTCAATACGGCGAGCAATACGTTCGCCGATATCCAGCGCGCCATCGGCAGCGGCCGGCACCGCATCCGCATCGGCGCCATCCCGTCGGCCATGGCCATGACGGCGGCCGTGGTGGCGCGCTACAGCGAGCAGCATGGCGACGAAGTGGAAATCGTCCTGTCGGACATGCCCAACGATGGCTTGCTGCACGCCCTGCATTCGGGCCAGCTGGATTTTTGCGTGGGCATCGAAGTGCCCGGCTCCGTCTCGCTGGAAAGCGTCGGCCTGTTCGAAGATGAACTGGTGCTGGTGACGGCGGGACGCCATGCGCTGGCGCCGCTGAAGGAAGTGCGCTGGGAACAGCTGGCGGGCCAGGAGATCGTCGTGTTTACCAAGGGCAGCATCTGGGAGTTCGCCTCCAGCGCCCTGCGCCAGCATGGCTTGAGCCCGTCGAGCCTGTACCAGATGATCCACAGCGAATCGCTGTATGGCGTGGTGCGCGCCGGCATCGCCGTGGGCATCATGCCCAGCCTGTACACGACCTTCCTCAACGACGAAGAACTGCATGTGGCGCCCCTGCGCCAGCCCACCTGCAAGCGCAAGATCGCCTTGATGCGGCGCAATGAAATCAGCCGCAACCACCATGTCGACGACTGCTTTTCCGCACTACGGCAGGATCTGCAGCAGGTCGACCAGTGGTTTTGATGGTCACTACCGGGGTCAGCCCCCCCACTCGCGTCGACGCCTGTTCAGGCGCTGCGGGTGGAGAGGGTCTGACCCCAGCTCTGGCGATTACTGCGGCGCCTTCAGCAAGTTCGCCAGCGCCACGTATTGCTCCAGCCCCACGGTTTCCGGACGCAGGGTCGGGTCGATGCCGGCCGCCTTGATCTGCTCTTCCGTAAACATGCCGGCCAGGCAGTTGCGGATCACCTTGCGGCGCTGCGAGAAGGCCTTCATGACCACCGCTTCCAGAGTGGCCTGGTCGCAGGCCAGGCGCTGGGCCACGGGTATCATGCGCACGATGGCCGATTCCACCTTCGGCGGCGGATCGAAGGCCGTCGGCGGCACGATGAACAGCAGCGACATGTCATAGCGCCATTGCAGCATCACGGACAAACGACCATACGCCTTGCTGCCCGGTTCGGCCACCATGCGTTCGACGACTTCCTTTTGCAGCATGAAATGCTGGTCCTGCACCAGCGGCGCGAAGTCCGCCAGGTGGAACAGCAGGGGGCTGGAAATGTTGTACGGCAAGTTGCCCACGATGCGCAGCTTCTGGCCGGCCGGCACGGGAATTTGCGCGAAATCGAATTTCAGCGCGTCGCCCGAGTGGATCGTCAGCTTGGCCGGATTGAAAGTCTTTTCCAGGCGCACGATCAGGTCGCGGTCCAGCTCCACCACGTGCATCTGTTTCAGGTGGCGCAGCAGCTGCTCCGTCATGGCACCCAGGCCAGGGCCGATCTCGACCATGGCATCGTCAGGCTGGGGCGCGATGGCAGCCGTGATGTCGTCGAGGACGAAGCGGTCATGCAGGAAATTCTGGCCAAAGCGTTTGCGGGCAACGTGTTTCATAATGTGTTTTCTATCAATGCGGTAAAGCCGGCACGGGCCGGCGGAATCGGTTCAGCAAGCAGCGTCAGGTGATGGCTAACCCGACCTGCGCTCTATGCTCTGGTCGGGGTACTCGCGCGCAGCATGTCGAGCGCCGTTTGCAGGGCCTGCCGCATGCTGTGGTCGTCGGCCAGGCCCAGTCCCTGCGAGGCCAGGTCCAGCGCCGTGCCGTGGTCGACCGAGGTGCGGATCAGCGGCAAGCCCAGGGTGATATTGATGCCGCGTCCGAAGGTGGCATATTTCAGCACGGGCAAGCCCTGGTCGTGGTACATGGCCAGCACGCAGTCGGCATCCACCAGGTACTTGTGCTGGAACAGGGTGTCGGCAGGATACGGTCCGCGCGCATCGATGCCGCGCGCTTGCGCCGCGGCAATGGCCGGGGCGATGATATCGATTTCCTCGCGCCCAAGATACCCGCCCTCGCCCGCGTGCGGGTTCAGGCCGGTGACCAGGATGCGCGGCGCGGCGATGCCGAATTTCTGTTGCAGGTCGCGCTGGAGAATATCCAGGGTGACGGCCAGGCTGTCCATGGTGATGGCGGCCGGCACATCCTTCAACGGCAGATGCGTGGTGGCCAGCGCCACGCGCAGCGTCGGTTCGCCATGGCCCGGTTCACCGGCCAGCATCATGACCACTTGCGGCGTGCCGGTTTTTTCCGCCAGGTATTCCGTGTGGCCGGAAAAGGCCACGCCCGCGTCATTGATCGTGCTCTTTTGCAAAGGCGCCGTGACCATGGCGCCAAACCAGCCCGCCTGGACACCTTCTACGGCCGCGTCCAGGGTAGCAAGCACGGCACGCCCATTTTCCTTGTCGAGCACGCCCGGGATGACGTTGTTTACAGTGGGAATGTCGATCACTGCCAGACGGCCGGACCCGAACTGCGGCAAGCCGCTGTTGCGCACGGCTTGCAGGGACAGCGCCGCCAGGCGGATCTCCGGGTCGATCAGGCTGGCCGTCAGCGCCAGGAAGGCGGCGTCGCCCAGCAGGATGCAGTTGACCTCGTTGCGCATGGCCCAGGCGGCGCGGATGGAGATTTCCGGGCCGACACCGGCCGGCTCGCCACAGGTGATGGCGATGGCGGGGCGGCGTGGTGCGGGTAAATTACTCATGCGCAAACAGTCAACCGCATTACTGGTCGTCCGGACGGAATTCGACGTAGGCGCGGTCGCGCACTTCGCGCGCCCAGTTTTCCGTCGCTTCTTCCAGCTTGCGCTCGCGCAAGGCATTGCGCGCGGCGCTGCGCTGCTTCTCTTTCGAGACGTCGTCGCTCTTGCGTTCCAGCACTTCAATCAGGTGGAAACCAAAGCTCGACTCGATCGGCTCGCTCACTTCGCCCGGTTTCAATGCATTCATCGCCGTTTCGAATTCCGGCACGGTGTCGCCTGGATACAGCCAGCCCAGGTCGCCGCCCTTGGCGGCCGATCCATCATTCGAGAACAGGCGGGCCAGGTCTTCGAACTTGGCTGCCTTGTTGTCGAGGCGCTCTTTCAATTCCAGCAGTTTACGCTTGGCTTCGGCGGCCGACAGGGTCGGCGTCACTTTCAGCAGGATGTGGCGGGCATGCGTCTGCTGCACGGCGGCGACGGCTTGCGCCTCGGCGGCGCTGCGGCGGTCCACCAGCTTCAGGATATGGAAGCCCGTGTTGCTCTTGATGATGGGCGTGATCTGGCCCGGTTTCAATTTCAGCAATTGTTCCGTGAACAGGGGCGGCAGGCGGTCGCTATTGCGCCAGCCGATATCGCCGCCGCTCAGCGCATCGCTGGCGTCGGAATAGGTGGCGGCCATCTTGGCGAAATCGGCGCCCGTGCGCAGCTGGCGGCTGACTTCTTCGGCACGCGCGCGGCGCGCGGCGATCTGTTCCGGGCTGGAGTTTTCCGGGATGCGCACGAGAATTTGCGCCAGGTTCAGTTCGACCTGCTCGCTGGCGGCGGCTTTTTCCGCTTCCAGGAAATTGTCCACTTCGGAGTCGGAGATCTGGATCTTGGCATCGACTTCGTGCTCGCGCAGGCGCTGCATGATGATTTCATCACGAATTTGTTCGCGGAAAGTCGCAAACGGCGTGCCTTCCTTTTCCATCTCGTTGCGCAAGTCCTGTACCGTCATTTTTTGCTGTTCAGCAATACGGCCAATCGCGCGGTCCAAGGTCAGGTCATCGACGCGCACGCCCATTTCCTTGGCCAGCTGCATTTGCGCGCGCTCGACAATCATCCGTTCCAGCAACTGGCGACGCAGGTCGGCAGGATCGGGCATGGGAATGTTCTGCGCCTTCATGCGCTGTTCCACGCTCTTGATGCGGGCAGCTACTTCATTACGCGTGATCACATCGTCATTGACGACGACGGCGATGGCATCGATGGTCTGGCCGCTGCTCGATGCTGGCGGCGTGAAACCCTTGACTGGGGCAGCGGCGGCAGGTTTCGCGGCGGCCGGCGCGGCAGCAGCCGGCGTGGCGGCTGGCGCTGGCGCAGCCTGTTGCGCCCAGACACTACTGGTCGTGGCGCCGGAGATGGCGCACAACAAGACCGTGGCAATTTTGAGTTGGTGCATACTGGCATTACGCATAATGTGTAGAGCGCTCATGAGTTCAAGTGAATAAAAAAACCGGTTTGTGCCAGCGCCGGGGCATCCGGCGGCGGCAACGGTGACCATCTTAACGGAGTGGCTGGCTCAGTGCCTGATAACCAGGGATGGTTTTGGTAAATGTTTCCAGGCCATTCGCTCCCAGGCCCAGGCCATTCGACAAGCCCGTCAATTCCAGCTGGAAGAAAATCGGTGTCGAGACAGTCTTGGTCGTCGTCACGAAACGCTGCGCCCCCATGCGGAAAACCCAGCAATCGCCCTTGTATTCCAGGCCGATCAGGCTATCCAGCATGCTGCGATCCTTCACCGAGTAACTGATGCGGCCCACGCCATACAGGCGGTCCGTCAGCGGCCATTGTGTTGACACTTCGACATTGCGCCAACCTGAATTAGCATCACCACGCTGGAAACGATTGCTGAAATTCAATACTTTCTTCGGGCCGGGCTGGTATTGCAACGCGTAGTTGTAGTTCATCAGCTGGCGGTCGCTGGGATTGTACTGCACCAGGCTGTCGACGGTCCAAGTCTCCGACACGCGGCCCGTTGCCGCCAGCAGGATGTCCGAGCGCGACTGGTTGACGGGCGTGCTCGAATCGAGCTGCACGCGCTGGTCGGCAAAATAGAAACGCTGGCCGAAGGTCAAGCGCATGCGCTCGGCGCCGTCTGGCTGCAGGAAGCGCGAAACGACGGCCGCCGTGACCTGGTTGGCGTCGCCAATGCGGTCGCTGCCGACGAAGCGGTTTTCCGTGAAGATCTGCGTCAGGTTGAAGGTGCCGTTGGCCGTATCGAAGTTCGGGAACTGCGACTGGTCGCGGTACGGCGTATAGACGTAGAACAGGCGCGGCTCCAGTGTCTGCGTGCCGCCCTTGGAACCAAACAGATTCGTGTCGCGTTCAAACACCAGGCCGCTGTCGACCGAGAAGGTCGGTACGGCGCGCGTGAACGAAGTATTCGGGAACTGCGCCTTGGTCGTGGCATTGTTGTCGAGCTGGTAGGCGCTGGCGTTCAGCATCAGCTTGGGCGTGACGAAATAGCCAGGGCGAACGATGGGGAAACTCACCTGCGGCACGGCCACCACGCGCGAACCCTGCACCAGCGTCGGATGCGCGAAACGCGTCACTTCCGTGTCAAAGGTCCAGTCGAAACCGCCCCATACATCATATTTACCGGCGTGGAAATTTACCGATGGCAAGCGGTCATACGGCCGGGTGACGAAAAGACTGGGATTGTTAACCGCGTCGGGATCCTGCAGCACCTGGTAATTCTGCACGCGCGCCGTCAGGCTCCAGTCTTCCGTGCGGTAATCGGTGCGCAGTTCGCGCAGCAGCTGGCGCTCGGTGGCGCTGGCCACGTTTTTCGAAAAATCGTTCGGGTAATTATTGTCCGACGCTTCGCGCAAATCCCAGGCATAGGTCCAGCCCTTGGCCAGCGCCTGCTCGTGCTTGGACTTGATCATGTAGCGGTCGGTCTTGGTCTGCTTGTCGTTCGGCAAATACTCGATCGACGTCTCGCCGCTGTACAGACCGGCATCCGTCTCGCCCAGGTAGCGTCCGACGGCGCCCAGCTGAATGCCGCGCCGCTGGATATATTTCGGGTACAGGGTCAGGTCGCGGTTCGGCGCGATATTCACGTAATACGGTACCATCAGCTCAAAGCCGTTCTTCGAGGCAAAGCCTGGCGTGGGCGCCAGCCAGCCCGAACGGCGCGCGCCCGACAGCGAGAACGAGATGCCGGGCGTGCCCAGGATCGGCACGTCCTTGAAATAAATGATGGTCTTGCTACCGGTGCCCACGTCGCGGCCCGTATCAAGGTTCAGGGTGCTCGACTTCAGATACCAGTCCGGATTCGGTCCTTCGCAGGTACTGTAGGTCCCGTCGATGACATTGGCTTCGTCGGGATTGATGAAATCGACGCGCTCGGCCTTGCCCTGGCCGCCGCCCACTTCGAAACGATACGTGGGATTGAGCAGGAAACCCTTGCCCGTCTCCATGTTCAGCTTCAGCACATCGCCCGTGTAGTAATTGCCAAAACGCCACATCTTGATATGGCCTTCCGCCTCGAACTGATCTTCAACTTGTTTGTAACAAGCTGTATCGGAAGTCATTTTTGTGGTTTTTCCGCGTTCAATCACGACATTCTTGTCAAGATTGATCTCCCTTTCCGGTCGCCCGCTCATGCTTTCCGCCGTCATGACGGTAGGCGCGTCAGGATCTTCCACGTGCACCGGGCGCGGTGCCTTCTGGGCGTGGACAGGCACCGTCGTGGCGGCGACGAGCGCGCTGATGGCGAAAGCCCAGCGCTGCGAAGGGGGGGAGGCCGAAAACCAGCTCATGAATTGGAAGGGGCAAGCACCATTGACAGGCGATTTTTTAATTTGAATCCCTTATTATATGGGAATACGCACCATCAACCCGATTCCACAGGCCGCTTAATGTCATTCTCCCCCAATTCCTCCACCGCGCCGGTCCAAGCCGACGCTCGCCTGACCCTGTTGAAAGCCTGGTTGACCTCGCTTAACCTCGTCGCGCCCGATTCCGCCCGCCCCGCTTCCAGCGATGCCAGCTTCCGCCGCTACTACCGCCTCGACGTGCTGCCCGGCAATGCAACCTTGCCAGGAAACACACTCATCGCCATGGATGCGCCGCCGGAGCGCGAAAACGTGCCCGCCTTTGTCAAGGTGGCCGGCCTGCTGAAGGCGGCCGGCGTCTCCGTGCCCGAGATCATCGCGCAAGACCTGGACAACGGCTTCCTGCTGCTGTCCGACCTGGGCACGACCACCTACTTGGACGCGCTGAACCACGACAATGCCAGCGTGCTGTACGCCGAAGCGCTCGAGTCCCTGATGAAGATCCAGCTGGCCAGCGCCCCCGACGTGCTGCCCGAATTCGACCGCGCCTTCATCCTGCGCGAAATGAATCTGTTCCCGGAATGGTTCATCGGCAAGCACCTGGGCGCCACCTTGACGGATGTGCAACAAACCCAGCTGGACAAGGTCTTCGAAGCCATCACGGCGAATATATTGTCGCAACAGCAAGTATTCATGCACCGCGACTACCATTCGCGTAATTTGATGCACATCAACGATGGCTCCATCCCCAATCCCGGCATCCTCGACTTCCAGGATGCCGTCTTCGGTCCCGTCACGTACGACATCGCCTCGCTGCTGCGCGACGCCTACATCCAGTGGGATGAAGAACTGGTGCTCGACTGGGTGATCCGCTACTGGCAGCGCGCCAAGCAACTGGGCTTGCCAGTGAATCCCGACATCGACGCCTTCTACCGCGATTTCGAGTTCACGGCCCTGCAGCGCCACCTGAAAATCCTCGGCCTGTTCGCGCGCCTGAATTACCGCGACGGCAAGGACCTGTACATGGGCGACTTGCCAACCGTGCTCGACTACGTACGCAAGACGGCCAACCGCTACACGGAACTCAAGCCGCTGGTGCGTTTGCTCGATGCGCTGGAGAATAAAACGCCCCAGGTCGGTTATACCTTCTAGTCAGCGCACCTGCCCCGTCCGCTGCGGGGCCCAGGCCCCGCCTCACATTTATTGCACAGAAAACGAGTCCTACCATGAAAGCCATGATCTTCGCCGCAGGCCGTGGTGAACGGATGCGTCCGCTCACCGACACCTGCCCCAAACCGCTGCTGAAAGTACGCGGCCGTCCGCTGATCGTCTGGCACGTGCTGAACCTGGTGCGCGCCGGCATCACGGAGATCGTCATCAACCATTCGCACCTGGGCCACCTCATCGAGGAAACCCTGGGCGACGGCAGCACGTACGGCGCGCGCATCGCCTATTCGCCGGAAAGCACGCCGCTGGAAACGGCGGGCGGCATCGCCCAGGCCCGCCACTTGCTGGGCGAGGAGCCGTTTCTGGCCATTTCCGGCGATATCTATTGTCCCTACTTTGATTTCACGCAAGTACTCGACGTACTGGCCGACAAGGATGTGCTGGGCACGCCCTACCCGGCCGACCAGCGCGACATCGCCTGGACCTACCTGGTGCCCAATCCGGACTTCCATCCCAAGGGCGACTTTGGGCTGACCTTGTTCGCGATCAACAATACGGACGAAACCAAATGGACCTTCGCCAATATCGGCGTGTACCGTCCTGAAATGTTCGACGGCATCACGCCAGGGAGCCATGCCAAACTGGGCGACCTGCTGCGCCGCTATGCGGACCAGGGGCGCGTGGGCGGCGAGATCTATCCGGGCGAGTGGACCAATGTGGGCACGCCGCAGCAACTCGACGCGCTCAACGGCGTCGCGGCCAAGGCGCCCGCGGCATGATGGCCAACTACGCGGCGCGGCGCGCGGCGCTGCTGGCGCAGATGCTGCCCGGCAGCGTGGCCATCCTCGCCACGGCGCCCGAAGTGCCGCGCAACAGCGATTGCGACTATCCCTACCGCCACGACAGCTATTTTTACTACCTCACGGGCTTTACGGAGCCCGACAGCGCCGTGGCCCTGGTGGCCGCCAGCGCCACGGCGCCCGCGCGCGCCATCCTGTTTTGCCGCGCCAAGAACACGGAGCGCGAAATCTGGGATGGCTTTCGCCATGGCCCCGAGGCGGCGCGCGCCACCTTCGGTTTCGACGCGGCCTTTCCCATCGAGGAACTCGACGGGGAAATGACGCGCACCCTGGCCGACGCGCCGGCCATTTACTATGCCCTCGGCGGCAGCCTCGATGCGCAGGTCAAGGTCTGGCTGCACAATGTGCGCCAGAAGGCGCGCAGCGGCGTCACGGCGCCGGCCATCGCGCATGACATCAACGGCATGCTCGACGCCATGCGCCTGCTGAAGGACACGCAGGAGCAGCAGCTGATGCGCCGCGCCGCCGCCATCT
The DNA here is from genome assembly GCF_978021625.1 of Janthinobacterium foliorum. NCBI lineage: Bacteria > Pseudomonadati > Pseudomonadota > Betaproteobacteria > Burkholderiales > Oxalobacteraceae > Janthinobacterium > Janthinobacterium foliorum. Next base: position 100,636 of record NZ_CDXDQE010000003.1, on the reverse strand, counting down.
CCAGCGCGGCGCACGCGCGCGCCATGCGCGCCACGCGGCCCGGCATGCATGAGTACGCGCTGGAAGCGGAACTGCTGTACGAGTTTCGCCGCAGCGGCGCGCAGTTCCCCGCCTATTCCTCCATCGTGGCCGGCGGCGACAATGCCTGCATCTTGCACTACAGCGCCAACAACGCCGTCCTGCAGGATGGCCAGCTGGTGCTCATCGACGCCGGCTGCGAACTCGATGGCTACGCTTCCGACATCACGCGCACCTGGCCCGTCAACGGCCGTTTCAGCGGCCCGCAGCGGGCCCTGTACGAACTGGTGCTGGCGGCGCAGCAGGCGGCGCTGGACATGGTGCGTCCCGGCCTGCCGCACAGCGCCATCCACGAAGCGGCCGTGCAGGTGCTGGCGCAGGGCATGCTGGACCTGGGCTTGCTGGACCGGCAAAAGAACGGCAGCGCGCAGGACGTCATCGCCGACAAGAGCTATGCGCCCTTCTACATGCACGGCACCAGCCACTGGCTGGGCATGGACGTCCACGACGTGGGCGCCTACCGCGACACGAGCGCGCCCGGCAAGCCATGGCGCCCGCTGGCAGCGGGCATGGTGCTGACGGTGGAACCGGGCATCTATGTGCGCCCCGGCGCCGGCGTGCCGGAGCAGTTCTGGCATACGGGCATCCGCATCGAGGACGACGTGCTGGTCACGCCGCAAGGCCATGAAGTCTTCAGCACGGCGCCAAAAAGCGTGGCTGAAATCGAACAACTGATGTCACAGGATTAAGCCCGCCGCATGCATACACCGCCCACTTTCGATCTCGCCATCTGTGGCGCAGGCCCCGTCGGCATGGCGCTGGCCGCCCTGCTGGCACGGCGCGGCGCACGCGCCGACGGCATCGCCCTGCTCGACGCCAAGTCCGTCGAGCAGGCCAGGCGCGATCCGCGCACCATCGCCCTGTCGCACGGCAGCCGCCAGATCCTCGAGGAAGCGGGCGCCTGGCCCGTGGAAGCGACGCCTATCCATGAAATTCACGTCTCGCGCCGCGGCCACTTCGGCCGCAGCCTGATGGACCGCGCCGAACATGGCGTCGAGGCGCTCGGCTACGTGGCGCGCTACGGCGCCGTGGTCGGCGTGCTGGCCGACGTCTGCGCACGCCTGGGCGTGGCCACCGTGCGCCCGGCCCTGGTCACGGGCAGCGTGGAAGACGGCGATGGCGTGACCGTGCAGATCGGGCAGGATGGCGCCACTTCCTGCCTGCGCGCCAGCCTGCTGGTGCAGGCCGAGGGCGGCCTGTTCGGCCAGCAGCAGGAACGCGCCGTCAGCCGCGATTATGGCCAGAGCGCCATCATCGCCCATGTGCGCGTGAGCGGCCCCCTCCCCCACCGCGCGTATGAGCGCTTCACGGACGAGGGGCCGCTGGCCCTGCTGCCGCAGGACGACGGCTACGCGCTGGTCTGGTGCGTGCCGCCCACGCGCGCGGAACAGCTGCTGGCGCTCGACGACGCGGCGTTCCTGGCGCGCCTGGGCGCCGCCTTCGGCAGCCGCCTGGGGCGCTTTACCCATGCGACGCCGCGCCTGGCCTATCCGCTGGGGCTGAACGCCCAGGCGGGCGGCACGGCGCGCACGGTCGCCATCGGCAATGCGGCGCAAACCCTGCATCCGGTGGCGGGGCAAGGCTTGAACCTGGGCTTGCGCGATGCCGCCGTGCTGGCCCGCGTGCTGGCGCAGGACAGCAGTCCGGCGGGACTGGAACGCTATGCGGCAAGGCGCCAGACGGACCGGGGGCTGACCGTGCGCGTGACGGACACCATGGCGCGCATCTTCACGGGCAGCGCGCCCACGCAGGGCTTGCTGGGCCTGTCGCTGGGCTTGCTGGATGCCGTTCCTTCCGCGCGCAAGGGCCTGGCCGAACTGATGATGTACGGCCGGCGCTGAGGGCGCGCCAGGGACCGGGCGCGGGCAAAAAAGAAACAGGCGGCTTCTCCGTCATGGAGTAAACGGCCTGCGGATGCGACAATGGGCCTCACCTGGTTTTTGGCGACCGTTCCATGACAGATGCATTGCCCGCAGCACCGCCTGCCGCCCTTCCCGAAGTCCTCTTTTCCCGCCTGCTGGAAGACGCCCTCGACGCCGTCATCATCATCGACGAGCAGTGCCGCATCCGCTACATCAATGGCGCCATGCAGGCGCTGTCGGGTTACGCCAGCGGCGAATTGCTGGGCCAGACCCTGAACGGCCTGCTGCCCGATGCCGTCGCCGCGCAGCACGACAACCACGTGATCAATTACATCCGCAGTTCGCGTCCCTCCAGCGTGCTGGGGAAAATCCGCGAATTCGCCATCCGCCACCGCAATGCGCAAATGATTCCCATCGAGATGAAGGCGCTGGACCTGGGCGTGGTGGACGGCATGCGCTATTTCGGCGCCTTTTTGCTCGACGTGCGCGAACGGCGCGAGCTGGCGGCGAAGAACGCCAGCCTGCTGGCGCAGCTGGAGCAGCAGGCCCTGTACGATGCCCTGACGGCGCTGCCGAACCGGCGCGCCTATGAAGCCCAGGCAGAACAGGCGATGGCGCGCGCGGCGCGCAGCGGCGCCGCCTTGACGGTGGGCGTGGCCGACCTCGATCATTTCAAGAAAATCAACGACCGCCATGGCCATGCCGTGGGCGACGCCGTGCTGCGCAACGTGGCGCAAGTGCTGCGCGACACGGGCCGCGTGACCGACGTGGCGGCGCGCCTGGGCGGCGAGGAATTCGGCCTGCTGTTTCCCGACGCGACCCTGAAGCAGGCCTACAAGGTGGCCGAGCGCATCCGCGCGGCGGTGGCCGCCGCCGTCACCGTGCTGCCCGACGGCACGCCGCTGCACGTCACCATCAGCATCGGCCTGGCGCCCCTCGTCAAGGGCGCCACGCTGGACGCGGCCATGTCGGAAGCGGACAAGGCCCTGTATGCGGCCAAGCACCAGGGCCGCAACAAGGTGGTGGCGGCAACATAGATGGCGGCATGAAAAAAACGGCCCGCGCAAGGCGGGCCGTCTCCGGTTGACCAAGGCATTGCCTTACTCGACTGCCTTGAGCATATCCTCGATCACCTTCTTCGCATCGCCAAACACCATCATCGTGTTCGGCTGGTAGAACAGTTCATTGTCCAGGCCCGCATAGCCGGAGGCCATCGAACGCTTGTTGACGATGATGCTCTTGGCTTTATACGCTTCCAGGATCGGCATGCCGGCGATCGGCGATTTCGGGTCTTTCGCAGCCGGGTTGACCACGTCGTTCGCGCCCAGCACCAGCACCACGTCGGTCTGGCCGAATTCGCCGTTGATGTCCTCCATCTCGAAGACCTGGTCGTACGGCACTTCCGCCTCGGCCAGCAGCACGTTCATGTGGCCCGGCATGCGCCCGGCCACCGGGTGGATCGCATACTTGACGGTGACGCCCTTGTGCGTGAGCTTTTCCACCAGTTCCTTGAGCGAGTGCTGCGCGCGCGCCACGGCCAGGCCGTAGCCGGGCACAATGATGACGGTTTCCGCATTGCCCATGATGAAGGCGGCGTCGTCTGCCGACCCCGATTTCACGGGACGCTGCTCCTGCGCGCCCGCCGCGCCCGCGGCCGGCGCATCGCCGCCGAAGCCGCCCAGGATGACGTTGAAGAAGGAGCGGTTCATGGCCTTGCACATGATGTACGACAGGATCGCGCCGGACGAACCCACGAGCGAGCCGGCGATGATCAGCATCGAGTTATTCAGCGAAAAGCCGATGCCGGCCGCGGCCCAGCCCGAATAGCTGTTGAGCATGGAGACCACCACCGGCATGTCGGCGCCGCCGATGGGGATGATGATCAGCACGCCCAGCGCAAAGGCGATGAGGGCCATGATGACGAACGGCGTCCACGCGGGTTCGACGCCATCGGCGAAGCAGAACGCCAGGCCCAGGCCCACCATCACCAGCGCCAGCACCAGGTTGAGCAGGTGCTGGCCCTTGAAGCTGACGGGCGCGCCCTGGAACAGGCGGAACTTGTATTTGCCCGACAGCTTGCCGAAGGCGATCACCGAACCGGAGAAGGTGATGGCCCCCACGAAGGTACCGATGAACAGCTCGAAGCGGTTACCGATGGGCAGCGCCTGGCCCTGCTCGGCGATATTGAAGGCCCACGGTTCCGACACGGCCGCCACGGCGATGCAGACGGCGGCCAGGCCGATCAGCGAGTGCATGGCCGCGACCAGTTCCGGCATCTTCGTCATTTCCACGGTTTTCGCCAGGTAGGCGCCGATGGCGCCGCCCGTGACGATGCCGATGATGACGAGGGTCAGGCCCATGCCGCCCGCCTGCTGCTCCTTCAGTTTCAGGATCAGCGCCACGGTGGTGACGGCGGCGATCGCCATGCCGCTCATGCCGAAGGCATTGCCGCGGCGCGCCGTCGAGGGCGACGACAGGCCTTTCAGGGCCTGGATGAAGCATACGGAGGCGATCAGGTACATCATCGTCACCAGGTTCATGGTGACGAAGCTCATGGCATGGCTCATTCTTTCGCTCCTTGCTTGGCCTTCGGTTCTTTTTTGCGGAACATCTCGAGCATGCGCTGCGTGACGAGGAAGCCGCCAAACACGTTGACGGCGGCCAGGGCCACGGCCAGGGTGCCGGCCACTTGCGCCAGCGGGCCGTCCGTCAGGCCGGCCGCCAGCATGGCGCCGACGATGATGATGGCGGAAATGGCGTTGGTGACGGCCATCAGCGGCGTGTGCAGCGCCGGCGTGACGGTCCAGACGACGTGGTAGCCGACATAAATGGCCAGCACGAAGATGATCAGGTTAATGATGGTGTGACTGATTTCCATGATGTTGTTCTCTCCGGCGCTGCATTAGTGACGCAAGATCGCGCTGTCCGCGCAGACCAGGCTGGCCTTGATGATTTCATCCTCGCGGTCGATCAGCAATTGATCGTCCTTGTCGATGATGAGCTTTAAAAAATCCAGCACGTTGCGCGCGTACAGGGCCGAGGCATCGGCCGCCACCAGGGTCGCCAGGTTCGGCTCGCCCACGATGTACACGCCGTGCTTCACCACCGTCTTGCCCAGCTCGGACAGGGGGCAGTTGCCGCCCTGCTCCACGGCCAGGTCGACGATGACGGAACCGGGCTTCATGGCTTTAACCGTTTCTTCGGAAATGAGCACGGGCGCGGCGCGGCCGGGAATCAGGGCGGTGGTGATGATGATGTCGGCCAGCTTGGCCCGTTCATGCACCAGTTCGGCCTGGCGGCGCATCCAGTCGGCCGGCATGGCGCGCGCATAGCCGCCCGAGCCCTTGGCGATCTCTTTTTCCTCGTCGGTGAGGAAGGGCACGTCGAGGAACTTGGCGCCCAGGGATTCGACCTGCTCCTTGACGGGCGGGCGCACGTCGGATGCCTCGATGACGGCGCCCAGGCGCTTGGCCGTGGCGATCGCCTGCAAGCCGGCCACGCCCACGCCCATGATCAGCACGCGGGCCGCCTTGACGGTGCCGGCCGCCGTCATCAGCATCGGCATGAAGCGCTGGTAGGTGTTGGCCGCCACCAGCACGGCCTTGTAGCCGGCGATGTTCGCCTGCGACGACAGCACGTCCATCGACTGCGCGCGGGTGATGCGCGGCACGGCTTCCAGGGCGAAGGCGGACAGGCCCGCCGTGGCCATGGCGGCGATATTGTCGCCGTCGAACGGATTGAGCATGCCGATCAATACCGTGCCGCTGGCCATCAGGCCCCGCTCGCCGGCGTCCGGCGCGCGCACCTTGAGCACGATGGCGCAGCCATACGCTTCCTGGGCGGTGCCGATCTGCGCGCCGGCGGCGGCATAGGCTTCGTCGGGGATCGACGCCTGCACGCCGGCCCCCGCCTGTACGACGACCTGATGCTTGGCCGCCAGCTTCTTGACTGTCTCGGGCGTTGCTGCCACCCGCGTCTCACCGGGCCGCGATTCGGCCGGTATGCCTATCCTCATGATGCCTCCGCTAATTGATAAACTGACTAGAATCTAACACGGAAAGCAGCGCGTTAAACGTTTGTGAAGCAGCAACTTTTAGTCGTACGACACTAATTTCCCCGTTACAACAACATTCGTTTCACCATGCGGCGCGGCGACCATATTGTGGGAAAGGTGTGTCAATCTCACCACAGTCCACTGCACGTGCGCGCTTGTTTTGACCACGGGGAAAGCCTATATTAGCGGGCGTTTCCTGCCATCTTGCCGCACCAGCCCCCATGCTAGTGCGCGCCCCGGGAAAGACGTAAGTACCTCCCACCGCTATTTGCTAAAACGTTGTCATTTATCAATATGTCCGCGCAACAAAAGGCCGGCTTCAAACCGCGCGCGCAGAACAAGATAAAATGTCGGCTCTTTCAAGGATGGAATCATGCCGAGAATCTGGAAACCCTCTGTCACCGTTGCCGCCATCGTCGAGCGCGATGGCCTGTTTTTACTGATTGAAGAAGAGACCAGCGAAGGCATCAAGATCAATCAACCAGCCGGCCACCTCGACCCGTTCGAGTCGCTGGAGCAGGCGGTGATCCGCGAAACGCTGGAAGAAGCTGCCTATGATTTCATCCCCACGGCACTGGTCGGCATGTACATGTCGCGCTATCAGTCGCTGCGCACGGGCGAGGACGTGACATATTTGCGCTTCACCTTTTGCGGCACGGCCGGCGCCGAGCATGACCGCCCGCTGGACGAAGGCATCCTGCGCACCCTGTGGATGACGCGCGATGAACTGGCGGCGTGCCAGGAACGCCACCGCAGCCCCCTGGTGCTGCAGTGCGTGGACGAATACCTGGCCGGCCGGCGCGCGCCGCTGGCCCTGCTGCACACGCATGCGTCTGTTTTTAATAGCGCCTAGACGCGTGCATGGCAACATTATCTAAAAGTAACTGGAAAGCAAGATGAGCAAGAAGAAAGTCGTTATCGGCATGTCGGGCGGGGTCGATTCCTCGGTCGCGGCATGGATGCTGAAGGAACAAGGCTATGAAGTCATCGGCCTGTTCATGAAAAACTGGGAAGATGACGACGATTCGGAATACTGCTCCACGCGCCAGGACTGGATCGATGCGGCCAGCGTGGCCGACGTCATCGGCGTCGATATCGAGGCCGTCAATTTCGCGTCCGAATACAAGGACCGCGTCTTCGCCGATTTTCTGCGCGAGTACCAGGCCGGCCGCACGCCGAACCCGGACGTGCTGTGCAACGCCGAAATCAAGTTCAAGGCTTTCCTCGACCATGCCATGACCCTGGGCGCCGACCTGATCGCCACGGGCCACTATGCGCGCGTGCGCCAGGCTCCGACGGATGCGGGCCGCTTCGAATTGCTCAAAGCCGTCGACGCCAGCAAGGACCAAAGCTACTTCCTGCACCGCTTGAACCAGGCGCAGCTGTCCAAGACCCTGTTTCCCCTCGGTGAAATCCCGAAGACGCAAGTGCGCCAGATCGCCGAAAAGCTGGCCTTGCCGAATGCGCAAAAGAAGGATTCGACGGGCATCTGTTTTATCGGCGAGCGCCCGTTCCGCGAATTCCTGAACCGCTACCTGTCGTACAAGCCGGGCCCCATGAAGACGGCCGACGGCAAGACCGTGGGCGAACACGTGGGCCTGAGTTTCTATACCCTGGGCCAGCGCAAGGGCATCGGCATCGGCGGCGTGAAGTCGTACCAGAACGCGGACGGCAGCAGCGACGCCTGGTACGTGGCGCGCAAGGATATCGCCAACAACACCCTGTACGTGGTGCAGGGCCATGACCATCCGTGGCTGCTGTCGCAATCCCTGACGGCCGACCAGGCCAGCTGGATCGCGGGCGTGGCGCCGCAGGCGGGCGCCTTGTCCGCCAAGACGCGCTACCGCCAGGCCGATGTGGCCTGCCAGCTGCTGCCGGACGGGAATGAACACTTCAGCCTGGCGTTCGACCAGGCGCAATGGGCCGTCACGCCGGGCCAGTCGGCCGTGCTGTACGACGGCGACGTGTGCCTCGGTGGCGGCATCATCGCCAGCGCCACAGGCGTGAGCAGCGTCTAGGAGTTGCCCTGCGCGGCAGCGGCCAGGGCCTGCTGCTTGCGCACCATGGCGATCACCGTGTTGCGCACGGTTTTCAGCACCGTGTCGGCCATGAACGGTTTCACGATGAAGCCGGACACGCCCATGGCGTGCGCCGCCTGCAGCGAGGCGGCGTCGATGCCGCCCGAGATCATGAAGATCAGCGTCTTCGGATACTGCTCGCGGATGGTTTGCACCACGTTCGTGCCATCTTCCACCTGTTCGCGCGCGATACACACGAAATGCGGCCGATGCTTGACCAGCAGCGCCAGTCCCAGCGCGCTGGTATGCGTCTGGCCGCAGACATCGTAGCCACCGTCGGTCAGGACCGTGTTCAGCAGGCCGCGCGCCACGGCGCTGCTATCGATCAGGACTGCCTTTAACATCATGATTTACTTCCCTTGCTTGATTGTTCTTGTCTTGCGCCAGGTGTCACTTCTCCCAGACCAGCTTGTTCCAGGTCACGCCCAGAGTCACGTCGGTTTTGAGTTCCACTAGCTTTCTTGAAAGATACAGTATTTCCCGCTCTTTTCGCAGGCTTTCCCCCAGCGCGCCGGGCAAAATGCCCGCGCCGGCCATCACGGCATCGATATTGCCGTAGGCGCGCAACAGTTTCGCCCCCGTTTTCAAGCCGATCTTCGATACGCCGGGAATGCTGTCCGTGACGTCGCCCATCAGCGCCAGCAGATCGGGCAGCAGTTCCGGCGGCACGCCGAACTTTGTCTCGACCCAGGCGTGGTCGTGCCAGACGCCCTTGAAATGGTCCCACACCAGCGCGCCGTGGGCGATCAGGCCGTGCAAATCCTTGTCGGTGGTGGCGATGACGGCCGCGCCGCGGCCCTCGTGCAGCCAGCGCATGACGGCCGTGCCGATCACGTCGTCGGCCTCGACTTCGGGAATGCTGACCACGTGCATGCCGAAGCCGGCCAGGGTGGCGTAAAAGCCGGGCAAGGCGTCGCGCAGCACTTGCGGCATGGGCTGGCGCCCCTCGCGGTAGCCCGCATACAGGGCATGGCGCCAGGTGGGTCCGCCAAAGTCGAAGGCCGGCAGGATGTGCGTCGGCTCGTGGTCGTTGATGAGGGTGCGGAACGACGACAGCGCATGGCGCAGCGCGATCTCCGCCTTCAGGTCGGAATCGGGTTCAGGACTGGCTTCGTAGACGCGGCGTACGATATTCAAGCCGTCGATAGCGAGGAGTCTGGCCATGCGGTAAGTGGATACTGGTTGAATCGATCATTTTACCGTATGGCGCAAGCACTATTGCCGGCCAATTCCGCTTGGCAGGTTTTACGCAACGTCACAACGCCGAACAAAACCGTAGCGAGCGGAAGTGAATTGTGGCTAAGAAGCGCAACCGTACTCTGTACGGGGGCGCCGAGCCGGTGAGCATCGCAGGCCGCAAGTCGCGACGCGCAGCAGGTTTGCTTAGGCGCTCTCACTTGGCGAAATCGTACGGGCCGCCTTTTTCCAGCGCCCGCTGGTAGGCCGGCCGCGCGTGGATGCGCTGCAAAAAGGCCGTCAATTTCGGCTGGCGTTCATCGAGTCCGCCGCGCGAAGCGGCCGCTTCCAGCGGAAAGCTCATCTGGATGTCGGCCGCCGAGAACTCATTGCCAGCAAACCATTTTTCTTTTTCCAGCTCCGCTTCCATGTAGGCCAGCTGGCTGTTGATGTTCGGCATGATGAAGGTCTGCTTCACCTTGCTGGCGATGCCGCGCGCGATGGGCTTGACGAAAAATGGCATGGGCGACGCCTCGATCTTGTCGAATACCAGCTTCATCAGCAGCGGCGGCATGGCCGAGCCTTCCGCGAAATGCAGCCAGTAGGTCCAGCGCAGCTTGTCCGGCGTGCCGGCTGCCGGCACCAGGCGGCCGTTGCCGTAGCGCTCGAGCAGGTATTCGATGATGGCGCCCGATTCGGCGATGGTGTTGGCGCCATCCGTGATCACGGGCGACTTGCCCAGTGGATGCACGGCCTTCAGCGATGCGGGCGCCAGCATGGTTTTCGGGTCGCGCTGGTAGCGCTTGACCTCGTACTCGAGCCCCAGCTCTTCAAGCAGCCAGAGCACGCGCTGCGAGCGCGAATTGTTCAGATGGTGGACGATGATCATGGCGGTTCCCGTTAAGCGATGGTTGAGTTCCAGTATAGCCGGGGCAGCGCCATTGCGGCGAGGCAAGCGAAATCCATGAAAAATTGCGAAAAATAGTAGTTTCAATTGATAACTTTTCAGTAATCCTTTATCTTGTTTTGTTTCCAATAAGTAAGGATCTACCCCCGTGGATGTCGACGTCAACAACAACAGCGCCAAGCGCGAAGCCATCACCTTCAGCGCCACCGGCAGCGAATACTTCCGTATCTGGATCGTCAACCTGCTGCTGAGCATCGTCACCCTGGGCATTTATTCCGCCTGGGCCAAGGTGCGCCGCAACCGTTATTTCTATTCCAGCACCCACCTGGCGGGCAGCAGCTTCGAATACCATGGCAATGCCGTCGCCATCCTGAAGGGACGCATCGCGGCGCTGGTGCTGATCGGCGGCTACAACATCGCCTTCCAGGTCTCGCCCGTCATCGGCCTGGTCATGCTGGTGCTGATGATGGCCGTGCTGCCCTGGCTGGTCTGGAAAAGCCTGCAATTCAAGCTGTACAACACCAGCTACCGCGGCATCCGCTTCGGCTTTGGCGGCAGCGCCAAGGAAGCCTACAAGTATTTCCTGTGGCTACCCATCCTGAATACCTTCACGGGCGGCCTGATGACGCCGTTCCTGCACCAGCGCGTGAAGCGCTTCCAGCATACGCACAGCCGCTTCGGCACCAGCAACTTCAGCTTCAACGCCAGCGTCGGCAGCTTCTACAAGACGTATCTGCTGTTCTTCGCCCTGCTGCTGGCCGGTTTCCTGGTGCTGATCTTTATCGTCTTCGCCAGCGTCTTCGCCACGTTTGCCACCAATGCCAACGACGTCACCAAGGCCGGCAGCATCTTCGGCGCCGTGGCCGCCCTGTACGCCTGGCTCTTCATCGTGCTGCCGCTGTTCCTCACCATGATCCAGAACCTGATCTGGAACCATACGCGCCTGCAGCAGCACCAGTTCCAGTCGCAGCTGACCTGGGGCCGCACCACCTTCATCATGCTGACCAACCTGCTGGGCATCGTCGTCACCCTGGGCCTGTTTTCGCCGTTCGCCCACGTGCGCTGGCTGAAGTACCGCCTGGAAGCGACGTCGCTGCTGGTGCACGGCAGCCTCGATGAGTTTGTCGCCGCCACCGGTGAGCAAGTGTCGGCCACAGGCGAAGGCGTGGTCGACCTGCTGGACTTCGACCTGTCGCTGTAGCATGACGCTCGGTCAACAGGACACGGGCGCCGCGCTGGCCGCGCGCTATTTCGACGGCCAGAGTTCGCGCCTGTACCACGTCACCTTGAGCGTGCGCGATGGCATGGCCGTGCTGGCCGGCGATATCGAGCGCAGCTGCCCGCTGGGCCAGCTGCACGTGTCCGAGCGCAGCAGCCACGCCGCGCGCAAGGTCAGCTTTCCCGATGGCGCCTACCTGGAAATCGCCGACCAGGCCGCCTTCAACGCCCTGCTGCACGACACGGGCCACCGCGACGGCTGGGTGGTGCGGCTGCAGCAAAGCTGGCGTGGCGCCATGCTGGCCCTGCTAGCCACGGTGCTGGCCCTGTGGCTCAGCTATCAGTACCTGCTGCCCGTGGCGGCGAAGGGCGTGGCTTATGCGATTCCCCAGTCCGTCGAGCGCCAGCTGGGCCAGGGCGTGCTCGACTTCCTCGACCGGCACGTGTTCGCCGCCAGCCAGCTCGACGCGGCACGCCAGCAAGCCTTGCGCGCGCAGTTCGCCCGCCTGGCCACGCCGGGCGACAGCGTGCCCGCGCACCGCATCATTTTTCGCAAAAGTAAGATCGGCCCGAACGCCTTCGCCCTGCCGTCCGGCGACATCGTGCTGACGGATGAAATGGTGGCGCTGATGCCCGACGATGCAGCCATCATGGGCGTGCTGGCACATGAGCTGGGGCACTTGCAGCAACGCCACCTGACGCGGCGGCTGATTCAGACCTCGGCAGTGGGCGCCGGCGCGGCGCTGCTGTTCGGCGACGTCTCGACGGTGGTGGCGACCTTGCCGCCGCTGCTGCTGGACCTGAAGTATTCGCGCGATGTCGAGCGCGAAGCGGACGACTACGCGATCGCCATGCTGCGCCAGAACGGCATTCCCCTGGAACACCTGGCGCAGGTGTTTGTCGCGCTGGGCAAACTGGATAGCGACACGCCCTATCTGTCGAGCCATCCGGCCAGCGCGGAACGCGTCGCGCGCATCCGCGCCGCACAGCGGTGAACACCTGACCAAACCTACTGCGCGTTGCGCTTTGCGGCCGGCGATGCTCACCGGCTCGCTACGGTTTGGTCAGGTGTCGCGCGTATGGATAGCGTCGCTCCAGCAGTACACCTGCCCAATCAGCAAGATCCACAAATCACCGGTACACTCAGCAATATCAGTCTGACTTCACCGGAGTGCCCATGCACCTAGTACCATTTCGCTACCTGACCTTCATTGCGACGGCCGCCATCTTTGTCCTGTCCCTGTTTTACTACGATCACTACTGGCTGCCCGTGCTGGCCGGCGCGCTAACCCTGCTGGGCGTCAGCGATCTGCTGCAAACCAAGCGCGCCCTGCGCCGCAACTACCCCATCCTCGCCCACTTCCGTTTTCTCTTCGAAAGCATCCGCCCCGAGATCCGCCAGTACTTCCTCGAAAGCGACACGGAAGCGACGCCGTTCTCGCGCAGCCAGCGCAGCATCGTCTACCAGCGCGCCAAGGAGCAGACGGACAAGCGCCCGTTCGGCACCCAGCTCGACGTGTATGAAGCGGGCTATGAATGGATCAACCATTCCATCGCTCCCGCCAAGGTGACGGGCCACGACTTCCGCATCGAGATCGGCAACCATCCGGACTGCCCGCGCGCCAAACCGTATTCGGCCAGCGTCTTCAATATCTCGGCGATGAGCTTTGGCGCCCTGTCGGCCAACGCCATCCTGGCCCTGAACGGCGGCGCGCGCAGCGGCGGCTTCATGCACGATACGGGCGAAGGCAGCATCAGCCCTTATCACCGCGAGCACGGCGGCGACCTGGTATGGGAAATCGGCTCCGGCTATTTCGGCTGCCGCAACCAGGACGGCACCTTTTCCGAGGAGCGCTTCATCGCCAACGCCAGTTCCGAGCAAGTGAAAATGATCGAGCTGAAGATGTCGCAAGGCGCCAAGCCGGGCCACGGCGGCGTGCTGCCCGGGCCGAAAGTCACCATCGAGATCGCCACCACGCGCGGCGTGATGGTGGGCGAGGATTGCGTCTCGCCGGCCGCGCACAGCGCCTTTTCCACGCCGCTGGAAATGCTGCATTTCATCGAGCGCCTGCGCACCCTGTCGGGCGGCAAGCCGACGGGATTCAAGCTGGCCATCGGCCACCCGTGGGAGTTTTTCGGCATCGTGAAAGCCATGCTGGCCACCGGCATCACGCCCGATTTCATCGTCGTCGACGGCAGCGAAGGGGGCACCGGCGCCGCACCCGTGGAATTCACGGACCACGTGGGCACGCCGCTGCAGGAAGCCCTGGTGCTGGTGCATAACACATTGGTGGGCGCCAACCTGCGCGACAAGATCAAGATCGGCTGCTCGGGCAAGATCATCACGGCGTTCGATATCGCCCGCCTGCTGGCGCTGGGCGCCGACTGGTGCAATTCGGCGCGCGGCTTCATGTTCGCGCTGGGCTGCATCCAGTCGCAAAGCTGCCACACGGACCGCTGCCCGACGGGCGTGGCCACGCAGGACCCGCAGCGCCAGCGCGCCCTGGTGGTGGAAGACAAGTTGGAGCGCGTGGCGCACTTCCACCAGAACACCATGAAGGCGCTGGCCGAACTGATCGCCGCCGCCGGCCTGGCACACCCGCAGGAACTGCGCCCGCACCACCTGGTGCGGCGCATTTCACCGAACCAGGTGAAACTGGTCTCCGCCCTGCTGCCCTTCCTGGAAGCGGGCCAGCTGCTCGACCCGAGCCAGCTGCCGCAGCTGCCGCCCGTATTCGGCCTGTACTGGCCCAAGGCGCAGGCGGCGTCGTTCAAGCGCCTGGATTGACGGCGTCGTTGCGCAGGTGGGGCAGTGGAGCAATACCACTTAATAACCACTTGCGCAAAAATCTGAATCCAATACAATACCAAAACAAGTACACAACAAGGCAGCTTTTCCGCTCACCGCCACGCTGCGGCATCGCGGGCCACAATACGTCTGCCATCATCACAATGAATACCGGAGGAGTTGCAGCATGGAGCAGGGTTTGCGCGAAAAAGTAGGACAGTTGTTCATGGTGGGCTTTGACGCCCTGCAGGCGGACGAGCATATCAAGACCTTGATACGGCAAAAGAAAGTGGGCGGCGTGATCCTGTTCCGCCGCAACGTGCACACGCCGGCCCAAGTGTCGGCCCTGTGCCGCGAACTGCAAGAGATCAACGCGGAAGTGTCCGACACGCCGCTGCTCATCTCCATCGACCAGGAAGGCGGCATGGTCATGCGCATCGAGCAGGGCGTCACGCCGATTCCCGCCGCCATGGCCTTCCAGGCCGCCGGCTCGCCGATTGACTGCGAGCGCATGAACCAGATCAGCGGCGACGAGATGCGCCAGGTCGGCATCAACATGCTGCTCGCGCCCGTGCTGGACGTGAACAACAACCGCAACAACCCCGTCATCGGCGTGCGCGCGTATGGCGAAGATGCCGACACCGTCATCGAATACGGCATGTCCGCCATGCGCGGCCAGCGCGCCAGCGGCCTGGCCGTCACGGCCAAGCATTTCCCCGGCCACGGCGACACGGCCATCGACACGCACTACGCCATGGCCCTCGTGCCGCACGACAAGGAGCGCCTGCGCGCCGTGGAACTGGCGCCCTTCCGCGCGGCCATTGCCGGCGGCGTTGACGCCATCATGACGGCGCACGTGGTCTTCCCCGCCTTCGAGGCCGACACCAGCGTGCCGGCCACCTTGTCGAAAGGCGTGCTGACGGACCTGCTGCGCGGGGAAATGAACTACCAGGGCGTGGTCATCACCGACTGCCTGGAAATGGCGGCCATCGCCGACGGCATCGGCATCCCCAAGGGCGCCATCGCCACCCTGCAGGCGGGCGCCGACATCGTCCTCATTTCGCACCGCGAAGCGCAGCAGACGGCCGCCATCGACGCCGTCATCGCCGCCGTGGAACGCGGCGAGATCGCCATGACGCGCATCGACGCGGCGCTTGCCCGCGTGGCTGAACTCAAGCGCAACCGCGCCGTGCGCGACTGGCGCGAACGCCCCGTCGCCCCGCCGGCGCTGATGCAGCCGGCCGCCATGGCCCTGTCGCAGCTGCTGCAAAAGGCGGCCTTGCGCGTGCAGGGCGACTACCGCGCGCTCGATGCCAGCCTGCCCGTGACCCTGCTGACGGTGGAAGTGCGCTCGCGCAGCGAGATCGACGAAGTGGCGCTGGGCCGCAACAAGGAAGCGCGCAGCTCCATGCTGCCGGCGCTGCAGGAGGCGGGCCTGGACGTGCGCGAATATGCGCTGTCGGCCGAAGCGCTGGACGACGAGGTCAACGAGGCCATCGCCTTTGCCCAGGGCGCGCAGCAGATCGTGCTGCAGACGTATAACGCCATGTTCGTCGACGGCCAGCGCCGCCTGGTCGACGCCCTGCCGCACGACAAACTGTGGCTGGTGGCGGGCCGTTTGCCCTACGACCTGGACCTGGCGCCCGATGCGCAAGGCCGCCTGGCCGCCTTCGGCTGCCGCCCGGCGGCGCTGGCGCCCGTGGTGGAGAAGCTGGTGGGCAAGGCGTAAAGCCACGCCCCCTCCCGTACATGCCGGGCGCCGCCCGGCATTTTTTATGCGGCGCCGCAATCGAAGCGCAGGCATGTCATCTGCTCGCTCAGCGTCCATAGCCGGCGTGCCTGCACGGGATCGATGGCCCAGCGCCGCACACCCGGCCCCGTGCTGTCGTCGGGCACCAGCGCGGCGATATCGCCATCCTCGCAATACACGCCGCCAATGCCCTCAAGCTGCGCGCTGGTGGCACACCAGACGGTGGTGGCCGCTCCCTGCGGCACATTCTTGAAACCCGACTGCGGCGGCGGGTTCACCTTGCCATCATCATCGAGCGCCCCCACCCTGCGCAAATCATCCTGGTCCAGGTGGCGCACCAGCGGCGTCAGGATGGCGCCCGGATGCAGCGAGTAGGCGCGCACGCCGTGCCCCGCGCCGCGCCGGTCCAGTTCCACGGCAAACAGCGCATTGGCGCTTTTCGACTGCGCATACGCGCGCCATTTGTCGTACGGCTGGCGCAGGAAATGCGGATCATCCAGGTCGACGCCCGCCTGCCGGTGTCCCAGCGACGACACGCACACCACGCGCGCGCCGCGCGCCTGCCTCAAGGCTGGCCACAGGCGCGCCGTCAACTGGAAATGTCCCAGGTGATTCGTCGCGAACTGCGCCTCGTAGCCACGCGCATCGCGCAGCAAGGGCGTGGCCATGATGCCGGCGCCGTTCACCAGCAGGTGCAGGGCGCGGCCGGTGGCAAGGAAGGCAGCCGCGAATGCGTCGATCGATTGCGGATCGAGCAGATCGAGCGCCGCGACCTCCACGCCAGCCATGCCGGCCAGGGCAGCTTGGGCCTGATGCTGGTCGCGCGCCGGCACCAGCACCCTGGCGCCAGCGCCAGCCAGCACGCGCACCGTTTCCAGCCCCAGGCCCGACGCGCCGCCCGTGACGATGGCCTGCACGCCGGACAGGTTACGGCCAGCCAACACCTCGCTGGCGGTCGTGGCCGCGCCGAAGCCGGAATGAAGGGGAATTTGCCTGTGATCGCCGTATGTCATGTCTGCCTCTGCATGTGGGTGGCCAGCGCGGGATGGCTGGCGACATGCTTATTTTGCGCGGACATTTCTGGACTGTGAATGGCGTAAAATCTTCATTACTATCGCCACCGTCCAGAATTGCCCTCGCCATGGATTTGCTCTCCGATGTACTCTCGCTGTTTGATACGCGCAGCTCCTACTTTGCCGGCCTGAAGGCGGGCGGCGACTGGGCCATCGACTTTCCGCCGCCGGACGGCATCAAGTTCAACGCCGTGATCGAAGGCGCTTGCTGGCTGACGGTCGCGGGCATCGACGCGCCCCTGCCGCTGCAGACGGGCGACTGCTTCCTGCTGGCGCCGGGACGCGCGTTCACGCTGGCCAGCACGCCCGGCTTGCCGGCCGCGCCAGCGCTGGAAGTGTACCGGCACGCGCAGCAGGGCGTGGCCCGCCACGGCGCGCCGCAGCACGATTTCTTCCTCATTGGCGGCCGCTTCCACTTTGGCGACGAAGCGGCCATCCTGCTCGACTGCCTGCCGCCCCTGCTGCACGTGCGCGGCGACACGGACCAGGCCAGCGTGCTGCACTGGGCCTTGCAACGGCTGGCGCAGGAACTGCAGGCGACGGCGCCTGGCGCGGCGCTGATGACGCGCCACCTGGGCCACATGATGCTGCTGCAAATGCTGCGCCAATATCTTGAAGCGCAGGCCTCGCACCCGGCGGGCTGGCTGTTCGCCCTGGCCGATCCACGGCTGCGCGCCGCCATCGAGGCCATGCACGCGCAGCCGGCGCGGCGCTGGACCTTGCCGCAACTGGCCGCCGTCGCGGGGCAGTCGCGCTCCGCCTTTGCCTTGCACTTCAAGACGCGGGTGGGCGTGACGCCGCTCGGCTACCTGCTGCGCTGGCGCATGCGCCTGGCCACGCGGCGCCTGAAGGACAGTGCCGCGACAGTGACGTTGATCGCGCAAGCGCTGGGCTACGATTCCGACAGCGCCTTCAGCCACGCCTTCAAGCGCGTCATGGCCTGCTCGCCGCGCCAGTACCGGCTGCGCCACGCGGGCGAGCAGGCGTAAAAAAACCCGCGCTTGCGGGTTTTTTTAATACAGGGTCAGCGCGCCGTCACGGGCGGCAGGGCCGCCACCGCCAGCAAGGCAAACGGTCCGAGGAACAGGCCGATGCCGAACCAGACGCCGCCATGGCGGCCGCGCCGGCTGGCCAGCAGCCAGGTGGCGACGGCAAACAAAAACATGAAGATCAACAGTATCGCCATTGCCACTCCTTTCCATACGGAAAGCCGAGTGTAGCCCAGGGACGCGCCCGTGGCTAGATCTGCGTCAGTCCTGGCGCTGCACCTGCATCAGGATCACGCGCTTGCTGCTGCCGTCCGCGGGCGGCGCGGCGGACGGTGGCGGCGGACTGTCGCAGGAGCCGCAGGAACCGCAGCCGCTGCCGCAGCCGGGCGCCACCTTGAAGAAGGCCGACAGCTTCGCCTCGTCGAGACCGCAGCGCACGAGGCCCCGCACGATGGCGCGGCGCACGCCGGCCGGCAGGTACTTGGTCGAAAAATGCAGCAGCGCGGCTGCGACGATGAGGGCGACGATGAGGGTTTGCCACATGGTTTTCTCCTAAGCGCCCAGCAACAGGGCGACGCGGTACGTGATGAACGAGGCGGCATACGCCAGCGCGAACATGTAGCCGGCCATCAGCAGCGGATAGCGCCAGCCGCCCGTCTCGCGTTTCACCACGGAGAGGGTCGACAGGCACTGCGGCGCAAAGACGTACCAGGCCAGCAGGGACAGCGCGGTGGCCATCGACCACGAGTGGGCGATCAGCGGCTCCAGGGTCGAGGCCAGCGCATCGCCCGTCTGCGACAGGGCGTACACGGTGCCCAGTGCGCCGACGGCCACTTCGCGCGCCGCCATGCCCGGCACCAGCGCGATGCAGATCTGCCAGTTGAAGCCGATCGGCGCGAAGATCACTTCCAGGCCGCGGCCCAGGATGCCGGCCAGGCTGTAGTAGATCGGCGGGTGGATGGCGTTGTCCGGTGCGCCAGGGAAGGTGCTGAGGAACCACAGGATGATCATCAGGCTCAGGATGATGGTACCGACGCGCGTGAGGAAGATCTTCGCGCGTTCCCACAGGCTGACGGCCAGGTTGCGCAAATGCGGCCAGTGGTAGGCAGGCAGTTCCAGCATCAGCGGCTGGTTGCCGCGCACGCCCATGCCGCGCTTCATGACCCAGGCCACGGCCATGGCCGAGATGATGCCGGCGAAGTACAGCACGAACAGCACCAGGCCTTGCAGGCTCAGGTAGCCCCACACTTCGCGCTCGGGGATGAAGGCGGCGATGATCAGCGCATACACGGGCAGGCGCGCGGAACACGTCATCAGCGGCGCGATCATGATGGTGACCAGGCGGTCGCGCGGGTTCTGGATGGTGCGCGCCGCCATCACGCCGGGAATGGCGCAGGCAAAGCTCGACAGCAGCGGGATGAAGGCGCGGCCGGACAGGCCCACGCCGCCCATCAGGCGATCCAGCAAAAAGGCCGCGCGCGGCAGGTAGCCGCAGTCTTCCAGCGCCAGGATGAAGAAGAACAGGATCAGGATTTGCGGCAGGAATACCAGCACGCTGCCGACGCCGCCGATGATGCCTTCCACCAGCAGACTCTTCAGATGGCCGTCGGGCATGTTCGCCGTCAGCACGGCGCCCAGGTGGCCCACGCCATCGGTGATCATTTCCATCGGCGTGGCGGCCCAGGCAAACACGGCCTGGAAAATCAGGAACATCAGCACCGTCAGGATGAGGGGGCCGACCACGGGATGCAGCACCACGTCGTCGATCTTTTCCGTCAGATTGCCTTTGTCGCTCGCGTCATTGCTGACGGCGGCCAGGATGCGGCGCACTTCGCGCTGGGTTTCTTCGACGGAAACGGCGTCGATGGCCGCCAGCGGCTTGGCGTCGACTGCCGGCAGCGGCAGCATGGCGTCGATGGCGTCCAGCAGGGCTTTTTCGCCATCGTGCTGCACCGCCACGGTTTCCACCACGGGCATGCCCAGTTCGGCCGACAGCTTGGCCGTGTCGATCAGCATGCCGCGCTTGCGCGCCACGTCCGTCATGTTCAAGGCCAGCAGCATGGGCAGGCCCAGGCGCTTGACTTCCAGCACCAGGCGCAGGTTCAGGCGCAGATTGGTGGCATCGACCACGCAGACGATGGCGTCCGGACGCGGGTCGCCGCGGCGCAGCCCGCCCACCACGTCGCGCGTGATGGCTTCATCGGGCGTGGTGGCGGACAGGCTGTAGGCGCCCGGCAGATCGAGCACGCGCACGGGTTTGCCGGCCGGCGAGGTGAAATGGCCTTCCTTGCGCTCGATGGTCACGCCGGCGTAGTTCGCCACTTTCTGGCGCGCGCCCGTCAAACGGTTGAACAGGGCGGTCTTGCCGCAATTCGGATTGCCCAGCAAGGCAATTTGTGGCTGATGCGGCGGCTGGTGCACGCCCGCATCGACGATCGTTTCTACAGCGCCCATGGTCATTCCGGTTGAGTCAACGGTTGAATCGTGATCAGCGCCGCTTCGAAGCGGCGCAGTGCGAAGGTGGCATTGCCGACCTTGATGGCGAGCGGGTCGCCACCGGGAATGCCGCGCTTGAGCATGCGGATGCGTTCGCCGGGAACGAAGCCCAGCTCCATCAGGCGGCGGGCCAGATCGACGCCGTCCTCCGTCTGTCCGGCCGCGTGGGGCGTGATATGCAACACCGTGCCGCTCTGGCCGACTGCCAGCGCGTCGAGCGTCATCAAGGGTGGAACTAGAGTCATGAGCAAAATCCGTTCAAATTAAGAACACCGGAACAAGTTGCCGCGCCAGGCGCAGGACAATTGCGATCAGTGTTGTGAGGTAAAACGCAACTGTTGCGCATTACCGACAAGCGGCCTTTCATTATGTCCAGACGGCGACCGTCCGAGACAATACCAGCATTATAAACATGAATGCGAATAGTTTTTATTTAGCCCGGAGAGCCACCGCCGTCAAGGGCTTTGTCATTCGCGCGCAGGGCATTTCCGGCCCCTGCCGCCGCGCCGCGCCAGGCCGCCTGCAGCCACACGTTTCATCAAAATCGCTTGCATTGTCCTGCACTTTGCGCGACAATGAAACGTAATGATAATGATTCTCATTAAAACACTAGCAATAATGCTTCGCGGCACTAGTGTGTTTTTATCCTCCAGCCAGAAGGTGCATCAATGATTGTATGTGTCTGCAACAACATATCTGATCGTGAAATCCGTCAAGCCGTCGATCTTGGCCTGTCCAGCATGGCCGAACTGCGCCGCGACCTGGGCGTGGCCACGTGCTGCGGCAAATGCCATACCTGTGCACGCGAAGTGCTGAACGATCACCTGAGCGCCAGCGTCGTGCTGCAAGAAACCGTATTGATGCGGGCTGTACTGACAAACTAAGGAAAGTGATGAATGCCATGACGATGATGCCCCCGCCCATAACGGTGCAGGCCGTGGAACAATTTGCCGGTTTCGAGAAGAAGCGCAGCAAGTTCGTGCCACTGATGGCCATCGTCGTCCTGCATATCGCCGGCTTCTACGCGATCCAGAGCGGCTTGCTGAGCCGTGTCGTCTCGGCCACCATCCCGACCATCACCACCATCAGCATCATCGCTCCGCCAGCGCCGCCGAAACCGCCGGCACCGGCCGTGCCGAAAACCGTGGAACTGAGCGCGCCCGTGCCGCGCGCCGTCATCCCGCCACTGCCGCTGATCGCCGTGGCGCCGAGCGAACCGACGATCACGCCGCCGCAGCCGACGCGCTCCGAAGCGGCGCCTGCCGCCACGGCCGCGCCAACGGCGCCGTCGGCACCGGCGCCATCGCCGCCGGCCCCCGCGACGCCGCGCACCGTCAGCAGCGTGGAATACATCAAGGCGCCGCAACTGATCTACCCGAACCTGTCGCGCCGCCTGGGCGAGAGCGGCACCGTGGTGCTGCGTATCCTGATCAATGAAAAAGGCTTGCCCGAGCAAATCCTGATCCATAAATCCACCGGCTACAGCAACCTCGACGAAGCAGGCCGCCAGGCTGCGCAACGCGCCTTGTTCAAGCCGATGGTGGAAAACGGCAAAGCCGTGCCGGTGTACGTCCTCGTGCCGCTGACCTTCCAACTGAGCTAGCCCACGGCGGCGCCCTGCGCCGCTGCCAGCCCGCAAGCATCGCACCGTGTGCCCTGCTTGCTTTTTTGCGCCCTGTTTTCCGACCTGTTTTTAGTCAAGCGATTTGCTTGTTTCAGTCTGCCAGCCTACATCCCCGGGCCAGGCAGACTTTTTTTTGTCCGGGGTCAGACCGCAGGGGGAATGGGCCCCAATCGGGCGCATTCCGCTCGCGCAGCGACTGCCCCCTGTCTTACATCTCCGCCCACATCCGCAGCAGGTTGTGATAATGCCCCGTCAATCCCACCGTGGCCGGCGAATCGCCATGCTCGCCGCGCACGCTCTGGATATTCTGGTCAAGCTCGAACAGCATGCTGCGTTTCCAGTCTTCGCGCACCATGCTTTGCGTCCACAGGAATGAGCAGATGCGCTCGCCGCTGGTGACGGGCAGCACTTGATGCACGCTGCTCGACGGATACACGATCACGTCGCCGGCCGGCAGTTTCACTTCATGCGTGCCATACGCATCGACCACCACCAGCTCGCCGCCCTCGTATTCGTCCGGCTCGCTCAGGAAGACGGTGGACGAGACGTCGGCGCGCATCGACTGCATGCCGTTTTTCGGCGTGCGGATGGCGCCGTCGATATGCAGGCCGTAGTGCTCGCCGCCAGCGTAGCTGTTGAAGAACGGCGGCAGGATGCGCAGCGGCAGCACGGCCGAGAAGAACAGCGGATTGGCCATCAGCGCGCGGCTGACGATCTCGCCCAGCTCCAGCGCCAGCGGCGAACCTTCCGCCAGCTGGCGGTTGCGCTTGACTTGCGCACCCTGCGCGCCCACGCTGGCGCGTCCGTCGACCCAGTCCGTTTGCGCCAGGCGCTGGCGAAAGTGCGTGACCTGTTCCGGCGTCAGCACGCCAGGTATGTGCAGCATCATCTTGCATTCCTTTGTAGTGAGTTCCCCAGGGATTATCGCATCGCCGCCAGCGGCCAAGAAGACATAAAGGCAAGAACGGCGCAAACATTTGCCGCCTTTTCCAGCGGGCCGCGCAGGCGTGCAGCACATGCAAAAAAGACAGCAGAAACGCGAATGAGAATGGCCTCCATTTGCCTTAACAAATAAAAAACGGGAAAGTGTGGCGATTTACTTGAGAATGGGTTTTATTCGCACGATATTTACGTTAAAAAGACGGAAAAACGCCGTTTCGCAGCAAAAACCGCCCACATTTTGCGCTATCATGCGGGCATAGCGAGACCGGCAATTGCGCGCCACCAGGCAGCCCTTCGCCACCCGGCAGTGGCCGCCAGCAGCCTCCGGTTTCATCATCGAACGCAACACAGAACAAAGGAAATCCCATGAAGGGCGATAAAGAAGTCATCCGCTTGCTCAACGCACAGCTCACCAACGAACTGTCCGCCATCAACCAGTATTTCCTGCATGCCCGCATGTACAAGCACTGGGGCCTGGAAAAGCTGGGCAAGAAGGAATACGAAGAGTCGATCGGCGAAATGAAACACGCCGACAAGCTGATCGACCGCATCCTGATGCTCGACGGCCTGCCCAACCTGCAAGCGCTGCACAAGCTGCTGATCGGCGAGAACACGCCGGAAATGCTGGAATGCGACCTGAAACTGGAACGCGCCGCGCACGCGACCGTCAAGGAAGGCATCGCCACCTGCGAAAAAGCGGGCGACTACGTGTCGCGCGACCTGTTCCTGATGATCCTGGAAGACACGGAAGAGCATATCGACTGGCTGGAAACGCAGATCGACCTGATCGCCAAGGTCGGCATCCAGAACTACCTGCAAAGCCAGATGGCCGTCGAGGAGTAATGACACCGGATAAAACTGGCCGCGCGTCGGCATGGGCGGCCTGCGATGCTCACTCACCGTACCACAGTACGGTTGTGCTTCTCGGCCACCTCATCCTTCCGCCCGCGACGGTTTTATCACATGATTTAATGCCTGCATGGGCATAAAAAAAACCGGCAATGGCCGGTTTTTTTACATCCCCGCCTTTACTGCGGCACGGTATCCTTGAAGGACTGGCGCTCGGAGAGCTTGTCGAACAGGCGCACCAGCGCGGGATGGTCGGCGCGCCAGTCGATTTCCGGGAAACGGAAGCTGAGCCAGCCCAGGGTGCAGCCCACGGCCACGTCGGCCAGGGTGTAGTTCTTGCCGGCGCAATACGCGCTCTCGCCCAGGCGCGCTTCCAGCGCCGCCAGGCCCAGGGTGACTTTGTCCAGCTGGCGCGCGATCCAGGCCGCGCTCTGCTGTTCCGGCGGGCGCTGCGTGCGCTCCAGGCGCACCAGCACGCCCGCGTCGAGGATGCCGTCGGCCAGCGCTTCCCAGTTCTTGATGTCGGCCCGCTCGCGGCCATTGCCGCCGGCCGGCAGCAGCTTGCACACGGGCGTGAGCGTGTCGAGGTATTCGACGATGACTCTCGAGTCGATGAGCGCGCTGCCATCTTCCATCACCAGGCAGGGCACCTTGCCCAGCGGATTGGCCTGGGCGATGCGCGTTTCCGGCACCCACACGTTTTCCAGCTCAAAAACATAGTCGAGCTTTTTTTCCGCCAGCACGATGCGGGCTTTGCGGACATATGGGCTGGCGAGGGAACCGATCAGTTTCATGGATACTTTAAGGTGAAGGAGCAACGCCCAGTATAGCATCGGCGGCAGGCGCATTTGGCAGCGCGCGGATGACCTGGCGCAGGCTGTGGCAAGCAGGCCGCATCACGCGCGGATTCGCCGCCAAAACGGCCCTTTCACGGGCCAGCCAGCCCGCGCAGTGGTAAAATCGCCCTTTATCGTGGTGCGCCACCATGATCGCGCTCACGCCAGCGCCACCCTCCCCGCGCGCCACACGCCAACCGTTTCCTTAACTTGCGTCCGCTCTCATGACTTCTACTACTCCGTATTCCACGCTGTCGGCCCTGTCTCCGCTCGATGGCCGCTACGCCAGCAAGACCGATCTGCTGCGCCCGATCCTGTCCGAAGCCGGTTTCATGCACCACCGCGTGAAAGTGGAAATCTCCTGGCTGCAAGCCCTGTCGCAAGCCGGCTTCGCCGAAATCAAGCCATTCTCGGCAGAAGCGAATGCCCTGCTCGAGAAGATGGCGTCCGACTTCTCGGAAGCCGACGCGGCCCGCATCAAGGCCATCGAAGCGGTCACCAACCATGACGTCAAGGCCGTCGAGTACTGGCTGAAGGAACAAGTGGCGGACGTGCCGGAACTGGTGGCGGCATCGGAATTCATCCACTTCGCCTGCACCTCGGAAGACATCAACAACACCTCGCACGGCATGATGCTCAAGGCCGCCCGCGATGGCGTGATGCTGCCGGCATTGAACGGCCTGGTGGCCAAGCTGACGCAAATCGCGCACGACAATGCGGACGTGCCGATGCTGTCGCGCACGCACGGCCAGACGGCCAGCCCGACCACCCTGGGCAAGGAATTTGCCAACGTCGTGGCGCGCCTGCAGCGCGCCGTGAAACGCATCGCGCAAGTGGAAATCCTCGGCAAGATGAATGGCGCCGTCGGCAACTACAACGCCCATTTGTCCGCCTACCCGGGCTTCGACTGGCCGGCGTTCTCGCAAGCCGTCATCGAACAGCGCCTGGGCCTGGTGTTCAATCCGTACACCATCCAGATCGAGCCGCACGACTACATGGCCGAGCTGTTCGACGCCTTCGCGCGCGCCAACACCATCCTGCTGGACCTGAACCGCGACATCTGGACGTATGTCTCGCTGGGCTACTTCAAGCAGAAACTGAAAGCGGGCGAAATCGGTTCGTCGACCATGCCGCACAAGGTCAACCCGATCGACTTCGAAAACTCGGAAGGCAACCTGGGCCTGGCCAACGCCGTGCTGAAACACCTGTCGGAAAAACTGCCTGTCTCGCGCATGCAGCGCGACTTGACCGACTCGACCGTGCTGCGCAACATCGGCGTGGGCCTGGGCTACACCCTGCTGGCCTATGACAGCTGCCTGCGCGGCCTGAACAAGCTGGAAGTAAACCACGCGCGCCTGGCGCAAGACCTGGACGCCACCTGGGAAGTGCTGGCCGAGCCCGTGCAAACCGTGATGCGCCGCTATGGCATCGAAAATCCGTACGAGCAGCTGAAGGAATTGACGCGCGGCAAGGGCATCTCGAAAGAGGCGCTGCAAACCTTCGTCAACGGCCTGGCCATCCCGCAAGATGCCAAGGACGTGCTGCTGACCATGACGCCGGCGAACTACATCGGCATCGCGGCGCAGCTGGCCAAAGCCATTTAAGTTTTACGTAGTTTCCACATCCGGGGCCATGCGCCACCGGTGCACGGGGCGGCCAGCATACAAATGCTGCCCGCCCCGCGGTTTTTCTGCCACGCTTTCTTGTAGAATCTGCAGCACGCAACGCAATTTGCTTTTCTTTGGTATATTAGGCCGAATTAGTCCTAATACGTACTACTTTCAAGAAAGCCCCGCCGATGCAACGCTACACCACTACCGCCATCATCCTGCACTGGCTGACGGCCTTGCTGATCATCAGCGCCTTCATCATGGGCCTGGTCATGGTCGATATTCCCGGCCTGACGCCCACCAAGCTCAAATATTTCTCGTGGCATAAATGGCTGGGCGTGACCGTGCTGGCCATCGCCGCCATCCGCTTGCTGTGGCGCAAGGCCAACGTGCCGCCGCCGCATCCGGCCAGCATGGTTGCCTGGCAAAAGAAGGCGGCCGACGCCATGCACGTGCTGCTGTACATCCTGATCTTCGCCGTGCCCATTTCCGGCTACCTGTACACCCTGGCCGCCGGCGTGCCGGTGGTCTACCTGGGCCTGTTCCAGCTGCCCGTCTTCATGGCGCCGGACCCGGAACTTAAGCCACTTTTAAAAGAAATTCATTATGTTCTGAACATGACGATGGCTGCCGCCGTGGCTGCCCACGTACTGGCGGCGCTGAAGCACCAGTTCATCGACCGCGACGGCGTACTCAAGCGCATGCTGCCCTGATACCGACTTACCCTTGCCCACTGAAACTCCAGGAAAAAACAAGATGAAAACCACCCAACGCATCGTCCTCGCCTCCCTGCTGGGCCTGTCCGTGGCCGCCACCGCCGCCACCCTGCTGAAAGTCGATCCCGCCAAGACCAGCGTCTCGGCCGTGTTCAAGCAAATGAACGTGCCCGTGGAAGCGAAGTTCAAGAAATTCAATATCGCCATCGATTACAACCCGGCCACGCCGGACGCCTCGAAAGCATCGGTGGACATCGAAACGGCCAGCATCGATATCGGCGACCCCGAGTACAACAAGGAAGTGGCCAAGAAAGAATGGTTCAATTCCGCCCAGTTCCCGAAAGCCACTTTTGTCTCGAGCAGCATCAAGGCCGCCGGTGCAGGCAAGCTGACGGTGACAGGCAAGCTGAGCATCAAAGGCAAGACCAGCGACGTGACCTTCCCGCTGACGGTGAAAGCCGACGGCGGCAAATACACCTTCGACGGCGCCCTGCCCATCAAGCGCCTGACCTACAACATCGGCGAAGGCGAGTGGAAAGACACGAGCATGGTCGCCGATGAGGTCACCATCAAATTCCACGTCGCCGCGCAGTAAAGCCTGAGAAAACGTGCATGACGGGGATCTCTTGCCGGGTTGTCCACCTTGTACGTGCGTACTGCCTTCGGCAAGACGCCTTGTCCTGAACGTTTTTCAGACGTTAGCAAAAACAATCCCACAACCCTTTAGGATCTGCATGAAATTTTCGCACTTGATGATCGCCGTGCTGGCAGCGGCCGGCGCGGGTTCGGCCATGGCCGCCGCCGAGACGTACAACCTCGACCCGACGCATACCTTCCCCAGCTTTGAGGCCGATCACATGGGCATGTCCGTGTGGCGCGGCAAGTTCAACAAGACCAAGGGCACCGTGACCCTGGACCGCGCCGCCAAGACGGGCAGCCTGGACCTGGTCATCGATGCCGACTCCATCGATTTCGGCCTCGACGCCATGAACACGCACGCGAAAAAAGCGGACATGTTCAACGTGGAAAAATTCCCCGAAATCAGCTACAAGAGCAAGTCGTTCAAGTTCAACGGCGACCAGCTGGTGGAAGTCGACGGCGAGCTGACCCTGCTGGGCGTGACCAAGCCCGTCAAGCTGAACGTGAGCAAATTCAAGTGCATCATGCACCCGCGCTACAAGCGGGAAGTGTGCGGCGCCGACGCCACGGCCGAATTCAAGCGCAGCGACTTTGGCCTGAACTACGGCCTGCCGGCTTTCTCGCCGGAAGTCAAACTGGCCATCCAGGTCGAGGCCATCAAGGCCGATTAAACGGCACTGTGCTACAAAGCAAGCCCGCCTCGCTGCCCGCAGCCAGGCGGGCTTTTGCATGGGGCGCACGAATCCACTGGACTTTTCTATCGTGCGGCATCACTATCAGCTGGCATGATGCCTTTCTGACATGAAGAACCCCCTTACCATCGCGCGGAGGATTACATGAATTTCATTATCTGGATCGTTATTGGCGGTGTCATCGGCTGGCTGGCCAGCATGGTCATGAAAACCGATGCGCAACAGGGCATCTTCCTCAATATCGTCGTCGGTATTGTGGGCGCTTTCTTGGGCGGCTGGCTGCTGGCGCCCCTGTTTGGCACGGGCACGATCAATAGCGACAACTTCAGCTTGTCCTCGCTGCTGGTCTCGTTCCTGGGCGCCGTGATACTGCTGGGTATCGTGAATCTCTTGCGTCGCGGCAAAATACGCTGACGCTTAAACCAGCGCACCATCGCACACTGGCCGGGCCGCGCAAGCGCCCGGCCATTTTATTATCGCCGAAACAATTGTCTGGACAATACCACAGTCGCCAGCACGGCAACATGCGGCTTGGCAGCCTGAATAGCCCCGTGACAGCGCATGGAATATTTCCTTTAATGCATCAATTCTTAACATACCCAGCGGAAAATGTCATTGACTAGTCACACTTCGAAACGGATACTCTAGGTCGCCCGCTGAGAAAACCACTGGGTACGCACGCTGATTCCGACTTCCCACCATGTAAAAGACAAGAACTCGAATGAAAAAATCTCTAATCGCGCTCGCCATCCTGAGCAACTTCGCACACGCCGATGAAGGCATGTGGATGCCACAACAGCTGCCACAAGTAGCCAAGGAATTGAAAGCGGCCGGCCTGAAACTGGACCCGACCACCCTCACCAAACTGACCGAGTTCCCGATGGGCGCCATCGTCAGCCTGGGCGGCTGCTCGGCGTCGTTCGTCTCGCCGCAAGGCCTGGTTGCCACCAACCACCACTGCGTCTACAACAGCGTGGCAGTGAACTCGACCAAAGAGCGCGATTTGCTGGCCAACGGTTTCCTGGCCAAGACCTTTGCTGAAGAATTGCCGGCCGCCCCGGGCAGCCGCATCTTCGTTACCTCGGCCGTGACCAATGTCAGCGACAAGATCATCACGCCGGAAGTGGCCAAGCTGCAAGGCAAGGCGCGCATCGACGCGATCGAGAAAAACCAGAAGCAACTGGTGGCCGCATGCGAAAAAGAAGCGGGCTTCCGCTGCACCGTGTCGAGCTACTACGGCGGCCTGGAGTTCTACCTGATCAAGCAACTGGAAATCCGCGACGTGCGCCTGGTGCATGCACCGCCAGCCGGCGTGGGCAAGTTCGGCGGCGACACCGACAACTGGATGTGGCCACGCCACACGGGCGACTACGGTTTCTACCGCGCCTACGTCAGCAAGGACGGCAAAGCTGCCGACTTCAGCAAGGACAACGTGCCGTACCAGCCGAAACACGTGCTGAAACTGGCCAAGGATGGCTTGAAGGAAGGCGATTTCGTCATGGCGCTGGGCTACCCTGGCCGCACCAACCGCCACCGCCTGCCATCGGAAGTGGCGTTCACGTTTGACTGGAACTACCCGGCCTTCGTGAAGGCATCGGGCGAAACCCTGGCCATCATCGCGCGCGAAACCAAGGACAACAAGGATGTTGCCCTGAAATACGCGGGCCAGGTGGCCGGCGTGAACAACTACTACAAGAACCGCCAGGGCATGCTGGACTCGTACGCGGGCAGCGATTTCCTGGCCCGCAAGACGGCGGAACATGAAGCGCTGAAAACCTGGGTCAACGCCAATCCGGCACGCAAGGCGGAATTTGCCGGCGACATCGAGCAGGTGGAAAAACTGATCGCCGAGCGCGATGCGGACATCAAGCGCGATTTCTTCCTCGGCTACGCACAGCCACGCCTGCTGAACACGGCGCGCAGCCTGTACCGCCTGGCCAACGAGAGCACCAAGGCCGACACGGAACGCAAGTCCGGCTACCAGTCGCGCGACTTGCCACGCCTGGAAGCGGGCATCACGTCGGTCGAACGCACCTACGATGAAAAAGTCGACAAGGCGCTGGTATTGAACAGCCTGGCCAAGTACGCCGCCCAGCCGGCCGCGCAACGCCGCGCCAGCTTCGACGCCGCCATCGGCATCAAGGATGGCATGTCGCAAGCGGATCTGGCTGCAGCCCTGGACAAACTGTATGCCGGCAGCAAGCTGGCCGACAAGGCCGAGCGCGCAGCCTGGCTGAAACGCACGCCAGCCGAATTCCAGGCCAGCAAGGACAGCTTCATCCATGCCGCCGTGGCCATGTATCCGGATTCGCTGAAAAACGAAGCGGAAGACGAAGAATTGGCAGGCAAGATCCAGCAAAGCTACGCCAACTACATGAAAGCAAAAATTGCCTTCATGAAGAGCAAGGGCCAAGCCGTCTATCCTGACGCCAACAGCACCCTGCGCGTAACGTTCGGCAAAGTGGCCGGCCGTGACCATGGCGCCGATGGCACCACCTGGACCGCGTTCACCACCGTCAACGGCGTGGTGGCCAAGGCCACGGGCGAAGGCGAGTTCAATGCACCAGCGAAACAACTGGCCGCGATCAAAGCCAAGGACTTCGGCAAATTTGTCGATCCGAAGCTGAAAACCGTGCCGGTCGATTACCTGGCCACCCTGGACATCACCGGCGGTAACTCCGGTTCGGCGGCCCTGAACGCGAAAGGCGAATTCATCGGCCTGGCATTCGACGGCACGCTGGACTCGATCATTTCCGACTGGGACTACAACAAGGCCAACACCCGTTCGATCCAGGTCGACCTGCGCTACATGCTGTGGAACATGAAACACATCGACCACGCAGACAACCTGCTGAAAGAAATGGGCGCCGAGTAATTCGCGGATAACAACAACGAATAAGCCCGGCAACGGGCGGTTGTCGCCTGAGCCACTCCCCCGGGAGTGGCTTTTTTTCGCCTGGCGCTTTACCGGCGCCTTGCTAGCGCCTGACCTTGGCAAAGCGGAAAGGCACGGCTTGCTCCGCACCAAACACCTGCGCACCTGCACGTCCCAGCGGCAGCATCACGCGCCGCCCCTGTTCCAGCAGCAGGGCCAGGTCGGCGCCGGGAAAACGCTGCGCCAGCGCGGCATAGTCTTGCCGGGCAATGGGGGCGGCGGGAATCACGATGCGGTAATCGCCGTCGCCCACATCGAGCAGCAGCGCGGGCGCCTCGCCTGGCCCCGGCAAGGCCGTGATGCGCAGGCGCGTGCCGCCCTTGACCAGCTCGAACGACGACCACAGCGGCAAGTCATGCTGCGTGGCCGCGGCCTGCACGCGGGGCGCACGGCGCGCATGCGCCGACGTCAGCACGACGTCGGGACGATCGGCCGAAGCCGCCCCATCGACGGCCAGCAGCCAGCCCCGGTAGCGTATCAGCGCCCCCTGCGCGGCAGCCGTGACGGAGCCGCCATCCGCCACGCTCCCCTTCCCCGCCGGCAAGCGCAGCGGCGCCGCCTGCACCGCCAGGGCCAGCCACCACATCAGCACCGCCATCGCCGTCCTGCCCATGCCGCCTCCCGCGCGCGTGAAACGTATTCATACCACAAGTGCCTGCCTGGCCCCCTGCCGCGCATCAGGCCGGGGGCGCCGATGCTACAATTGACGCCTAGCGGGCGTACTTACCCAGCGCGCCTTCCCCCTCCCAGACTCAGACCGCTATGCCATCAGACTTGCGCACGACCTACGAACTCGGTAACCACAACCAGACCACGACCTGGCTGGAATGCATCACCTTCTACAACGATCTCGCCGCACGCTACCCGCAAGTGCTGCATTTCGAACAGATCGGCCTGTCCGACTCGGGCGTGCCCATCCATGCTGGCGTCGTCAGCGCGGACGGCGTGTTTGACCGCGAGCAGATCAAGCGGGCAGGGCGCACCGTCTTCTTCAACAACAACGGCATCCACCCGGGCGAGCCGGAAGGCATCGACGCCTGCATGGCCATCGTGCGCGACCTCTGCACGCAGCCGGAACGCCTGGCGGCGCTGGGCAGCACCGTGCTGCTGTTCATTCCGATCTACAACGTCGATGGCAGCCTGAACCGCGCCAATACGTCGCGCGTGAACCAGGATGGCCCGGAGCAATTCGGTTTCCGCGGCAACAGCCGCCACCTGGACCTGAACCGCGATTTCATCAAGTGCGACAGCCTGAACGCGCAAGTGTTCAACCGCCTGCTGGCCAGCTGGGACCCGGACGTGATGGTCGACACGCACACATCGAACGGCGCCGACTATCCGTACACGATGACCCTGATCCACACGCAGACGGACAAGCTGGGCAATGGCCTGGGTCCCTTCCTGCAAGACACCATGCTGCCGCACATCTTTGCGCAGATGGAACAGGCCGGCTGGCCCACCTGCCCGTATGTCAATCCCGTCAAGGACAGTCCTGACCACGGCATCGCCGAATTCCTCGAAGTACCGCGTTTCTCGACGGGCTTTGCGGCCCTGCATCACGTCATCGGTTTCATGCCGGAAACGCACATGTTGAAACCGTTTGCCGACCGCTACGCTTCCATGCGCGCCCTGCTCGACATCACCATGGCGTTCACGGTCGAACACGGCCAGCAGATCCAGCAGCTGCGGGCGCAAGCCAAGGCGGCGGGACGCACGCAAACCGCGTGGCCCATCCACTGGGCCATGAACGAAGCGCAACCGTCGACCTTCCCCTTCAAGGGCTATGCTGCCCGATACACGCCGAGCGTGCTGGGCGACTACCAGCGCCTGTCGTACGACCGTTCGCAGCCGTGGGAACGCGATATCGCCTATTACAACCGCTTCGATGCGGACGTCACCGTGGCCGCGCCGAAAGCCTATGTGGTGCCGCAGGCGTGGCGCGAAGTCATCGAGCGCCTGCGCTGGAATGGCGTCGAACTGACCCGCATCACCGCCGAACAGACGGCATCGGCACGCTACTACCACATTAGAAACCTCGGCACGCGCGCCACGGCCTACGAAGGCCACATGTTCCACGACACGGTGGAGGTGGAAGCGCGCACGGGCCAGTTCACCCTGCAGCCGGGCGACTATGTCGTCACCCTGGACCAGGACAACGCGCGCTACGCCGTGGAAACCCTGGAACCCGAGGCGCACGACAGCTTCTTCCGCTGGGGCTTCTTCAACAGCGTGCTGGAGAAAAAGGAAGCGTTTTCCGACTATGTGTTCGAAGACATGGCATCCGAACTGCTGCGCGACGAGCCGGCGCTGGCCGCCAAGTTTGCTGACTGGAAAGCGGCAAATCCAGCCCTGCTGAGCGATCAGGAAGCCGTGCTGAACTTTATTTTTGCACACTGCCAGCGCTTTGCCGAGCCGGAGTGGCGGAGGTATCCGGTGGTTGCCCTGATGTAAATCCGGGCTGTAGCGAATGCAATATCCTGGCGCCGCATCGGAGACCCCGGTGCGGCGCCTCTTTCTGTGCTCTACCCACAAGGTACACCCATGCACTACGCACTGAACCTGCGCACCTTCATTTACAGCCATTATTTTTACCTGGGCTTGCGCGTGGCCATCGGCCTCGTCGGACTGGCCTTGCTGACCCAGGAAATCAGCGACAGCGCCACCGCCATGACGGTGTGCATCGGCGCCCTGTGCACCACCCTGATGGACATGCCCAGCCCCCTGCGCCACAAGTTCAATGAAATGCTGGCCTCCGTGCTGCTGTGCAGTGCCGTCACGCTCCTGATCAGCCTGTGCGGCCCCGTGCACTGGCTGCTGCTGACCGTGCTCGTGCTGGTCAGTTTCCTCGCCAGCATGATGGTGGTGTACGGCAAGAAATCCATGCCCTTGCAACTGGCCGCCCTGTTCATCATGACCATGTCGATGGAACACCAGATGACATGGCAGCAATCGTTTCATCACGCGGGCCTGTTCATGCTGGGGGGATTGATCTATCTCGCCTACGCCATGGCCATCGCCTGGGTCTTGCGCCACCGCATCAAGCAGCAGGTGCTGGCCGAAGCCCTGTTCGAACTGGCCGCCTACATCGACATCAAGGCCGATTTCTACGACACGCGCTTCAACTTGACGGAGCAATTCAACAAGCTGGTGCGCCATCAAAGCATCCTGGCCGACCGCCAGCAGGCGTCGCGCGACTTGATCTTGCGCAGCCACAAGAACAGCAAGGATGCCATCGTCGTGCAGGTCCACGTCTGCATGCTGGACCTATATGAACTGATCCTGTCCACGCACACGGATTACGCGCTGCTGCGCCAGCACCTGGCCGATTCCGACGTGCTGACCTCCCTGCACGACCTGGCCTACAAGGCGGCGCGCGACATCGAATCCGTGGCCTACGCCGTCACGCGCAAGCGCGCCTCGTATGCGCAGATCAGCTACGACAGGGAATGGGACGCTATCGAAGCGGAAATTGCCCGCCTGCAGGCAAAAGGCGACAGTGCGCAAGAGGCGCTGGCCACCCTGGGTGCGCAGCGCAACAAGATCCGCGCCATCCTGAAGATGATCGGCGACCTGCACCTGGCCACGCAAAAAGTCTATGCCGACGTGCCGTTCTGGAGCGGCGCGGACATGGCGCCGTTCCTGTCGCAGCAAAAATACGAGCTGAAAACCCTGCTGTCGAATCTGCGCCTGGACTCGCCCGTGTTCCGCTTCGCCCTGCGCGTGTCGATGGCCATCTCGGTGGGCTTGCTGATCGGCCACTGGCTGCCGTACGCGGCGCACAGCTACTGGATCGTGCTCACCATCGTCATCATCCTGCGTCCCACGTTCAGCATGACGCGCCAGCGCCGCGCCGACCGCATCATCGGCACCATCATCGGCTGCGTCATCACGGCCATCGTGATCCGCTTCGTGCACAGCAATATCGTGCTGATGGCCATCCTCTTCCTCTCCATCGTCGCCACGCCCACCTTCATCTATCTGCGCTACCGCTACACGGCCATCGCCGTCAGCCTGATGATTCTGCTGCAAATGCATCTGGTAGCGCCCAGCAACCCGAACCTCGTCAGCGAACGCCTGATCGATACCCTGATCGGCGCGGCGGTGGCTACCGTGTTCAGCTTTGTGCTGGCCAACTGGGAATACCAGAGCCTGCCACGCCTCGTACGCCAGGTGCTGAACGTGAATCTGTCATACATGCAAGCCAGCTTCGAACTGCTGCAGGGAAAATGTTTCGATGATTTTGCCTACCGCATCGAGCGCAAGCGCCTGATGGACAGCCTGGCCGCACTGAGTTCGGCGCTGGTGCGCATGCTTGACGAACCGGCCAGCAAGCAGCGGGCAGTGGAAGACATCAACCTGTTCATCGTGCAAAATTACCTGCTGGTGGCCCACGTGGCGGCGCTGCGCTCCATCCTCGGGCGCCACGCCAGCCAGCTGCCTGTCGCGCCCGTCAATGCCTTGCTCAGCCACAGCCACACGCAAGTGTGTTTGACCCTGTCGCGCGCGCTGGACCAGCTCGACAACAAGGCCGCCATCAGCGCGCCGCTGGCGGCCCCCGCCGCGCCGCCCGTCAGCGAAGTGGACTGGTCGGGCTGGCCGCTGGTCAAAAGACGCATCCGCCTGTTGCAGGCAGATGCCGACAAGATCGTGGTGCATAGCGCGGCGATCGTGCATATCGTGGCACCCCGATAATCTATTCCAGCCACCCTGGCGCAAGTGGTGTCATCAGGAGGTCATCTGACCTCTCTATGATGCGATGGTTTTTTCCACTTCCAGCCAAGGTAATCCATGCACGCATTTCCCCTGACCCGGCGCCTGCCACTGGCGCTGGCCATCAGCGCCGCCCTCGCCCTCGCCGCCTGCGGCGGTTCCGATCACCCGGAAAGCGCACTCGTCATTCCCGCCGCGCCAGCCGATCAGGGCGCCGCCGATACGGCGCCGCCATCGGCCACGGCCCTTCCTTTCGTCGATAACATCGCCAGCAACCAGCGCGGCGACGCCCGCTACGCGACGGCCGCCACGAATGCGGGCGTGCGCGTGCTGACCGGCATGCTCGACATCTGGAAACCATTGACGGAAATCGTCGATGCGGGCGTGAGCGCACCGGCCGTGGACGGTTTCCCCGCCGTCGTGCCTTCCGCCTGGACGGGCGTGCCCAACGATGGCACGCCGGGCGGCACCATCGTCAATGCCAGCGTGCACAACGCGAATATCGATTTCGTCGTGAAAGCCACCACCAGCCGCACGCCGGCGCAGGAACTGGCCGCCTACCTGGACGACCGCCGCGGCAAGGGCTACAGCATCACCGACGGCATGGGTCCGCTGACGGACGCCTGGCGCAGCGCGGCGCGCCAGACCACCAGCATCACGGCCATCGCGCCGGACGCGACGAGCGTGCTGTACAACGACAGCGGCAGCAACACTGGCGTGGCCGGCAGCGGCAATGCCGAATTCGGCAACGTGGTTGGCCTCGTCAATGCCATGGGCAACAATGGTTCGACGGAACCGGCCAAGCGCTTCTACAAATATGCGCGCCCCTTCCGCTGGAGCAGCAATGTGGTGCTGATTCCCGCCCTGGTGCCGGCCAAGAGCGCCACGCCCGCCACCGATGGCGGCTTTACCAGCGGCCACTCGGCCGAAGCCGTGCGCGGCGCGCTGGGCATGGCCTATGCCTTGCCGGAGCGCTACCAGGAAATGGTGGCGCGGGGACTGGAACTGGGCGAAAACCGCATCATCGCGGGCATGCATTCGCCGCTCGACGTGATCAGCGGCCGCGTGCAGGCGCAAGCCATCGTCGCCGCCAACCTGCTCGATCCCGTCACGGCCGCCACCAAGGCGGCCGCCGTGACGCAGGCGCACGCAACCCTGATGGCAAAAACGGGCACCACGGCCGATACCTTCTATGACTATGCCCATTCGGGCACCAGCGCCAACGACCGCTTTGCCGATTACGCCAGCACCAAGGCCGCGTACATCCGCCGCCTGACCTTCGGCTTCGCGCAAACGGGCGCCACCACTGCGCCGGCCATCGTGCCCAAGGGTGCGGAAGTGCTGCTGGAAACGCGCCTGCCCTACCTGTCCGACGCACAGCGCCGCGTAGTGCTGAAAACCACGGCCTTGCCATCGGGCTACCCGGTGATGGACGATGCCGAAGGCTGGGGCCGCCTGAACCTGTTTGCCGCCGCCGACGGCTATGGCGTGTTTACCGGCAACGTGGTGGTGGCGATGGATGCGGCCAAGGGCGGCTTTTATGCAGTCGACCGCTGGCGCAACGATATCAGCGGCACGGGCAAGCTGAACAAGCAAGGCACGGGCACCCTGAAGCTGGGCGGCAACAACAGCTGGAGCGGCGGCACGCAGGTCGAAGCGGGCCGTCTGGAAGGCGTATCGGCCACGGCCTTCGGCAAGGGCGACGTGTATGTCAGCGGCGGCACCGTGGTCAGCAATGCCCAGTCCCCCCTGGCACTGGCCGGCAAATACACCCAGCTGACCGGCGGCAACCTGGAATTGAAACTGGGCAGCAGCCAAGGTGGCCGCCTGAGCGTGGCGGGCCTGATGACGGTCGCGGGCGGCAGCCTGAAAGTGACATTCCAGAATGGCTACAAACCGGCCGCTGGCGATACCCTGAACGTGATCACGGCGTCCAGCCTGAAAGGCAAATTCGACAGCATCACCGTCGAGGGCTTCAAGGTCACGCCGACCTACACGGAAACGGGCTTGCAGCTGCGCCTGGATATGTAATCTGCAGCGTCCTGCAGGAAAAAAGCCGCCCCAGGGCGGCTTGTTGACTTTTACTTCAAGTACTGCTCGAACCAGCCGACGATGCGGCGCTGCAAGTCGCGCTGGTGCTCGGGCTTGCGGAAGGAGTGCCCCTCGCCATCGTAGATGAACAGGCTGGACGGCACGCCCATGGCGCGCAAGCCGTGCCAGAATTCCAGCGACTGGGCGGCCGGCGTTTCCACGTCGCGCTCACCCACGTAGATCAGGGTCGGCGTCTTCGCCGCCTTGATCGATTCGATGGGCGAAGCCTTGCGGTAGACGGCCGGATCGTCATACGCGGAGGCGCCGAAGAAGGGAATCATCCACTGGTTGATGCCGTTCTGGCCGTAATAGCTGATCCAGTTCGCCACGCCCGCGCCCGCCACGGCCGCCTTGAAGCGGTCGCTGTGCGTGACGCCCCACATGGTCATGAAGCCGCCGTACGAGTGGCCGATCAGGCCCAGGCGCTGGCCATCGACGGGCGCCACTGCTTGCACGGCATCGATGCCGGCCAGGATGTCGCGCCAGTCGCCGCCGCCGAAGTCGGCGATGTTGGCGCGCGTAAAGGCCTGGCCCTGGCCAAAGCTGCCGCGCGGATTGGGCAGGAAGACAAAATAGCCTTTCTGCGTCAATTCCTCGATCACGGTGGCCGTTTCCACGTAACGGGGCGCAGCGGCGGCGCCCGGTCCGCCGTGCACGTTGACGATCATCGGATACTGCTTGCCCGCTTCCTTTTTCAACGGCCCCAGCAGCCAGCCTTGTACCCGGTATTGCTCATTGTTCCAGCCCACGTTTTGCACGCTCACCTGCGGCGCAAACTGGTCATTGTCGTGCGTAATCTTTTTCAGCTGGCCAAGCTGCCCCGCCACCAGGTGGCTGGCATGCGTAAAATCTTCCTGCACGGCCGCCGCCTGCCGGCCATCGGCACTGAACGACAGACGGCCATCGCTGCCGCCGCTGCTCAGTTCACCGAGCAACACGGGCTGGGCTGGCCCGGTTTGCGCATCGACGGGCACCAGCGCCAGCTGCGAGTCGATCAGGGCCGTCGCCAGCAGGCCGGCGCCGCGCCAGACGACGCCGTTGAAGGTGCCGCGGTAATCGGGCGTCAGGTTGCGCGGCGTGCCGCCGGCCAGCGGCACCGTGTAGAGATCGCCGCCGATGGAACCGAAGTCGCTCATCAGGCCGCCGATGAAGGCCACCGTCTTACCATCCGGCGACACCGAGGGCAGGTTCAGCTGCATGGCCGGCGAGGCGATCACGCGCAAGGCCCCCGTGGCCCCGTCGATATGGCTGAGCTTGGCGACCCACCAGTTGCTGTCGCCATTGCCCTGCGCGCTGGTGGCCACGAAGCCGCGGCCATCGGGCGTCCAGTTGTATTCATACACATAGGTGTCGTCCGGCGACAGCAAGCGCAGCTCGCCGCCGCCGGCCGGCACCACGGCGATGCGCTGGGCATCGTCATCGCGGCCCACTTCGCCCACCTGGCGCGCGCCCGCTTCCACGGCACCGGCCAGCTTGCGCGCGCCCACCGTGGCCAGCAGGGCCAGCCGCTGGCCATCGGGCGACCAGCGCACCGTACTGGCCACGCCTTTGATACTGATCACCATCCGGGCCTGCGCCTGTGCCATCGTGGCCAGATACAGATGCGCCTTGCCCGCCTTGGCATCATACG
This sequence comes from Janthinobacterium foliorum, assembly GCF_978021625.1. NCBI lineage: Bacteria > Pseudomonadati > Pseudomonadota > Betaproteobacteria > Burkholderiales > Oxalobacteraceae > Janthinobacterium > Janthinobacterium foliorum. The sequence continues at coordinate 60,893 of NZ_CDXDQE010000003.1, read as the reverse complement.
CAATGAAGGCCAGTTGGCGGCCGTCCGGCGACCAGCTGGGCTTGTCGTAGGAACACGCTGCGCAAGGATCGAATTGCTGCACGATGGCGCCGTTGGCGGTGTCGCGCACGATAATGGCCGCATGCGGGCGCTGCGGCTGCTCCCCCGCCTTCACCGACTCAATGGCAGCGATGCGCTGGCCATTGGCGGACAGTGCCACGGCACGGTAATCGCGCAAGGCCGGCGCGGCGCCGTTCGCCACAGGGGCCGCGTGAGCCGCCACGCCCAGGAGAAGGCTTGCGAACAAGCCAGAGCCGACCATATCAGTTATTTTCATCATGTAAATTCCGGTTAGAAATAAAAAAACCGCCGGCAAGCGCGGCGGTTTTTGAGTCGACAACGCGACATCACTTGGCTTGCTTGCCCAGGTGCGAATGCCGCACGCTGTACAGGAAGTAAATGGCCACCGTCACCGCCATCCAGATGCTGAACACGACGAACGTCGTATGCGGCAAGTCGCGCATGATGTACAGGCAGGCGAGCACGCTCAGGCCGGGAATCACGTACGGGCCGAACGGCACGCTGAAGCCTTCGATGCGGTTGGCCCCCTGCTTGTGGCGCAGCACGGGCACGGCGATCGACACCACCATGAAGGCCGTCAGGGTGCCGATGCTGACCATGTCCCACAAATACGTCGCGTCGACCGTGCCCGCCACCACGGCCACCACCAGGCAGACGATGATGGTATTGCTGACCGGCACCAGGGTGCGCGGGTGGATCTTCTGGAACGATTTCGGGATCAGGCCGTCGCGGCTGACGGCGAACAGGATGCGCGTCTGGCCATAGATCGTCACCAGCGTCACGCTGAAGACGGAAATGACGGCGCCGGCCGACAGCACCAGCGCGGGCCAGGTCTTGCCCGTGACGTTTTGCAGGATCACCGCCAGGCCCGCTTCCTGGCCTTCGAACAGCTTGGCCTGTTGCGCGCCCAGGGCGGCCACGGCCACCAGCAAGTAAAACACGGTGACGATCAGCAAGGCGCCAAGGATGCCGCGCGGCACATTGCGCGTGGGATTTTTCACTTCGTCGCCCGCCGTGGCCACCGTGTCGAGGCCGATGAAGGAAAAGAACACGGTGCCGGCGGCGGCCGTCACGCCCGTCATGCCGGCAAAGCCCTTGCTGTTGTCGGCATTAAAGAAGGGGAAGAAATTGTCGGCATTGAAGCCGGAAAACGCGATGACGATGAAAAATACGAGGATCGCCAGCTTGATGATGACCATGATGGCATTCATCAGCGCCGATTCCTTGGCGCCGCGCAGCAGCAGGAAGCCGCACATGCAGATCAGGAAGATGGGCGGCAGATTGATGTGGCCGGCCCGGAATTCCATGCCGTGGGGGCCGGAGACGATCATCGGCGTGCGCAGCATCTCGGGGATGTGCCAGCCAAACGCATTTTCCAGGAAGTTGTTCAGATACGATGACCAGCCGATGGCCACGGCACTGCCGGCCAGCCCGTACTCGAGCAGCAGACAGGCGGCCATGATGAAGGCAAGAAACTCGCCCACCGTGGCGTAGGCAAACGAATACGAGGAGCCGGAAGCGGGGATGCGGAACGACAGTTCCGCATAGCACAGCGCTGTCAGGCCGGCCGTGATGGCAGCGATGAGGAAGGACAGGATGACCGATGGGCCCGCCTTGGGAACGGCTTCAACCATGGTGAAGAAGATGCCCGTGCCAACGGTGGCGCCGACGCCGATCATGGTAAGGGAGAACAGGCCGATGGACCGGCTCAAGCCACTGCTGCTGAGGCCTTCACCATACTCGACCGTGGTATCGATCGGCTTGGTGCGGCAAATTTTCTGGACCAGGGTTTGGCTCACTAGGCTTCCTTTATGAGGCATGCTGTTGGAACTCCGATCAAAACCCGCTGCGCGTGGCGATTCGCGGCCGGCGATGCTCACGGACTCGGCGTCCCCGTGCATTCGCACGGTTGCGCTTCCTGGCCACGACGCATCCCGCGCGCTGCGGTTTTGTCAGATGTTGCTCGAAACATGACGGGTAAAAACACTTAAAAACGGCGCTCCGGCCTTAAGTAAGCCCCAATAAATTCTTGTGTTTTCTAGCTTCCATAAGTGGCGCGCTGCTGCGTTACCCATCGCTAGCAGTGCTCGCACTGCGTCGCGCCGGGCGCCTTGCATCACATCCACTTCTGTTTGCTATAAATTCACAATCATTTCCTGGAGATTACTTACCTGGAAAAAACCGGAAAGATCGCGTCCATTTTCAAAACTAAGCGATTATAGGGCTTTCATCGGCCCAGCTAAACAGAACTTTGATGCGAGGAAACAACGCCAGGCCTGCGCCGGCCAAACGGCGCACGTGCCGGCGGCGATGGAAATTGCTTGTATGAAATAAAAAGCGCGCCGCTGCAGAAGCAGGGGCGCGCCGTGGATCAGTTCAAGCGAGCTGACTTATTTCTTGCCGTGCGGGGCATCGGCCGGTGGCCAGCCTGCTTCGTAGCCTTGCGGCACGTCTTCGCGGCGCTCTTTCGGCGCCAGGCCCAGCACGTAATACAGCACCGTCAGCAGGATCAGCCAGGCCGGTCCGATCATCAGGGCGATGCGCGTATCGGGGAAATACGCCATCAGGCCGATCACCAGCGCCAGGAAGGCCAGCGAAATCCAGGAACCATATGGCGCGAACGGCATGCGGAAGGCCAGGTTCTTGATTTCCAGCGGCGTCAAGGTCTTGCGGAACTGGATCTGCGTCACCAGGATCACGCCCCAGGTCCAGACGGCGCCGAAGGTGGAGATCGACGTCACCCAGATAAACACTTTTTCCGGCACCATGTAGTTTAGCAGCACGCCGAGCAGCAGCGCCACGACGGACACCATGATGGCGCGGCGCGGCACGCCGCTGGCCGTGGTTTCCGCAAACGCTTTCGGCGCCTGGCCTTGCAGCGCCAGGTTGTACAGCATGCGACCCGTGCTGAAGATGCCGCCATTGCACGAGGACAAGGCCGCCGTCAGCACGACGAAGTTGATGATGCCGGCCGCCGTCTTGATGCCCAGGCGTTCGAAGGTCATGACGAACGGGCTGCCGGTGGTGCCGATTTCATTCCACGGGTAGATCGACAGGATGACGAACAGCGCGCCGACATAGAAAATCAGGATGCGCCAGAACACGGAATTGATGGCGTCCGGGATCGACTTCTTCGGGTTCGCCGCTTCGCCGGCCGTCAGGCCGATCATTTCCACGCCCAGGTAGGCAAACATCACCATCTGCAAGGACATCAGCACGCCCTGCGCGCCATTCGGGAAGAAGCCGCCATGCGTCCACAGGTTGGAAATGCCGATGGCCACGCCGTCATTGCCGAAACCGAAGATGATCATGCCGGCGCCGCCGACGATCATCAGGATGATGGTGACGACCTTGATCAGGGCAAACCAGAACTCGAACTCGCCGTAGGCTTTCACGGCCAGCAGGTTGATGGCGCCCATGGAGCCGAGGGCCGCCAAGGCCCAGATCCAGCGCGGCACGTCCGGGAACCAGATGCCCATGTAGATGGCGACGGCGGTAATTTCCGCCACACAAGTCACCAGCCACAGGAACCAGTAATTCCAGCCCGTCAGATAGCCTTGCAGGGGGCCCAGGTAATCCTGGGCATAGCGGCTGAAGGAGCCGGCGACGGGATTGTGCACGGCCATTTCGCCCAGCGCGCGCATGATCATGAAGATGACCGCGCCACCGATAATATACGACAGCATGATGCCGGGACCGGCCATCTTGATGGCGTTGCCGGAGCCCAGAAACAGGCCCACGCCAATCGCGGCGCCCAGCGCCATCAGGCGAATCTGCCGCTCGCCCAGGCCGCGGTGCAAGCCTTGTTCACTCGTTTTCATTACGTGTCTCCGTTTTTTCTAGAATGCACCTGTCCCTCCACCCAATGGCGGTTCCGCTCTTGCTGGAAAGGAGGAAAGGGCTGGCCGGCGGGAAAGCCGCCGGCATGCTCAGATGATCAGGCCAGTTCGGCGATCAGTTCGATCTCGACGCAAGCGCCCAGCGGGATTTGCGCCACGCCGAAGGCCGAGCGGGCATGCTTGCCGCTGTCGCCGAAGACGTCGACGAACAGTTCCGAGGCGCCATTGGTGACCAGGTGCTGCTCCGTGAAGGTGGCGGTGGAATTGACCAGGCTCATGACCTTGACGATGCGCTTGACCTTGTTCAAGTCGCCGCCGCATGCGTCTTGCAGGGTCGCGATCAGTTCGATGGCGATGCCGCGCGCGGCCACTTTGCCTTCTTCCGTCGTGACATCCTTGCCCAGCTGGCCAACCCAGACCTTGCCATCCTTCTTGGCCAGGTGGCCGGACAGGAAGACGGTATTGCCCGTGCGGGCATGCATCACGTAGGCAGCAGCGGGCGCGGCAACGACTGGCAATTCGATGTTGAGGGCCTTGAGTTTTTCGTAAAACGACATGCTATTTCTCCAAGAAAACAATATAAACGAAACCGAAATTCATGAACGGCTGGGCTGGCATGACGCTGCCCCGGCCGCGCGGTCATGGACCGCCAACAGTGCCAGATTAAACGTCATCATATTGGTGAACCAGCAGTTTTAGTTCACAAATAGGCCCGGTTATTCAGTGGATTATACCGACAATCAAACAAAATTCAGCATCGTTTCATGAAGCATGCTCTGCAGGCATGAAGCGTGACTTTTTTTATTAAATTGTCACTTATGCAATGTCAAGCCCTGCGGGTCAAGGTTGATCGCATCCAGAAATGCCCGGTCATGCGAAACCACAAGTAACGCGCCCGCGTATTGTCCCAGCATCTGTTCCAGCGCCTGCAGGCTGGCCAGGTCCAGGTGATTGTCCGGTTCATCGAGCAGCAGCAACTGCGGCGGCGCCTGGGCGTACAGTTCGGCGGCCAGGGCCACTTTCATGCGCTCGCCGCCGCTGAGCAGGCGACTGGGCAGAGTGGCGCGCGCGCCGGCGATGCCCAGCAGTGCCAGCCGCGTGCGCAACTCGCCTTCCGGCAAGAGGCTGTTGCGTGCCTGCAAGCGCTGCACGGCGCTCCACTCGCCATCGCGCCCTCCGGCGTGCTGGTCCAGCCACGCCACCCTGGCATGGCAGCGCACCTCGCCACTGGCCGGTGCCAGCTGGCCGGCGATCACGCGCAGCAGGGTCGACTTGCCGCTGCCATTGTCTCCCGTCACGGCCAGGCGGCGCGGGCCGCTCATGACCAGGTTCAAAGGCTGGGCCTGGCCATATGGCAAGACCAGCTCGCGCAATTCCAGGATGAGTTTTCCGTTCGGCACGGCGCTGTCGGGCGCCAGCAACAGGCGTTCCACCTCTGGCGCGCAGCGGGCGCTGGCATCCGCCACCCTTTGCTGGCGCGCCTGCTGCGCTTCCTGCGCGCGCAGGCGCAGCTTGCCCTGGCTATCCTGGCTCTTCTCCTTTTTCGCGTCGAGCAGCAGCTTGCTTTGATTGCCTTCGCGGCCGTCCCGCTCACCGCGCATCACCCGTTTCTGCTGGCGCTCTGCCTGTTGCTGCGCCGCGCGCTGTTCACGCCTGGCACTGGCTTTTTCCGCCTGCAGGGCCGCCGTGAATCCCGCCTGCTCCAGCGCGCGTTGCTGGGCATACACGGCGTAGTTGCCGCCATAGCTGCGCAAGCCCTGGCTGGACAATTCGACGATGTCGTCCACGTGCTCCAGCAAGCCACGATCATGGCTGATCAGCAGCAAGCCACGCGGCCAGCGCGCCATCTGCGCCACCAGCCGCGCACGCTGCTGCGCGTCGAGATGGTTGCTGGGTTCATCGAGCACCAGCCAGTCCGCCTGCGACAGCCAGGCGCCCTGCAAGGCGATGCGCTGGCGCTCGCCACCGCTCAGGCTCGCCGTAGGCGTGCCGGCGTCGAGGTGACGCAAATCGATGGCGTCGAGGGCCTGGCGCAGGCGGGCATGGGCATCCCAGCGCTCGCCCACCAGCGCGTAATCGGCTTCATCCACGCCGCCTTGCGCGATGCGGTCCAAGGCGGCCAGCAAGGCAGTCACGCCGGCCAGCGCCGCCACGGTGGGATAGCGCCGCGCGTCCAGTTCCTGCGCCACGTAATGCACGCTGCCGTCGCAGCGCACGGCGCCGCTCGATGGCCGCACCTGCCCCGCCAGCAGGCGCGCCAGCACGCTCTTGCCCGCGCCGTTATCGCCGACGAGGCCGATACGCCGCGGGGCAAAGGACAGTTGCAAATCAGAAAAAAGAGTACGGCCATCGGGCAGCACACAGGAAAGACGGTCGAGTTGTAGTAATGCAGGCATGGATACTCCTTGTATGTGCAGACAGGGCTGGCGTACCCGCGGGCGCAATGGGGCGCTGGCGGGAAGGGCGAGGCCGTGCACAGCACGGCAGTATCAATGGCGCATGTCGAAGCGTCCTGGAGGAATGAGGTAGGGAAACGCGAGTGTAGCAGAACGGGCAATGATCCGCTCAGCGCTGGCCCAGGGTCGTGTCGCCGAACAGCTGCTTGTATTCGCGCGGCTGCGAGCGCCAGTACTGGGGCGGCGCCTGCACCTGCGCGCCCAGCTGGGCCGCCGCATGCCAGGGCCAGCGCGGGTCGAACAGGATGGCGCGCGCCAGCGCCACCATGTCGGATTGACCTTGCGCAATGATGTCTTCCGCCTGCTGCGCTTGCGTGATCAAGCCGACGCTGATGGTGGGCAAGCCGCTGTCGCGCTTGATGCGCTCGGCAAACGCCACCTGGTAGCCTGGCCCCACGGGAATCTGCTGCTGCGGAGAAATCCCGCCGCTGGACACGTGGATGAAGTCGGCGCCCAGCTGCTTGAGCTCCTGCGCGAAACGCACGCTTTGCTCGATCTCCCAGCCGCCCTCGACCCAGTCGGTGGCGGAAATGCGCACGCCCACGGCCACGCTGGCGGGCACGGCGGCGCGCACGGCTTCATAGACTTCCAGCGGAAAGCGCATGCGGTTGTCCAGGCTGCCGCCATACGCATCGGTGCGGTGATTCGACAGGGGCGACAGGAACTGGTGCAGCAGATAACCGTGCGCCGCATGCAGTTCGATGCCCTCGATGCCGAGCGCATGCACGCGCCGGGCGGCGGCGACAAAGGCGCCCTTCACTTGCAGCAAGCCCATGTCGTCCAGGGCGATCGGCACGGTTTCACCGGGCGCATGGGCGATGGCGGACGGCGCCACCGTTTGCCATCCCCCTTCGGCCAGGTGCACGCAGGAACCGCCTTCCCAGGGCGCGCGGCTCGATGCCTTGCGTCCCGCATGGCCCAGCTGCACCACCAGGGGAATCGGGGAGTGGCGGCGGATGGCTTGCACCACCTTGGCCAGCGCCGTCTGGTTCGCGTCCGACCACAGGCCCAGGTCCGCGGCCGAGATGCGTCCCTCGGGCGAGACGGCCGTCGCTTCCGTCATCAGCAAGCCCGCGCCGGACAGGGCCAGGTGGCCCAGGTGGATCATGTGCCAGTCGGTGGCGTTGCCATTGTCGGCCGAGTACTGGCACATGGGGGCGATGGCGATACGGTTGGCCACCTGCAAGGGTCCCAGCGCATACGGCGTGAATAACTGGCTCATGGCGGACTCCGGAAAAGGGGAAGCACCGATTCTACTGTGCTTTGGACATCGGGGCTTACACCTGCTTACGTTTGATACAGCGCACCGTCTAGCCTTGCGCGGCCGGCCCCGCTAATCTGGACACATCAACAACACAGCAGCAATACAGCAGCAACACCTTGCCCCCAGGAGAACACATGAACACGACGACCACCGCCAACCGCATCCACCCCTTGATGGCCGGCGCCGCCATTTCCGTCACGGTCCTGTGCCTGGTGGGCGCGGCGTCCATCGCCGGCATCCTGCCCACTTCGCGGGCCAACGTGCCGGCCACGCCAGCCATGCCTGCGGACGTGGCTGGCATGACGCCGGCGAGTGCCGCCGCCCTGGCCGCGCCAATCGCCGCGCCGCTGGCCGCTCCCGTCGTGGCACAGGCGGCGCCTGCCCCGGCGCCGGCACCCGTCGCGCACAAGCGCGTCGTGCACCACACGCAGGTGGCGCAAGCGCGCCCTGCCTACAATGACAACAACGATGGCTACCGCGAGACGGCGTACCGCGAACCCGCGCGTCAGCCGGCGCCGGCGCCGGCCCAGCCCAACTACGTGGGCATCGGCACGGGCGCCGTCATCGGCGGCCTGATCGGCAATCAGGTGGGCGGTGGCCGCGGCAAGGCGCTGGCGACAGTGGCCGGCGTGATCGGCGGCGGCATGCTGGGTAACGCAGTGCAGAACCAGGTCCAGCAGCCGCAACGATAAAAAACCTGCTGCGCGTGGCGCCTTGCGGCCTACGATGCCCACTGTGCTTCAGCACCCTTGCGCTTCTCGGCCACAAATCATTGCCGCTGGCGACGGTTTTTCAGGCCGATCAATCGTAAGGGCCAAGATAGTCGAGCTTGCCCACGGCCACGCCATTGTTGCGCAAGATGGCGTGGACCATGGAAACGTGGAAATAGAAATTCGGCAGGGCAAAACTGAGCAGGTAATTATCGCCCGAGAATTTCTTGCCCTCGTCGGTCCAGTTCAACACCACTTCCTTCTGTGCACTGCCCGCCATCTGCCCCGCGCTGACACCGTCGATATACGCGATGGTGTTGGCGATGCGTTCCTGCAATTGCTCGAACGACGCTTCGTTATCCTCGAATTTCGGCGCCGCAATGCCGCTCAGGCGCTCGATGGACATTTTCGACGTGTCGCTGGCGCGCTGCACCTGCGCCGTCAAGTCCAGCATGTCGGGCGCCAGCCGCGCACTCAAGACGATGTCCGGCACGATGCCGTCCTGCTCGACGTGTGACTGGGCTTTTTCCAGCAAGGCGGACACGACGCGCAAGCCGCGGATGAAGACGGGAACGCTGGCCTGGTACATGGACACGGACATGGTGGACTCCTCGATAGTGAACGATGAGCCAGTGTACCCGAGGCGCCCTCTTCCGGCAGCGCCCCCATGTGCGTCCGCGCACTGACCGGCGCAGTTCGTCCTACTTCTCCAGATTGACCTTGCCATCCGGCCCATGGCCCGGCTGTTCAAGCGGTTCCTGCTGCGGTGCGGGTTGCGGCTGCGGCTTTTCCTTGCGCTTGCCGCCAACGAAGCGGACGATGGCCGCGCCCGCGCCCGCCACGGCCAGGATCAGCACTTTTTTGAAGGCCAGCAACAGCGCCAGCAGCTTGCCAAACAGGCCCAGCTTGCTGGCCACGCCGCCCGCCACCAGTGCCGCCAGGCCGTATTCCGCCACCTTGTCCGTCTTGCTGTCGAAATCCGTGTAGCGGTTACCCTCGGTAAATTCCGTGAACGCCGTCACTTGCTGCATTTCCTGCCTGATCGCCGCGATCTGCTCCATGCCGGCGATCGCATTCAGGTTCAGCACGCCTTCACGGCCCAGCACGCGCACATTGTAGTTCAGGGAATGCGCGCCGCCGTCAACCATCAGGTCCTTGGCCCAGTACAGCTTGTGGGTATCCTTGGCATAGCTGGGTTTTTCCGCCCAGCCCATCAAATGGATGCCGGGATAGCCCTGTTTCTTGCGCTCCGCGTTGTTTTCCAGCACGGACGCCTGCATATCCTTGAGTAATTCGTCATAGTTGATGCTGTCCGCGTCGTCGTCCTTGATATGCCCTTCCTTTTCATACGTGACGATGACACCCCAGCTGTCGCGCTCCAGCACATTGGTCCTGGCGGGCACGATCATGCCCAGCGTCTGGAAGCCCGGTGGATTGCCCCAGGCATCGACCAGCACGCGCTCGGCATCGGCGGGCGCCAGGTAGCGGAAAGTGTCCGGCAAATCCAGGGTAGCGATACCGCCAGGCAAAGTGATCTTGCCCCGCTGAAGGTGCAACTGGGCGAGGAATTGCTCGACTGTCATTTCCGCGGCGTCGGCCTTGGCATCGGCCTTGTCCCCGGCATGGGCGGCACACAGCAAGCCGGAAAGAGTCAGGCACAGCACGGCGGCCAGCAGGCGTTTCAACATGATCGGTCCAGAAATTATTAAAGGGTAAATATTCTAAACCAGTTGATTGCCTAATGGATAATTATTTCCACACGGAATTTTTGTATGAAAAAGCGCCAGGCGGGTTTCCCCGGCTGGCGCCTGACGTACGCACACGGCACAAGGGTCAAGACACGCGCACCACCATCATCCCCGCGCGCAAGCCCACGCGCACGTCCGGATTCGGGAACACCACCAGTTCTTCCGCGTGCCGCACCGTATACACGTGGTCGCCATCGCTGGCGATCACGGCATGCTGCGGCAGGGACGTGAAATTCTGCGTGCTGCGGTCGAAGGCCATGCGGAATTCATCGCTGTGCTTGATGATTTCCTGCGCCACCTTGAACACGTGCGGCGCCGCCTTGACCGGCTGCGCGGGCAGCCCGCGCAACAGGCCGTCCAGCGCCCGCGACACGTCGTCGAACAGGGACAAATCGTTCTGCCCCAGCGTGCCCACGCGGCCCAGTTCCACCGTGCTGGCGGCCGCGCCGAAATGCTCGGCCGAGTAATAGCTGTAGGTGCCGGCCGATTGCGGATTCATGATGATGGCGCCGATGGCCGCCTGGCCCAGCCAGGCGATCAGCTGCGCCTTGGCCGCGTCGGCTACCAGGTCCGGCACGATGGCGAACGTGGGGTACACGGATGGCCGGATGGCCGTGTGCAAATCCAGGTGCCAGCGCTCGGCGCCCGCCGCGTCGAAGAACGCCTGTGTGGCGGCGATCATTTCATCGGCGCGCGCGCTTTCCGCCGCTTGCGCCAGGCTGCCCCGCACGGGACGGAACATGCGATTCAGGTCGGCGTCGATGAAACGCTTGCCGGCGCGGATCGCATCGACATTGCCCACGCAAACGAGCAGGTCGACGGCCAGTGCCGACGCATCGCGCGACAGCGCGTCGAGCAGGTGCGCCAGCACTTCGATCGGCCCCGTCTCGTCGCCATGCACGCCCACCGAGACGAGCACGCTGGCGCGGCCGTCCCCTGGTTTGCGCACTTGCAGCATGCCCGGAGCCGGCAAGGCCACCGTGAAGCCGGCGTCGGCGAACAGCTGCGCCACGGCGCTGAAATCGGCCGCGGCCAGCGCCTGCACGGCCGGCGGCAAGCCGCCAGCGCCCGCTACTGCCTGCGTTGCTACGTGTGTCGCTTCTTGCGTCATTACACCGCCGCTTCCGCTGTGGGTTTCGCCGCGATTTTATTCACGGCTTCCGACAAGGTCCACACATCCAGCATGGCTTGCTCCAGTTCCGTCGCCGCCACGTAGGCCGACAGGCCCAGCGCACCCGTCACCGCATCGACGGCCTGGCCCGCGCTGCCTTGCTCGGCGCGCGCCAGCACTTGCGTCAGCAGGCGCTGTTGCGTGCGGCGCAGGGCTTGCTGCGCGTAGTTGCGCAGCTGCTCCTGCGACTTGCCTTGCGCGGCCAGCTTCAGGCCACGCTCCAGCGTGTCGATGCCCGCCTGGCTGCGCAGGGCCAGGCCCACTTGCAGGAAGGAAGCCAGGTCCATCGAGGCAGGACGCGGCACGGACAGGGCCGGGAACAGGAAACCAGAAACGACTTCCAGCGCGTCGACCGCGTCCCACGCCTGCACGAAGGCCGGCTTGAGGCCCGGTACCAGCGCCGCTTCCGACTTGATGCCGACGGCCTGCAGCAGTTCGCGCTTCGATTCCGCGCCGAACAGGCCAGTCAGCTCGGCCAGGCCCGCGCCGCGCAATTGCTCGGCCGGCACGGACAGCACGCCGGCGATCATGGTCTGCTGCAGCACGCGCGTTTGCGCATCGACCTTGATCGACACCTCGCGTGGAATCGTCAAGGCATCCGCGTCGAGCGCGTCGAACACGGGCGCCAGGTTCAAGGCCACCCATGCCTGACCCCAGGCCAGAATCACGCTCGATTCATCCACGCCGTGTTCCGCCGCCAGGTCGCGGATCATCAACGGACCGCAGCGGTTGATCACTTCATTGGCCAGCACGGTCGCCAGGATGGCGTTGGCCAGCGGGTGGTCGAGCGCCGAACGGGTGGCCACCAGCAGGGACGGGAAGTAGGGCTTGAGCACCGGCTCGGCCCACGTTTCATCCGTCAAAGGCAAGGCGGAGAGGATGCGCTTGAAGCGGTTCTTGACGTTGGCGATCACCACCGCCAGTTCCGGCGTGGTCAGGCCACGGTTATCGAGCTTGCGGCGCGCCAGTTCGGCCACCGTCGGCAGCTGCTCCAGTTCGCGCGACAGGGCGCCCTCTTCTTCCAGGCTGGCGATCAGGGCGGCATAGCCATCCTGCACGGCGCTCTCGCTTTGCGCCTGCAATTCGCGCACCAGCAAATGCGTCTGCTGCGTGTTGTCGCGCAAGACCAGGCGCTCGACGTCGTCCGTCATCGCATACAGCTCGCGGTTGCGTTCTTCTTCCGTCAGCTTGCCGGCGTTGACTTCCACGTCCAGCCAGATTTTCACGTTCACTTCATGGTCCGAGCAGTCCACGCCGGCCGAATTGTCGATCGCATCGGTGAAGATGCGCCCGCCCGCCAGCGCGAACTCGATGCGGCCCGCCTGCGTCGCGCCCAGGTTGCCCCCTTCGGCGACCACTTTCACGCGCAGCTCGTTGCCATTCACGCGGATGTGATCATTCGCGCGGTCCTTCACCTGCGCGTGCGTCTCGGTGGAAGCCTTGATGTAGGTGCCGATGCCGCCGTTGTAGAACAGGTCCACGGGCGACTTCAGGATGCGGTGCATCAGTTCTTCCGGCGCCAGCGACGTCTCCGCGATATCGAGCGCGGCGCGGATCTGCGGCGACAGCTCGATCGTGCGGGCGGAGCGCGGATACACGCCGCCGCCTGCCGAAATCAGTTCCTTGTTGTAGTCGTCCCACGAAGAGCGCGGCAAGGCGAACAGGCGCGCGCGTTCCTCGAACGAGACGGCGACGTCCGGCGTCGGATCGAGGAAGATATGGCGGTGGTCGAACGCTGCCACCAGCTTCAGCTGGCGCGACAGCAGCACGCCATTGCCGAACACGTCGCCCGACATGTCGCCCACGCCGACCATGGTGATCGGCGTGGTGTTCAGATCATGGTCCATTTCATAGAAGTGGCGCTTCACGGCCTCGAACGCGCCCTTGGCGGTGATGCCCAGCTTCTTGTGGTCGTAGCCATTCGAGCCGCCCGAGGCGAACGCGTCGCCCAGCCAGAAGCCGCGCTGCACGGCGATGCCGTTGGCGATGTCCGAGAACGTGGCCGTGCCCTTGTCGGCGGCGACCACCAGGTAAGGATCGGCGTCATCGAAGCACACGGTGTCGACGGGCGGCACGATATTGCCCAGCGAACGGTTGTCCGTCACTTCCAGCAGGCTGGAAATGAACAGGCGGTACACGGCTTCGCCTTCAGCCGCGATGGTTTCGCGCACGGCGTCCTTCGGCATCATCTTGCAGACAAAACCGCCCTTCGCGCCAGCCGGCACAATGACGGCATTCTTGACCATCTGGGCCTTGACGAGGCCCAGCACTTCGGTGCGGTAGTCTTCCATGCGGTCGGACCAGCGCAAGCCGCCACGGGCGACCGGGCCGCCGCGCAGGTGCACGCCTTCGAAGCGGCGCGAGAAGACGAAAATCTCGCGGTAAGGGCGTGGTTCCGGCACCAGCGCCAGGCTGCTGGTGTCGAACTTGAAGATGATCTTGTCACCTTGCTGTTTGTTCTGGAAGTAGCTGGTGCGCAGGGTGGCGGCCATCAGGTCGGCCAGCGCGCCGAGGATTTCCTCCGTGTCCGCATGGTTCACGGAAGGCAGGCCGGCCTTGATGGCGGCGATTGTTTCCAGTGCGGCGGCATGCTGTGCATCGGACAGCGTCGGATCGAAGCGCTGCAGGAATGCATCGACCAGGGCCTTCACGTGGGCCGGCTGCTTGCGCAGGCTTTCGGCGATGTAGCGCACCGAGAAGCGGCTGCCCGTCTGGCGCCAGTAGCTGGTGTAGGCGCGCACCAGTTGCACTTCGCGCGTCGACAGGCCGCCCTCGATGACCAGGCCATTCAGGCGGCCGTCTTCGGCCGTGTCGTTGAACAGCGCCGCAAACAGTTCCTGCGCCACGGCGACGACGGATGGCTGCGCCAGTTTCGCCGCGCTGGCGGCATCGACCGTCAGGCTGGTGACGAAATAGCGCGTGCCTTCGGCAGGTGAAATGGAGTAGGCCTGTTCGCGGTCGATGGCCACGCCCGCATTGTGCAGGGCCGGCAGGATGGTCGACAGCGACGGCACCTTGTTGGCCGAGTACAGGCGGATGGTGGTGACGGCGCCCGTCTCGATGCGCACGGCCACGTGCGCCGGATCGGTGTTGCGCAGGATGGTGTCGAGGTCGCGGAAGGCGACGGCCGGCGCGGTGGCGGCCACGTAGTCGAGCGGCAGGGTGGCGCACAGCTTGCGCAGGCTGGTGCGCAGGACCACGTCGGGCACGGCGTCGGCGACGGCGGCAAAGCCGTTATGCCAGCCATCAAGCACGCCCAAGAGCGGCTGTTCGATATCCGTTTCCAGGTCCAGCGGGTAGCGCGCGGCATGGGCGATCAGGTAGACGCGCGCCAGCGGGCCGTCGGCCACCAGGGTTTGCGTGCTCACATGCGTGGCGCCGGAACTGGCCTGCAGGGCCTTCGCCAGGCTCGATGCCACGCTGGCGCTATAGCGTTCGCGCGGCAGGTACACCAGCACGTTCAGGTGGCGCGCATACACGTCGCGGCGCGCGAAGACCTTGGTGCGCGGCTGCTTGTACAGCGAAACGACGGCGCCGCACACCTGCGCCAGCCAGTCGAGGTCCGCTTCCAGCGCTTCCGTGCGCGGCAGCGATTCGAGGATCTCGCGGAATTTCTCGGCGCGGAAGCCTTGCTGGCGCACGCCGGCCAGGCTCAGCACCTTGGCCACGCGGCCGCGCGCAAAGGGCAGCGCCGCCAGCGGGGTGGAATTGCCGGCGCGGGTAAACAAGCCGACGAAGCAATGCTCGCCCAGGATCGCGCCTTGCGCATCCGTGTCGCGCACGCCGATGAAATCCAACTGCTGGTCGCGGTGCAAGGTACCGGCCACATCGGCCTTGACGATGGACAGCGCCGATTCCCGCTTGGCCAGGGTGTCGAAGTCGCCCGGGATATTCGCCAGGCAGGTGCCGTAGACGGGATGCGCCGTATCCTGCAGCACGCCCACGCGGCTCGGAATGTCGCGTTCCAGTTCGCGCACGCCCGGCTTGACGCGGTAATACGCGTAGCCGAACACTTCAAAACCGCCGCTGCGGGCCCACTCCAGGAAGGCGGCAACTTCCGCGCCTTCTTCGCCATGCTGGGCGGCGGCCGTGGCGACGGCGGCCAGGCGCTCGCTCATGGCGGCGCTGTCGCGGCGCACGACGGCAGCGTCGCGCGCCACCATGTCGATGGCGGCGACCAGCGCGGCCAGCGCGTCGGGCGCCAGTTCTTCATCGAGCAGCACCAGCACATACGATTCAAGCGGGTCACCGGACTGGCGCACCGCTTCCACGCTGCCGTCGGCGGCGCGGCGCACGGGCAGCACGGTATTCATCACGCCGCGCACTGCCAGGTGCTGGCGGCGCATGGCCATGACGATGGAGTCGACCAGGTATGGCATGTCTTCGTTCAGGATCAGCAAGGCGCTCGCCATGCCGCCACGGCCATCCGCATAGCGCAGGGTGGCGATCTGGCAGCCGCTGCCCGTGCGCCTGGCCGCTTGCGTGAAACCGTCGACCAGCACGGGCGCCAGGCTGTCGGGCGCGATATCGGCCAGGTCTTCCGCGTCGAGCGAGGCGAGCCAGGCTTGCACCAGCTCGACGACAGGCGCTGCCGCCTTGTCCTTGATCAGCTCCAGCGTTTGTGTACGCAAATCTTGTGGCGTGTGATTCATCTTGCATCTCCATTACGGTAATGTGAATGTCCAACGCTGTCGTTCGGGCTTGTGGCTGGGCGGCAGCGGTGTCAAGAGACGGGGGTCGCCCGTCCAATTCTGTGCTACGGAAAAAGTCATCCCCAATAAATTATTGTGATTTCTGACTTCCATAACCGGCGCTCTGCAAGGTGGCCGACGAGGCTTGCCCGCTGCTAGCAGTGCTCGCACTGCTAGCAGCGGGCGCCTTGCATAGCATCCAGTTCTGTTTGTCATAACTTCACAATAATGTCCCGTGGATTACTTAGCTGTCTCGGATTTTTTCTGTGTGTTTTTCTATCGCCTACAAGTCGTACAATCCCGGTAAGTTGAGGATGATCGTCAATTCTTCAAGCGCCGCATGCACTTCCAGCGCCAGCTGCGGGTCGGCCAGGTCGCTCGGCTCCAGATGGTCGCGGTAATGTTTTTCCACCCATGCCACCAGGCGATGGTACAGCGCTTCCGTCATGATCACGCCCTGGTGCATGGCGCGCGCTTCGGTTTCCGTCAGGGCCACGCGCAAGCGCAGGCAGGCCGGCCCGCCGCCGTTGCGCATGCTCTGGCGCAGGTCGAAATGAATCAGTTCATCGACCGGGCCGCCGCTGGCCACCAGGCCTTCCAGGTAGCGCGAGACGGCGCGGTTTTCCTGGCACTCCTGCGGAATCACCAGCGCCATCCTGCCGCCTTCCTTCGTCAACAACTGGCTGTTGAACAGATAGCTGCTGACGGCGTCCGCGATCGGCACCTGGCCCGTGTCCACGCGCAGCGCCTCCAGCTGCGCGCCCGTGGCGGCGACGGCGCGGTGCAGCTGCGACAGGCTCGCTTCTTCGTCGGCAAACGCCTGCTCGTGATAGAACAGCACATTACCGTTGCCGACGGCGATGACGTCGTTATGGAACACGCCCTGGTCGATCACGTCCGGGTTCTGCTGCACGTACACGGTGCGCTTGGCATCCAGGCCATGCAGGCGCGCCACGGCTTGCGACGCTTCCAGGGTCTGGCGCGCCGGGTAGCGCTTCGGACTCGGTGCCGATGGATCGAATTCCACCCGACCATACACGAACAATTCAACCGATGGCGCGCCATGGCCGGCGCCCAGGCGCGTGTGGTTGGCCGCGCCTTCGTCGCCAAAGGCGGGCGTCGACGGCAGCGCCTCGTGCACGGCAAAGTGCTGCTCGTCGCTGAAGATGGCGCGCAGGCTGCGCGCCGACTGCGCGTGCTCGAAGGCGCGGTGCAGCTTGTTATTCAGGTTGGCGGCCGTGAAATGCACGCGGCCATCCTGGGTGTCGGCGGACGGGCTGACGGTGGCCGCGTTCGCCGTCCACATGGGCGAGGCGGAATACGCGCAAGCCAGGATGACGGGCGACTCCTGGTAGGCGCGCGCCAGCACCTCGGCGTCCGTGCCCGTGAAACCGATGGAGCGCAGCAGGCGGAAATTCGGCCGGTCCTGCGGCGGCAGCAAGGCTTGCGCAAAGCCGCTCGCGGCCAGGGCGCGCATCTTGGCCAGGCCCTGCAGGGCAGCCTGCTTCGGATTGGAGGCGCTTTTCACATTGCTGAACGAGGCCACGTTGCCAAACGACAGTCCCGCATAGTTATGCGATGGGCCGACCAGGCCGTCAAAATTGTATTCGCGCGTGCTGTGCATGGGGATTCCTTGATAAATCTAAAACTTAAAAGTTCAGGCCGGGCGACAGCTTGGCCGGCATTTCCAATGCGCTGTTCTCGATCGAGGCGACCGGATAGGCGCAGTAGTCTGCCGCGTAATAGGCGCTCGGACGGTGGTTGCCCGACTTGCCGATGCCGCCGAATGGCGCCGTGCTGGCCGCGCCCGTGGTCGGACGGTTCCAGTTGATGATGCCGGCGCGCGCGCGCGTCTGGAACGTTTGCCACAGGGCCGGATCGTCCGACAGCAGCGCCGCGGCCAGGCCGAATTCGGTGGCGTTGGCCACTTTCAGGGCCGTGGCGAAATCGGCCACGCGGACCACTTGCAGCAGGGGGCCGAACCATTCCTCGTCGGGGATACCAGCGGCATGGGTGACGTCGACGATGCCGGCCGTCACAAAGCCCGCCTCGGGATTGAGCTGGCGCATCTGCAGCAAGGTGGTGCCGCCCTTGGCGACCATGTCCGCCTGCGCCTGCACCAGGCGCGCGGCCACGGCGGCGGAAACGACAGGCCCCATGAAGGGCTGCGGCTGCGCGTCGGAGGCGCCGATGCCCAGTTTCGCCGCCACTTCCACCAGGCGCGCCACAAACGCCGCGCCAGCGGCGTTGTCCTGCACCACCAGGCGGCGCGCGCAGGTGCAGCGCTGGCCGGCCGAGACAAAGGCGGAGAAGATGGCGTGGTGCACGGCCGCGTCCACGTCCTGCACGTCCCACACCACCAAAGCGTTGTTGCCGCCCATTTCCAGCGCCAGCATCTTGCCCGGCTGGCCGCCGAACTGGCGGTGCAGGCTGATGCCCGTCTGGCAGGAACCCGTAAACAGCACGCCGTCGAGCAAGGCATTCGCGCCCAGGGCCACGCCCGTGTCGCGCCCGCCGTTGACGAGGTTGACGACGCCATCCGGCAAGCCTGCCTGCTGCCACAGCTGCACGGTTTTCACGGCCGTGCGCGGCGCATATTCGCTGGGCTTGAAGACGACGGTGTTACCGGCGATCAGGGCCGGCACGATGTGGCCGTTCGGCAGGTGACCGGGGAAGTTATACGGGCCGAAGACGCCGAAGACGCCATGCGGGCGGTGGCGCAGCACGGCGTCGCCATCGGCGATCTTGCTCTGCGTGATGCCCGTGCGCGCGTGATACGACTGCACCGAGATGTCGATCTTGTTGGCCATGGTGGCCACTTCCGTGCGCGACTCCCACAGCGGTTTGCCCACTTCTTCCGAGATCAGCAGCGCCAGCGCCTCCGCGTGCTCCTTCAGCAGTTCGCGAAAGCGCACGCAGATGGCGATGCGCTCATCGACGGGCGTGTCGGCCCACGCGTCAAAGGCGCCGCGCGCGGCCTGGCAAGCCTCTTCGACCTGTGTTGGCGTCGCTTCCAGGCTGGCCCACGTCTGCTTGCCGTTCGACGGGTCGATGGTGAGCAGTTCGCGGCCCGTGCCTGGCAGCCAGGCGCCGTTGATGAAGTTCGATGCTGCGGCAGATGAATTAAACACATTAGACATGGGTATGCTTCCTCGGGTTGAGTGACAGCGTGCGCACGGTGTCGCCGTTGTGGCTACGCAGCAGATGCAGTTCAGCGTCATCGAGCGCGATCTTGCCGTTATGCGGATTGGCGCTGGTGACGATCATGCGGAAATCTTTCAGGTCGGTGTTCGACACCAGGTAAGGCTCGGCCTGGGCAGCATCGCCACAGGCGTCGGGAGCCGTCTCGGCATCGAGCACGGCGGGCATGCTGTCGCGCATGGCGCGCAGCTCGGAGACGCGCGCCTGCAGCACGGGGCCGGCGTCGAAAATGTCGACATAGCCTTCGAAGTGCAAGCCTTCCTGTTCCAGCAGGCGGCGCGCGGGCGCCGTGCTCAGATGTACCTTGCCGATGACTTCCTGCGCCTCGTCGGGCAGGTAGGCCACGTACATGGGCTGGCGCGGCATCAGTTCGGCGATGAAGGATTTTTTTCCCAGGCTCGTCAAGTCGTCGACGTGGTGGAAATCCATCTTGAAGAAATGGCGGCCCAGGCCCTCGTAGAATGGCGAGCTGCCATCCGGCGCCTGGTAGCCGCGCATTTCCGCGATCAGCTTTTCCGTGAACAGGTGCGGGAACTGGGCGATGAAGAGGAAACGGCTTTTCGACAGCAGCTTGCCGTTGTTGCCGCTGCGGTAATCGGGGTGCAAAAACAGCGAGCACAGTTCCGTGCTGCCCGTCAGGTCGTTCGACAGGTACAGCGTTTCCATGCGCGTAAACACATCGAGCTCGCGGCTCGAATGCACGAGGGTGCCGATGCGGTAGTTGTAGAATGGTTCGTCCAGGCCCACGGCGCCCTTGATGGCGCACACGCCGGCCAGGCGGCCCGTATCGGTATCCTCCATGACGAACATGTAGTCGCGCTTTTCGGGCGGGATGGTTTCGGCGAACGAGGCGCAGGCGATGGCCAGGCGGTCGCCCAGCATCTTCATGTCCGGCTTGAGGGTGGTCATGCCCGTGCCGACCTGGCTGGCCAGGCCATACAGGGCATCGAGGTCGTTGGCGTTGATGGCGCGTACTACTAGCATAAAATGGACTCCCTTAGATACGCACGCAAATGACGCTGTCGCCTTCGGCCACGGCCAGCGCCTCGAGCAGGTCGGCCGGCAAGCCGACGCTGTCCTGCGCCTCGAGCGCATCGCAGGCGAAGGTCACGGCGCGGAAATTGCGCTCGGCGCCGGAAGCGATCGCATAATTGACTTTCAGGCCAGTGCGGCTGGGCGTGACGCCGGCCGCCACGCGGCGCGTGAGCGAGCCCGTAAACGAGCGCAGCGAATTCTTGTGCGCCTGCAGGATCGGGCCGCCATCGAAGATGTCGATGTAGTCGTCGGCTTCGAAGCCTTCTTCCGTCAGCAGGTTGAAGGCCAGTTCGCCGCTCGGGTGGATCTGGCCCATGGCCGCCTGCGCGTCGCCGGGCAAGAGCGGCACGTACACGGGGTAGTGCGGCATCAGCTCGACGATCAGGGTGCGGTTGCGCGCGCCGCCGATGACTTTCTCGGCATCGAGGAAATCCATCTGGAAGAACTTGCGGCCCAGCGCATCCCAGAACGGCGACTGGCCGTTGGCGTCCGTGATGCCGGCCAGCGGCACGAAGAAACGGTCGCCGAAGCGGTGCGGCGCCAGCACGGCGAACAGCAGCCGCGCGCGCGACAGCAGGGCCGCTTCCAGGCCCGCCTGCTCCATGTTGCGCACATAGAAGCCGGACAGCTGCGAATACGCCGTCAGTTCGGAGCACAGGGTCAGCGCATGCACGCTGTGGCTGATGTTCAGGTCGCGCGAAACTTGCTGGATGACGTCGTTGCGAAAGGAAAAATAGGTGCCGTTCGAGCCGGCGGAGGCAAAGATGGCGGCCGTGCCAAAGATGCTCTTGTCGAGCAGGGATTCAAGCACGAAGAGATATGACTCTTCGCTGGGGATGTCGACGTGGGCGGCAAACGAGGCGATGGAGCGCTCGACGGAGGCGGCGATTTTCTCGCGCGTCCTCGGCAGGGTATGGACACCCGGCATGGTTACCGCGGCCAGCGCTTCGAGGGCTGCAATATCCGCAATTTCTACCGGACGGACAACATACATGGGTACTCCTTCAATGCTGACGTTACTTGGGCTGAAACCCGGGTAGAACCAAGCCGGCCCGCGGCAAAGCGGCGGGCCGGTGATCAAACAGGGAGCGAAGCTAGCTTCAGGCTTTCAGCAAGCCATCGACGGCCACGCGCAGCAAGCGGCCCGCTTCGGCGATCTGCTCGTCCGAGACGATCAGGGCCGGCGCCAGGCGCACCACGTCCATGCCGGCGATCAGCACCATCAGGCCTTGTGCTTCGGCGGCCTTCTGGATGTCTTTCGCGCGGCCCTTGTAGGCGTCGCTGACGACCAGGCCCAGCAGCAAACCGCTGCCGCGCACGGCGGAGAACACTTGCGGGTAATCCGAAATCAGGCCTTGCAGCATGGCGATGGTGTTGACGCTGGCTTCCTTCACGCGCGCCAGGAAGGCCGGCGTGTTGATCGTCTCCAGCACGGTCAGGGCCACGGTGGCGGCCAGCGGGTTGCCGCCGTAGGTGGTGCCGTGCGTGCCGACGGCCAGCGTCTGCGCCAGCGCGTCGGTGGTCAGCATGGCGCCGATCGGGTAGCCATTGCCCAGGGCCTTGGCGGCCGTCAGGATGTCCGGCGTGACGCCATAGCCCATGTACGCGAACAACGCGCCAGTGCGGCCCATGCCGCACTGGACTTCGTCGAAAATCAACAGGGCGCCCGTCTTGTCGCACAGTGCGCGCAGTTCCTTGAGGAATTCCGGATTGCCTGGCACGACGCCGCCTTCGCCTTGTACCGGCTCGACGATCACGGCGCACACGTCATCGCCGATGGCGGCGCGCGCCGCTTCGATGTCGTTGTAGGCGATGTGGTCGATCGATGGCGGCAGAGGCTCGAAGCCTTCCGTGTACTTGGCCTGGCCGCCGACGGAGACCGTAAACAGGGTGCGGCCGTGGAAGGAGCTGAAGCACGAGATGATGCGCGACTTGTGCGCGCCAAACTTGGTGTGCGCGTACTTGCGCGCCAGTTTCAGGGCCGCTTCATTGGCTTCCGCGCCCGAGTTGCAGAAGAAGGCGCGGTCGGCGAAGGTCGCTTCCGTCAGGGCCAGGGCCAGGCGCAGCACCGGCTCGTTGGTGTAGCCGTTGCCCAAATGCCACAGGCTGTTGATTTGCTTGGTCAGCACGTCGACCAGGGCAGGATGGCAGTGGCCCAGGCTGTTGACGGCGATGCCGGAGGTGAAATCGAGGTAATGCTTGCCGGACTGGTCCCACAGATCCAGGCCGGCACCGCGCACGGGTACCATGGCAGCGGGAGCGTAGGTAGGAACCAGGACCTGGTCAAAGGTTTCCCGGCTGACTGGACGAGCGGTTACGGTCGAATCAAGCTTGGCATTCATAGCATTTCCCCATCAATATGTTAGGTACTCCGCAGCTACGACAGCTACGTGTGTACAGCATTATAAAAAGCGGGATGCTAAAACTCTTTTGAATCTGCGACAAGGATTTTCACAATTCATCACGGCCATGCTTATCGCACGATAGTGCGAAATATAGAACGCCTGGCGGAATCGTAGCGAGCGGCAGTGAGTTGTGGCTGAGAAGGCGCAGCTGTGCGCAGCACGGGGCTGCCGAGGCAGTGAGCATCGGCGGCCGCAAGGCGCGGCGCGCAGTCGACTTCACCAGACGTTAAACCGTCGGCATCAACTTGCGCTGCCGCTCTTCGCGCGGGGTATTGCCGAACAGGGTGCCAAAGGCCGTGGAAAAGTGCGAACCGGAAGAAAAACCGCACATCAGGCCCACTTGCACGATGGAATAATGTGTATCCAGCAATAGTTGCCGGGAGCGTTGCAGGCGCAGCTCCAGGTAGTAGCGCGATGGCAGGCTGCCCAGGTATTGCTTGAACAGCCGCTCCAGCTGGCGCCGCGACAGGCCCACCAGGCTGGCGATATCATCGGTCGACAGTGGTTCCTCGATATTGGCTTCCATCAAGGTCACCGCTTCGGACAGCTTCGGCTGCAAGACGCCGAAACGCGCCTGCAGGGCCACCCGCTGGCGCTCTTCCTTGCCGCGCACCTTGTCCACGCACAGCGCTTCCTTGACGAGCGCCTGCACGTCGGCACCGAACACGGTTTCGATCAGCGTCAGCGAAAAATCGATGCTGGCCGCGCCGCCGCAGCAGGTGATGTGCGGGCCGTCGATGTCGAACAGGTGCGGCGTCAGGATGGCGCGCTCGGCCTTCGCTTCCGCGTCCGCGTACAGGGCCCAGGGCAAGGCGATGCGCACGCCATCCATCACCCCGGCGTCGGCCAGCCACAGCACGGCCGCGCCCACGCCGCCCCAGAACGGCGCCGAACGGCAGCGCTCGATCACCGCGCGGCACAGCTCGGCACGCAGCGGCGCTTGCGTTTCATCGGCCACCAGCAGCGCGATGTGCCAGTTGCCGCCCTGCTGCGCCACTTGCTCGGGTGTGCGCACCTCCAGCTGGAATGCCTCCGGCCCCAGTGCCCGCGCGCACAGGCGCAGCGGCTGCACCAGGCCGGCCCAGGTGATCGACTCGGCATCGCCGGCGTGCACCAGCAGCAGGCGCAAGGGTTTGTCGAGGCCGATACGGGAAAGATTAGCAAAAGACATCGGCGGGGCAGGATGGGGGCAAGGGCTGAGTTGCACACATGATACCGGACTTCCGCCCCATCCAGCCCCTGCCGCCCCAACACGCCAGGACGCGGCAAAAAAAAAAGCGGGGCGGAAGGATATAATCACACCCCATGGGTGAACGATATTTAAAAAGTATCCGGCTGCTGGCCGAATGCATGCAGGACTTCGAGCGGTTTTCTAGCGACTTCGTGCGCCAGTACGGCTTGACGCATGCGCAATTCGACATCATTGCCACGCTCGGCAACACCTCTGGCATGTCCTACAAGGAACTGGGCCAGAAAACCCTGATCACCAAGGGCACGTTGACGGGCGTGGTGGACCGCCTGGAACAGAAGGCACTGGTGATACGGGAACGTTGTCCACGCGACAAACGTTCCTACTATGTACGCTTGAGTACACAGGGGGAACAGGTGTTCCATGACGTGTTCCCCAAGCTGACCAGGCAGGGCCGGCAACTGTTTGCCAACTACACGGAGGACGATTTCAATCGCCTGGAAACGACCCTCGCGGGCCTGAAACAAGCCATTGCCAACGGTCCAGCCGCACATTCGCCACGCACGGACTCACATTCAAACAAGACAAAGGAAACAAGTTGAAAACCTCATTGCTCGAAGGCAAAAAGCCAGCGCATTTCGATAAACATATCATCGGCAACCTGTTGCTCAACGCCAGCACGCCGGAACTGGTGCGCCAGGAAAAGCTGATCATCGGCGTGCGCAACGAAGACGGTGAAATCTACCGCCTGATCGGTGCGACCAAGCACAACAGCTTCATGAATGCCGTGGAAGAATTGTTCGACCTGGGCCTGACGGATGAACTGGAAGACAGCGACGAGCTGGTCGAAGGCTGTGACGCCATCTTCAGCGAATCGCTGTAGGAACGCGTAACAAAACCTGCTGCGCGGCGGGCTTGGCGGCCGGCGACGCCCGCCGTACTTGAATACGGTTGCGCTTCTCGGCCACACATCCCATCCGCTCGCAATGCTCCTGCTCAAGGGCTTGACGATCGCTGTCGTTAAAAAAAAAGGCATGCCACTGATCCAGCGGCATGCCTTTTCCCGTTTACGGGGCAGTTGCTTGCCTTTTGCTCGGCTGTTTGCGAAAAGATCACGCTTAAAAAGTTCCGCAAGGAAATATTGCGAGTATAATTTTTTCAATGAACAGACTCGACGCCTTTAAAAGTATCGCTGCACTTGCCGGTCGTGGCGAGCTGACTTTCCCTGCCAATGTGGATGCTTCGCTCAAGCTGCAGCAGGCGCTGGCCGATCCCGATTGCCATATCGAGGCGGCCGCCAAGCTGGTGCAGGCTGACCCGCTGCTGGCGGCGCGCACGGTGGCCATCGCCAATTCGGTGGCCTTCAACCGTTCCGGCAATGAAATCACCAGCGTGCGCAATGCCGTGCAGCGCCTCGGCGTGCGTACGCTGCAATCGGTGGTGGCGTCGCTGATCGTGCGCCAGCTGGGCAGCACGATCACCGATCCCGTGGTGCAAGCCAAGGCCAACCAGCTGTGGGAGCATACGGCCCACGTGGCGGCGCTGGCACAGGTGATTGCACGGCGCGTGACGAAGGTCGATCCCGATACGGCCCTGTTCGCGGGCATCATGCATGAAGTGGGCGGCTTTTACATGCTGTCGCGCGCGGCGGAGTTTCCCGGCATCCTGGACGGCGAGCCGCAGGACTGGGTCGAGCATGGCGAACAGGCCATCGGCCACGGCGTGCTGACCAAGCTGAAAGTGCCGGAAGCCGTCATGCAAGCCATCGCATCCCTGTGGGAAGGCTTGCGCGCCATCCCGCCCGAATCGCTGGGCGACACCCTGCTGCTGGCGAACGACCTGGCGCCCGTGGCATCGCCCCTGAATGAAAGCCCGGCCGCCATCGCCGTGCGGGCCGCCCGCGCCGCGCGCAGCATCGACTGCGTCATCGGCGAAAGCGCCACCCTGTCGAGCATCATGGAAGAGTCGGACGATGAAGTGCAGTCGCTGCTCAAGGTGCTGGTGCACTAGCCTGCCGGCGTCTTGCCCGCCGGCGGCGGTGGCGCCGGCTTGCGCGTCTCGACGATCAGCACATGCTTGTCCACCAGCCTTGCTGGCCTGCCCTTGCTGGACGACTTGCATGGCAACGGCACGGGTGCTCAACAGCGGTTTCGGATGGCGTGGCATGAACATGGCGTACCTGCATGGGAATGGTGTGCCATCCACTTGCATGGCACTTGTCAGCTTTTCAAGCACCTATTGAAACGCGGGACAAAAAAAACCCGCTCGAAAGCGGGTAAAGTCCAAAGCTAGGGATGTCCTGAAAGAGACAGCCCTATCTTATGCGTGCGGCGCCACCGGCTCCGTGCGCTGGCTCACTTAGCGGCCACATTTATCCGCCGATCAACTCCACGTCCGTTTCCTGCCAGGCGCGCAACTGCCGCACGCGGGCGAACCAGGCCTGGATATGCGCATACTGCGCCAGCGGCAGGCGCACCGCCTCGCTGTACATCAGCGGCGCGGCCACGGCGAAATCGGCCAGGGTCAAGGCATCGCCGCAGAGCCAGTCGCGCCGCGCCAGGTGCGCATCGAGCACCACGGCGCAGGCATGCAGTTCGTGCTCGCCGCGCGCCTCTTCCAGCGGGTCGGCCGCGCCATTGCCCGTCATGCCCTTCCATGCCCGTTCCCAGGCCAGCACGGCAATGGCGGGAGAGAAATGCTGCGCGGCCCAGAACAGCCAGCGGTTGACGTCGGCGCGGGCCTGCAGCGCCGCCGGATAGAGGGTCTGGCCCGGCACCTGTTCGGCCAGGTATTGCATGATGGCGCACGATTCCCACAGCAGGAAACCGCCATCGGCCAGCACGGGCAGCTTGGCATTCGGATTCAGTTCGCCCAGGCGGCGGCGGTCATCGGCATTCATCAGGTCGACTTCGGCCAGTTCCAGGGGCAAGCCGAGGTGGATCGCCGTCATCAGGGCGCGGCGGGCATTCGAGGACATGGGGTGGTGGTACAGGCGCATGGTGGATGGCTCCGGTGAGTGAAGAAGCCACCATCGTAGAACCAGTCACTGACAGTTTTTGTCAGGAGCCTGTCAGCGTGCGGGCCGCCTACCCTTCCGGATCGATATCGTACATCGCGCGCCACGCTTCCAGCAGCACGTGGCGGCGCGTGGCATAGCGTTCCGCATGCGGCTGCACGCTGGCGATGCGGTCGATGCGGAAATGGCGGTAGTCGCCGCGCAGCTCGCACCAGGCGGCCAGCAGGCGCTTGCCCTCGAAAAAGGCCAGCGCAAAGGGCCAGACCGTGCGCGAGGTGGCGCTGCCGTGTTCGTCCTGGTAGCCCAGCGTCAGCTTCTGTTCGTAGCGGATCGCCTCGCGCACCGGCTGCACGTGGCGGTCGGCCGGCTGCGTGCCATCGGCGGGGCGGCCCAGCGGCACCCACAGGCTGGTCTCGGCCATGCTGTCGCGCAAATCGCGCGGCGAAGCGGCGGCGATCTTTGCCAGCGCCGCTTCGGCCGCCCGCGCCAGGCCCGCGTCGCCCTGGCGGCGCACCCAGCGCGCGCCCAGCACCAGCGCTTCCAGCTCGTCGGGACCGAACATCAACGGCGGTAAAAAGCTGCCACGGCGCAGCACATAGCCGACGCCGGCCTCGCCCTGCAGGGGCGCGCCCAGCTCGGCCAGGGTCTGGATATCGCGGTAAATCGTGCGTTCGGATACATCCAGCTGCTGCGCCAGCTGGGCCGCCGTGACGGGCACCCGCTTCGCGCGCATCGCGTCCATCAGCAGGAACAGGCGGCCGCTGCGGCTCATGGGCAGTCCGGCAAGGCCTGGTCGCCCATGACGAGGGCGGACAGGGCAGGTACATAGACATAGCCGGCTGGCTGCATGCGCGCCGTGCGCGTGCCCTCCTCCACGCCGACGATGCCATAGCAGCGCCGCAGGCGTGCCGCCGCCGGCCACCAGAAGACGGCCGCCTCCTGGTCCGGGAAGCGCTGGCGCACGGCGTCCGCCTGCGCCGCCACCTGGCGGAAGTCGCGGTAAAAGACGGGGGCGATGCCCATGTCGGCAGCAAACGCCGCTTCCAGCGCCGCCACGCCCGCCAGCTGCGCCGCCAGCACCGCCGTTGCCGCGTCGAGATCCTCGGCCGCCACGCCCGCCTCGGCCAGGGTGCGCCGCATCTGTCCCGGCCCCGCCTGCGCGCGCAGGAAGGCCGAGGCCTGCAAGGCCAGCACGGCGTCGGCGGGAACCTGCTTGCGGCGCGCAGCCGGGAAGACGTACAGGGCGCAACTGCCCGCGCACACGGTATCGATGGACACATCCCATTGCTGCTGGCGCAGGTAGCGCCCCAGCTGCATGGCCGCCTGCGCATCGCCGCCTTCGCTATTCACGCGCAGCACGGTGGTCGCCGGCGTGGCCAGCTGGCGCAGCTTGTCCACGTCGCCGTCGGCGAGGGTGCCGCGCAGGGCGACGGTATCGCTGGCCGCAATGCGCAATTCCGCGGCACCGGCCAGCGCGCTCACGCCCGCCAGGATGCCCATTACAATCAAACGCTTCATCGTCATCCGTCACAAAAAAAAAACGACCACCGCGCGGGTGATCGTTCTTCCATTCGTCATGCAACTGGCCGCGCTTACACCACGGCGCCGTCGGTTTCGTCCTTTTCCTTGACCGGCTTGATCAAGTCTTCGCGCTTGACGCCCAGCCACATGGCGATCGATGCCGCCACGAACACGGACGAGTAAATACCGAAGCAGATACCGATGGTCAGCGCCAGCGCGAAGTGGTGCAGGGTCTGGCCGCCGAAGATCAGCATCGACAGCACCATCATCTGGGTCGAACCGTGGGTGATGATGGTACGCGAAATGGTGCTGGTGATCGCACTGTCGATCACTTCATGCACGCTCGCCTTGCGCTGCTTGCGGAAGTTTTCGCGGATACGGTCAAAGATCACCACCGATTCGTTGACGGAATAACCCAGTACCGCCAGGATCGCCGCCAGCACCGTCAGCGAGAATTCCCACTGGAAGAAGGCGAAGAAGCCCAGGATGATGACCACGTCATGCAAGTTGGCGATAATCGCCGAGACGGCGTATTTCCACTCGAAGCGGATGGCCAGGTACACCATCACGCCCAGGATCACCATCACCAGCGCGTTCAAGCCGTTCTGCGCCAGTTCCTCGCCCACTTGCGGGCCGACGAATTCGACTTTCTGCAGCACCAGCGCTTCATTGCCGGCGGCGTCCATGCAGGCGCTCTTGATGACGTGCTCGCCCTTGTCGGTGACGGTATCGATGCCCTTGGTCGTGCCCTGCTCGACCTTGCACAGCGCTTCAAACACGCGCTGCGAAGTGTTCGCGGCAGTCACGCCTTTTTCCACCGGCAGGCGGATCATGACGTCGCGCGCCGTGTCGAAGCTGGTCACGCCCGGCTCTTCATAGCCCATCTTGATCAGGGTGCCGCGTATGCCTTCAAGGTTGGCCGCTTTCGGATACTTCACCTCCATCACGGTGCCGCCCTTGAATTCCACGGACAGGTGCAAGCCCTTGTGCACCAGGAAGAAGACGGCGGCAATGAAGGTCACGGCCGAGATGACGTTGAAAATCAACGCATGGCGCATGAAGGGAATATCTTTTTTGATCCGGAAAAATTCCATGAAATCCTCTGAGTTCTGTTCTGTGCATCCGGCGGCTGTGCCACCGGACGCTATCGCTATTGACGCTATGGGGTAGGGCTGGACCGTCGCTTATTTGCTCGTGCCCGGTACCCAGACCGTGCCGATCGACAACGTCGTCAGCTTTTTCTTGCGGCCATACCAGAGGTTGACCACGCCGCGCGAAACGAAGACGGAGGAGAACATCGAGGTCAGGATGCCCAGGCAATGCACGACGGCAAAGCCGCGCACGGGACCGCTGCCGAAGGCCAGCAGCGCCAGGCCGACGATCAGGGTCGTCACGTTCGAGTCGAGAATCGTCGCCCATGCGCGGTCGAAGCCGGCGGCGATGGCCGCTTGCGGCGTATTGCCGGCGCGCAGCTCTTCACGGATACGTTCGTTAATCAGCACGTTGGCGTCAATCGCCATGCCCAGCGCCAGCGCGATCGCGGCGATACCGGGCAAGGTCAGGGTTACCTGGATCATCGACAGCAAGCCGATCAGCAGCAACAGGTTGGAGGCCAGGGCCAGCACGCTGAAGGCGCCGAACAGCATGTAGTAGGCGATCATGAAGATGGCGATGGCGATGAAGCCATACAGGGTCGAATGGAAGCCCTTGGCGATGTTTTCCGCGCCCAGCTGCGGTCCGATCGTGCGTTCTTCGATGACGGTCATCGGTGCCGACAGGGCGCCCGAGCGCAGCAGCAGCGCCAGTTCATTGGCGTTTTCCGCGCCGCCCATGCCCGTGATCTGGAAGCGCGAGCCCAGTTCCTGCTGGATGGTGGCGACCGACAGCACTTCCGGCTTGCCTTTTTCAAACAGCACGATGGCCATGCGCTTGCCGACGCGTTCGCGCGTCGCTTCGCGCATCTTGCGCCCGCCGTCGCCGTTCAGGTCGATCGACACGGCCGCTTGCTGGTTCTGGTCGAAGCTGGCCGTGGCGCTGGAAATATAGTCGCCCGTCAGGATCACGTCTTTCGACAGCACGACAGGCACGCCCTTGCCAACGGTGAACAATTCCGAATTGAACGGAATGGCGCTCGACAGTTCCGTGCCAGGCACGATGGTCTCGTCGACCAGGCGCACTTCCAGGGTGGCCGTGCGGCCGATGATGGCTTTCGCGCGGGCCACGTCCTGCACGCCAGGCAGTTGCACCACGATGCGGTCAGGACCTTGCTGCTGGATCAGCGGCTCGGCCACGCCCAGCTCGTTGACGCGCTTGGACAGGGTGGAGATATTCTGTTTCACGCCTTCATCGATGGTGGCTTTCAGGGCCGCCGGTTTCAGCGTGATGTTGAGTTTCAAATCGCTGCCTTCGCCCGCATCGGCGAACGCCAGCTCCGTCATCTGGTCGGACAGGACATTTTTTGCCTTCAGGCGCGTTTCCGCGTCACGGAAGTTGATCTGCACGCTGTCGCCCACGCGGTCGATGCCGGCGTGGCGGATATTCTTGTCGCGCAGCACGCTACGCGCGGCGGACTGGACGCCCTGGATTTTCTTGTTCAGTACGGCTTTGGCATCGACCTGCATCAGGAAGTGCACGCCACCGCGCAAGTCCAGGCCCAGGAACATGGGCAAGGCATGCAGTTTCTGCATCCACATCGGCGTATTCGCCTGCAGGTTGACCGTCACGATGTAGGCGGGGTCGCTGGCATCCGTATTCAGGTCCTTTTCCAGCACCAGTTTCGCCTTGAACTGGGTATCGGGATCGGCGAAACGCACGCGCACGGAGGCGAGATTGCCGGCGCCGTCCATGGTGACACCTTCCGACTTGACGTTCTCTTTCGTCAATATTTGATCGACTTGCGTCATCAGCTCGCTCGTCACTTTGACGGTCGACTTGCCGCTGGTTACTTGCAGCGCCGGTGATTCACCGAAATAATTGGGCGCCGTATAGAGTGCGCCCAGCAATAAGGCGACGACGATGATGATGTATTTCCAGGCAGGATAGCGATTCATATTGATTCAGCGTTCAGTGTTGAGCGTCGGAGGCGTCGCGAGGGGCGGCCGATTACCGCCCCGGTCAGTCGCCACATGCGTGGCGACGGCGAGGAATTACAGCGCCTTCAGGGTGCCTTTAGGCAGCAGGGTGGTGATGGAGCTCTTTTGCACCGTGATTTCGGTGCCGCTGGCCACTTCGATGGTGACGTAAGCGTCCACTACCTTGACAACACGGCCCAGCATGCCGCCGGCGGTGACGACTTCGTCACCCTTGGCCAGCGCGTCCATCATCGCCCGTTGTTCTTTGGCGCGTTTTTGCTGTGGGCGGATCATCAGGAAATACATGACCACAAACATCAATACCAGCGGCAGGAAGCTGGTCAGGTTGCCGCCGAGGCCGAGGGCATCGGTCGATTGCGCGTAAGCGTTGGAAATGAAAAACACGGTGACTCCAGTTCTAATCAGTTTGAAAAAACAGCGCTGTATTCTAGCATTGGCAAAAGGCCATCCCCCGAATTGCAGGCATGGCAGCTCCACATGGGGCTAAAAAAGCATTATGCAATGCTTTATCGCCCCGTCCAAGCACCAATCTCGAAAACATCGGCGCAAGGGCGCGCGGCCCCTGCACCTAAGCATTTCTTAAGTTCCCCGTGCGCGTTCCGCGTGGAATTGCAGGGTGAACGCGTGGAAGCGGTCTTCATCCAGCGCTACACGCATCTGGCGCATCAGGTCCAGGTAGTAATGCAGGTTATGGATGGTGTTCAGGCGCGCGCCGAGGATTTCCTTGGAGCGGTGCAGGTGGTGCAGGTAGGCGCGCGAGAAATTGCGGCAGGCGTAGCAGCTGCACGTCTCGTCCAGCGGCGCCTGGTCTTCCTTGTACTTGGCGTTCTTGATCTTGATGTCGCCGAAACGGGTAAACAGCCAGCCATTGCGGGCGTTACGCGTCGGCATGACGCAGTCGAACATGTCGATGCCGTTCGACACGCCCGCCACCAGGTCTTCCGGCGTGCCCACGCCCATCAGGTAATGGGGCTTGTTGGCCGGCAGGCGCGGGCCCACGTGGGCCAGCATGCGCATCATGTCTTCCTTCGGCTCGCCGACGGACAGGCCGCCGATGGCGATGCCGGGGAAGTCGATCTCTTCCAGCTTGGCCAGCGACTCGTCGCGCAGCATTTCGAACATGCCGCCCTGCACGATGCCAAACAGCGCATTCGGGTTCTCGCCGCGGTGGAACTCGTCCTTCGAGCGCTGCGCCCAGCGCAAGGACATGCGCATGGACTTGGCCGCTTCCTCGATGGTGGCGGGACGGCCGGCGATTTCGTACGGCGTGCATTCGTCGAACTGCATGACGATGTCGGAGTTCAGCACGCGCTGCACCTGCATCGATACTTCCGGCGACAGGAACAGTTTATCGCCGTTGATGGGCGAATTGAAATGCACGCCCTCTTCCGTGATCTTGCGCATGGCGCCCAGCGAAAACACCTGGAATCCGCCGGAATCGGTCAGGATCGGCTTGTTCCAGCCCATGAAACCGTGCAAGCCGCCGAATTTTTCCATGACGGTGTTACCTGGACGCAACCACAAATGAAACGTGTTGCCCAGGATGATTTGCGCGTCGATCTCGTTGAGTTCCAGCGGCGACATGGCTTTTACGGAGCCGTAAGTGCCCACTGGCATGAAGATCGGCGTCTGCACGACGCCATGGTTGAGTTTCAAGGTGCCGCGGCGTGCCTTGGTCAGGCCGCTCGTGTCGGTCTTGAGGAGGGTAAATTCCAGCATTCTTATTCTTTCACGGGAGTATCAAGGTTCAGCGGAAGGGGGAGCGAAGAACGCGACTGCGTGGTGAGCAGCATCGCATCGCCATAGCTGAAGAAACGGTAGTTCTGCGCGATCGCATGCGCGTAGGCGCTGCGGATCGGCGCATAGCCGGCAAAGGCCGACACCAGCATCAGCAGGGTCGACTTCGGCAAATGGAAGTTGGTGATCAGGCGCGTCACCGTCTTGAAGGCATAGCCGGGCGTGATGAACAGGGCCGTATCGGCGCTGCCCGCCACCAGCTGGCCGCTTTGCGACGCCGATTCCAGCGCGCGCAGGCTGGTCGTGCCGACGGCCACCACGTCGCGCCCGGCCTGCTGCGCGGCGCGCACGGCGTCCACGGTTTCCTGCGGCATGGTGTACCACTCCGTATGCATCTTGTGCTCGGACAGCACTTCCGTGCGCACGGGCTGGAAGGTGCCGGCGCCCACGTGCAGGGTCACATAGGCGAAATTGACGCCCTTGGCCTTCAGTTGGTCGAGCAGGGCCTGGTCGAAATGCAGGCCCGCCGTCGGCGCGGCGACAGCGCCCGGCACCTTGTTGAACACGGTCTGGTAGCGCGTTTCATCAAATTCGTCCGCGTCGTGCTCGATATACGGCGGCAGCGGCAAGCGGCCATGCGCCTCGATCAGCTCGAACACGTCGGCCTCGAAGTGCAGGGTAAAAAATTCGCCGGCGCGCTGGCCCACGGTCACGTCGAAGGCGTCGGCCAGGCGGATGCGGCAGCCGGGCGGCGGCGACTTCGAGGCGCGTACCTGGGCCAGCACGGTGCGCTCGTCGAGCACGCGCTCGACCAGCGCCTCGATCTTGCCGCCGCTTTCCTTGACGCCAAAGAAGCGCGCCTTCAGCACGCGCGTATCGTTCATCACCAGCAGGTCGCCCGCCTGCAGCAGCCCGACGATGTCGGCGAACTGGCGATCGACCAGGGCGTCGCCGTCCAGGTGCAACAGGCGCGAGGCACTGCGCTCGGCCAGCGGAGTTTGCGCAATGTTTTCTTGCGGCAAATTAAAATCGAAATCGGAAAGCGAATACATGCGTTTTGCTTCAAAAGTACGTCAAAAATGATTAGGAGTGCGCAATGGAACATCTGGCACTATACTGTGCGCCTATACAGGCATTACAATAATCCGCCGCAACAATTAACGACTGCGGTACGCACAGGGTGTGCCGGACAACCCTCTATTTTACGCTAGCGGCATAAAAACCTGCGCTAATGGCACCAAAACCTTGCATATGCCCGATCCAACGCCTGATCTTCCACCTGCCGCCAAGCCCGCCGCGAAGCCGAAAGCCGCCAAGAAGGTGGTCAGCACGGAAAGCCGGCTGGCCAAGCTGGGCTTGCGCACGGACATGGACCTGGTGCTGCATCTGCCGATGCGCTACGAGGATGAAACCAAGGTCTACACCATCCGCGACGCCTGCCTGCGCGGCGGCGAATCGTGGCAGGTCGAGGGCATCGTCACCAAGTGCGAAGTCAATTTCAAGCCGCGCAAGCAGCTGCTGGTGACGATCGCCGATGAAACGGGCAATCTGCTGCTGCGCTTCATGAATTTCTATGGCAGCCAGGTCAAGCAGCTGGCCGAAGGCACGCGGGTGCGCGCGCGCGCCGAACTCAAACACGGTTTTTTTGGCGCCGAGATGGTGCACCCCACGTATAAAGTGGTCAACGAGGGCGCGCCGCTGCCGACGGCGCTGACGCCCGTGTACCCGTCCGGCGAAGGCCTGTCGCAGCACGTGCTGCGGCGCGAGATCGCCGACGCCATGCGCCGCATCGACTGGCAGGACACCCTGCCGGAGCAGCTGCTGCGCGAGATGCAGCTGTCGCCGTTCCGCGCCGCCGTGCACCTGCTGCACTATCCGCCGCAGGACATCGATGAAAGCGCGCTGATGGACCGTTCGCACCCGGCCTGGGTGCGCATGAAGTTCGATGAGCTGCTGGCGCAGCAGCTGTCGCTGAAACGCGCCCAGCGCGCGCGCCGGTCGAAAGGCGCGGCCTCCCTGCCCATCGTCGGCACACTCTCCGAAGCCTTCGGCGCCGCCCTGCCCTTCAAGCTGACGGGAGCGCAGGCGCGCGTGCTCGAGGAAATCCGCGCCGACCTGCGCCAGCCGTATCCCATGCAGCGCCTGCTGCAGGGCGACGTCGGCAGCGGCAAGACGGTGGTGGCGGCGTTATCCGCCACGCAGGCCATCGACAGCGGCTACCAGGCCGCGCTGATGGCGCCCACGGAGATCCTGGCCGAGCAGCACTTCCGCAAGATCGCCGCATGGATGGAGCCGCTGGGCGTGAAGGTGGCATGGCTGACGGGCAGCCTGAAGAAAAAGGAAAAGACGGCGGCGCTGGCCCTGATCGAATCGGGCGAGGCGCAGCTGGTGATCGGCACGCATGCGCTGATCCAGGACAACGTGCTGTTTGCCAAACTGGGCCTGGTGATCGTCGACGAGCAGCACCGCTTCGGCGTGGGCCAGCGCCTGACCCTGCGCAACAAGGGCGACAGCGCGGCCGTCCCGCACCAGCTGATGATGTCGGCCACGCCGATTCCGCGCACCCTGGCCATGACCTATTACGCCGACCTGGAAGTGTCAGTGATCGACGAGCTGCCGCCCGGGCGCAGCCCCATCGTCACGCGCGCCATCGACCAGAACCGGCGCGACGAAGTCATCGCCCGCGTGTATGCGGCCGCGCTGGAAGGCCGGCAGGTGTACTGGGTCTGTCCGCTGATCGAGGAATCGGAAGCGCTGCAGCTGCAGACGGCCACCGACACCTACATGATGCTGGCCGAAGCCCTGCCCGCGCTGCAGGTGGGCCTGGTGCACGGCCGCCTGAAGCCGGCGGAAAAGCAGGAAGTGATGGACGCCTTCATCGCCGGGCAGATCCACGTGCTGGTGGCCACCACCGTCATCGAGGTGGGCGTCGACGTGCCGAATGCCTCGTTGATGGTGATCGAACATGCCGAGCGTTTCGGCTTGTCGCAGCTGCACCAGCTGCGCGGGCGCGTGGGACGCGGTTCGGCGGCCAGCGTCTGCCTGCTGCTGTACCAGGGGCCGCTGGGCGGCGTGGCCCGCCAGCGCCTGATGACCATGCGCGAAACGACGGACGGTTTTGAAATCGCCCGGCGCGACCTGGAAATCCGCGGCCCGGGCGAATTCCTTGGCGCGCGCCAGTCCGGCCAGGCCATGCTGCGCTTCGCCGACCTGGAAACGGACCAGTGGCTGGTCGACCAGGCGCGCGACGTGGCGCACGACCTGCTGCACGCCACCACGGCAGCCGCCGCCACCACCGTGGAAGCGCATCTGGCGCGCTGGCTCGGCGGCAAAGAGGAATTCCTGAAGGTGTAAATCCGGGATTGCCTGCTTGCGGGTGTTGTCGGATTACGCGCTGTGCGCTAATCCGACCTGCGCACTACGCAAACAGTAGGTCGGATTAGCGTGGCGTAATCCGACAACATTGTTGGCGCTGCTCACTCCCGCCCAACAACAGCCGCGTCCACACCATCCCCGCCCCAATCCGCGGCACACCATCCCAGCTTGACATACCGATGAAAACTGGAATACGGCCAATCGATGACCTTGCTCACAAACCCATGCTTGACGGGGTTGTAATGGATATACTCGACGTGCCTGGCAAAGTCTCGCGCATCGCGCAAGACGTGTTCCCAATACCGCTGCTGCCAGATCAGTTTCAGATCGCTTCGCTTGCTGAACCACGTCTTGATCAGTCTCCAGCGCGTCATGAAATCGGCATCGCCGTCAGGCAGGGTCCAGATGCAGTGCAGGTGATCGGGCAGGACGACGATGGCGTCGATATCGAATGGCCGCTGCTGACGCACGGCGCGGAATGCATCCCGCAGCAAATCCACGGCAGTTGCCGACGCAAAGACAGGCCGGCGGCGCGCCGTCACCACCGTAAAGAAAAAGCTGCCGCCTGGCTGGAATGCGCGTCGGTATCGCATGGGTTCAAGCTATTGTCGCATTGCGGCCTGCGGTCTGAGCCACATCGGCAATGCCTGTTTTCGGGTGTTGTCGGATTACGGCCTTTGGCCTAATCCGACCTACGCACTAATCCGACCTGCGCACTACGCAAACAGTAGGTCGGATTAGCGCGTAGCGCGTAATCCGACTTCCAGCATAATCCGACAACCCACCAGCACATTTGCGCCCGCGCAGCCTACATGCACATCCAGAAGCGGTTCGCCAGGTCGAGCATGAAGTCGGGCCGCAAATAGGCCAGGAAGACGATGGCCAGCAGCGCGGCGCCAAGCAGGCGCCACAGCCACGTGCGCCAGCTGCCCATTACGCCGCCACCGCCGCGCGCTTGACGGCGCGCTCGTCGATGGGCAGGTTGATCAGCGCAGCCAGCAGGCCCAGGCCGATGGTGATCAGCCACACGGCCTGATACGAGCCCTGGTGCTCGTACAGGTAGCCGCCCAGCCAGGCGCCAAGGAAGCTGCCCACCTGGTGCGAGAAGAACACCATCCCCGCCAGCATCGACAAATGCTTCACGCCGAAGATGCCGGCGATGATGCCGTTCGTTAGCGGCACCGTCGACAGCCACAGCACGCCCATGCCGGCGGCAAAGAGGTATACCGACCATGCCGAGAGGGGCGCCAGCAGGAACAGCGCGATGACCACGGCGCGCGCCACGTAGATGGCCGACAGCAGGTAGCGCTTGGCGATCTTGCCACCGAGCTTGCCCGCGTAGTAGGAGCCGACGATGTTGAACAGGCCGATCAGCGCCAGCGCCGTGACGGCGATGTTCGGATTCATCAGGCCCTGGTCCTTCAGGTAGGCGGGCAAATGCACGCCGATGAAGACCAGCTGGAAGCCGCAGACGAAATACCCCGCCAGCAGCAGCCAGAATGAACGGTTGCCGACAGCTTCGCTGAAGGCGGCGCCCACGCTTTGCTGCGGGCCGCCGGCATGCGTAACGGCCGGCTCGCGCAGGTAGAACGCCATCGGGATCATGGCCAGCAGCACCAGCGCGGCCAGCACATAGAAGGCGTTTTGCCAGCCCACGGCGGAAATCAGCTGCTGCTCCACGGGCATCATGAGGAACTGGCCGAAGGAGCCGGCCGCCGAGGAAATGCCGAAGGCCCAAGAGCGCTGCTCGGGCGGCGCGCTGCGGCCGATGATGCCGCTGATGGCGCCAAAGGCCGTGCAGGCCAGCGCCAGGCCGATGAAGATGCCGGAGCCGACGATGAACAGGGTCGGCTGCGTCACCAGCGCCATCCACACCAGGCCCGCCATGTAGCTGATGGCGCCGACGATGACGACGCGCATGGTGCCGAAACGGTCGGCGGCCATGCCGGCGAACGGCCCGAAGACGCCCCACATCAGGTTTTGCATGGCCAGCGCCAGCGAATACGTTTCGCGCGTCCAGCCATTGGCCTGCGAAATCGGCTGCATCCAGAAGCCCAGACCATGGCGCACGCCCATCGCCAGGGTCAGCACGACGCCGCTGGCGATGAGGACGGTTTTCAGGCTGGGGCGGGAAGCGTTCAGTGTCATGGGATTTCTCATTCCTTGTCGGCGCTGTGGTCTGCGCTGTACGCCAGGCCAATCTGGCTGCGCATGGTGTCGAGATTGTGCATGAGCGCCACGCTGTCGGCGTGCGGCATGAGGGGGCTTTCCAGCAGGCCGGCGCGGATGCAGCGCATCGCTTCGAGCGCTTCGTGCGTGTAGCCGTTACCCAGATATGGGGCGGACACGACGCGGCGCGCGCCATCCATGGGCTCGACGACCAGATGATCTGGCTTGTAGAAACGGTTGGGCAGGCGGATGCGCCCCAGGCTGCCGGAGAGCGTCATTTCCGTCGGCGTCAGCGCGCGCAGGCTGCAGGCGCAGGACGACGCGCCGCCGCCCGCGTGCAGCAGCGAGAACACCACCTGCTCGTCGACGCCGGTGGCACCCATCTCGGCCAGCGCCTGCACCTGAGATACTGGGCCGAGGAAGAAGGCCGCCATCGACAGCGGGTAGATGCCCACGTCGAGCAGCGCGCCGCCGCCAAGGTCGGGATTGAACAGACGATGCTCGGGCGGGAAGCTGGCGACAAAACCGATATCGGCCTGCACCTGCCGTGGCACGCCGATCTCGCCGCTGGCGATGATGCGCTGCGCTTCCTGCACGGCGGGCAGGAAACGGCTCCACATGGCCTCCATCAGGAACAGCTTTTTTTCACGCGCCAGGTCAACCACGGCCCGCGCCTGGCGCGCGTTCATGGTGAACGGTTTTTCGCACACGACATGCTTGCCGGCGGCCAAGCACATGAGGGCATTTTCCGCGTGCAAGGTATGCGGCGTGGCGATGTAGATGACGTCCACGCCGGCATCGTCAGCCAGCGCCTGGTAAGTGCCATGACAAGTGTCGATGCCGAATTCGGCGCCGAAGGCCTGTGCCCCGGCGCTGCTGCGCGAGGCCACGGCCACCAGTTGCGCCCCGGGCGCGTCGCGCAAGCCAGCGGCCATCGCGCGGGCGATTTTTCCAGTGCCGAGGATGCCCCAGCGGATCACTTTATCCATGCGTCGTCTCTCTCGCAGTGCCTGCGGCCTGCTGTCATTGTGATGGTGTGGGCGGCTGGCGCTTCGGGCGAAACACCGCCGCATCATTGTAGAAATCGTCGTCCTGATTCTCGCACCAGCCGGGCAAGCCCAGCACGGGCAGCGGCGTAAAGTCGGCCGTGCTCAAGCCTTGCTCCACCAGGTCTTGCGCCACGCGCGCGTCGAGCCATGCGCGCCGCGCCATATCATCGAGCGCAAAATAGGCATCGTCCGCGAAGATCACGCGCGTATGCGCCGTGATGGCCTTGCGCGGCGCTACCAGTTTTTCCATCAGCGCGTGGCCGAACAGCCAGACTTCGGCATCGCCGCCCGCGCCAAATTTGTCGCGCTGCGCGATAAACGCGCCACGCCAGTCATGTCCGCGCAGTGCCGCTTCCAGCGCGCGCCCGGCATCGCTGTCGCGCAGCACCAGCAGGGCGGAGTTCTCGTCGAAAATCGTCGCGCCATCGCGCGCCGGCCCGCGCGACTTGCCCACGCCGGACAGGGCGATCTGCGCCGCCTGCAAGGCGTTCAGCTGCCGCTTGATGCGCGGGAAGGTCAGCCACACGAGCGCGTTGAAAAAATCGTGCAGATTGTCGCGCGTGGGCACGCCGCCCGTCGCGCCGATGAACTCTTCGTAGGCCACGCCTTCGGGCAAGTCGGCTTGCGGCACGAAGGCCAGCGGCAGGCCGGATGGATTGCGCAAGTCCAGCGCCCGCGCGCGCCCGTTCAGCGCGGCGATCACCGAGTCGCGCTGCAAGTCCAGCTGCCGCCGCGCCGGCAGCACCGTGGCATACCAGGGGCGGCTCCAGTCTATCGATGGCAGCATGGAATGCTTACACCATCTTCCAGTGGATCTGCTCGCCCGCGTTGAGCGGAATCACATGGCTGTCGCCCAGCGGCAAGGTGGCTGGCAAGGTCCAGCTTTCCCGCTTCAGGGTGATGGTATCGGTGTTGCGCGGCACGCCGTAGAAGGCCGGGCCGTGGAAGCTGGCAAACGCCTCCAGTTTATCCAGCGCGCCGGCGCGTTCGAACGCTTCGGCGTACATTTCCATCGCGTGCAGGGCCGTGTAGCAGCCGGCGCAGCCGCAAGCCATTTCCTTGGCGCCTTGCGCGTGCGGCGCCGAGTCCGTGCCGAGGAAGAAACGCTCGTCGCCGCTGGCGGCCGCCGTCATCAGCGCCAGGCGGTGTTCTTCGCGCTTGAGGATGGGCAGGCAGTAGTAATGGGGACGGATGCCACCCTTGAAAATCTCGTTGCGGTTGTACAGCAGGTGATGCGCCGTGATGGTGGCGGCGATCGGGCCTTCCGCTTCGGCCACGTACTGCGCAGCATCCTTGGTCGTGATGTGCTCGAACACGACGGAAAGGGCCGGGAAGGCGCTGCGCAGCGGGCGCATCACGCGTTCGATAAAGACGGCTTCGCGGTCGAAAATATCGATTTCCGGATCCGTCACTTCACCGTGCACGAGGAAGGGCATGCCCACTTCCTGCATCACGTCCAGCACCTTGTAGCAGTTTTTCAGATCCGTCACGCCCAGGTCGGAATTGGTGGTGGCGCCGGCCGGATACAGTTTGACGGCCTGCACGATGCCGCTGTCCTGCGCGCGGCGGATTTCATCGGGCGAGGTGTTGTTCGTCAGGTACAGCACCATCAGCGGATCGAAATTCACGCCTTCCGGCACGGCGGCCAGGATGCGCTCGCGGTAGGCGGCAGCATCGGCCGTGGTGGTGACGGGCGGTTTCAAGTTCGGCATGACGATGGCGCGGCCGAACTGGCGCGCGCTGTGCGGCAGCACGCTGGCCATGACGGCGCCATCGCGCAGGTGCAAATGCCAGTCATCTGGGCGGGTGATGGTGATGGAGGATGGAACGGCGGTCGGGGTGTGGTCGGGTGTGGACATGGCGGCTGCTCTCGGGCGGTCATTGCGAATAGCGCCATTTTACCAGCCGCGGGGCCACAGCACAGGCCGGGGAAGCCTGCACGCGCTGCCCGGCAGACGGCAAAACGGCCGGGTTCACCCGGCCGCTTTTGGCGTCATTGCGAAGAGAATCAGGATTTGGCGGGCGCCGCCTCTTCCTTTGCCACCCAGGCGCGGATGTCGGCCAGCATCTGGTCCAGCCTGGCGCGGTCATACACGGTGCCGCGGCTGACCACCAGGCGGATCTGGCGAGTGGCATTGATGTCCTGCAGCGGGTTCGCGTCGAGCACCAGCAGGTCCGCCGCCTTGCCGGCCGCCACGCTGCCGTAGCGGTCCAGCTTGCCCAGGAAGCGGGGGCCGTTGATGACGGCCGACTGCAAGGCTTGCTGCGGCGTCAGGCCGTACTGCACGTACAGGCCGATTTCATCATGCAAGGCCTGGCCCGGATAGTCGAAGGAATTCAAAAACCCCGCATCCGTGCCGGCGATGATGCTCACGCCCTGCTGCTGCAGGATCGGCAGCAGCTTGGCCGACTGCTCGAACTGCGCGTGGCGCTGGGCGATCGCTTCCGGGCCATCCTTGGCGGCGCGCTGCACGCGCCAGTCGTAGGTGGCGCGCAAGCCCTTGCCGATGTATTGCAGGGCCGGATCGTGGGTATGGTCTTCGCGGTCCAGGTATGCCGTCACGCGCGAGCCCCACAGGGTCGGCACGATGGCCGTGCCGCGCGCTGCCAGGTAGCTGAATGCCTTGCGCGCCGTCGGCTCGTCATAGCTTTGCAGGCTCTCGCGCATGGCTTCGCGGCCCGTCAGGGTACCGGCGGCCACCTTGGCCGTCAGTTCCTGTTCGCGCGGCGTGGTCGCGCGCAGCAAATACGATTGATGCTCGATCGTGCCCAGGCCCGCGTCGGCCATCTGCTCCAGCGTCAACTGCACGGGAATATGGCCCGAGGTGCGCATGCCCCGTTCGCGCGCCTGGCGCAGCGCTTCCAGGTACAGTTCCGGCTTCAGGGTGTTTTCCGTGATCTTCACGAAGTCCACTTTCTGCGCCTGCAGGCCGTCGAGCGCGCGCGTGACTTCCTGCGGCGTGCCCACCTCGATGGTGCCCTTCCACAGGGGCTTGATGCCTTCGAGCTTGGCGCCGGACGTAAAGATCGTCGGGCCTTGCAGCTGGCCCGCGTTGATCTGCTGGCGCCATGCCAGCACCGTGTCGGGCAAGTCGCCCGAGCAGTCGCGCACGGTGGTGATGCCGTGCGCCAGGTACAGCGGCAGCAGCTGCTTGTTCTCGTCGATCAGCTCCGGCCCGCCGCCAAAATGCACGTGCGTGTCCCACAGTCCCGGCATCAGGTATTTGCCTGGCAGGCGGATGGTTTGCTTGGGGGCGTAGTCGCGCAGCTGCGCGTCGTTGACGACGGCGACGATGCTGTCGCCCTTGAGCAGCACGGATTGTCCCGTGACGGCCTTGCCGCCGGCAACGTCGATCAGGGTGGCGTCGCGCAGGGCGATGTCGACGGCGATCTTGTCAGCCGCGTGCGCATGCGCGAGCATGCCCAGCGCCAGCATCGTGCCGGCCATTTTTTTCAGTACAGGCAGCATTTCCACGTTCAATTTCAATGTCGGTCCAGTTCAGCAGGTGATTAAAAAAGTAAAAATTAATGAATGATCTTGGCGAGGAAGTCGCGCGCGCGGTCCGAGCGCGTGGTGGTGAAAAACTCATCCTTGCTGCAATCCTCGATGATCTTACCCTGATCCATGAAGACGATGCGGTTGGCGACCCGTTTCGCAAAGCCCATTTCGTGGGTGACGACCATCATCGTCATGCCTTCCTGCGCCAGGCCCACCATCACGTCGAGCACTTCGTTGATCATCTCGGGGTCGAGCGCCGATGTCGGCTCGTCGAACAGCATGGCGATCGGGTCCATCGACAGCGCGCGGGCGATCGCCACCCTCTGCTGCTGGCCGCCCGACAGCTGGCCGGGGAATTTGTCCTGCTGCGACAGCAGGCCCACGCGGTCCAGGTATTTCAAGCCCTTGGCATTGGCTTCGTCGGCGCTGCGTCCCAGCACCTTGATCTGGCCGATGGTGAGGTTTTCGCGGATAGACAGGTGCGGGAACAGCTCGAAATTCTGGAACACCATGCCGATGCGCGCGCGCAGTTTCGACAAATTCGTCTTCGGGTCGTTGACGGTGATGCCATCGACGACGATCTGGCCCTGCTGAATAGGTTCGAGGCCGTTGACGGTCTTGATCAGGGTCGACTTGCCGGAACCGGACGGGCCGCAAATGACCATCACGTCGCCCTTGGCGACCTTGGTGGTGCAGTCGGTGAGGACCTGGAACTGGCCATACCATTTGCTGACGTTATTGAGTTCAATCATCTTGTTCTTTCTATTGCGGTTAGCGAATGATGGCGACGCGTTTCTGCAGGCGCTTGACGAGGAACGACAAGGCATAACACAGCACGAAATACACGACGGCGACAAACACGTACATCTCCACCAGGCGGCCGTCGCGCTGCGCGATTTTGGAGGCGGCGCCGACGAAATCGGGGATCGACAGCAC
Organism: Janthinobacterium foliorum; assembly: GCF_978021625.1. Taxonomy (NCBI): domain Bacteria; kingdom Pseudomonadati; phylum Pseudomonadota; class Betaproteobacteria; order Burkholderiales; family Oxalobacteraceae; genus Janthinobacterium; species Janthinobacterium foliorum. The sequence continues at coordinate 16,730 of NZ_CDXDQE010000003.1, read as the reverse complement.
GTACACGAGCGACACGTCCTGGAACAGCACGATGGTTTGCGTCAGCAGCACGGGGATCATGTTGCGGAAGGCTTGTGGCAGGACGATGCTGCCCATGGTCTGCCGGTAGTTCATGCCCAGCGCCTGGCCCGCCCACACCTGGCCGCGGGGAATCGACTGTATGCCGCTGCGCATGATTTCGCAATAGTAGGCCGCCTCGAACATGATGAAGGTGATCAGCGCGGAGGAGAATGCCCCCACCTTCACGGGTTCGCTGGCGCCGATGATCCAGGCGGCGATATACGGCACCAAAAAGTAGAACCAGAAGATCACCAGCACCAGCGGGATCGAGCGGATCAGGTTGACGTAGCTCGACGCCACGCCGGAGACGATGCGGTTGCCGGACAGGCGCATCAGCGCCAGCACGGTGCCCAGCACGATGCCGCCCACCATGGCCAGCGCCGTCAGTTTCAAGGTGAATACCATGCCGGTCTGGAACAGGTAGACCCACGAGCGGGAGATGACATCGAAGTCGAAATTACCGAGCATGTCAGTGTCCTCCCGTCTTGGCGCCGGCGACAATGAAGCCGGGGATGGCGACCTTTTTCTCGATCAGGTGCATCAGCACCACCACCAGCAGATTGACGACGATGTAGATGATGGTGGCGGCGGAAAACGCTTCGAATACCTGGAACGAGAATTCCTGGATGGCGCGCGCGCTGGCCGTCAGTTCGATCAGGCCAATCGTCAATGCCACGGAGCTGTTCTTGATGATGTTCAAAAACTCGCTGGTCAGCGGCGGCATGATGACGCGCGCGGCCATCGGCAGCAGGATATGGCGGTAGGTTTGCGGCAGGGTCAGGCCCAGCGCCGTGCCGGCCAGCTTCTGCCCGCGCGGCAGCGCCTCGATGCCCGTCGTCACCTGCACGGCCACGCGCGAAGAGGTGAAAAAGCCCAGGCACAGCACCGCCGTGACAAACGGCGCATTCGGCAGCGACTTGACCCAGGCGCCCATGTCCGCAGGCAGCAGCTCCGGCATGACGAAATACCACAGGAACATCTGCACCAGCAGCGGCACGTTGCGGAACAATTCGACGTACGCATTGGCCACGCCCACCACCCATTTATTCGGCAGGGTGCGCACGGTGCCGATCACCAGGCCCAGGACCAGGGCCATGATCCACGCCGCGCCGGCCGTGGCCAGGGTCCAGGTCAGCCCGGACCACAGGGTGTCCATGTACGTGCCTACGCCATCGGGAGACATCTCCCAGAAGATGCGCCAATTCCAGTTGTAATTCATGATCATCCTTCCCATGCAGCCCAGGGACAGCGGCCAGCCGGCCGGCCGCCCCGCAAATGAAACGGGAGGCTTGCGCCCCCCGGTTTGTTACGCAGTCTTTACTATTTTTTCCGTTTGTCCGAGGTCTTCTGCGCTTCGGGCACGGCTGCGTACGCGGCCGGATCACCGGAGTCGGTCGGGTTCATGAACACGGCCTTCAATTGCGGCGGCATGGGGAATTTCAGGTTGATGTTTTTCGGCGGGATCGGCGAGGTAAACCACTTCGCGTAGATGCGGTTGATGTCTTCGCTCTTGTACAGGCGGATCAGGGCGTCGTCGACGACCTTCTTGAAGGCGGGATCGCCCTTGCGCAGCATGATGCCGTACGGCTCGACGGACAGCGCTTCCTTGGTGATTTCATAGTCGTTCGGGTTTTTCGAATTGGCCACCTGCGAGGCCAGCAAGATATCGTCGTTGGCTTCGGCCACCGCGCGGCCCGTTTCCAGCATCAGGAACGATTCGGGATGGTCCTTGCCGACGGCGATGGTCATGCCCAGGTTTTTTTCCTTGTTCAGGATGGTCATCTGCTTGATGGTGGACGTGCCGGCCGTGGCGACCAGGGTCTTGCCGCGCAAGTCTTCCAGGGTCTTGATGTTCGAGGATTTTTTCGACAGCACGCGGTTGCCGATGACGAACATGGTGGGCGCGAAAGCGACTTGCTGCTGGCGCTCCAGGTTGTTCGTCGTCGAACCGCATTCGAGGTCGATGGTGCCGTTGGCCATCAGCGGGATGCGGTTGGCCGACGTGACGGGGCTCATCACCACTTTCAGCTCGCTCATGCCCAGGTGTTTTTGCAGGGCCGTGACGACTTTCATGCACAGGTCGATCGAATAACCTTGGTATTGCTGCTTGTCATCGAGGTAGGAGAAGGGCACGGAGCCATCGCGCACGCCGAGGGTAACGGAACCGGCTTTCTTGATCTTGGCCAAGGTGCCAGTCAATTCCTGGGCCTGGACGGGCGCCATGCTGCTGATGACGCCGACGCTTAGCAGAGTGGCGATGATTTTGGTCAATTTCATAAATTCTCCTGGGCGGACAAACCGGATAGATTCCGAACGAAACAACTGTGGTGCAAACGCCACCAATGGAATTAATTTTATTTCATTTTCAGCGCCGGACTAGCCGTTTTCTGTGATTGCCCGCAAATAGGCGCTATACGCGCGCCGGAATCCCCGCGCCTGTAGCATTTTTCCTACTGATTTCCCATTCCCGATTTATTTTGCCGGAGCCAGCCCCTCCAAAGCGTCCTCTGGCACCTCGTCGTCCATGTCCGCCTGCTGGCGTTGCCACATCTGCGCATACAGGCCATCGGCCGCCAGCAATTGCGGATGCGTGCCCCGCTCGACGATGCGGCCATGGTCGAGCACCAGGATTTGCTGGGCATCCGCCACCGTCGACAAACGGTGCGCTATCACCAGGGTGGTGCGGTTTTTGGCGATTTCCTTCAGTTGCGACTGGATCGCCTGCTCGGCTTTCGAATCGAGCGCCGACGTGGCTTCATCGAAGATCAATATCGCCGGGTCTTTCAGCAGGGTGCGGGCGATGGCCACGCGCTGCTTTTCGCCGCCCGACAGTTTCAGGCCCCGCTCGCCCACCATGGAGTTATAACCATCCGGCAAGCTTTCAATAAAATCATGGATCGACGCGGCCTTGGCCGCCGCCACGATGGCGTCCTTGCTGGCCCCCGGCTTGCCGTAGGCGATGTTGTATTCGATGGTGTCGTTGAACAGCACCGTGTCCTGCGGCACGATGCCGATGGCCGCGCGCAGGGAATCCTGCGTGACGGCGCGCAAGTCCTGGCCGTCGATGGTGATGCCGCCGCCATCGACTTCATAGAAGCGGAACAGCAAGCGCGACAGGGTCGACTTGCCCGAGCCGCTATGGCCCACCACGGCCGTGGTGGTGCCGGCGGGGATCTGGAAATCCACGTCGAACAGGATTTGCCGCTTGGCTTCATAGCTGAAATCCACGTGCGCGAAACGCACGGCCGCGCCCCGCGTGACGAGCGGCCGGGCTTCCGGCGTATCGGCGATTTCGCGGTTCTCGTTCAGCAGGGAAAACAGGCGCTCCATGTCGGCCAGGCTTTGCTTGATTTCGCGGTAGATGACGCCGAGGAAATTGAGGGGAATGTACAGCTGGATCATGAAGGCGTTCACCAGCACCAGGTCGCCCAGGGTCATCGTGCCGTTGATGACGCCCACCGTGGCGCGCCACAGGATCAGGGTGACGGCCGTGGCGATGATCAGCGACTGGCCCGTGTTCAGCAGGGACAGGGAAGTCTGCGATTTCACGGCGGCAGATTCATAGCGCTGCAAGCCTTCGTCATAGCGCTGCGCTTCGTAATCCTCGTTGCCGAAATACTTCACGGTTTCATAGTTGATCAGCGAATCGATGGCCTTGGTATTGGCTTTCGAATCGAGGTCGTTCATGGTACGGCGGAAATGCGTGCGCCAGTTCGTCACCAGCACGGTAAACGCGATGTAGGACACCAGCGCCACCGCCGTGATGACGGTAAACCATATGTCGTAATGCAAGACCAGGTAGCCCAGCACGAGGGTGATTTCCACCAGGGTCGGCAGGATGTTGAACAGGGTGTAGGAAATGAGCGAGCCAACGCTGCGCGTGCCCCGTTCGATGTCGCGCGTCATGCCGCCCGTCTGGCGGTTCAGGTGAAAGCGCAGCGACAGCGCGTGCAGGTGGCGGAACACTTGCAGGGCGATGGTGCGCACGGCGCGCTGCGTGACGCGGGCGAAGAGGAACTCGCGCAATTCCGTAAACAGCGTGGTCGACAGGCGCAGCACGCCATACGCCACCAGCAAGCCCACTGGCAACACTAGCAGCGCTTGCGGGTGCGCCGCCGTGATGGTCAGGGCATCGACGAGTTTTTTCAGGATCAGGGGCACGCCGACGTTGGCCAGCTTGGCGCCCACCAGGCAGAGCAGCGCCAGCAGCACCCGCCATTTGTAGACCCACAGATACGGCAGCAAGGTCTTGATGGTGGCGAAATCGCTGTGGCTGGCGGAAGCGGGCGAGCGGGGTGGGGGAGTAGTCTGGGAGCGGCGCATGGCGAAGGTCGGCTTTTTATGGTTCAATCGGGGCAATTGTAGCCTTTCATGAGAATAAAAGATGAGCACCTCCCCCGATCGCCCTGACAACTGCCTCGCCTCCGGCCTGCCCGCCGGAAAAATGCCGGAACTGCGCATGATGCCCGCCCCGTCGGACGCCAATGTGTACGGCGACGTCTTCGGCGGCTGGATCATGGCGCAAGTCGATATCGCCGGCTCCCTGCCCGCCACGCGGCGCGCCAACGGCCGCGTCGCCACCATCGCCGTCAATTCCTTCGTCTTCAAAAATCCCGTCTTCGTCGGCGATCTGCTGTCCTTCTACGCCGATATCGTCAAGGTAGGCAACACTTCGATTACCGTCAATGTGGAAGTGTATGCCGAGCGCAACCGCCTGCAGGCGTGCATCGTGAAAGTCACGGAAGCCACCCTGATCTATGTCGCCACGGATTCCGACCGCAAGCCGCGCAAGGTGCCGCCCATCGAAACCCTGCTGTCGCCTTAATCCCACATTCGTCCCCAGCGCGCCATGGATAGCCAGCGCCGCATCTTCCTGCTCAGCGCGGCGCGCATGGCCTCCCTGGCCGCGGCCGGCAGCGTGCTGTCCGGCTCCAGCGCCGGTGCCGCCACGCGCCTGAACGGCAGCGGCTATCCGTTTGCGCTGGGCGTCGCTTCCGGCTCGCCCCTGCCCGACGCCGTGGTGCTGTGGACGCGCATCTGCCACGACCCGCTGCAGGCCGCCGCCACGCCCGCCATCGCCTTGAACGTGCGCTGGGAAATGGCCAGCGATGTTGCGTTCCGGCACATCGTCGCCAAGGGGCTGGCGACGGCCACGCCCGCCCTCGCGCACAGCGTGCACGTCGACGTGGGCGGCCTGGCGCCCGGGCGCTGGTACTGGTACCGTTTTATGTTTGGCGACGCCGTCAGTCCCGTGGGCCGCACGCGCACGGCGCCCGCCGCCGATGCATTGCCCGCCTCGCTGAAACTGGCCGTGGCCTCCTGCCAGCACTGGGAATTTGGCGCCTACGCGGCGCACCGGCATATCGCGGCCACCGCGCCCGACCTGGTGGCCTTCCTCGGCGACTACATCTATGAATGGGGGCCGTACCAGCTGCAGCATCCGAGCCGGGCCGTGCGCACGCATGAAAGTTTTACCCTGGACGACTACCGCGCCCGCTACGCGCAATACAAGGGCGACCGGGATTTGCAGGCGGCCCATTTGGCCGCGCCGTGGATCGTCACCTGGGACGACCATGAAGTGGCCAACGACTATGCCAACGACCGCGACGAACTGCTGACACCCACGTTTCTTGCGCGCCGCGCGGCCGCCTATCAGGCGTTTTATGAGCACATGCCGCTGCGCCTGCTGCCGCTGGGCAGAAGGGGCTTTGTCGACATGCGCATCTACCAGCGCTACGACTGGGGCCGATTGGCGCGCTTCCACGTGCTGGACGACCGGCAATACCGCGCCCACCACGCCTGCGCCAGGCCGGGCCGCGGCGGCTCGAACTCCATCACCACGCGCCGCTGCCCCGACCTGCGCAAGCCCGAACGCACGATGCTGGGCGAGGAGCAGCAGCGCTGGCTGCAAAGCGGGCTGGATAACTCTCCCGCCCGCTGGAATATCCTGGCCCAGCAAACCCTGATGGCGCAATCGAGCCAGGTGCCCATCCTGCACCCCGGCGATGAACGCATCTGGACCGATGGCTGGGATGGCTATCCGCTGGCGCGCCAGCACCTGCTCGATGCCTTGCAAAGCAGCAAGGCCAGCAATCCGCTGGTACTGTCGGGCGACGTGCACACCTTTTATGCGACCGAACTGAGCCGCGATGCCATGCGCCCTGCCAGCAAGGACAATCCCGTGCTGGCCACGGAGTTTTGCGGCACCTCCATCACGTCCAGCTCGCGCCCGCAGGCGCGCACGGCCGAGTACGTGGCGATGAATCCGCATATCCGTTATGGCCGCAGCGACAAGCGCGGCTACATGCTATTGGAGATCACGCCGGAGAAAACCACGACCCTGTTCCAGGGCCTGGAGAACGTGCGCGACAGTGCGTCTTCCATCGCGACGCTGGCCCGCTTTACCGTGCAGGATGGCAAGGCGGGCGTGCAGGGGTAAGATTCAAGCGGCTTTCTTTTCGTCGCGCAATTGGCGGCGCAAGATCTTGCCGACGTTGGTCTTCGGCAATTCATCGCGGAACTCGATGTATTTCGGTTTCTTGTACGCCGTCAATTCATGCTTGCAATGCTCGCGGATCTGTTCCACCGTCAGGTTCGGGTCCTTGCGCACGACGAACACTTTCACGGCTTCGCCCGAATTGGCATCCGGCACGCCGATGCACGCGCATTCCAGCACGCCAGGGCACGACGCGACCACGTCTTCCACTTCGTTCGGATACACGTTGAAGCCCGAGACGATGATCATGTCCTTCTTGCGGTCGACGATCTTCACGTAGCCGCGCTCGTCCATGACGCCCACGTCGCCCGTCTTGAAATAGCCATCGGCCGTCATCGACTTGGCCGTTTCGTCGGGACGCTGCCAGTAGCCGGCCATCACTTGCGGGCCGCGCACGGCGATTTCGCCCGGTTCGCCCAGCGGCACTTCCACGCCGTCGTCATTGAGAATGGCCACTTCCGTCGACGGGAACGGCAGGCCGATGGTGCCCGTGAATTCCGTGATGTCGACGCGGTTGCCCGTCACCACGGGGGATGTTTCCGACATGCCATAGCCTTCGATCAGCGGGCAGCCCGTGAGTTTCAGCCAGCGTTCGGCCACGTTGCGCTGCAGGGCCATGCCACCGCCATTGCACACCTTATAGCTGGAAAAATCGAGCTTGGCGAAATCCGCATTGTTCAGCAAGGCGTTGTACAGGGTATTGACGGCCGGGAAGACGACGATCTTGTGCTTGGCGAGTTCCTTGACGAAGCCGGGAATGTCGCGCGGGTTCGGGATCAGCACGTTCAAGCCGCCCACGCGCATGCCCATCAGGGCGCTGACCGTCAGCGAATAGATGTGATAGAGGGGCAAGGCGCACATGAAACCCATCGAGGTAGCACGCATTTCCGGCGTCATGACGGGCGAAATCCACGCCTCGTTCTGCAGCACGTTGGCGATCACGTTACGGTGCAACAACATGGCGCCTTTCGACACGCCCGTCGTGCCGCCCGTGTATTGCAGGAAGACGATGTCGTCATGGCCTTGCTGCACGGGCGTCAGGGTCAGGCGCGCGCCTTCGGCCAGCATCTTGTTGAAACTGATGGCGCTCGGCAAGGAGAACGCGGGCACCATTTTCTTGATCTTGCGCACGACGAAGTTGACGATCGTGCCCTTCAGGCCGCCCAGCAGGTCGCCCATGGTGGCCACGATCACGTGCTTGACCTGCGTGTGCGGCAACACCTGCTCGACGGTGGTGGCGAAGTTTTCCAGTACGATGATCGCTTCGCTGCCCGAATCGATCAGCTGGTGCTGCAATTCGCGCGGCGTGTACAAGGGGTTGACGTTGACCACCGTATAGCCGGCACGCAGGATCGCCGCCATGGCCACCGGATATTGCAGCACGTTGGGCAGCATGATCGCCACGCGCGCCCCCGTCTTCAGGCCCTTGCTTTGCAGCCAGGCCCCCATCTGCAGCGACAGCTTGTCGAGTTCGCGGTAGGTAAGGAATTTATCCATGCACACGAAAGCATTGCGGTCCGCATATTTCTGGAATGACTCTTCCAGCAAATGCGTGACGGAACGATATTGCGTGTAGTCAATCTCTGCGGGAACGCTGTCCGGGTACGACTTCAACCAAATCTTGTCCATCTATGCCTCATCTTTATCTGTATGAAAGGGTGCGCGGCCTTGGCACACACCCTGCACTGTTTATGCTGCTATCTTTGTTTCGTCACGCAGGGCGCGACGCAAAATCTTGCCGACGTTGGTCTTCGGCAGTTCATCACGGAACTCGATGTATTTCGGCCGCTTGTAGCCCGTGAACTGTTCCTTGCAATACGCCATCAATGTTTCCGCCGTCAGGTTCGGATCCTTGCGCACGATAAACACCTTCACGGCTTCGCCCGAGTGTTCATCCGGCACGCCCACGCACGCGCATTCGAGCACGCCCGGATGGGCCGCGATGACAGCCTCGACCTCGTTCGGATACACATTGAAGCCGGAGACGAGAATCATGTCCTTCTTGCGGTCCACGATCTTCACGTAGCCGCGCTCGTCCATGATGCCCACGTCGCCCGACTTGAAGTAGCCATCTGGCGTCATGACCTTCGCCGTCTCATCGGGACGGTTCCAGTAGCCGCTCATCACTTGCGGGCCACGGATGGCGATCTCGCCCGTCTGCCCCAGCGGCACTTCCTTGCCGTCGTCGTCGAGGATGGCGATGTCGGTCGAAGGCACGGGCAAGCCGATGGTGCCGGAAAACGCCGTGCTGTCGGCGCGGTTGCAGGTTGCCACGGGTGACGTTTCCGACAGGCCATAACCTTCGATGATGGACACGCCCGTCACTTGCAGCCACTTGTCGTTGACGGCTTGCTGCACCGCCATGCCGCCGCCATTGGCGATTTTCAAGCCCGAGAAGTCGAGCTTGGCAAAGTCAGGATGATTCACCAGCGCGTTATACAGGGTATTGACCGCTGGCAACAGGTTGAATTTGTATTTGCCCAGTTCCTTGATCAGGCCCGGGATATCGCGCGGATTCGGAATCAGGACATTCAGCGCGCCCACGCGCGTGCCCCACAGCGCGCACGCCGTCAGGGCAAAGATGTGGTACAGCGGCAAGGCGCACACGACGATCAGCTGTTCCTTGCTGTTCTGGTCCAGCGCCGCGCCCGACCATGCCTCGCTCTGCAGCACGTTGGCGATCACGTTGCGGTGGCTCAAGGTCGCGCCTTTCGACACGCCCGTGGTGCCGCCCGTGTATTGCAGGAAAGCGGGATCAGTGATGCTCAGTTCGACCGGCGTGAGCTTCATGCGGCCGCCCAGCGACAAGGCTTGCTTGAAACGCATGGCGTTCGGCAGGGAATACGCGGGCACCATCTTCTTGACGTTGCGCACGACAAAATTGACGATGGCTCCCTTCAAGCCGCCCAGCATTTCGCCCATGCTGGCAACAATGATGTGCTTGACGGCCGTCTTGCTCAGCACTTGCTCCAGGGTATGCGCGAAGTTTTCCAGCACGATGATGGCTTCGCTGCCCGAATCGTTGAGCTGGTGTTCGAGTTCGCGCGGCGTGTACAGCGGATTGACGTTGACCACCGTGTAGCCGGCGCGCAGCACGGCGGCGATGGCGACCGGATACTGCAGCACATTGGGCATCATCAGGGCAACGCGCGCGCCCTTTTTCAGGCCACGGCTTTGCAGCCAGGCGCCCAGCTGGCGCGAATAGGTGTCGAGTTCGGCGTAGGTAAGAAATTTGTCCATGCAGACATACGCATTGCGGTCTGCATATTTTTGAAACGCTTCTTCCAGCAAATGCACCAGCGAACGATATTGATCAGGATCGATGTCGGCGGGGACGCCGGGAGGATACGACTTCAGCCAAATTTTTTCCATCCTGTGCCTCTTGTCTCGAATAATCGTGGGGGAGCCGACGCACCTTGCCGGCACGGATCATTGCTGCGGATTCTGTCGTCCTGCAGTCAGTGTGAGCATTCTGACGAGCAAATGCTCTATGCTACTAACGCGATGCTATCGGTCGCCGCGCTTCCATGCAAGCGCTTTCAACAGTATTCGAGCGGCAACTCTAGGGGCATTTTGTGCTGCATTGCAGCATGATAAATACGCTGTTGCAGGATCGCTTGTCCCGGCGTACGGGACAATCTCCACGGGTCACGGGCTGGACAATTGTTCCAGCGCGCGCCTGCGCTCAGGCTTCTTGATCTGAGCCATTGTGTGCACTGCAGCATAAAAAGCACGAAAGTTCTTTTTTTCTTCCAGCAATTTTTTAAAGGCAGGCAAAAATTCATTGTAGGTGGACACGGAAGCCAGGTGCGCATTGCTCAAGGGCTGCTCGAACCAGCGGTCATAACCGGCAAAACCACCCCAGGTTTTCTTCAGCACCTGATACGCTTCTTGCAGTGCCGCAAACACCTGCGCCTTGCGCAGGCGCTTCTCCGCATCGCTGGCGTCGCTGGCATACACGGCTTCCAGCTCGCCCCGGTAATGCAGCAGCAGGGCGAGAAAGTCCTGACGCCGCGCCGCGTACTGCGCATACGCCGTGCGCATCGCCGCATTGCCCTCTTGCGCGAGCCAGCGCTGCACGCCGGCCTCTTCCACGGCGCCGACAAACGATTCATTGAAGGCCGAATCGCCGGGCACGTACACGACCTGGTGCGCCAGTTCGTGAAAAATCAGGCGCGCCAGTTCCGCATCGTTGTAGTTGATAAAGGTCGACAACAATGGGTCGTCGAACCAGCCCAGGGTGGAATACGCGGGCACGCCGCCCACCTGCACGTCGTAATGCTGGGCGCGCAACTCGTCGGCATAGGCCAGCGCCTCATCCTTGCTGTAGTAGCCGCGGTAATTGACGCAGCCGGCGATGGGAAAACACCACTGCAGCGGCTGCAGCGACAGTTCCGGCGTGGCCACCACGTTCCACAGCACGTAAGGGCGATGCAGCGCGGCATAGTTCTTGTAGCTGCCATTGTCGGGCAAGTCCAGCTCGCTGACGGCAAAGCGGCGGATCTGCTGTGCCTTGGCCAGGCGCACCTTCAGGCGAGGTTCCGTGGCCGGGTCGCTGAGCCAGGCATCGACCGGCCGTGCGCCGGACCACAGGGCATATTGCCCCTGCGCCGCCTGCGTGTAGTAGCGCAGCTGCGTGCAGCCGCCCAGCAGCAGGCACACGGCGCCGACAAGCAAGCGGGCGGGCCAGCGCAACGGGGCCGTCACGTCAGGCAGCCTTTTCCACTTCGACCAGCGTGTCGTAGAAAGTGGGCGCGCGGCCCATGTCCGTCAGGCGCTGGCTCGTCACTTCATTGGCGTTCTTGCCGTCGCTGGCAAGTTTTTTCCACCATACGGACAAGCCCACCACCAGGCCGGGTCGCGCCTTGTCCGTGACCCTGGCCTTGGCGACAAAGCTGCCGCGGTCGTTGAAGATGCGCACCATGTCACCGGCCGCGATGCCGCGCGCGGCACAATCGTCCGGGTGGATATCGAGGTGCGGCTCGCCTTCGGCCGCGCGCAGGCTTGTCACGTTCACGAAAGTGGAGTTGAGGAAATTGCGCGCCGGCGGGGAAATCATCGCCAGCGGGAAGCGTGCCGCCAGGCCCGGGTTGCTGGCCTGCGATTCGTATGGCGCGATATATGCTGGCAAGGGATCGAGCCCCGCCTGTGCCATGGCGCTTGAATAAAACTCGCACTTGCCCGATGGCGTAGGGAAACCGCCCGTGGCGAACGGCGCATCGGGCATGGCCAGCTTTTGCCAGCCCGTGCGTTTCAGTGATTCCCAGTCGAAATGCACGGCGCGCGCGTCCCCGTTATCGAATGCCTGCGCGGCCAGCGCGTCGTCGCTTTCCTGGAAACACGGATCGTCAAAGCCCATGTGCTGCGCCAGCAGGCGGAAGATTTCCGTATTCGCCTTCGCTTCACCCAGGGGCGCCACGGCCGCGTTGTTCGCCATCATGTACAGGTGCCCGTAGGTGGCGTGCGCATCGACGTGTTCCAGCTGCGTCGTGGCGGGCAGCACGATGTCGGCGTAGTCGACGGTATCGGTCTGGAAATGCTCGAGCACCACCGTAAACAGATCCTCGCGGGCAAAGCCTTGCGCCACTTTCGAGGAATCGGGGGCCACCGCCAGCGGATTCGAGTTGTAAACGATCACGGCTTCCACTTGCGGGCCGAACGCGGGCGAGCTTGCTTTCAATAAATCGTCGCCGATGGTGCTCATGTTGATGGTGCGGGGTACTCCCTTCAGCAAGTCGGGGCGCTGCAAGGCCTTGCGGTTGATGGGGAAGGAACCCGAGCTCGACAGCTGCATGCCGCCGGCCGCATGGCGCCAGGCGCCCGTCAACGCTGGCAGGCAGGCGATATTGCGCACCGCCATGCCGCCGCCATGCACGCGCTGCACGCCGTAATTGGCACGGATGGCCGCGCCGTCGCCGTCGCGGCAGGTCTGGCCATACAGGCGCGCCAGTTCCACCACTTCCGCGACCGTGATACCGCAGACTTCGGCCACGCGCTCGGGCGGCCATTCCAGCGCGCGTTCTTTCAAGGCATCGTAGCCGAGCGTGAATTGCGCGACATAGTCGTGGTCGACCAGGTCTTCCTTGATCAGCACGTGCATCAAGCCCAGCGCCAGGGCCGCATCGGTGCCAGGCAGCAAGGCGATGTGCTGGTGGCATTTCTCGGCCGTCAGGGAGCGGTAGGGGTCGATGGCGATCAGGGTGGCGCCCTGGCGCTTGGCCTCCTGCGCGCGCATCCAGAAGTGCAGGTTCGAGGCGATCGGGTTGCCGCCCCAGATAATGATCAATTTGGCATTCTGGAACTGTTCCAGATCCGTGCCGATGCTGGCGCCCACCGTGTAGCGGTAGCCCGTGGCACCGGCCGAGGCGCAGATGGTGCGGTCCAGCAGGGACGCGCCCAGCTGGTTGAAAAAGCGCGAGGACATCGATTCGCCCTGCACCAGGCCCATGGTGCCACAGTAGCTGTATGGCAAAATCGCCTGCGGGTCGCGCGCGGCGATCGGTTTCAGGCGCGCCGCAATCGTGCTCAGGGCTTCTTCCCAGCTGATGCGCTCGAACTTGCCTTCGCCCTTCCTGCCCACGCGGCGCAGCGGATGCAACAGGCGCTCCGCATGATAGGTCCGTTCCGTGAAGCGCGAGACCTTGGTGCACAGCACGCCCGCCGTGGTCGGGTGGTCGGGATCGCCCTTGACCGCCGTGGCCACGCCATCGGTCACCGTGACCAGCAGGGCACACGTATCGGGGCAGTCGAGCGGGCAGGCGGCGCGCACTTGGGTGGTGGTCATGGGGTAATCCAAAAAACGGTGGCGGAAGGCGATACTGTAAACCATTCCGCGTGCTTGCTGTTGGTGTCGGGGCGAGCTGGGCCGTGCGCTGGATTTACCCGGCAAACAAGGGCTACAATGCATTATTCACCGCGCATGTTTTTGATCAAACATGGGTGGTCCGGCGCGCCATACATGGCGGCGCGCCAGCATCCACAGGAGAGTCCGATGAAACTAGTTGATCCCATCTTGGCGTTTCAATCCGAGCTGCAAGGTATCCGCCGCGACCTGCACGCGCATCCCGAGCTGTGCTACGAAGAACAGCGCACCTCGGACGTTGTCGCCGCCAAACTGACCGAATGGGGCATTCCCGTGGTACGCGGCCTGGGCCGCACTGGCGTGGTCGGCATCATCCAGAATGGCACGTCGAAGCGCGCCATCGGCTTGCGCGCCGACATGGATGCCTTGCCCATGCAGGAAATGAATACCTTCGAACACGCTTCGCGCCATCCGGGCAAGATGCACGCCTGCGGCCATGACGGCCATACGGCCATGCTGCTGGGCGCCGCCCATTACCTGGCACAGCATCGCCATTTCGATGGCACCGTGTACCTGGTCTTCCAGCCGGCCGAAGAAGGCGGCGCGGGGGCCCGGGAAATGATCGAGGACGGCTTGTTTACCCGTTTCCCCATGGATGCCATCTACGGCATGCATAACTGGCCGGGCGCGGAAACAGGCACCCTGAGCGTGGTGGAAGGGCCGATGATGGCGTCCAGCAATGAATTCCACGTCACCGTCAAGGGCAAGGGCGCGCACGCGGCCCAGCCCCACAAGGGCATCGATCCTGTCATGGTGGCCGTGCAGATCGCGCAAAGCTGGCAAACCGTCATCACCCGCAACAAGAGCCCGCTGGACACGGCCGTGCTGTCCATCACGCAAATCCACGCCGGCAGCGCCACGAATGTGATTCCCGACGATGCCAGCCTGGTGGGCACCGTGCGCACCTTCACCACGCCCGTGCTGGATCTGATCGAAGAACGCATGCGCGAGATTGCCGTGCATACGGCCGCCGCCTTTGGCGCGGAAGTCGATTTCCACTTCAAGCGCAACTATCCGCCGCTGGTCAACCATGCGAAAGAAACGGCGTTTGCCGTCGAAGTCATGAAGAGCGTGGTCGGCGCGGACAAGGTCAACGCCAACGTCGAGCCCACCATGGGCGCGGAAGACTTCGCCTTCTTCCTGCAAGAAAAAGCGGGATGCTACATCTTCATCGGCAATGGCGATGGCGAACACCGCGATGGCGGCCACGGCCTGGGTCCGTGCGTCTTGCACAACGGCAGCTACGACTTCAACGACCATCTGCTGCCGATCGGCGCCAGTTTCTGGGTCAAGCTGGCCGAAGCGAGCCTGCCGCCCCCGTAACCGGAAGTTAACTGAGCTGGTCCGGACCGTCGCCCAGGCGCTGTCCCGGATTCAACGCTTCCAGGGCCAGCAAAGCGGCCGCGTGGTCCGCCGTCGGATGGCTGGTGGCGAGGGTTTCATAACGCTGCGTCACCAGTTGCGTCACCGGCAAGGTGACGTGCGCCGCCTCTGCGGCTGCAAGGATGTTGTGCATGTCCTTGATCTGGCTTTTCACCTGGCCGCCGGCCACAAAATTGCGCTCCAGCATGCGCTGGCCGTGGACCTCCAGAATTTTACTTTCAGCAAAGCCGCCACGGATCGCCGTGCGCACGGCTGCCGCATCGGCACCGGCCGCCTGGGCCAGCAGCAGGGCTTCGGCGACGATATTCAAGGTGGCGCCCACGATCAATTGATTGCACAGTTTGGCTACCTGGCCGCTGCCGGCAGGCCCCACCAGCGTCGGGCGTCCCATGGCTGACAATATCGTTTCCACACGGGCATAATCGCCGACGCTGGCACCGGCCATGATGGCCAGTGTGCCCGCCTGGGCACCGCCCACGCCACCTGAGACAGGCGCATCGATGAAGCCGTGGCCCGCATCGGACAAACGGGCGTGGAATTGCAACGCTTCAGCTTGCTGGGTGGAGCTCATGTCGATCCAAATCGCAGCGGACGGCAAGGCGGGCAAGGCATCGCCAATGAGCTGTCCCACGACGGGACCGGCTTCCAGCATCGAAATCACGATATCCGCTTCGGAGACGGCCTCGGCCAACGTTGTGGCGACCTGTGCTCCCGCCGTTTTCAATACGTGGGCCTTGCTTAGCGTGCGATTCCAAACTGTGACAAAATACCCAGCTTGCAGCAAACGGCGCGCCATCGGTTCGCCCATCAGGCCTATACCAAGGAAGGCGATCTTTGTAGAGAATGTCACTGCAGCTCCTATTGCCAAAAATTAAGTTACTGTAAGAATTGGTTCTATGTTCGGCAATTCCACTACAATCAGCCGCGCCCTAACGATGGCTAGTGCGCATACCGTTGGCTAATTTTACGATGAAAGAAGATATGTCCTATCAGAATCAAGTATTAAAATCCCTGGCGCTTGCCGCCGCTTTACTGGCCAGCCATACGGCCTTCGCAGCGGACGACAAGCTGATCGACTCCGTCTACGGTGAGTATGCCAAGGGCGTGAAGGTGCAGATGGTCCGCGCGGGCGTCACCTCGAACTGGGATAAAGCCTGGTTTGTATCGAATGGCACGCAGCTGAGCGGTTACTGGGACGCCAGCATCGGCGGCTGGGATGGCAAGAGCTACCGCAATGTCCCCGGCCAGCATCAAAAGCTGTGGGACCTGGGTTTTACTCCTGTGTTCCGCTTTGAAAATACGAACAAGCTGGGCTTTTATGCGGAAGGTGGCATCGGCGTGCACATGCTGTCGAAGCTGTACGACAATGACGATAACCGCCTGTCGACGCACTTTCAGTTCGGCGACCACATCGGCGTAGGCTATGTCTTCAATAACAAGTGGGAAGTCGCTGCCAAGATCCAGCATTTCTCGAACGGCGGCTACAAGAAACCGAATAGCGGCGTCAATTACATGAACGTCAAAGTCGCTTATCACTTTTAATGGGTGTGATAAATGACAAAGACAGCGCATAGCGCTGCCTTTTTTTTCGCCTGTCGCGGCAGTCGATGTACCGCCGGGGTCAGATCCTCGACACCGCCAACACCAAGG
Source organism: Janthinobacterium foliorum (assembly GCF_978021625.1). NCBI lineage: Bacteria > Pseudomonadati > Pseudomonadota > Betaproteobacteria > Burkholderiales > Oxalobacteraceae > Janthinobacterium > Janthinobacterium foliorum. The sequence goes on along the minus strand of NZ_CDXDQE010000003.1, from coordinate 279 downwards.
TCATCGCCGACGCGCGCGGCGGCGGATATGCCCCAGCGGGGCACATCCCGCTCACGCAGGGACTGCCCCCCGCCTTTGCCTGGGGGCCGCATCACGACACCGCCAGACGAAAAAAAACCCGTCAATTGCTTGACGGGTTTTTCTCTTACTGCGAATAACAAGCCTGACGATAACCTACTTTCACACTGGTTGCAGCACTATCATCGGCGCAAAGTTGTTTCACGGTCCTGTTCGGGATGGGAAGGGGTGGGACCAACTTGCTATGGTCATCAGGCATAA